>NSJJ01000036.1 GCA_002632355.1 Sulfuricella denitrificans
GCGGGATCGGCTATATGACCCCGAAAGACTACGCAGCATCACACAGTAAGGCCGCCACAGCGTCGTGACGGCCAATCATGAAGGAAGAAACTCTAGTTCCGACTGGCACGAAAAATGACCCTTGCCAGCGGTATTGCCAGCTTCCCAAGCATCGTACCGTCGTACGCATACACAGTTACTGCCGGTTACAGGGAGCACGTATCTCTACCTGTTCGAGACCTTCGCCTGAGGCCGGGAGAGATACAGGACGTCACTATAAAGTTGTGGCTCGGCGGCTTCATTGAGGGCTACGTGCAGGATTTCGACGGCATACCCATTCAAAGTGCCACCATCAGGGTGTTTCGCCGCTACCTCGAGAAGTATGACACCGACGTCAAGGTATCAAGCGGCGGATTAGGCAGTACGGTTGGGTGGATACAGGAACGGATGGGGGCGACAGACGAATCCGGCTACTTTCTTTTGGGACCCTTGCTGCCTGGCGAGAAGAAGGTCGCGGTCGATTGGTCGGTGCACACGCAGGTACTGAACGCCTCTTCCAAATCAGTCGTAGTCGAGGGGAAAACGACCGACCTTGGGGTGATCAGGCCAGAGTTTCCTTCCACTACAATCCGTGTGCGGTGCGATGGCTTCGAACGGCCGGACGATCTGCACTTGGGATTCAACGCAAGACCGCATTCGGAGTATCTCGATTTGGGCAGTTCCGGGGGAGTAGATCTCGCAGAGCATGACAGCGTGGTCATTCACAACCTCCCGCCGGGCAAGGTTTCGATTACCATCCGCTCCTGGTCGAACCGGACTGAATTCGTGAACCAGACATTCGAGATTGACGGTACCCAGGAAAACTTATTTGAGATTGTACTCACGGAACCTGGCGAAGAAAGTCCGGTTCGTCAAAGGCTGGTGATTAGTTTCGATCCTCCTACAGAAAGGAACGAAAACCTCGGGTTTGCTGTCATCAGGCCGAATAGCGCATCTCCGCTCATACGCTACTCTATGGGAATGTACCCGCCGTCCGAACAGCATGGAGTCTTTGGCGCAAAAGGCGGCGTGTCGTATCATGTGAGCGAGTACGGTGAATGCGCGGTCTGGGCAACGAATGGAAAGATGACCGCCGTGACACGCACCATTTTGAGCAAGCCCGACTCGGACAATCACGACATTCCGGTAACGTTGCAGTTCAGTGAAGAGGCTGGCGCAATGTTGTTCGACGTTAGGACGCCCGAAGGTATGCCCATCCCAAATGCGCGTATCTCGTGGTACTGGGATGATGGGCATTTGGAGCATATGGAACACAGTCCGTTCCTTGTCGGAGATACGGCAAAGGATGGGACGGTCTTGCTAAGTGGCTTCCCAGCCGGACACGAAAGACTGGTTTTCAGGGTGGGTGCGCCGGGGCGCCGGTCGAAGGTGATTCGTACGACATCGGGTTCGGCCTTGAGTTCGCCGAGACGAGAAATCGTGAACATGGAACCAGGCTAGAAGCGGTCTCAAAAACATCCAAGCTGACCTTTCCCCCGAAAACTGGTCCAGGTTGATTGATAGTCTGGAGTGGTTGAAGGGAGAAACAGCATGGCAAGGAAACGGTTCAAGCCCGAGGAGATCGTGGCGATTCTGCGCGAGGCGGAACGCC
>NSJJ01000004.1 GCA_002632355.1 Sulfuricella denitrificans
CTGTAGTTGCTGCCGTTGCTGAGGCCGTCAGGGTCGCTGGCCACGAGGGTGCCGGTGATCGGGGCCACCGCGTCTTCCGCGCCGCTGCCGCTGGTGCCGCCGCTAATGACGGTGGGGTCGTTGACCGGGATCACCGTAACCGTAACCGTGTTGGTGCTGATCGCTCCGCTCGGATCGGAAATGGTGTAGGTGAAGCTGTCGGTACCATTCCAGTTGGCGTCAGGCGTATAGACCGGATTGCCCGTGACCGGATCGATCGATACGCTGCCGTGCGCGCCATTGGTGACAGCAGTGACAGTAAGCGGATCACCTTCAGGATCGGTGTCGTTTCCGCGTACGGCAATGGTGATCGGGGTGTCTTCATTGGTCGAGGCACTGTCCGGATTGGAGACGGGCGCGTCATTGACAGGGTTGACTGTCACCGTAACAGTCGCGGTGCTGGTGGCGCCGCTCGGATCGGTAATGGTGTAGCTGAAGGTGTCGGTGCCGTTCCAGTTGGCGTCAGGCGTATAGACCGGATTGCCCGTGACCGGATCGATCGATACGCTGCCGTGCGCACCATTGGTGACAGCAGTGACGGTGAGGGGATCGCCGTCCGGATCCGTATCGTTGCCGCGTACGGCAATGGCAATCGGGGTGTCTTCGTTGGTTGCAAAAACATCCGGATTGGCGGTAGGCGCACGGTTGACGGGCGGAGTTGTCCTGTCTGTCTGATCGACGGTAAGGTTGACCGTTGCTGTCGAAGTGCCGCCATGCCCATCGCTGATGGTGTAGTTAAAGCTGGCCGGTCCGTGGTAACCCTCATCTGGGATGAACGTAATAGAGCCGTCGCCATTGAGAATTACCCGTCCATGTACGCCGCCCCCGGCAGATACGATGGAAAGGGTATCGCCGTCTGGATCACTGTCATTCGCCAGCAAAGCGCCGGCAGAAAAGCTCAGGGGAGTGTCCTGCTTCATGCTGCCAAGGTCGTCACGCGCCAATGGCGCATCATTGACAGAAGCCACATCGATACTTGCCGAAGCAACGCTGACGTCGCCATTGGCATCGGTGATTCTGTAGCTGAAGCCATCTGGGCCGTTGTAGTTGGCATTGGGGGTGTAGGTGAAAGTGCCGTCAGGCTGGACAACCACAACACCATGCGCTGCGCCTGCCACGAGCGACCAGACATTTCCGTTATCGCGAGACGGGGTGTCATTTGCGGCAAGCGAACCACTGAATGGAGTGTCTTCCGTGCTTTGAAAACTGTCATTCACTGCCGTTGGCACATCGTTTACGGGTGAATTTAACGCACTGACAGTCAGGGTCTGGCTGGTGCCCGATTCGCTAGAATCAAACTTGAACGCAAGCGGATCTACAGCCTCCAGGACGCGCGCCAGTTGAACGAAACTGTGGCCACTATCACTGCTGCCCCCACCGGTGAGGCCGGCAGCCGTCTCATCGAGCAACTGGTCGAGACTATTGCCTTCCGCAATGGCCCGTGCGATGGATTTTATTTCATCATCGCCTGTCAGCAAGGCTGCTTCTTTGGAACCGGTTGAGGCCGCGTCGAATACACTTGCATCCAGTGTCAGTGTTTCGTTTTCACGCAGCAGGTAGGTATTCCCGTCTGCAAAAGCCAGTTCGACCCGGCTGCCCGGCGGCGTGATAACGACCTCCCCCTCAAATACCGGGTCTCCGACCCTGAGTTCGCGCTGTGAGCCGTCCCTTGATTTGGCAAATGCATGACCTTCAATCAGGGAAACGGTGCCGATGATATTTGCGGTTTGTGCCATGGCGAGAACTCTGGAGGGAAAAATGATGATTTTGGAAAATTACACTGACTTCAACAGTCCGGCTATTGGACCTTGGTACAGGAAGCCCTGTAGCAGATAAATTTTATGACTGCTTATTGATCTTCAGGGCAATCTGCAATCTGTCCCGGACTTGCAGCTTTTCAAGGATCGCGCTGACATGGGCCTTGACCGTCCTCAGTGTGATATCGAGTTGGCGCACGATATCTTTATTACTTTGTCCCTGAGCAATCAGACGAGCGACCTCGAGCTCGCGCCGGCTCAGAGTATCCATGCCGGAAAATGCGATTTTTTCACTGACAGGCGGCAGTGCGTGGGCGCTTGCAGCGATGATCCGCTGCAACAGGGATTCTCCCAGCCACAAACCGCCCTGCTGCACGACATTGGCCACCTGCCGCAAAATTTCCGCATCCGCATGTGTGTTGCAGTAAGCTTTTGCACCGGCAGTGAAGGCACTCAGCGCTTGCCCATCGGAAGGCTCATCGCTCAATACCACTAAGCCAACGCCTCCCATGGGTAGACGTATATGTGACAACTGGGCAGACACATCCGCATCTCCCGCAACTCGCAGCCAATGCATATCCGCGCCTGTTTGCAACTGTGCACCATCAACTTGAATCATTTGCATGGCGGGAAATGCTTCTTTCCAGCGAGGCAAGCTCTCCCCACTGGCGGAGTAAAACAGATGATTTACGCCATCCTGATGCGTGTATTTTTCGCTGGCCAATTTCTTCAACGCTCGCTGAATGCTGCCTGCTTGGCCCTGATGACAGGTTTAAGCAGGTAAGAAAGGATACTTTTCTGACCAGTGATAATATCCACCTCGGCGACCATGCCGGGAATAATCGGCAGATCGTTGCCCAGCCTGGATTTGTGAGTCCGGACGCGGACGATGTAGAAGGTATTGCCGCGCTCGTCAGTGACCGTATCCGCGCCAATCTGTTCCAATGTGGCTTCCAGCCCGCCATAGATTGAAAAATCATAGGCTGTGAATTTGACCAGGGCTTTCTGGCCGGGCCGCAAAAAAGCGATATCGCGTGGAATCACCTTGGCTTCAAGCAGCAGATTGTCTTCCAGCGGCACGATTTCCACTGCATCCTTGCCGGCCTGGACTACGCCGCCAACCGTGTTGACCAGCAAACGTTTCACTGTGCCCCGCATTGGCGAGCGGATAACCGAATGTTTTACCTTGTCTGCAAGTCCGATACTGCCAGCCTCGATGGCATTGAGTTTGGCCTGGGTATCGGCCAGTTCGGTGCGCTGATCATTACGAAAATGCAGTTCGATCTCCTGAATCTTGCGCGATGCCTCGGATATGGCCGACTGGCTTTTTAATATCTGGGCAGAAGCCATATCCCTCTCCCCCTTGAAACGGGAAACATCGCGCTCGAGCCGAAGCAGCTCAACTTCAGAAACAGCTCCGCTTTTCAGCAGGGTACGTGTTACGACCAGTTCCTTGTTGGACAGTTCGTATGCCTGTCGCGCCTGAATATGCCTTGCCTCGGCCTCACTTAACTCGTGCTGACGCTGGGCAAGTTGCTGTCGCGCGACACCCAGCTGCGCTTCAAGGTTTGTTTGCGCAGATTCGAATAGCCGCCGCTCTTCATCAGCCGTTTTCGCATCCTCACGTATGACTTCCTCGGGCGGGATAAATGGCTTGTTCTCGGCCAGAGCCCGC
Organism: Sulfuricella denitrificans; assembly: GCA_002632355.1. Lineage (GTDB taxonomy): Bacteria > Pseudomonadota > Gammaproteobacteria > Burkholderiales > Sulfuricellaceae > Sulfurimicrobium > Sulfurimicrobium denitrificans_A. The sequence goes on from NSJJ01000004.1 coordinate 3,472, forward strand.
AAGCGCGCAGTTTTGGCCAGCAGTGAAAGATACTGCGAGCGGCTTTCTCCCACCGAGGAAGCAAATCGTGTCGGATCGATCCGCAGCAGGACTTGCCCGGCCTTGACCACATCCCCCTCGCGAACGGCAATTTCAGAGACAATACCGCCATCCAGGCTCTGCAAAACCTGTAACTGCTGGGAAGGAACAACCTTGCCCTCCCCTTTTGCCATCTCATCCACTTGCGTAACGGCAGCCCACATGACAAACAGAACCAAAACTACTGCCAGGCTGCGCACTAGAACGCGAGCGCGCAGGGGCTCCTGCTGAATCATGAAGTAATCGGCATCCGCGACGAAATCCTTTTCGACCTTCCCTATGGGTTCCTTCATGATCGTGGCAAGCCTGCCATCTACATACGGCTGGGCTTTCAGGCGTATATTTTCAAGCCAGCGCTGCAGGCGCATTGCCGTATTCATCCACACCGGCTTCATGATGCCCTCCCGACATTACCGGCCTGAAGGTCAGCCACAATCTTGTCCCGCGGGCCATCCGCCACGACACGGCCATCATCGATCACCAGGATGCGATCTGCCAGCTCCAGCAAGCTGGTGCGGTGGGTCACGACCACAACCGTCTTGTGTTTGGCAAAACGCCGGATACGTTCCTTGAAGTGGGATTCGGATGTGTAATCCATCGAACTGGTCGGTTCATCCAGCACCAGGATCGGCGGCTCAAGCAGGACTGCGCGTGCAATGGCCACTCCCTGACGCTGGCCACCAGAGAGCGTTTCGCCGCGCTCGCCGATCAGCATGTCAAAGCCTTGCGGGTGCCGGTTTACGTATTCTGTCAGCCCACCCACCTCTGCTGCCGCAACAATTGCCTGATCATCGGCATAGGGCGCGCCAATTGCGATATTTTCGCGTAGTGTTCCGAAAAACAGCATGGCATCCTGCTCGACATAACCGACATTGCGCCGCAAATCTGCCGGGTCGAGCTGGCGAACATCGACACCATCGATCCGCACCGTGCCTTCAGTCGGCGTATACAAACCCAGCATCAGTTTTTGCAGGGTTGTCTTTCCGGAACCAACGCGTCCCAGAACGACAACATGCTCTCCGGGCTTGACGTGAAATGAAATGCCATTCAGGGCTGAAACCGCGTGGCCGGGATAGGAAAAATGCACATCCCTGAACTCGATCTCGCCACGTATTTCTGGGCGATGAATAAATGCGGTTTCTCCCGCACGTTCGGTCGGCTTCTGCATGGTTTTATCCAGGGATTCAAGCGCAGTCTGCGCGCTCTGGAACTGCATCAGCACACCGATCAACTGGCCGAGTGGCGCGATCGCTCTTGACGCCAGCATGGTACTGGCAATCAAACCACCCTGCGTCAACATGCCTGCATGAATCAGATATACCCCACCCACAATCACCGTCACATTGACGAGCTGCTGCAGTGTCATTGCGCCATTGATTGCTGATGCGGATAGCAGGCGCATCTGGGAATTGACGCGCGAAAGAAAGGCAGCAGTATTTTCCCATTTGATCTGCATCTGTCCTTCGGCACCATGCGACTTGATCGCTTCCAGCGCTGTCAGGCTCTCGACCAGCGTCGCATTGCGCAGGGCAGCAGCCCGAAAGGTCGTTTCAGACAACTCATGCATCTTGTGCTGAATGATATAGCTGTAGACCACCACTGAAATAACGCCAATCAGGGGGATAAAAACCAGCGGCCAGGCGATCCATGCCATGACAATCAGGAAAAGCAGGGCAAAAGGAAGATCGATCAGTGCAGTCACGGTTGCAGATGCAATCACATCCCGAACGGATTCAAAGGAGCGCAGCGTAGCAGCAAACGAGCCCACCGAAGCAGGACGGTCGGACAAGCGCATTCCCAGAACACGCTCCATAATCATGGCCGAGAGCTTGAGATCAATACGTGCGCTGGCCAGATCGATGAAATAACCTCGCAGCAACCTGAGCACATAATCCAGCCCCAATACCAATACCAGGCTTGCCGCAAGCATCCACAGCGTTTCCACGGCAAAATTCGGCACTACGCGGTCATACACATTCATGGTAAACAGCGGCATCGCCAGTGCAAAAACATTGATCAGCGCAGCAGCCGATAGAATGTCGCGATAAGCCAGCCATTGCTCCGCAATCGCGCTCCAGAACCAGTGGCCCTCCTTGACGCGCTTGACCTCCGGCGTGCGCTGATCAAAACGGAAATGAGGGCGGGCAAAAATGGCGATCCCGGTATAGCGCAGCGATATTTCATCCCGGGAGAGCGTCACCGACCCCTGGCCGGTATCCGGAAAAAGCAGTCGTGCAGTTTCCCCTTGCGCATCCCAGCCCAGCAGCAAACAGGCCTCATTGCCATGCAACAGAAGGATGACCGGCAACAAGGCCTGATCGATTTTCTCCAGGGAGCGGCGCACCACCTTGCTGGCAAACCCGGCGCGTGCCGCAGGCCTGGCAAACAGGGATGGTGTCAACCCGGTCTTGGGGATAGGCAATCCGGAAGACAATGCCGCCCGCGTATTGGGACGACCATGAATCCGGCTCAGCTCGACGAGACAATCCAGCAAGGGGTCCGGGTGAACCAGATCTTCCCGTACAGGTTCTTCCAGTTGTGAGGGTACTTCTGGAGGCCCCTTGGGAATTTCTTCATTGCTCATAAAATATACCTGTCATTCGCGAGAACATAATCTACACCACTCGAACCCCGGACTTCTTATTTCCACGGTGAAGCTGAACTTGTCTCGCTCACGACCACCCAGTTGCCCTTCTCCATCTTCTGCCACACCATTTTCTTGTACACCACGTCACGGTATGTCGCAGAACGATAGGACTGACGGAAGGTAGACTCAGCATGCGCCTGATCAGATGAAATAATCTTCATATCATCCACCTCAAGCGCAATACCTTTTGCCTTTCCGACTACGGCCTTGCGCTTCTCGATCCAGGACTCATGCGTCGAACCATCACCGGGAGAATAGTCAGGCGCATAAGCAGCAATATAAGCCGGCAAATCACGCGCCACCCAGGCCGCACGCCAGGCGTTCACCGCTTCTCTGACTTTTCCTTCGACAGAAGGCGCCTGAGCCGTCGGTTTAGGTTCTGACACTAGAGAAACAGTTTCAGACTCTTTCATGAGTTCAAGCGCACGCGCCTTGAGCGATGCCTTGTCAGCCACATATATCGTGATGGGATCGGGAGGGCACTGCATTGCCGCTTCTTCGGCGCTTTCCCACTTGTCAAATTTGGGAAGCTCCTCCTGATACCCGGCAGAAACACCCAGAACCGGCAACAAATTTCCCATACCCGCCTGAGTGCGCGCATAGGCGATCAGCAAATCATATTCCGCATTGGTATAAGCCCGTTTGGCCTGGTACAACTCATTTTCGGAATCCAGCAAATCAAGCAGCGTGCGCTGCCCAATATCGAATTGCTTGCGATAGGCGTCTCGCGCCTTTTCAATGGACAACTGGTGCTGGTCAAGGTATGTCAGCTGTTCCTTGAGCTTTTGTACGTCGTTGTAGGCGATCTCCATGGTTTGCCGGATATCGCGACAAGCCTTGTCACGCAGCCCTTTGGCCACTTCAACCTGCTCAACATACTGTCGAATTCTCGCCACATCCGACAAGCCATTGAACAGATTCCAGTTGAGCGTCACCTCAGCCACCGAATTATCGGTCTGGCCGGCGAACCCGTTCAGATCCTGCCCACGATCCTTCTTTAAACGCAGATCCACGCGAGGCTGAAACTGCGAACGGCGGGCAGCACTGGCATAATTGGCAGCGCGCACATTTTCGATTGCAGCACGCAGAGAAGCATTATTGGATTGCGCCATCATCAGCGCTGAGGTCGCATCTTTTGGAATCCCGCCTGATACACCAGAATTCTCATCCATCTCCTTGGCGGGAGGCTCACCCACGATTCTCTGGAAGCGTGCGGATACATCATGCAGATTTGCGGTTTCAATCAGCAGATTGGATTCAGCCAGAGCAAGCCGACCGGATATCTGCTCAAGGTCCACGCGGCGGCCCGCACCGACCTTGACCTTCCCCTGAATCTGTTCGAAAACGGTGTGGTGGCGGGTATAGCTTTCCTCTGCCAGGGCTATTAGCTTGCGATACCGCAACACATCGTAATAAGCCCGCACGCTTTCCAGTGCCGTAACCTCTGCCGCGTCCTGAAGCTCGAGCGCCCTCACTTGCGAGGCATGATCCAGGCGCTTGACATCATTGCTGGTTGAAAATCCGTCGTAGAGCATCTGCGAAAGAACGACAGAAGTGGAATTTCGGCTGTAATCCCGCTGCAGAAGAGGATCATCCCTCCTCTCCTTGCCTACGCCCATAGTCAGGTCAACTCGTGGCAAAAATCCGCCGAAAGATGCATCGCGCTCCCCTTCGGACGCCCGGAACGCATGCCATCTGGAAAGCACTTCCGGGTTATTCAGTACGGCATTTTTTGAGGCATCTTTCAGATTCTGAGCATACGAAACACTCAACGGAGAAATAAACAACAGGCCGACACAGCCACAGAGAAATTTTTTATTCATATTATTTATAGTCCAGATTTAAATCGAATCAGCATATTCGAAAGCAATTATCATGCCATGTGCAATCACATTTGCAGTTGCGCCTGAACCACCCAAAAAAAAGGTGGCATAAAACTGATCAAATTGTTGCTCTTGGGTTGGCGGGTGGCGGCTACAGAGGGAAAATTGGATTTCACTAGGATGCCGGTGGCACTTCTAATGGGGGCAGGTCAGCAGAGCAAGAAAGTCGAAGACAAAACGAAGTGCCCCCCCCCTTTGATTCTTGTACAATCAACAAAGTGGTGCTTTATTCCGATGTGGGCACTCCGACTTAACCAGGAGATTGTCGCATGCGTTTTTATTTAACAGGTCTGGCCCGCCCCAAAAAGGTCGCACAACATCTTAGCGCCTTGTTCCCTACGAATAAGCTTTCAAGCAGCCAGGAATGGACTGCAAAGCTCTATGGGTACAGGGATTGGCATGAAATGGCCGAGATCACAAAAAACGGGGGCCACCCACCAAGCAAGCTGGATGAATATCTTTCTGAGGAAGAACAGACTGCCCGCAGAATTGATCAGGACAAAATCATCCACAAGGTATTGAATCTTTCCGAAGCAAATGCCGAACTTGTCGCCTTAATACGCCGGATCTTGACATCCAGGACACCCGTACCCCTTCCTGACAAAGCCAAAAGCGCTTCATCCAAGCGCAAATAACATATATCGAGGCTCATGCCTCCTTTCTGGCAGGTTGATCAAAAAACCAATCACCGAATGGCGTGCTTCTTTGCATTTGCCACGGGAAGCTGCAAATATTACGTTTTTCCTTGAATCCTGAACCCACCCATGAATATTGACGGCCTCCCCTACCGCACCATCTGGCCTGCCGAAGAAGGTGTGGCGGTTGAAATTATCGACCAGACCCGGCTGCCGCACGAATTTGCCACGGTGCGGCTGGAAAACCTGCACGACGCCGCCATTGCCATCAAGAATATGCTGGTGCGCGGCGCTCCGCTGATCGGGGCGACAGCGGCCTATGGCGTGGCGCTGGCGATGAGCGACAAAGCATCCGATACGGCGCTGGAAGAGGCCTGCAGCACACTCGCCGCAACCCGCCCCACTGCCATCAATCTGCGCTGGGCGCTGGCGCGCATGAAGGTCCTGCTCTTGACGCTGCCACCCGAGCGGCGCGCACAGGCGGCGTGGCTGGAAGCGGCTGCAATCTGCGATGAAGATGTGGATAACAACCGCGCGCTCGGCCAACACGGCCTGAAACTCATCCGCGACAGGCTGGAGGCCAAGGGCGAGCCGGTCAATATCCTAACCCACTGCAATGCCGGGTGGCTCGCCACGGTGGACTGGGGCACGGCGCTGGCGCCCATCTACACCGCTTTCGACGCCGGCATTCCGCTTCACGTCTGGGTGGACGAAACCCGTCCGCGCAACCAGGGCGCCAGCCTCACGGCCTGGGAGCTGCAGCAGCATGGCGTGCCGCATACCGTAATCGCCGACAACACCGGCGGCCATCTGATGCAGCACGGCATGGTGGACATGGTGATCGTCGGCACTGACCGCACCACGGCCTGCGGCGATGTGTGCAACAAGATCGGCACCTACCTCAAGGCGCTGGCGGCCTTCGACAATCAGATCCCGTTCTACGTCGCCCTGCCCGGCCCCACCATCGACTGGACACTGGAAGACGGCGTGCGCGAGATTCCAATCGAACAACGCGATGCGGAAGAAGTCACCCAGATACGCGGCAGAACGGCGGAGGGCGAAATCGTCAGCGTCACCCTTACTCCGCACGGCAGCCCGGCAGCCAACTACGCTTTCGACGTCACCCCGGCGCGGCTGGTGACCGGCCTGATTACCGAACGCGGCGTCTGCCCGGCCTCACGAGATGGACTGCTTGGCCTCTACCCGGAGCACAGTTCGGCTTCGCTCACTGCACGCGAAGCCGAATCACGCACAGTGAGCGAAGCCGAACTGCCTGTAGTGAGCGAAGCCGAACTACGCCGCGCCCTCATCGATACAGCTATGGCGGCACAACGCGAGGGGCTGAACCGGGGCGCATCGGGCAATCTCAGCGTGCGCTGCGGCGATGGCTTCCTGATTACCCCATCGGGTATGGCGCCTGGAGAACAAACTCCGGAGGATGTGGCGTGGATGGATTTCGACGGCAATGCGCGCGGCCGTCGAAAACCTTCGAGCGAATGGCGTTTTCACCGCGATCTCTACATCGCGAGACCGGAATTCGGTGCCGTGCTGCACGCCCATTCCACCTTTGCCACCACTCTGGCCTGCCTGGGCCGCGACATTCCGCCCTTTCACTACATGATCGCGGCAGCCGGTGGCAAAACCATCCGCTGCGCGCCCTATGCCACTTTCGGCACGCAGGAACTTTCGGAGCATGCCCTGGCCGCCATGAATGACCGAAAGGCTTGTTTACTGGGAAATCATGGCTTGCTGGTTGCCGAAACAGACTTGCCACGCGCGCTGGCGGTGGCCGTGGAAGTGGAAAGCCTGTGCGAGCAGTATTGCCGCCTGCTGCAGATCGGCACGCCCAACCTGCTTTCCGACACAGAAATGGATGTGGTGCTGGAGAAATTCAAAACTTACGGGCAGAACGCCCAGAAAACCTGAATCAGCTACGCAGCGAATGCGCCTCAGCCAAATTGTCGAGCAAGCCCTGTGCGGCATCTTCTACCATTTCTAGCACCTGCTCGAAACCTTGTACCCCGCCGTAGTACGGGTCCGGCACTTCGCGCTCGCTGAACTTTCGGCTGTACTCCAGGAACAGGCTGATTTTGTGCACCTGCCCTGCCGGGCATATCCGTTTCAGGTTGGACAGGTTTTCCTCATCCATGGCCAGAATGTAGTCGAACGACAGGAAATCCTCCCGGCTCACCTGACGGCCACGCAAGGCACTCAGGTCATAGCCCCGCTGCGCCGCAGCCGCGCTCGCCCGCGCATCTGGCGATTTGCCGATGTGATAGTTGTGCGTCCCGGCCGAATCGACGTGTATCGCCTTATCCAGACCAGAGCGCGTGACGAGGTCGCGGAACACCCCCTCGGCGGTGGGTGATCGGCATATATTTCCCATGCAGACAAACAGAACGCTGGTTTCTTTCATGAAGTGCTTCCTTACCGTGCCTGACTGATCGCTGCCAGCACTGCCTCGCCCAGCCCGGCAGGCGATTCTGCCACTACCACCCCGGCGGCCTGCAGCGCCTTGATCTTGTCAGAGGCCAGCCCGCTGCCGCCGGCGATGATCGCCCCGGCATGGCCCATGCGCTTGCCTTTGGGCGCGGTCTGACCAGCGATGTAGCCCGCCACCGGCTTGCTGACATGGGCCTTGATGTATTCCGCAGCCTCTTCTTCGCGAGTACCACCGATTTCGCCCACCATGATGATGGCTTCGGTCTCCGGGTCGTCCTGAAACAGCTTCAGGCAGTCGATGAAGTCCAGTCCCTTGATCGGGTCGCCGCCGATACCGACGCAGGTGGTCTGACCCAGGCCGGCTCTGGTGGTCTGGTACACCGCCTCATAAGTCAGCGTGCCGGAACGCGATACGATGCCGACCTTGCCCTTCTTGTGGATGAAGCCGGGCATGATGCCGATCTTGCATTCTTCCGGGGTGATGATGCCGGGGCAGTTGGGACCGATCAGCACGGATGCGCTGTCTTTCAGCGCCGCCTTGACCTTCATCATATCCAGCACCGGAATGCCCTCGGTAATGCAGACAATGACTTCGATTCCTGCCGCTGCGGCTTCCATGATCGAGTCCGCGGCAAAGGCCGGCGGTACGTAGATCATGGTGGCATTGGCGCCGGTTTCCTTCACGGCGTCACGCACCGTGTTGAATACCGGCAGGTTGAGATGCGTCTGTCCGCCCTTGCCCGGCGTCACGCCGCCGACCATTTTGGTGCCATAGGCAATGCCCTGCTCGGAATGGAAAGTGCCCTGCTTGCCGGTGAAGCCCTGGCAGATGACCTTGGTGTCTTTATTGACCAGAATACTCATTCTTAGAACCCTTTTTAACCGCGAAGACGCAAAGGCGCAGAGAAAAAACTGTTGCATGACAAACACAACGCCGCCGCCAGAAGAGCGACAGCACAAGCCCCCTCGGACAATAATTTCTTTGCGCCTTCGCGACTTTGCGGTTCAAAAATCATTGCACCGCTGCCACGGCACGCTTGGCCGCATCGGTCAGATCGCTGGCGGAAATCACACCCACACCGCTCTCGGCCAGCATCTTCTGCCCCAGTTCGACGTTGGTGCCTTCCAGGCGCACGATCACCGGCACCTTGACGCCGACTTCCTTGACCGCCGTGATGATGCCCTCGGCAATGATGTCGCAGCGCATGATGCCGCCGAAGATATTGACCAGGATGGCTTTGACATTGGAATCAGAAAGAATGATCTTGAAAGCCTTGGCGACGGTTTCCGCCGTCGCGCCACCGCCTACGTCGAGAAAGTTGGCGGGCTGGCCGCCGTGCAGCTTGATCAGGTCCATGGTCGCCATGGCCAGGCCGGCGCCGTTGACCATGCAGCCGATATTGCCGCTGAGGGCGATGTAATTGAGATCCGCCTCGCGCGCCGCCACTTCCTTGGCATCATCCTGTGAGGGGTCGCGCAAGACCGCCAGCTCTTTCTGGCGGTAAAGGGCGTTGTCTTCCACGCTGATCTTGCAGTCCAGTGCCACCAGTTCGCCGCCTGCCGTCACCACCAGCGGATTGATCTCCACCAGCGACAGATCGTTCTTCACAAACAACTGGAACAGTCCTTTTGCCATTTTGGTAAAGGCAGCAATCTGCGCGCCTTGCAGGTTCAGGCCAAAAGCGATATTGCGGCACTGGAAATCCTGCAGACCCCATACCGGATCGCATATTTCGCGCAGGATCTTGTCCGGATCGGTACGGGCGATTTCCTCAATTTCCATCCCGCCACTGCCGGAAGCCACCAGCACGATGCGCTCGGATTCACGATCCACGGTCAGGCTGAGGTAAATTTCGCGCCCAATATCCAGTGTTTCTTCCACCAGCAAGCGTGTCACCATCTGTCCGTCGGGGGCATTCTGGTAAGTCACCAGACAACTGCCAAGCAGGTTGCTTACCGCCTGGATCAAGCCGTCCACCGAACGTACCACCCGCACTCCGCCCGCCTTGCCGCGCCCGCCAGCGTGGATTTGCGCCTTGACTACCCATGCGCTTCCGCCCAGATGACTGGCGGCCATTTCCGCTTGTCCCGAGTTGTCCAGCACCACGCCGCGCGGCGTAGGAATGCCTTGGTCGCGCAACAACTGTTTTGCCTGATATTCGTGCAGATTCATGATTCTTCTCGATGAAAATTCCCAAACGGCCCTGCTGGCCACAAAGTTCGATATTGTGGCGGAAAATCCCTTGTTAATCCAGCAACTGCGAGCCTATCCGGCGATAAGTTTAAGCCCGATCAGGATCGTGACGATTTCGAATGCACGTTTGATCCACTTGTTACCCTTGCTGAGTGCGAAGTGGCTGCCCAGATAGCCACCAGTCACCGAGCCAAGCAGCAAGGCCGGCATCCAGTGCCAGGCGATGGTGCCTATCATCCCCAGCACCACAGCTCCGGTGCCATTCCATACCAGGCCGCACAACACCAGGGTATAAGCCACAGCGCGCCGGTAATCGAGGCCGAAACGATGAATCAGCCACATGGTCAGGAACAGACCGGTACCAGAGGTGATCGATCCATTCAGGAAACCGACCACGAACAGCCCGACCATGCCGCTCAGCAAAGCATTTCCCTCGAGGTTGCGCGGTGCGTGCTCCATCCCCAGAGCTGGCTTGAAAACCGAGTAAAGCCCAAGCCCCATGGTCAGGATGCCAAGCGCCAGTTGCGCGATATGGGCGGGAACGCTAAGAATGGTATTGGCGCCCAAAATCACGCCAGGTAAACCTGCGCCAAGGATGATGAGCGAGAGGCGCCGTTCCAGGTGGCTTTCCCGATAGTGCCGGATGGTGGCCCCCAGGCCGAGTGCAACACTGGCCACTTTGTGAGTGGCCAGTGCCACGCCGAAAGGCAGTCCCAAAAAAATCAGCATGGGAAACTGGATCAGGCCGGCACCACCACCTGACAGCGCCGAAAACCAGTTAGCGACAAACGATGCGACGAATAGAATCAGCTGGTCGTAAAACCCCATTTAGCCGGTAACGCCATACTCGGCAGGCATCTTGACGTAGCACAACCTGAGCTGGTGGTTTTTGAGCAGATCCAGCAACTGGCTTGCCTCGGATTCGGCAAGCAAGAATTCGATCTCGACCGGCAATTCACCCGCCAGCTCGAAAAAAGCCTCTTCATGCAACCTGCCATGACGACCATAACCCGCGATGGCGCGTGTGGCTGTACCCCCGCGAATTCCGAGCGCTTTTGCCTGTTCAAGCAGCCACTCGTACAAAAGGCCACCTTCATGCCTCCCCGCCTCACTGACAAACAGTTTCAGACAGACGCCTTGCATATTCACCCCCTGAATGCCTTTACAGTCCAGATACCCAACATGGTCATGGCCAGAGAACCTGCCACGTGCAAGCCCACTATCCCGGCAACCCAGGCATACTGGGCGCGCAGCAACAGCGTCACGGTCTCTGCGGAAAAGGTGGAAAAAGTGGTAAGCCCGCCGAGAAAGCCGGTGGCGATCAGCAAACGCGCTTCCGGAGGAAGGCCGGAATGTTCGGCAAAAAACACCATGGACAACCCCATCAGATAACCTCCGAACAGATTGGCCGCCAGCGTTCCCAGAGGCAAAACCGGGAACAGGGGATTGAGCCACAACCCGAACCCCCAGCGCAGCCATGCCCCCATTGCCGCTCCCGCGCCTACCGCAATCAAGCCGTACCAAGTCATGCCAGCCCCCGCCAATTCATTTGGCTGGATTTTACAGGAGTTCCCATTTGTTCAGGATTATTGCTACAGTTGCATCATGAACGCATGGCAAGAAGTTTCCTCTTTCGCATGGCATCAGGATATTGGCTACCTGATCGGATCTGTCGTATTCATCGGCTTGCTGCTCTACCGCCTCAGGCCAGCAGATCGCCGCACCCTGATACATACCCTGTCATTTTTTGGCGTTTGCCTGCTGGGCCTTCTGATCAGCGGAATTTTTCATAGTCTGAGTCTGCCAAAAGCCGCCGACATCCTGCATGAAATATTTATCGTCGCGGAAGGGATTGTCCTGATCAGATTATTCGGGATGCTTGTTTTCCGCGTCGTTCTGCCTGCTGCACGCCTCGAAACCCCCAGCATTCTCGAAGACATGCTGGTCATTGTCGGCTATCTGATCTGGGGCATGGTCCGCTTGCGTTACGCTGGAATGGACCTGAGCGGCATCGTCACCACATCCGCTGTCATTACCGCAGTCATCGCTTTCTCCATGCAGGATACGCTGGGCAACATCCTGGGCGGCCTTGCGCTTGAACTGGATAATTCGGTCCAGATCGGCGACTGGATCAAGGTGGATGACGTGAGCGGTAAAGTCGTTGATATTCGCTGGCGTTCAACCTCCGTTGAAACCCGCAATTGGGAAACGGTGGTCATCCCCAACAGCGTGCTGATGAAATCCAAGTTCACCGTGCTTGGCAAACGGACCGGGCAAGCCGAACAGTGGCGGCGCTGGGTATGGTTCAACGTGGATTACAACATTCCGCCTGCAAGAGTCATAGAAATCGTAGAGAAAGCCATACAGTCTGCAGACATTCTGCGCGTGGCCAGGGAACCGGCTCCCAACTGCGTGATAATGGATTTCGACAAGAGTGCCGCGCGTTATGCCGTACGGTACTGGCTGACGGACATTGCGGTTGACGACCCCACCGATTCCGCTGTTCGCGCCCATATCTACGCAGCACTGCAGCGTGCCGGTATTCGTCTGCCAGTACCTGAGGGAAATATCCATATTTTCAAGGAAGGCGAGAAATACAATGAAATTCGCCTTTCCCGGGAAATCACCCGGCGTATGAAAACCTTGCGCAAGGTGGATTTGTTCCGCTCTTTCAGCGATGAAGAGTTGAATACAGTAGCCGGTCGTCTGAAATACGCCCCATTCGTCAGGGGCGATATCATGACGAAGCAAGGCGCCGTCGCACACTGGCTTTACATCATGACCGAGGGTGAGGCTGAAGTGGTGCTGGAAACAGGTAGAGGCAACAAGATACTTTCCACTATTCAGGCAGGCAGTTTTTTTGGCGAAATGGGCATGATGACAGGATCGCCCCGCAGCACTACGGTCATTGCAAAAACGGATGTGGAATGCTACCGACTTGATAAAGAATCCTTCGAAAGCATCATCCAGTCTCGCCCGTCTATCGCTGATGAAATTACCCAGATACTGGTAGCGCGACAGACCGAACTGCATTCAGTTCAGGATGGCATTGCAGCGGCACAACACTTGCACACCCAGGCACACTCGGAAATACTTTACAAGATCAAAAGCTTCTTCGGCTTACTTGGGTAACGCCACAAATACAGCCAAATAACGCCTATTGCACTTCGTCATCAGTCACTTTTCTGGACAAATCTCTTTGCCAGTGAAATACTGAAAAATTGTTGTCGCTCCCAACTATTGTTAATCACAATAAACGCTGAGCCAAAATCAAGCGGCATTTCAGAACATTCTGATTAACTGATCAGTATGTGGACAAAATTATCGAATTAACTTATTCGAAGATAAAATATATGGATAAAATCCCCTGGTCCTACATGCTATTCTTTGAAAATCCTTAAATCGAAGCCCGGTTTCAATAAACCATTAAACTAAGAAATGGAGAAAAAATGTCCAAACTAGTTCGGCCACATGGCGGCGGTGAACTCAAGCCCCTGCTGCAGACAGGCGACGCGCTGAAATCTGAACTGGCACGTGCCCAGTCCATGTCCAAGCTGAAAATGAGCTCCCGCGAAACCGGCGATCTCATCATGATGGGTATTGGTGGTTTTACCCCGCTTGACGGCTTCATGACCCACGCCGACTGGCAGGGTGTTTGTGACGGCTATAAAATGGCCAGCGGCCTGTTCTGGCCGATCCCTGTTACGCTATCGACAGACGACGAGAGCATCAAGGCAGGCGACGAAATTGCTCTCGTAAGCAGCGATTCTGACGAGATCATGGGCACCATGAAGGTGACCGAGAAATACTCGATTGACAAGAGTCATGAGTGCATGCAGGTCTACAAGACCACGGATCTTGAGCACCCAGGCGTCAAGATGGTCATGGCCCAAGGCAAATACAATCTGGCTGGCCCGGTTAAAGTTCTATCCACCGGCACTTTCAAGGAAGAGTACGGCGACCAGTTCATGACACCGGCCGAGACCCGCGCCATGTTCGAGAAAATGGGCTGGTCCAAGATTGCCGCATTCCAGACTCGCAACCCAATGCACCGCTCGCACGAATACCTGGCCAAGATTGCCATCGAGACCATGGACGGCGTGCTGGTTCACTCCCTGCTTGGCGCGCTGAAGCCCGGCGACATTCCTGCTGAAGTTCGTTCCGAAGCCATCAGCGTACTGGTAGAAAACTACTTTGCCCCCAACACCGTAATTCAGGCAGGCTACCCGCTGGACATGCGCTATGCCGGCCCACGCGAAGCACTTTTACACGCCCTGTTCCGCCAGAACTATGGATGCTCGCACCTGATCGTAGGTCGCGACCACGCTGGCGTCGGCGACTACTACGGCCCATTTGATGCACAGAAGATTTTCGACGAAATCCCCAAGGGTTCGCTCGAAACCACGAACATGAACATCGACTGGACCTTCTGGTGCAACAAGTGCGGCGGCATGGCCTCGCAGCGCACTTGCCCTCACACCAAGGATGACCGTATCCTGCTGTCCGGAACCAAAGTCCGTTCCATGCTTTCCGAAGGACAGGATCTGCCTGTAGAATTCAGCCGCCCGGAAGTGGCCAAAGTTCTGCAGAAATACTACGCAGGCCTTACCGCCGAGCAGAACGTCAAGATTGAACTCAAAGGTCATTCTGCCAAATAAGTTTTTTAGGGTTGGCCGGTCGCTCATGCAACCGGCTTTTTTATAGTTGTTAATGTCAATACCGAGGAGTAAAAGCAATGCCAACTTTTGTACGTACAGACAAATGTGACGGTTGCAAAGGTCAGGACAAAACTGCGTGCATGTACATCTGCCCGCATAACCTGATGAAGCTGGACAAAGATGGTTCCGAAACCGGCCACGCCATGCGTGCTTTCAACCAGGAGCCAGAGCAGTGCTGGGAATGCTATTCCTGCGTGAAGATTTGCCCACAACAGGCTATCGAAGCACGTCACTACGCTGACGTCGTGCCTCTGGGTGGTTCCGTACAGCCTCTGCGTGGTTCCGACTCCATCATGTGGACCATCAAATTCCGTAACGGCACACTGAAGCGCTTCAAGTTCCCGATCCGCACCACGCCTGAAGGTTCTATCGATTGCTACGGCGGCAAGCCAGAAGCAAGCATGGCAAATGTAGCCAAGTCCGGTTTCTTCAATGAAATGAACGGCTACCGTACTGGCAACCCTGCTGAACTGATCCGCAAGTAAGACGCGACGAACGGTTAATATTAACGAATATTGAAAGGTAAATAAGATGTCTGGAACCTTTGAAAATCCTGAAGTAGTACAAGAAGAAGTAGACATTCTTCTGATTGGCGGCGGCATGGCTTGTTCCGGTGCGGCCTATGAAATCATGCGCTGGGCTGATGCAGCCAAGCGTGAAAACGGCGTTGACCTCAAGATCAAACTGGTAGACAAGGCAGCTATGGACCGTTCCGGTGCCGTGGCTCAAGGTCTGTCCGCGATCAACACCTACATCGGTGATGCGCAAGATCCTGCTGACTACGCACGTATGGTATCCAACGATCTGATGGGTATTACCCGTGACGATCTGGCCTACGACGTGGGCCGTCACGTTGACGAATCCGTGCATCTGTTCGAAGAATGGGGTCTGCCAATCTGGAAGACTGACGAAGCTGGTGAGCGTCATGACGGTTCCGTTGAAATGCCAAAACTGAAAGACGGCGGCAAGCCTGTTCGTTCCGGTAAGTGGCAGATCATGATCAACGGTGAATCCTACAAGTGGATCGTTGCCGAAGCTGCTAAAAAAGCACTGGGCATGGACCGCATCCAGGAACGTATCTTCATCGTTAAACTGGTTAACGACGCAGCCGACAAAAACCGCATCGCCGGTGCTGTTGGTTTCTCCGTGCGTGAAAATAAAGTTGTGGTTTACAAGGCCAAGGCAATTCTGCTGGCAGCCGGTGGTTGCGTAAACCTGTTCCGCCCACGTTCCGTTGGTGAAGGCCAAGGTCGTGCATGGTACCCAGTATGGAACGCAGGTTCCACCTACACCATGGCTGCTGAAGCCGGTGCAGAACTGACCATGATGGAAAACCGCTTCGTTCCTGCACGTTTCAAAGACGGTTACGGTCCTGTAGGCGCATGGTTCCTGTTGTTCAAAGCCCAAGCTACTAACGCCAATGGCGAAGTGTACATGGTCAAGAACAAGGAAATGCTGAACGACTATCCTCCGTATGGTCAAGCTGCTGTTCCTGCTTCCTGCCTGCGTAACCACCTGATGCTGAAGGAAATGAAAGAAGGCCGCGGCCCGATTTACATGGACACAGTAACGGCTCTGGCAAAACTGCGTGAGACTCTGTCTCCTCGTGAAGTTAAGCATCTGGAAGCAGAAGCCTGGGAAGACTTCCTGGACATGTGTATTGGCCAGTGCGGTATCTGGGTGGGTGAGAACATCGAGCCAGAGAAGAAAAACTCTGAACTGATGCCTACCGAACCGTACCTGTTGGGTTCACACTCCGGTTGCTGCGGTATCTGGACTTCCGGTCCTGAAGACGTTGGCGCACCGACCAGCGAAGCCAAAGACGGCGTACCTGCTCACCTGCCACAAGGCTGGAACTGGGGCTACCGTGGCATGACCACGGTCAAGGGTCTGTTCACCGCTGGCGACGGCGTTGGCGCATCCGGCCACAAGTTCTCTTCCGGTTCCCACGCTGAAGGCCGTCTGGCTGCCAAGGCAATGGTTAAATATTGCGTTGACAACAAGGACATGAAAGTTGAGCTGGACACTCCTGCTGATCAACTGGTAGCTGAAATCTACAAGCCAGTTCGCAACTTCCTGGAATTCAAGGACTACACCACCGCGATCGACGTAAACCCCAACTACATCACTCCAAAGATGTTGCAGTTCCGTCTGCAAAAAATCATGGACGAGTATGTAGCTGGCGTTGCAACTTACTACACCACCAACGACAAGATGTTGGCTGTAGCGAGCGAGAAGCTGGACATGCTGAAGGAAGACGCAGAAAAGATGCGTGCAAAAGACCTGCACGAACTGCTGCGTGCGTGGGAAAACTACCACCGCATCCTGACTGCTGAAGCTCACATGAAACACATCCTGTTCCGTGAAGAAAGCCGTTACCCTGGCTTCTACTACCGCATGGACAAGAACTTTGTCGATGAAGAGAACTGGAAGTGCTTCGTGAACTCCATCTATGACAAGACAACCAAACAGTGGACCTGCTTCAAGCGCGCTCACGTGGATCTGGTTGACAAGTCCAAACTGTTCAAGCCTGCTGCTCACTAAGAGTTTGCTTTAACAGTGTAGTAAAATGAAAGCCGGGCGCCGCAAGGTGCCCGGTTTTTTCTTTACAGGAATGAATAAACCTGTTGAAAACAGGGACAAGTGCCAAGACATAAGGCAGGCGCACAGTCTTCTTTATGTCTGGACATTTAGTTATAACCGCGCACAGCGCACAAACGAGGTACATCATGGACGAACAGGAATTCAACAATCTGGCCAAGGACTCTCCCTTTGTAGAAAGCCCGGTCATGCCCAATATGCTGGAAGGCGACACGCCCATCCAGTTCCGCTGCCATCGCCAGGTCAAATGCTGGAATGCCTGCTGCAGCAACATCGATATTCCGCTGACACCTTACGACATCCTGCGACTGAAAAACCGGCTGAACCTTTCCTCGGCCGAGTTTCTGCAGCAATACACCTACCCCTACGAACTGGACAAGGATGGCCTGCCGGGTGTGAAGTTCCAACCGGTCGAAGGCGGCACCGCCTGCCAATTCATGGTCGAAGAAGGCTGCAGCGTCTATGAAGACCGCCCCGCCGCCTGCCGCTACTACCCGGTTGCCCTTCTTTCCATGCGTCGTTCGGATGAATACACCGATCGCACCGCCTACGCCCTGGTACAGGAAAAGCACTGCCTCGGCCACCAGGAGCCGCGCAAGCTGACTATCGAAGAATACCGCCAGGAACAAGGCGTAAACGACTATGACGAGAAGAGTCGCGGCTGGCGCCAGCTGATTCTGAAAAAGAAATCTGCCGGCCCTGCAGTCGGAAAACCGCCGCAAATTTCCAACCAGCTGTTCTTCATGACGAGTTATGACCTGGACCGCTTCCGTGCCTTTGTTATGAGCCCTTCTTTCAATGACTCCTATATTGTCCCGGTCGAGACCATGGCCGAGATTCTTGCGGATGATGAAAAACTGATGGAATTTGGCTTCAATTTCCTCAAGCAGTCACTGTTCAACGAAGAATTCCTCAAAGAGCAGGATGGCGCTTTTGAAAAACGTCGCGCCAGACTGAATGAACGTGCTCAATCCATCATCGCCGAAATGCAGAAAGACCGCCAGAAAATGGAAGATGACAAGTACAGTCCCGACCCCAAGCCAGGGGATTGCGGCTGCGGTGGTGAAGAATAGGTTTGCAGTAATAATGGAACCTCATTCAGTTACAACTGAAGAGCACTTCATCCTTGACCAGCCCTACTACGAACCCGTGGGCAAGGAGATCGAGATCTTCGAGGCGGCTTACCACAACAAGCTGCCGGTGCTGCTCAAAGGACCGACCGGCTGCGGCAAGACGCGCTTCATGGAATACATGGCATGGCGTCTCAAGCGCCCGCTGATTACCGTTTCCTGTCATGACGACCTGACCGCCTCCGATCTGGTGGGCCGTTTTCTGGTCAAGGGCGGAGAAACCATCTGGGTGGACGGCCCGCTAGCCCGCGCGGTTCGGGCCGGGGGCATCTGCTATCTGGACGAGATTGTCGAAGCGCGCAAAGACACCATGGTGGTGATCCATCCTCTGGCCGACGACCGACGCGCCCTGCCCATGGAAAAGCTCGGCACCCTGCTGGAAGCGAATGACGAATTCTGTCTCGCCATCTCCTACAACCCCGGTTACCAGAGTGTTTTGAAAGACCTCAAGCAAAGCACGCGGCAGCGTTTTGTCGCCCTTGAATTCGACTATCCTGCCGCCGATCTGGAACGCAAGATTGTCGCCAAAGAATCCGGCGTGGCGCCCGAAGTCGCTGAAAAACTGGTCAAATTCGCGAAAATGACGCGCAACCTCAAGGGCAGCGGGCTGGAAGAAGGCGCCAGCACGCGCCTGCTGGTGCATGCGGCGAAACTCATTGCATCACGCATCGAACCCGTCGTGGCCTGCCAGAGCGCCATTGCCCAGGCCATTACCGACGATGCCGAAATGCTTGCGGCGGTTC
Organism: Sulfuricella denitrificans; assembly: GCA_002632355.1. GTDB lineage: Bacteria > Pseudomonadota > Gammaproteobacteria > Burkholderiales > Sulfuricellaceae > Sulfurimicrobium > Sulfurimicrobium denitrificans_A. The sequence continues at coordinate 22,543 of NSJJ01000004.1, forward strand.
ATGAGCTCTCCTCCTCCCTATTTTAATTGACAGACCCTACCCCTCTTACAGCAGCCCACATTGAAAAGCTTCTCGAAGCGTGGTTTGAGGTCGAATTTACCTTTCTGCATGTCGATGAAATTGCTGCTTCCGTAGCGACTCTTTCCCGCGACGAACAGAACTTTCTGCTCGACTGGATACAACGCGTCGCGACCACGCACATCCAGATTGCCTACCAGTTCGCACTGCGCGCTCCGAATCTCCTTGCACACATGGAACGGCGTGTCATCGAGGCTTGGGCGCTGTACGCCATGGATGCCTATGACCGTGCAGGCATCTCCCCCGCTGTCCGCGTCATCAAGGATGTTGAGCACTTCAGTCGTCTCAGCCATGAGCGGACAGCCGGTGTCGTGTTCGAGGATGTAAGCGGCGTCATGCTTAACTTCGTGCACGGATTATCCGGCAGACGCCTCAAGCTGGAGCAGGATGAAGCAATATTTACCGATAGCGAAACCCTGTTCCTGCCTGCAGTCATCGCCCGCATGCAGAAAGCGGAAGACAACTTCATCCTGTGCAAGGCCATGGTGACCATGATGTGGGCCCAGACCCGGTTCGGCAGCTTTCGCGCCCATCTTTCCGAACTGTTCAGCGGCTATGAAGACACAGAACGTGCTCTGAAACATTTTCATACCCTGGAAACACTGCGGCTTGAAGCCTGCATTGCACGAGAACTCCCCGGTCTCTACCGGGAAATGCAGCGGCTTCGGGCCGAACTTCAGGAATGCCTTCCCGACACATGGCTTCCTTTCGCCCGGGAACTGGGGCGACCCGATGCCACAGTCGATGACAGCGTGCGTCTGCTGGCCGAAGCCTATGCGGCACCCACGCCTCCGGACATATGCTACCAGGGCGAACTGCGCCCCGAAGTCGTTGAAGCCCGCATGGCGGCGCGCATGAACAGGGAAAAAATTCTGCTGCGGGTAAAGCTGGCGCAACTTGAGCAGGAAATCAAGAAACACCGACTTCAGGAATCTCATGACAAGCCGGCACAGTTCGGTCTGACGGAAAAGTCGGAAGCCGAATCCGGCCTGACCGCTCTGGAACTCACCCTGGATGGGGCACCGATTGCGCCGCCAGAAGATGTGCGCCAGTTGCTCAGCTCGATTCAGCTCGATCTTGGCGAGATTCCTCCCGAATACCTGGTTGCTGCCGGCCCCGGTGAATACGACCCGCGCCTGTATGAAGAAAAAACAGCCGACCCGGATGATGTATGGCAAGGCACTTATCACGAGGAAGGCGCATTCCTCTATCCGGAATGGGATTACGGCCGCCAGCACTACCGCAAGAACTGGTGCGTGATGCGCGAAAAAGACGTGCTGCCGGTGCATGACGGCTTCCGTGAAACCACGCTGGGAAAATACGGCGGCCTGGTGAAACATCTGCGCAAAACCTTCGAAGCCATGCGCGATGAAAACCGCTTGCTGAAACGCCAGGTCTATGGCGATAACGTGGACATCGACGCACTGGTGGAAGCCCTCGCCGATGCCCGCGATGGCAGCGAAATGAGTGACCGCCTGTTCATGCGCATGCACCGCACCGAGCGCAATATCGCGGTGATGTTCATGGTGGACATGAGCGGCAGCACGCGCGGCTGGATCAACGATGCCGAACGGGAATCGCTGATCCTGTTAAGCGAAGCGCTGGAAACCCTGGGCGATCGCTATGCCATCTACGGTTTTTCCGGCACCACGCGCAAGCGCTGCGAGTTGTTCCGCATCAAGCGTTTCGATGAACCTTACAATGAAGAAGTGAAAGCGCGCATCAGCGGCATCCGCCCTCAGGAATATACGCGCATGGGTTTTGCCATCCGGCATCTGACCTCGGTACTGAATGATGTCGAAGCGCGAACCAAATTGCTGATTACCCTATCTGACGGCAAGCCCGATGACTATCACGACAACTACCGCACCCAGTATGGCATCGAAGATACGCGCAAGGCCCTGCAGGAAGCCCAGCGCAGCGGCATCCACCCGTTCTGTATCACCCTAGACGAGAAAGCGCGCGATTACCTTCCTCACCTCTACGGCGCAGTCAATTACACGGTGATCGACGAAGTCAGCAAGCTGCCGTTCAAGGTCGCGGACATCTACCGGCGATTGACGACCTAGCTATTTGTGATTACCTTGTACCCTGTTCAATACCAAGGAATAAAAATGCGTTTCTTCCGGGCTTCCCTGCTTGCTGCTCTGCTACTTTTTTCTTCATTTGCCCAAGCCAGTGGAGGCGGCGGTGGCGGCCCCTCACCCTATGCAAAACTGGAAACCATTACCGTTAATCTGCAGGGTCTGACGCAGTATTTACAAGTCGACATGTCGCTCAAACTTGCCGATCCCAAACTTGCCGAATCAATCAAGGGCTGGAATCCTGTTATCCGTCATGAGCTCATTCTTCTGCTCAGCAGCCAGCGCGGCGATGAACTGGCGACACTGGCTGGCAAGAAAAAGGTGACGGGTCTTATCAAGTCTGCCGTCAACAAGGTGCTGAAACTGGATGCCAAGGAAGGGGTGACGGACGTTCTTTTCGAATCCTTCGTGATTCAGTAAACCATCCTCGCCAGGCCTCAAAGCGCACCATCCCTCTCCATCGCGCCCGATTTTAGTGCACAGATGTGTGGCCAAGCCTTCAAATAATAACAATATGTATATATATCAATATATTATTTAATTGGCACGCCTTTTGCTCCAATGCGGACATCCTTGTTTATGGATCATCCAACTGGAGCAAACCATGTCCGACCGTTTCAATCTTCTTGATTTCTCAAAAGCGAATATCCGAACCCTGCACCTGACCTGGCTGGCATTTTTTGTCAGTTTCATGGTCTGGTTTGCGCATGCTCCCCTGATGCCCTTTATCCGCGACGCATTGCAGTTAACGGATCTTCAGACCAAGGTGCTGCTGATTCTCAACGTCGCCATGACGATTCCGGCGCGTATTCTGGTTGGCATGCTGGTCGACAGGTATGGCCCGCGCATCCTGTTTTCATCCATCCTGATTCTGGGTGGCCTGGCCAGCATCGCTTTTGCCATGTCCGAAAATTTCCAGCAGCTTGCGCTGTTGCGTTTTCTCTCCGGATTTGTCGGTGCCGGTTTCGTGGTGGGTATCCGCATGATCTCGGAGTGGTTTCCTGCGCGTCAAACAGGCGTTGCACAGGGCATTTACGGCGGATGGGGAAATTTCGGCTCTGCCGGAGCCGCTGGCTTGCTGCCCATCATCGCAGCAAGCATTGGCGGGCCGGATGGCTGGCGCTATGCCATAGCCATCACCGGGGTGATTGCAATCGCTTACGGCAGCCTGTTCTACTGGCGGGCACGCAACACGCCCAAGGGCTCGACCTATTTCAAGCCCAAGAAGACCGGCGCACTGGAAATCACCAGCGGATTCGACCTGGCACTATACATTCTGATGAACATTCCCATGTATCTGGCCCTGGGCATACTGGCATGGAAGCTTTCTCCATCCGGCATGAAAATGCTGAACGAAACCACTGTCTACGCCATCTATGCCATTCTGACTGTTACCTATCTGTTCCAGGTATGGAAAATCTGGCAGGTAAACGCGCATGTCCTGAAACAGCCTGTTCCTGAACTGCAACGCTATTCCTTCACCCAGGTTGCCATTCTCGACCTGGCGTACATGGTGACATTCGGCACAGAATTGGCTGTAGTCTCCATGCTGGCGCTGTTTTATGTCGATATGTTCGCCATGGACAAAGTCACCGCAGGCCTGCTGGCCGGCTCTTACGCGCTCATCAACCTGGTTGCCCGTCCAGCCGGCGGCTTGCTGAGCGACAAGTTTGGCCGTAAGGTCACGCTCATCATCGTTTTTGTCGGCATCGCCCTGAGCTTCATGGTATTGAGCAATGTGAGCAATGAATGGAGTCTGCCCATGGTCGTGCTGGCCGCGACCTTCGGCGGCATCTTTTCCAAAGCCGGGTCGGGTGCCGTCTATGCCATGGTACCCCTGATCCAGCGCCGCCTGACCGGGCAGATTGCCGGCATGACAGGCGCCTATGGGAATGTGGGCGGCGTGGCTTTCCTCACCGTTCTCGCCATGGTATCGACACAGACATTCTTCCTGGTCATCAGCATGACCGCAATCAGTGTGCTGCTTTTCATCGCATTTTTCCTGCGCGAACCCAAGGGACACATGTCCGAAGTCCTGCCGGATGGTACCGTGCAACTGATCGAAGTAAACTGATCACAACGTCATCAACAGCCAGCCCCGCCTCGGCGGGGCTGGCTTATGGAAACAAGGGCTCGTTAATGAGTAGCTTGGGCAAGGCATTGAAGGTCAGTCTGGGGCAACATTCGATAGCCGGCATCAAGCCGCAGAATGAGGATTTCTACGGTGCATCGTTGCCCACGGATTCAACGCTGGACAGCAAGGGCATCTGCATCGCCATTGCCGACGGGGTCAGCGCCAGCGAAGGCGGAAAGGATGCCAGCCAGATCGCAGTGCGCCAGTTCCTCGACGATTACTACAGCACACCCGATTCCTGGTCGACCAAGCACGCCGCAACCAAGGTGCTGGGCGCACTCAACCTGTGGCTTTACAACCAGGGCCAGAAGCTCTATGCAGGCAATTGCGGTCTGGCAACCACCTTCAGCGCCATCGTGCTGAAATCCATGACGGCCCACCTGTTTCATGTAGGGGACAGCCGCATCTATCTATTGCGCGAAGGACTGCTGGAGTGCATCACCCGTGATCATCGTGTTCATTTCGGTGACAAGCGCGATTATCTGGCACGGGCCATGGGCATCGATGCACGTCTGGACATCGACTATCACACGCTCGATCTGCAAGCCGGCGACTGCTTTATTCTGACCACGGATGGTGTCCATGATGTGCTGCGCAATGAGGAAGTGGAACAAACGCTGAATACACTTCTCCCCGAAGTGCAGCAATGTGCCGAAATACTGGTCGAACATGCGCTCAAGCGAGGCAGCCAAGACAACATCACTTGTCAGGTCGTGCTCGTTGATTCCTTGCCTCAAGCCGACAAGGGCGAGTTTTTCGAACAACTGGCCCGCCTGCCCTTCCCACCCGACCTCAAGGCCGGACAGGTGCTCGATGGCTACCGCATCCTGCGCGAGCTGAACGCTACCTCGCGCAGCCAGGTCTATCTGGCGGAAGATACGCTGGGGCTCCCCGATAAAAAGGTGGTCATCAAGACCCCTTCACAGAATTACAACGACGACCCGCTGTATATCGAACAATTCCTGCTTGAGGAATGGGTCGCGAAGCGCCTGAATTCGCCGCACCTGATCAAGGTTTGCGATCGTGCTGCGAGGCCGCGCACTTTTCTTTACAGCGTGGTCGAGTACATCGAGGGCCAGACCCTGCGGCAATGGATGCGGGACAATCCCAGCCCCGCTGTCGAGCGTGTACGCGCAACGGTGGACCAGATTGCGCGCGGCTTGCGCGCCATGCACCGGATGGAAATGATCCACCAGGACCTGAAGCCGGACAACATCCTGATCGACCGCAACAACACCCTGAAGATCATCGATTTCGGTTCCACCCGCATTGCCGGCCTGGCCGAAACCCAGACCGTGCTGGAGCACAATCATATCGTCGGCACGGCAAGCTATTCGGCCCCGGAATACTTCAGGGGTGAACAAGGCACTAACCGCTCGGACATCTTCTCGCTGGGCGTCATCGCCTACGAAATGCTGACAGGGAAACTCCCCTATGGCGACATCACTCCGGAACAGGCTCAACGAAAGAAATTTACCTACACCCCGGCCCGACTACACAACCCCGATATTCCGGAGTGGGTGGATGCCGCACTGGAAAAAGCCACCCACCCCCATCCAGGCAGACGCTATGAAGTTGAATCCGAATTCGTCGCTGACCTGACCCGTCCGAACCAGAGCCTGCTCAATGAAAAGCGCAACCGCCCCTTGCTGGAACGCAACCCGCTGGGGTTTTGGAAGGGACTGTCCATAATCCAGCTGGCGGTAATTCTGATTCTGATCTATTTGCTCATGACGGGCTGATGCTCGCAGCCCTTAACGGCCCTTGCCAACGGCACCACCGAACAGGCTGAAATTCAGCACCACGCTGGCAGCGCCGGTTTGCGGGTCCACTTCCACTTTTTTCGTGGCATAGACTGTCATGGATTTATTTTCATCGTCATAAATGGCCATCGGCACAAATCCAGCCTCCACGACCTGCCGTATGATTTTCCTGACAGACTGGTGCGACTCCTCGCTTTCATCCGGCATCGCCAGCTCGGTTTTATCCACCAAGCTCACGTGCAGAAAATCGGGTATACAGTTTGTCGGCTTTATCGCAGCGATGGCCGTGATGCCAATTTTTCTGCCCCATTCCGGGGGGGTGTCGTAATAGTGAAAGACAGCATGTGCAAATGTTTTCGCATCCGCGTCATCCGGGCAGCTTACATAGAATATGTGTTGCATCCCCTCTGTCGAGAAACCCACTTCATAGGTCTTGTTGCTCAGTTCCGTTGCCATTTTCTACCTTTGATCCCTTCAGCGTCTGCCGAGTAAATTATGAGACGATCATTTTCATGGCAACGATTATAAACCCAGAATGTCCGCTCTCCCCTCCCCGCTTGTCTGAAGAGGGAAAGACTCAAATCTGCAGAAACACCACACCTTCTTCCACCTTGACGGGATAGGTGCCGACACAGCCTTCGTCTGGTGCCTGCGCCATGCCGTCTTCGAAGCAGATGTTCATGCCGTGCAACGGGCAGGTCACGGTATTGCCGGATACAATGCCCTGCGAAAGCGGTCCGCCTTTGTGCGGGCATTTGTCGTTTATGGCGAAAACATCTTCACCGGCATTGCGGAACACGGCAATTTCCTTGCCTTCGTGGCGCACCACGCGTGCGCCCAGTTGGGGAAATTCGCTCAACGGCGCGACTCTGATCCAGTTGCTCATTTGAAACTCCTATATTGGGTGAAAAGTGAATGGTGAAGCGTGAAATGTGAAGCCGCTTCGCTGTGAAGTGTGAAGGGTTTGTCCTTTCACCCTTCACACTTCACGCATTACACCGACAAAATCTCGAATTCGTGCTTGGCTACGCCTTCCGTGGCCCTTTCCTTCCATGGGTCTTTTTCCACCGAAAGCGCATGGAGCAGACGCTGGTAGAGCGCCTTGCGCCCGGCCTCATCTTCCAGCACGCGTTTTTTCACGTAATCCATGCCCACGCGCTGGATCCAGTGCACGGTGCGGTCCAGGTAGCGCGCCTCTTCGCGATAAACCTGGATGAAGGCGCCGCTGTACTCCAGCACTTCCTCCGCCGTTTTGACCTTGACCAGAAATTCGGCCACTTCGGTCTTGATGCCGCCGTTGCCACCAACGTAGATTTCCCAGCCGGAATCCACGCCGATGATGCCCACGTCCTTGATGGCGGCCTCAGCACAGTTGCGCGGACAACCAGAGACGGCGAACTTGACCTTGTGCGGCGCCCACATTTTCCAGAATGCCTTTTCCAGGTCGATACCCATCTGGGTGGAGTTCTGCGTGCCGAAGCGGCAGAATTCGCTGCCGATGCAGGTTTTCACCGTGCGCAGCGCCTTGCCGTAAGCATGGCCGGACGGCATGTCCAGATCGGCCCACACGCCAGGCAGGTCTTCCTTTTTGATACCGAACAGGTCGATGCGCTGGCCGCCGGTCACGCGGATCATGGGCACGGCGTACTTGTCGGCCACGTCGGCGATGCGGCGCAGGTCGGCTGCAGTGGTTTTGCCGCCCCACATGCGCGGCACCACGGAATAGGTGCCATCCTTCTGGATATTGGCATGAACGCGCTCGTTGACAAAGCGCGACTGGGCATCGTCTTTGGCTTCTCCGGGCCAGGTGGAAATCAGATAGTAGTTGAGGGCCGGGCGACAAGTGGCACAGCCATCCGGCGTGCGCCATTCCAGGAATTTCATGGTATCCGGGATGGAGAGCAGCTTGTGATCGCGGATCGCGGCACGCACCTCATCATGCGTGCGCTCGGTGCAGCCGCATATCGGCTTGACTGCCGGGGTGGCGGAATAGTCGCCGCCCAGGGTGGAGGAAAGAATCTGCTCCACCAGCCCGGAGCAGGAGCCGCAGGAACTGGCGGCCTTGGTGTGTTTCTTTACATCATCCAGGGTAAACAGGCCTTTTTCCTTGATAGCCTTGACGATATCGCCCTTGCACACGCCGTTGCAGCCGCACACTTCCATTTCGTCGGTCATTGCGGCGGCCTTGTTCTGGCCGGCGTGGCCGCCATCGCCGAGATGATTCTGGCCGAACATGAGGTGATCGCGAATATCCGAAACATTGCGACCTTCGCGCAGCAACTGGAAATACCAGGCACCGTCCACGGTATCGCCGTAGAGGCAGGCGCCTACCAGCTTGTTGTCCTGAATCACCAGTTTCTTGTACACGCCGCCCACGGGATCGGACAGCACGATATCCTCGGTATTTGCACCGCCGCTGAAATTCCCGGCGGAAAACAGGTCGACGCCGGTCACCTTGAGCTTGGTGGAAGTCACCGAACCGACGTAGCGGCCGATGCCCATTTCCGCCAGATGGTTGGCGCACACCTTGGCCATTTCGAACAAAGGGGCCACCAGCCCGTAGGCGATGCCGCGATGACTGACGCACTCGCCAATGGCGTAGATGCGCGGATCGTAGGTCTGCATGGTGTCGTTCACCACGATGCCGCGGTTGCAGTGGATGCCGGCGGATTCCGCCAGTGCGGTATTGGGCCGGATGCCCACGGCCATCACCACCAGGTCGGCCGGAATTTCGCTGCCATCCTTGAAGCGCACCGCCGAAACCTTGCCGTCCTTTCCGGCAATCAGTTCGGTCTCTTTCTGCAACAGGAATTTCAACCCCTTTTCTTCAAGGCTCTTCTGCAACAATCTGGCCGCGGTCCGGTCGAGCTGACGCTCCATCAGCCATTCCGCGATATGGATCACGGTCACATCCATGCCGCGCAACAAAAGGCCATTGGCCGCTTCCAGGCCCAGCAGGCCGCCACCGATCACTACAGCATGCTTGTGCTTATGGGATGCATCGATCATGGCATCCACGTCATGAATATCGCGGAACCCGATCACACCATCCAGATCCTTGCCCGGCACCGGCAGGATGAACGGATTGGAGCCGGTCGCCAGGATCAGGCGGTCATATTCGGCGAAAGTGCCGTCTTCCGCATACACCACTCGATTCTTGCGGTCGATCCTGTTGATTTTCTTGTTGAGGTGCAGAGTGATGCCGTTCTGCTGGTACCAGTCCACATCGTTGAGCATGATGTCCTTGATGGTTTGCTCGCCGGACAGCACGGGGGACAGCATGATACGGTTGTAGTTGCCATGCGGCTCGGCACCGAAGACCGTAATGTCATACATGTCCGGAGCAAGTTTGAGCAATTCTTCAATTGTGCGCACCCCGGCCATGCCGTTACCCACCATCACCAGTTTGATTTTTTTCATCAATTTCTCTCCAGGAACATTCAGGAACGCCCACCACATGTGGGCTCAAAAATCACTTTGTAGTGGTAAAGCAAACACCATGCCAAACATGCAACACATTGTGTTTATAGAAAAAATTTCATCTCATTCGAATGAAAGCACAGGCATGCCTGCATTTATGCACCCAATTCACTCAAGGCGCCTGTTTTATGCCCCAGATTAGGGCAAAACCAGTCAGAGGGTTTTTGTCATTGGCATCTGTGAGAACCGATTGCCACGAGCCAGCATGCGTTTCAGTTCCGGCAGGCAGGAACCGCATTCCGTGCCGCATCGGAGCCCGCTTTGCAGGAAGGCAAGATCGCTGCCTTTGCCGATCGCATCAAAAATTTCCCGCTCCGAGACATTATTGCAGTTGCAAACGATCTTCCCGCGCGCAACACTGCCAGCAGGGGCTGTATTCACCGGCGCCAGCGCCCACAGGCGAATCTGTTCGATGGGCAAGCCGCTCGCCATCATTTCCTTGAGCCAGTCGCGCGCCATTGTTTCGCCCGAGAGCCGGGCTCCGACCACCATGCCATGATCGACCAGGATACGTTTGGATATGCCGCGCCTTGCATCGTCATAACGAAGGGTCGCGTCGGGATCGTCCAGTCCCATCAGACGATCCAGCCGCTCGATCAGGATCGGGTCCAGCGGTGCATCTCCGGCCACACGCAGCACCAGTACCGGTTCATCCTGACCGGACAGACCCAGCGAGGCATGCTGAAAACCAGGCAGCAGCGCCTGTACACGCGGCAGCATCGCAAGCGCGCCATTTTTCCGCAGTGCAACCATCTGCCAGCGATAAGGCAATTTTTCGATCTTCACTGCGGCATGCTTGAGTTCTGGCTGGAACGACACCGGATCGAAAGCCGGCGTCGTCAGCGCATTGGCGCCCGATGTGCTCATGAACCGGCTGCCCCAGTGCATGGGCATGAAGACCTGGGAAGGTTGCATTTCCGGTGAAGACTGCACGCGCACGGTGCAAGCGCCGCGCCTGCTTGAGACCTGCGCCACATCGCCGTCCTGTATCCCGCGCAGGCGCATGTCCTCCGCGTTCATGGACAACACCGGCTCCTCGGCATGGCTGAACAGGCGCGCCACCGTGCCGGTGCGCGTCATGCCGTGCCACTGGTCGCGCAGGCGGCCGGTGTTGAAATGAAACGGATAGCTGGCATCGGTCATCTCTGCCACCTTCTGGTAGCGCACATTCATGAATCCGGCTTTGCCTGTCGGCGTAGGAAACACGCCGTCCGCATACAGGCGAACCTGCCCTCCGGACTCCCCCTCCCTGAACGGCCATTGTTGCGGCCCCTGCTCACCCAGCAGGCGATAAGACAGGCCGGTGATATCCAGATCGCGTCCACGCGTGCTTTCCCTGTGTTCGTTGAAAACAGCTTCGGCGCTGGCATATGGGAACAGGGCCTGCCAGGATGGATGCCTGAGCTTGCTGCCCAGCCTGCGCGCAAAATCGGTTGCGATTTCCCAGTCCGGTCTGGCTTCGCCGGGCGGAATGCGCGCCGGCTGAAGGCGGGTAATGCAGCGCTCCGAATTCGTGACCGTCCCTTCCTTTTCGCCCCAGCTTGCGGCAGGCAGCAGCAGGTCGGCATAAGGCGAGGTTTCCGTATGGCGGTAGGCTTCCTGCAGGATGACGAATTCCGCTTTTTCCAGCGCTTCCCGTACCCTGCCCTGATCGGGCATGGAAAGCGCCGGATTGGTGCAGACGATCCACACGGCCTTGATCTCGCCCTGGCGCAGGGCCTCGAACAGCTCGACAGCCGTTTTCCCCGGCTGCGATGGAATTTGATTCACGCCCCACAGGCGGGCCACTTCCTCACGATGCGCCGGATTGGCCATGTCCCGGTGCGCCGGCAGCAGATTGGCCATCCCGCCGACTTCGCGCCCGCCCATGGCATTCATCTGCCCGGTAAGCGAAAAAGGCCCGGCACCGGGCTTGCCAATCTGCCCGGTGGCCAGATGCAGATTGATCAGCCCGGCGTTCTTGTCGGTGCCATGGCTGGACTGGTTCAGGCCCTGGCAATATAGCGACAGGCTGGCACCCGAGCCACCGAACCAGCGGGCCGCCTGAATGATGTCTTTTGCCGGGACACCGCAAATATCCGCTGCGGATTCAGGCGTATATTCGCGCACCGTGTCCTTGAGCGCGTCGAAACCATCAGTATGAGCGCGAATGTAATCCATGTCGGCGAGCCCCTCCCACAACAGCACATGCAGCATGGCGTTGAACAGCGCAACATCAGTTCCGGGAAGAATGGGCAGGTGCAAGTCGGCGACAGAGGCGGTGTCGGTGCGGCGTGGATCGACCACGATGATTTTCAGGCCGGGATTGGCTTGTCTGGCCGCCTCGATGCGGCGAAACAGGATGGGGTGCGCATAGGCGGTATTGGAGCCGGCAATGAAAATACACCTTGCCCTCTCGATATCCTCGTAGCAGGCTGGCGGCGCATCCGCACCCAGCGTCTTCTTGTACCCCGTCACGGCGGAGGACATGCACAGGCGCGAATTGGTGTCGATGTTGTTGGTGCCGATCAATCCCTTGGCCAGCTTGTTGAAGATGTAATAATCCTCGGTCAGCAACTGTCCCGAAACGTAGAATGCCACGCTGTCCGGGCCATGCTCGCGAATGATGCCGGCGAAACGGCCAGCCGCGTAATCCAGCGCCTCGTCCCAATCCAGCTTCTGCCGCGAAGATTCACGCTCCAGTCGCAATTCAGGGAACAGCAGCCGGGTATCTGTCGCGGCCGAGCGATGCAGATTGGAGCCCTTTGTGCACAGGCGCCCGTAATTCGCAGGGTGGTCAGGGTCACCGCGCACTGCGACGATTTTTCCCTTGTCGGCTGTGATTATGATCCCGCAGCCGACTCCGCAATAACAGCAGGTGGATTTCACTTCTTTCATGATGGACTCGTGGCAGGTTCTTGTGATTCAGAAATCAGGCCGCCGGGCGAAGCTGGCGGCGATAAAGGAAGTCCAGCACCGCCCCGCGGTATTCGTGGTACTTCGCATCGTTGGCGAGCGCAAGGCGGTCGCGCGGTCGCGGCAGATCCACGTTCAGAATTTCTCCAATGGTGGCAGCCGGACCGTTGGTCATCATCACGATGCGGTCAGACAACAGCACGGCCTCGTCCACATCATGCGTCACCATCATCACGGTGCTGTGCGTCTCCGCTGCGATCTTCATCAGTTCGTCCTGCAGATGGGCGCGAGTCAGCGCATCCAGCGCGCCGAAGGGCTCGTCCAGCAACAGCACCTTGGGCTGCATGGAGAGCGCACGGGCAATCCCGACGCGCTGTTTCATGCCGCCGGAGATTTCATGCGGGTGCTTGTGCTCGGCATGGGTCAGGCCCACCAGTGCCAGCGCCTCGTGAGTGCGCTTCTTCAGGCTGGCCTTGCTCTCAGCCTGGCCAAAAACTCGTTCAACAGCCAGATAGACATTTTCGAAGCAGGTCAGCCAGGGCAGCAGACTGTGATTCTGGAAAACCACCCCGCGCTCAGGTCCAGGGCCGGAAATCTCCCTGCCGGCGCACAACATCGCACCGTCGCTTGGAAGCGTCAGTCCCGCCACCAGGTTCAGCAGCGTAGACTTGCCGCAACCGGAGTGGCCGATCAGGGCAATAAACTCACCCTGGTTGATATTGAGGTTGATGTCGCGCAGCGCCACGAAAGGGCCTTTTTTGGTGCTGAACACCTGACGCACGTTTTCGATTTGTACGTATTTTTCCATGATTTTCTCCGTGAATAGTGCGGCGTGAAAAGTGAAGCCACTCGGCTTCGCCATTGTTGTGAAGTGTGAAGTGGAAAACCTTCAACGCCATACCTTTCACAGCGAAGCGGTTTCACTTTTCACACTTCACAACGAAGTGGCTTCACACTTCACTCATAATTGAATTTCTTTGCCAGCAGCACCAGCATCTGTTCCAGCAGCAGGCCGACGATGCCGACCACGAAGATGGCGATGATGATGTGCTCGACGTTGAGGTTGTTCCATTCGTCCCACACCCAGAACCCCAGGCCAACGCCGCCGGTCAGCATTTCCGCCGCCACGATCACCAGCCAGGCCACGCCAATGGAAAGCCGGATGCCGGTCATCATGTAAGGGAGCACGGCAGGGAACAGGATTTTGGTGAAGATTTTCCATTCGGACAGATTCAACACCTTGGCCACGTTCATGTAGTCCTGCGGAATCCGGTTCACGCCCACGGCGGTATTGATGATCATGGGCCAGATGGCCGAGATGAAGATCACCCAGATCGCCGCCGGATTGGCCGCCTTGAACACCAGCAAGCCGATCGGCAGCCATGCCAGCGGGGACACCGGACGCAGAAGGCTGATAATGGGCGACATCATGGCGCTGAGGAAACGGAAACGGCCGATCATGAAGCCCAGCGGGATGCCCACCAGGGCCGCCATGCCGAACCCGATACCGACACGCTGCAGCGAGGCAAGGATATTCCAGCCAATGCCCTGGTCATTGGGACCTTTATTGTAGAACGGATCGCTGAACAGGATAGTCGCCGACTCCCAGGTCTTCGCCGGGCCCGGCAATTGCGGACTGCTTTGCGAAACCAGTGCCCAGATGCCGATAAAAAGTGCCAGACCGAGTACCGGCGGAATCAGCCACTTGATGGCATTTCCTACTAGTTGACCAATTCTCTCGTGCAGGTTTTCGCCTGCCACGGCATTCTCGACAGCGGCAACTGCGACTTGCGGCTTGCCTGTCACGACAGTTTCCGGATCTGACATGATTTTTTCCAAACTTTCATTTGTTAACTGGATGGCACTCATTTTTTCTCTCCTGTTACACGCATCATCCGGCCACCCAGCTTGCTGAGCCGGGTGACCTGGATTTATCACGCCGTGGTGTAGGCCGCCTGTTTCATGGCGGATGCCAGGATGTTGTAGGCTTCTCCCCAGGCATTCATGACAGCCGGGGTGAACTGCTCACCCAGCCCCCGACCCAGGGTCCAGATCAGCGCGCTTCCGACCGTGTCGTAGTGCGCCTCCGTCACGCCATAAGCGACGTGGCCGCGTCCCATGTCTTCAATCCTCTCCAGAATGGGGCCGAGGTTATCCAGACTGGCGACGACTGTATTGATCATCGCCATGAGTTTGCGGCCCTGCTCGACCATATCTCCCCTGAACATGCCGCGCAGGGAAGGATCCAGTTCGAACAGGCGTCCATAAAATAGCTGCGCGGCGGTATCCTTGATGGGAAGAACCATCTGCCAGCTACTGCGAACCAGTGCTATTTTTTCGGGTGTCATGATGAATTTCCTTTCGAATCAATTACGGATTGATTACGCCTTGACCTTGAAACTTGCGGCGTAGGCCTTGGGGTTCTTGCCATCCCACACACTGCCGTCCATGAGCTTGCTGCTACGCATGACATCCTTCGGAATCGGCGTTTTGGTCTGGGTCGCAGCCTGCTTGTAGAGCTCGATCTGATTGACCTGCTTGGCCACGGCCAGATAATCCGGATCTTCCTTGAGCAGGCCCCAGCGCTTGTGCTGGGTGAGGAACCACATACCATCGGAGAGATAAGGGAAATTCACCGTACCTTCGTTATAGAACTTCATGTAATTGGGATCCTGCCATTTCTTGCCGTTACCGTTGTCATACTGGCCCAGCATGCGATCCTCGATGGAGTCGAAGTCGGTGTTGACATAGGATTTTTCGGCAATGATCTTGGCGACCTGCGAGCGGTTCTTCATGTCATCAATGAATTTCGACGCATCCAGTATGGCCATGATCATGGCGCGCGCAGTGTTGGGATACTTGTGCACGAATTCTGCCGTGGTACCGAGCACTTTTTCCGGATGATCTTTCCAGATTTCCTGGGAAGTCGTGGCTGTAAAGCCCACGTTGTCGCGAATGGCGCGCGCATTCCACGGTTCGCCGACGCAAAAGCCGTCCATGTTGCCGACCCGCATGTTGGCGATCATCTGGGGAGGCGGCACAGTGATGTTTTTGACATCTGTGAACGGGTTGATGCCATTGCTGGCCAGCCAGTAATACAGCCACATGGCGTGCGTGCCGGTAGGAAAGGTCTGGGCAAAGGTATACTCGCGTGGCTCTTTCCTGATCAGGGCCGCCAGACTGGCGCCATCCACCGCGCCCTTGGCCTTCAGCTGGTTAGACAGGGAAATAGCCTGGCCGTTGTTGTTGATGCTCATCAGCACCGACATATCCTTTTTCGGCCCGCCGATCCCCAGCTGGACACCATAGATCAAGCCATACAACACATGCGAGGCATCCAGTTCGCCGTTCACCAGCTTGTCACGTACGCCCGCCCAGGAGGCTTCCTTGCTCGGCGTGATCTTGATACCGTATTTCTTGTCGAAACCCATCACCGAAGCGATGACCACCGAAGCACAATCGGTCAGGGGAATAAAGCCGATTTTCACCTCGGTTTTTTCCGGGGCGTCCGAACCAGCTGCCCACGCACCACTGCGTATTGCCGGATCGACCATTGCCATCAAGGCACCGGCACCTAATAAAGTCGCACCTTTTTTCATGAAATCTCTCCTGCTGCTTTTGAAATCGTCGCTCATGCTTCTCTCCAATTAAAAAACACAAAACAAAAAAGGCGTCTCATCCGCGAGAGATATCACTCTCGCGAATGGACGCCTTTGTCCTTGCTCCGGTCTACATTGACCGGATCATTTGAATCTTGTTGACAGCCCGCCGTTGGACTGTTGAATTAACATAAGCACTAAGCGTGCCAGAAAAAATCAGCCCAGCAAATCCGCTACTGAAAGCACATGAGCCGCCACCTCTGACAGGCGCAAACCCCTGTCCATGGCCGTTTTACGCAATGCCTGGTAAGCCTCGTCCTCTGACCAGCCACGCTGTTTCATCAGCACCCCCTTGGCGCGCTCAACATCCTTGCGCTCCGAAAGCTTGCTTTCTGCCTTTTCCAGTTCTACCCTCATGGTCTGGAACTCATTGAAACGTGCAATCGCCACATCCATGATGGGCTTCAGGCGCTCGCTTTTGAGGCCATCCACCACATAGGCACTGACGCCGGCGCGAATCGCCGAACGAATCTTCTCGCTATCGTTGTCATGGGTGAACATCACAATCGGCCGAGGCTGATCGCGTTTGATTACACAAAGATTTTCCAGGGTATCGCGGTCCGGAGATTCCGTATCGAGAATGATCAGATCGGGGTTGATTTCGGCAACCAGGCCGGGCAAATCCGCGCTGGACGAGACATGGGCGGCGATCCTGCAACCGGCTTCCTGCAAGGCATGCTTGAGAAGTGCCGCACGCTCGAAGGTTTCGTCCACCAGCAGGACACGCAAGGGAAATTCGGATGGCTTGACGGGGGTTTTCATATCCTGCAAGCAACGCAAATCTCATGCCATGTCAGGCAACCCGTTGATCCTGATAAAAATCAGTCCAAAGATGACAATGGGCGAAAAAAGGCTGAAATACGGGCGCACCAAAAACGAGCATGATTTTGAGGCGATGCGCCAAACTGGCACTGCATTCAGGAAACGTTGCGCCGCTCCAGTACCGCCTGTGCAAGGGTGCCGCTATCCACATGCTCGAGTTCACCACCCACCGGCAAGCCGCGCGCAATACGGGTGACCTTGATACCGCGCGGGGTCAGCAATTCGCTGATGTAATGGGCAGTCGCTTCGCCTTCCACGGTGAAATTGGTAGCGAGCACCACTTCCTGCACGATGCCATCGGTCGCACGGCGCACCAGGCGGTCGAGGTGGATTTCACGCGGTCCCACGCCATCCAGCGGCGAGAGCCGCCCCATGAGAACGAAATACAATCCGCGATAGCAATGCGCCTGCTCCATCATCAGCAGATCGGCAGGCATTTCCACCACGCACAACAGGCTGTCGTCCCGTTTGGGAGAAAGACAGAGATCGCAAACCTCGACTTCGGTGAAACTGTTGCACTTCTCGCAATGGCGCAGAGTATCCAGCGCATGCGTCAATGCATGTGCCAGCCGCTTTGCCCCGGCCTGATCGCGCTGCAGCAGATGGTAAGCCATGCGCTGGGCGGATTTGGGCCCGACACCCGGCAGACAGCGCAGGGATTCGATGAGATGATCGAGACTGGTTGGGGTTTTCATTTTTTTCGTGAAAAGTGAAAAGTGAAGCCGCTCGGCTTTGCCTCGCTGTGAAGCGTGAAATGGCAGTTCAAATTCACATTTCACATTTCACATTTCACATTTCACATTTCACATTTCACATTTCACATTTCACTTAGAACGGCAGCTTGAACCCCGGCGGCAAGTTCAGACCGCTGGTAAAGCCCGACATCTTTTCCTGACTGGTCTGTTCCACGCGGCGCACGGCATCGTTGACCGCTGCGGCCAGCAGGTCTTCCAGCATTTCCTTGTCTTCAGTCATCAGGCTGTCGTCGATGCTGACGCGCTTGACGTCATGGCGGCAATTCATGGTGATTTTCACCATGCCGGCGCCCGCCTGGCCTTCGACCTCGACCAGAGCCAGTTGCTCCTGCATCTTCTGCATGTTTTCCTGCATCTGCTGGGCCTGCTTCATCAGACCGCCTATGCCGCCTTTCATCATGATCTTCTCCGTCTAATCAATGGGTTTAATGGTTGATTCAATCACCTGCGCGTCGAGATTCTCGACCAGATCGCGCACGAATGGGTCCTGTTCGATCGCAGCAATCGCCTCGGCCTGGCGCGCCTGTTTTTCCTGGTGATCCAGTCTTGCGGGAGTCAGCCCGGTTACGCTGCCGAGGGAAATATTCAGTATGACAGGGGCGCCGGCATAATCATCCAGCGCTGCCTTGAGCTTGTCCTGATAAGCTTTCTCCATCAGATGTTTGTGCTCGTCCGGTACGCACAGCTCGATGCGCCGCCCTTCGTAGCTTTTCAGTTCGCAATGCTGAGCCAGCATTTTAGCCATCCCCCCCAGCCTGAGTTGGGCCACCAGACCCGGCCAGTCGCCATCAAACACATTGTCCGCTGCAGCTCTGACAGGTGGGGTTTGCACCGGGGGCGGTGGAGCGGGTTCCTGCGCCTTATGCCCCGGTGGCGCTTCAGGAGGTGCTACCACGGCAGCAACAGGCCTGACCGGGCTGGCAGCATGCGTGACAGGTGCGGTTGCATGCTTCATGCCCCCCCCACCTGCCGGAGCTGATTCCAGGGTAAAAGCCAGCATGCGCAGCAGCGTCATGCTGAAACCGGCAAACTCGTCCGGCGCCAGACTCAAATCCTTGCGTCCGTGAAGCGCAATCTGGTAGTGAAGCTGTACATCCTCCGGACTGAAGCGCTGTGCCAGATCGAGGATGCGCTGACGTTCCGGCAAATCTTCGCTCAGGGCCTGCGGCACGGTCTGGGCCAGGGCAATCTGGTGCAGCAGGGCGCCCAGATCCTGCAGCGCGGCATCATAAGAAAGGCTGCGTTCTTCCATCTGTTCCGTCAGGGCGATCAGGCCGGCACCATCGGCATCCGCCAGCCGCTCCAGCAGGGTAAACAGATAACTCTGATCAATCGCACCCAGCATGGCGCGTACCGGCGCCTCTCCCACCTTGCCGCCGCCATAGGCGATGGACTGATCGAGCAGGGAAAGCGCATCGCGCATGCTGCCCTGCGCCGAGCGCGCCAGCAGTTGCAGGGCCGGAAGCTCGAAGGTCAGTGATTCCCGCTGCAGCACGTCCCTGAGATGGCCGACGATAGCGGCAGGCGGCATCTGCTTGAGGTTGAACTGCAGACAGCGCGACAGCACGGTGACTGGAATCTTCTGCGGATCGGTGGTGGCGAGAATGAACTTGACATGTTCCGGCGGCTCTTCCAGCGTTTTCAGCATGGAATTGAAGGCGGCCTTGGACAGCATGTGCACTTCGTCGATCAGGTAAACCTTGAAGCGTCCCGCTGTCGGCGCATACTGTGCGTTATCCAGCACTTCGCGCATGTTGTCGATGCCGGTGTTCGAGGCTGCATCCAGTTCCAGCAGGTCAATGAAGCGCCCGGAGTCGATCTCGCGGCAGGTGGCGCAAGTGCCGCAGGGGGTAGAGGTAATCCCGCTTTCGCAGTTGAGCGACTTGGCCAGAATCCGCGCCACGGTGGTTTTTCCCACGCCGCGCGTACCGGTCAGCAGATAGGCATGATGCAGACGCTGCTGGTCGAGCGCGTTGGAAAGCGCTTTCACCACGTGCTCCTGCCCAACCAGTTCGGCAAAGGATTTGGGCCGCCATTTGCGTGCCAGGACTTGATAACTCATAGCCCCGGATTGTATCAGAAACACCCTGAATTGCTTGAAACCGGGAAGGGCGGCCACGATATACGACCAGTAGAATTCATCGAGGGAAAATTTCATGTCCGTTTTTACCGCCAACGTCAGCGACGCCGAGTTCCAGCAGGCCGTCATAGAACGCTCTTTCCATGCCCCGGTGCTGGTCGATTTCTGGGCCACCTGGTGCGGCCCGTGCAAAGTGCTGAAGCCTCTGCTGGAAAAGCTGGCGGACGAGTTTCAGGGCAAGTTTTTTCTCGCGCTGGTGGAAACCGACGCCAACCAGCAGCAGGCGGCGAAGTACGGTGTGCGCGGCGTGCCTGCGGTCAAGGCGTTCGTTAATGGCGAGATTGTGGACGAATTTACCGGCGCCCTGCCAGAAGGCGAGATTCGCGCCTTTCTCGAACGCATCATCCCCTCCCCCGGCGAGGCCTTGCGCCTGGAAGCGGAAACACTTTATCAGCAAGGTGATGCCGCACTGGCCTTGCAGCGCCTGGCCGAAGCATCCACGCTAGACCCGGACAACGAAAAAATCCGTATCAATGCTGCCGCCATCATGATCGACCAGGGAGAAAATGCCGAAGCGCGCCGCCTGCTGGACAGCCTTGCACCGCTCACCCGGCTGGAAGAGCGCGTCGTGGCACTCATCGCCCGGCTCGATTTTGCAGAAAAAGGCAGCGGCGGAAACGCAATGGAACTGGAACAGAAAATCGCTGCAAACGAAAACGATCTGGATGCGCGCCTGGAATTCGCCAACCTGCTGCTGGCCCGGCAGGATTACGAACCCGCGCTGCGGCAACTGATCGAGATCGTGCGCCGCGACCGGCAGTTTGGCGACGACATCGGGCGCAAGACCATGCTCTCGGTATTCGGGATACTGGGTGGAGACAATCCTCTCGTCAGCAGCTACCGCCGCCAACTGGCAAGCGCACTGAACTAATCGTCAGTCAACATGGATCAGATACGCTGAGAACAAGCCCTTCCCCCCGACAAGGGGGCATTGAAGGGAGTGCAGCGGCGGCATGTCCCTGAGCATTAATCCCCCGCCGCCCCTTGTCAGGGGGAGGAACTTCCCTGTTTCAACGCGACCAGCCACTGAAGCCCTTCCTGATTACTGAGGCCCCAGCACGCGCAGGATCTCTTCCGGCGTCGTCAGTCCCTGATGCACCTTGTCCCGCGCATCGTCGATCAGGGTGGAAAGCCCGCCCTGCTTCGCGGCCTGGCTCACTTCGAGCAGGCTGGCGCCGATGCCGATGAGATGGCTCAACTGCTCGTCGATCAACAGTACTTCGTATATCCCCAGGCGCCCCTTGTAGCCACTGCCATTGCACACTGGACAGCCTTTTCCCCTGAAAACCTGCAAATCCTCGCGCCGGAATGACTCTCCCAGACGGGAGATGAGTTTCGCATCGGGTGCGACCGGCTCACGGCATTGCTCACAAATCCTTCTCACCAGCCGCTGGGCGATGATGCCCTGAAGCGCAGTGGAAATCACATAGGGTTTGAGTCCGAGATCAAGCAGGCGTGAAATGGTCGCAATGGCTGAATTGGTATGCAGGGTGGAAAAAACCTGATGGCCGGTCAGTGCTGCATGAAACGCGACCTCGGCAGTTTCGAAATCCCGGATCTCTCCCAACATGATCACATCCGGGTCCTGACGCAGAATGGAGCGCAGGATCACCGGAAAAGTCAGGCCGATTTTTTCCTTGATCAGCACCTGACCCGCCATGTCGAGATAGTATTCCACCGGATCCTCGATGGTGACGTAATTCTTGGATGGCGTGGCATTATGCTGCAGCAGTGAATACAAGGTAGTGGTCTTGCCCGAACCGGTCGGTCCGGTGGCCAGAATGATGCCCTGCGGCTTGTCAACCATATTGAGAATCTGCTGCAGCGCTTTCGGGCCGAAACCCAGCCCGGCCAGACTATGCACTGCTGCATTCCGGTCCAGGATACGCATCACCACCTTCTCGCCGTTGATCGTGGGCAAGGTGGAAATCCGCAGGTCCACCACGCGCAGCGGGGTTTTTACCATCAGGCGGCCGTCCTGCGGGCGGCGGCGTTCCGAGATATCCAGCTCGGACATGACCTTGAGGCGCGACACCAGCGACTGGTGCAACTGGTGCGGGATCTGGATCTTGTCCACCAGCACGCCGTCAATCCTGAGGCGCACTACCACGCTCTTGGTGCGTGGCTGGATGTGGATGTCTGACGCTCCGAGCCGTATGGCTTCAAGAATGACCGCATTTACCAGACGGATTGCGGGAGGCTCTTCCGTGCCGCGCAACAGTTCTTCCAGCGAGACGTTTTCCTCATCGTCCTCGATGACGATCTCAATGCCTTCATAGGGGTCCGTGCTGGATACCAGGGTTTCGAGTTCATCGAAATTGATCTCTTCCTTGCCGCCGTAAACCTCCACGATCTTGGCCTTGATCGAGGCCACATCAGCCAGCACTGCATCGATATCCAGGCCTGAAGTAAAGCGCAGGTCATCCATCAGTCCGGCATCGAGCGGATCGGCAACCGCCAGCATCATGCGGCGCCCTTCGAGCTTCAGGGGAACCACCAGCTGACGCTCGCAAAAACTGTGCGGAATCAGTTCTGCAAGCGCGGCATCGACCTGAAACTCTGCCAGCGATACCTCTTCGAACAGCAATTCCTTGCGCAACAGGCGATGCACATCTTTTTCTTCCACCCAGCCCTTGTCGAGCAAGAGCTTGATCACCGGCTCCCGGTTTTTCTGCTGCAAGCGGTGCAACTCCTGAACCTGGTTGGAATTCAGCAGACCATGCTTGTTCAGCATGATGGCCAACTGGCTGCGATTGGATACGGCCAGCTTGGATAGCGCACTGATTTCTTTGGATTTGTTGCTGTTATCTTGCTGCAGCACACGATTCTTCTTGATCAGATCGGACTGCTCAAGCGCCAGTGCCACGGTAATACGCAGGTCATCGTCATTCCACGGTTTGAGAATGAATTTGTAGACAGCGCCTTCGTTCACCGCCCCCATGACCGCGCCGGTATCGGCATGGCCGGTAAGCATGATGCGAATGGTCTCCGGATAAAGCGATTTGACCTGTTTGAGAAATTCGGCGCCAGTCATGCCCGGCATCATGTAATCGCTGATCACCAGATGAAAAGCGCCCTGCCCCATCAGTTGCAGGGCCTCGCCCGCATTGGATGCCGTGGCGACGAGGTAGTTTTCCTGACGGAACACGCGCTGCAGGGCCTTGAGCACATTGGGCTCGTCATCCACCAGAAGAAGGCGATATTGCTGCGCTGGTGACGGTTGCGGGCTGTTTTCCTCAGCTGGCGCACCAGTGAATAAAGAAGCGTAACTTGGCATTAGAGTCCTGCTTACACAGGTAATCGAATCGTGACCGTGGTGCCAGTATTGGGCTGGCTTTCAATGGACACCCGGCCACCATGAACCTGAACGATATCACGAACCACCGTGAGCCCCAAACCCGTCCCCTGCCCCACATCACGAGTGGTGTAAAAAGGCTCGAAAACCTGCCCGACAACGTTTTCGGGAATGCCGCAACCGTTATCGCTGATCGTAATCAGGATTTCGTCACCCTCCCTTGCCGATCTGACTTTCACCTCTCCGCCATCGGCAACGGCCAGCAATGCGTTTTCCAGCACATTGAGGAAAGCCTGATTGAGGTACCCGGGCAAACAGAGAATGCGCGGAATTTCCCCCAACTCCTGAAGCAGCGTGACGCCTTGCGGCAAATGCCCGGCAACGACCTTGCAGGCCTGGCGCAAACTGTCGTTGATGTCCGCCATTTCTTCTTCGCCGCGATCCACGTTGGAAAAACCCTTGAGATCGGCAACGATACGGGCCACGCGATCGATGCCAACAATGCTTTCCTTGATCAGTTCGGCAAAGTCTTCCAGCACAAAGCTCATATCCAGCTCTTTCCAGCGCTGGTTGATGGCCTGCCCCGACTTGGCCGTCTCGTCCAGGGATGCAATTTTCTCAACATAAGCCTGAGCCGTTGAAAGATTGCTGCGCACGAAACCGATGGGATTGTTGATTTCATGCGCCACGCCGGCGGCAAGGCGCCCCACCGAAGCCAGTTTTTCAGCCTGATAAAGCTGGCGGCTGGATTCTTCCAGCGCCCGGACCTGCTCCTGCACACGGATTTCGAGTTGTTCCGAAAGGGTTCTGAAACGTGCCTCGGATTCCTCCAGCGCGGCATGCTTGCGCTTCAGGGTTTCATAGTCTGCCTGGACAGATTCGATATGCAGCCCGGAAGCCATCTTGTAGCGTGCCGCACCGCGCAGCAGCAGTTCCAGCAGCGCCACGGCACTCTGCATTCTGGAGTCATCCGCACAGGCGCATTCCAGATAGCCGACCGGTTCGAGTTCGAGCACCACAGGTGCGCTTCGGGCCTGATCCGGGGCGCTGTCGGCACCGATGAGTACATTGCCTCGCTCATCCACCAGGCGGAAGGCCCCACCCAGCAATAGCACCAGCGCTTTTTGCAGGCGTTCGCGCGGAATATCGGCGAGCAATTCCGCAAAGTCCAGTTCTCGATCAAAGGAAGGGACCGGCAGATGGTCGCTCATCCCATGGCGCCTTTGACAAACGCCTCTTCATCCAGGCCATGTTTGGCCTGAAAATCAAATTCCGGGTTACACGTCCGATACACCTGGCGCAACAGGGCGGCAAAGGTTTCACGCACCCCCGACCCATCCAGCGCAGACGAAAACAGCAGGGGCCAGGGTGCGGACGACCAGCGCTGCATGATTTCTTCCTCACTCAGGATATTGGGAAGATCGCGTTTGTTGAATTGAACCACCAGCGGCAATTTATCGAAGTTAAGCCCAACCCGCGCAACGTTATCTGCCAGATTCTGGAAAGATTCGCCATTGTTGACGCTCTGGGTTTTCTGCGAATCCGCCACGAACACCACGCCATCCGCGCGTGAAAGCACCGCCTTGCGCGTGCCATCATGTGCCACCTGGCCGGGCACGGTAAACAGGCGGAACTTCACCAGCAAGCCGGAAGGCGCGCGAAACCCCAGCGGAAGCAGATCGAAAAACAGGGTGCGGTCGTTCTGGGTTTCCAGCGTCATGATTTCGCCCTTCATGTCCGGCGCAACCAGATCGTGAAGTTTCATCAGATTGGTCGTCTTTCCGCCTTGCGCCGGGCCATAGTAGACCAGTTTGAAGGTCAGCTTGCTGGTTTGCGGGTCGAATTCAGGCATGCTGGTTCTTAACCTCTCAAGCTGCACACCTACATATCATCAAAAATTACCGATCCGTCCGGACCCCAGTGAACATTGGTAATCCCCGGTTCCTGCTCTTCAAGACGCTTGCGTTCCAGTTCCTGCGGGGTCATGGCACCGTTCTCGAGACGGGCCTGATCGGCCAGGCGCTGGTTTTCCAGCGCCAGATTGCGGTAGGCCAATGCCTGGGCAATGCTCGACACCAGCTCGTAATCGTTCCATGGCTTGTTGATGAAGCGGTAAATCTGGGCATCGTTGATAGCGCCGATCACAGCATTGAGATCAGCATACCCAGACAGGATCAGACGTGCTGCATTGGGCTGGATCTCCTTGAGCTCCTTCAGAAAAGTCACGCCATCCTTGCGCGGCATTCGGTAATCCGAAAGCACCAGGTCCACCGTGTTGTGGCGTGCGAATTCCAGCGCCTCGTCCGCAGTAGAGAAACTCTCGACCTTGATCTTGTACTCGATTCCGTCATAAACACATGGGGTAATCGTCAACAAACGGCGTAGCGCCTTGAGAATATTTTCCTCGTCGTCCACCAGCATGATGCGATACATAAGATTATTCCCCTTTCCCGGTACGAATATGGAGGGTCAAAGCCCGGCCAGATGATCTCTCGAAACTATGAACCTGCTCGATGATGATATCGGTAAGCACGAAATCTCGCGACAGCAGCATCACCCCCTCCGGCGTAACCAGATCCCTTGACAGAATCATTCCCGCTTTGAGTTGCGGGGATTTGACGCTCATCTCGGCAATGACATCGCTCCCGGCACCCATCATGGGGGCGAAAACATCAACCACCTGGGGATCGTAACGCTTGCCTCGCCCTTCGACAATAAAAGCCACGGCTTCACTCTGGGTCAGGCGCTTGCTGAGCAACGTGCCGATCTGAAGCGCATCGTAATCATTGGCCAGCGCCAGAATGCGGGCGCCCATGGGAATGGCCAGCCCGGACAGACCATCAGGAAACCCCATGCCGTCCCAGCGCTCGTGATGAGCACGAATCAATTTAGCTGCGCCGTAAAGCTGCTCCAGGCCCATAAGTGCAGCCTCGCCGGTTGCGGAATGACGGATTACCAGGTCGCGATCTTCTCCCGCAAGGGTGACGAAAGGCCGGGTCAGCACCTTGTCGGGCAGGCCGATCTTGCCGATATCATGTAGCAGGGCTGCGGCAAAAACATCATTCACTTCGCCGTCGCTCAGATTCATGCGCCTGGCCAGGTTACGCGCCAGGTCGGCAACACGACGGGAGTGCCCGGCGAGACTACGTTCCCGCAGTTCGATCAGATTGGAAAACACCTTGAGCGAGGTAATGAAACTGTCTTTCAGTTTCTTGTTCGCGAGCTCCAGAAATCCCATGGTCTGGCGGACTTCCTGAGTCCGCTCCAGCACCTTGGCCTCAAGGCTGGCATTCAGCTCCATGAGTTCCTCGTTCTGGCGCAACGTCAGCTCTTCCAGACGCCGTTTTTCCTGCTCGAGGTTTTTCAGGTCAAGCGCCTGCTTTACCAGCAAAACGATATCGTCGTCATTCCAGGGTTTGGAAACGTAACGGAAAATTTCGCCTTTGTTGATGGCGGCAATGGTGGAACTGACATCGGCATAACCAGTCAGCAAGATGCGCATGGTATCGGGCCACTTCTGACGCACCTGTTCAAGAAACTGGGCGCCGTCCATATTGGGCATGCGCATGTCGGATATCACCAGATCGACCGGCTCGCGCTCAAGCAGCTCCAGCCCCAGCGTTCCTCCCTCGGCCGTGTGTATTTTGTATCCATAGGGCCGGAACAGGCGGCGCAGGGCGCTGAGGATATTGGGTTCATCGTCCACGAAAAGGAGCGTGGCCGGTTTGGAAGAAGATGCCTGTGGATCTATTTCACTCATAACTCATGTTATTCCAGCAGTCACGGAATCCGGGGAGATTGAATGGGAACTTATACCAGATGCCCGGCAGCCAGTGCAAACGCCATTTGGCATATTTCCTTACTGAAGAATACCTCATTCTTCAGGTCTGGTCTTCCCCCTGATTTTGAGCGTGAGGTCATGCTGACTGCACTTTCGATCGTCAGCCCACAGTTTCGATGGCTGCTGCCCGATAATCAGGAAGTGCTTCCCGTGCCTGGATGACTTCCCTGGCAAGACGCTCGTTTTCGCTGGACAGCTCATAGTATTTAAATGCCTCGCGTATTTGCTCACGCAACTGATCGTCATCCCATGGCTTGGTCAGAAACTTGAACACCGACCCCTCGTTGATGGCATCGGTCACGCTTTTCAATTCGGTGAAGCCGGACAGCACCATGCGCACGGATTCCGGGTAAAGCTGCTTTGCGCGGCGCAGGAATTCGGTTCCGCTCATCCCCGGCATGCGCTGGTCCGAAAGAATCACGCCGACCCGATGCGTTGCCAGCAGGTTGAATGCTTCATCGGGACTGGTCGCCCTGAGAATGGTGTAGTTGTCCGGGCGCAGCAGGCGTGCCAGCGACGAAAGAATATTGGCCTCATCGTCGAGCAGGAGCAGCACGCGCTTATCCGCTTCCTCGCCGGATGGACTGACCTGCAGGTACCGCCCTTCCCTGAGCAGTTCGGTGAACGCTTCTTCCGGTATGGGCCGGCTGAAATAGTAACCTTGTATTTCATCGCACTGGCGCAGGCGCAGGAAATTCATTTGTTCCTCGTTTTCCACGCCTTCCGCGACCACTTTCAATTTCATGTCATGGGCCAGGGAAATCACCGCCCGGGCAATTGCCGCATCATCCGGGTCACTGATAATGTCGCGCACGAAAGAACGGTCGATTTTCAGGGTATCAATCGGGAAGCGTTTCAGATAACTGAGCGAGGAATAACCCGTACCGAAATCGTCAATCGACAATCTGACGCCCATCGCCTTGAGTTTTTTCAAGGTAACGCTCGCTTCCTCGGCATTGTGCATCAGCAGGCTCTCGGTGATTTCCAGTTCAAGAAAGGCAGCATCAAGCCGGGTCTCACTCAGTGCTGTCCTGACCGTCTCGACCAGGTCCTGCTGCCAGAACTGGCGTGCCGACAGATTGACGGCGACGCTGATGGGCGCAAATCCAGCCTCCTGCCATGCCTTGTTCCGGGCACAGGCGGTATGCAAAACCCATGCGCCAATCGGCACGATCAGGCCGGTTTCCTCCGCCAGCGGAATGAAACTGGCGGGAGAAATCATGCCATGTTCCGGGTGCTGCCAGCGCAACAGCGCCTCCATTCCGAGCATCGCCCCGCTCTGCAAATCCACCTTGGGCTGATAGTGCAGCAGGAGTTCGCCCCGCTCCAGCGCGTGGCGCAGGCTGTTTTCCAGCATCAGCCGCTCCATCGCCAGGACATTCATATCCTGACCATAAAACTGGAAATTGTTACGTCCCTGCTCCTTGGCACGGTACATGGCGGCATCGGCATTTTTAAGCAACTGTTCCACTTCTCGGCCATCCTTTGGGTACTGCGCGATGCCCATGCTGAAGGTGGTGTAAAGCTCCTGCCCGGCGATGACATAGGGTTCGGACAGCGTATCCATGATTTTCTGCACAAGCTGGGTCAGATTGTCACCATTTGCCAGACTGGACAGAACCAGCACGAATTCGTCACCACTCCAGCGCGCGGCGGTATCGCCCTCACCAACACAGGCCGCCAGGCGCCCGGCAATGGCCTTGAGCAACTGGTCGGCATTGGCATGACCAAGGCTATTGACAACCAGCTTGAAATTATCGAGATCGAGATGCAGCACGGCCAGTTCGTTTTGCCGTTGCCGGGCATGGGCAAGTGACTGGTTCAGGCGATCGTGTACCAGATTACGGTTGGCCAGACCAGTCAATTCGTCAAAATGCGCATGGCGTTCAAGTTGTTCCTCATAACGTTTGCGCTCGGTAATGTCGTTCATGACCCCTACAAAATGGGTCACATAGCCATTTTCGTCGCGCACTGGCGAAAAAAACAATTCGACCCAGAACAGGCTCCCATCCTTGCGATAATGACTCAGCACCGCGTTGCCGTCGCGCTGCTCGCGAATGGCCAGATAGAGTTCCGCGATTTGTGGCTGGTTCACGCCCTCGTCATCAAGCATGCGGCAACTCTTGCCCACCACCTCCATGCTGGAAAAACCGGTAATACGTTCGAATGCAGGATTGACATAGAAAATCGGGAAATTTTCCTTTCGGGCATCAGCGATAAAAATGGCATTGACACTGGATTCCATCGCCCGTGCCCATAATCTAAGATTTTCTTCAGCCGCCTTGATCGCACTGATGTCGCTGTAAATCGCGGCATAATGGCTGACTTCTCCCTGAGCGTTCCTGATTTCGCTGATCGACATCCAGGCCGGATAGATTTCCCCATTCTTGCGCCTGTTCCAGATTTCACCCTGCCAATGGCCAGTATCATGAATCGAATCCATCATGCCGCGGAAAAACGCTGCATCGTGGCGTCCCGATTTCAGCATGCTCGGACTCTGTCCTATCACCTCGCCTGGCGTGTAGCCCGTAATGTCAATGAAGGACTGGTTGACCGAAATGATGCTGTTCTCAGCATCGGTGATAAAAATGGCCTCCAGGCTGTCCTCGAACACCTGGGCTGCAAGGCGCAACTGCTGCTCGGCTCGCCTGCGTTCCGAGATGTCCATGAAAGTGACGACGAAGCCATCGATCAGGCCTTCGTGGCGAATTGCATGGGCATGATATTCGACGTTAAAAGTGCTGCCATCCCTGCGCCAGAACACCTCGTCATCCACATGCACACCCGCATCGTTCCAGCAGGCTTCGTAAGCACGGCATTTCTCCGCCGGATAGGGAGAGCCATCCTCATGACTGTGGTGAAACAGTTTGTGGGCATGTCGGCCAAGTAGCTCTTCCTCCCGCTCGTACCCCAGTAATTGCAGGCAGGCCGGGTTAACGAAGGTAATATTGCCTTCCATGTTTACCCCGTAAATCGCCTCGGCGGCGGATTCGAGCAGCAAGCGTGTTTTCTGCTCGCTGCGCAGCACCCGTTCCTGATGCATGAGGTCACGCTCATACTGATTGGCCAGCAATTTTGTGCGCTGCTGTCGCCACCACAAGCCGATGAACACCCCAGCCGCGATAATGAAAACCAGCGTCAGCATTGCCACGATCAAGGCCGCCTTGCGCACCGGGGCATAAATCTCTTCCCGGTCCATCTTGGCGACCAGGAACCAGGGCGAGCCCGGCACAATGCGCGTCGCCCCGATCACATGCACTCCCCGGTAATCGACCCCTTCGACCAATCCGCCAATGCCACGCGCCATCATCGCCGCCAGCAGCGCCTTGTCGCTTACCGGAAAACGGAGTTGCAGCTCCGTGTTCTCGCGGTGGCGCAGCCTGTTCAGAAACACCACTTCGTCGCTCTCGCGGCGCACCAGAATGGCTTCCGCGCTCGAACTGGCAGTCGGCCAGGATTGCAGCAGTGGATAAAGATAGGTTTCGGGGTCGATGCGGAAATAAATGCCGGCAATAGCCGGATTGCGCGTATCACCCCCGGCGAGGACCGGCACCACCAGATCCAGCCTGATGCGCGGCGCTTCCGCTCCCGGGTGCAGATCGGTAAGAATGACCTTGCGTGTGCGCATGGCGTCCATCACCAGTTGAGCGCCCATTGGCGTAGGTGGCAGGGCATCCGGCGTCACTGACAGTTCGCGTACCCTGCCCTGCGTATCGAGAATGAACACGCCCTGGAAAGCATAAGCCTGCTGCACTGCCTTAAGGCGCTGCGCGATGTGTTGCGCGCCCTCATCCTGCGGCGCGCCGCGCTGCAACCAACGCCCGATCTCGGCAGCCAGCATGGGATCCCCAGCCATCACCGCGCCGATTTGATTGTAGGTCTCGCGCCATTTGACCACCTGATTGACCCTAAGGTCGGCAATGGCACCCAGGGTACTGTGAGCTTCATCCTTGACGTTTTGCTGAGCCCGGCTGAAGGCAAAATAACCGGCAGTACCAATGGCGCAGGCCAGGAAGATGAATGCCAGAAAAGGCACCCAATAAAGTAAACCGGAGGCAGAACGTGGCACACCTCGTAATTGCCTTTTTGCCATGCAAATCTCCACTCAGTTCGAATCCGAAAATCAGCATGACAATTTATTATCAATTGATAACTTTGACATCCGTATTTCTACGGAGACAAATCATAAACGGATATCAATATCCTTTTCAAGAGCCCTGAATTCCAGCACCCTCCGGACCAAATCACTCAAAGACCCGGCTTCCATCTTGACCATGATGTTGGCGCGATGGGTTTCAACTGTCCTCACGCTCAACTCAAGGGTTTCGGCGATGGCACGGTTGGCCTTGCCGGCGAGCAGAAGTTCCAGGATTTCCAGCTCGCGCGGGGTGAGCTGCGCAAGGCAGCGACGAATCCTTGCGTGGGTGTTGCGTTTCAGACGAACCGCTTCGCCTATTCTGATGGCCTTGCGCAGACGATCGATCAGGTCTTCGTTCTCGAATGGCTTTTCTAAAAAATCCACGGCACCCAACTTCATGGCGCTGACCACATCAGGCACCTTGCCATAGCCAGTGAGAAATATGACCGGGATATCCACCTCTTCGAGCCGGAGGCGCTGTTGCAGCTCCAGTCCGCTCATGCCGGGCATGTGCATATCAAGCAGCAGACATCCGGAGCAGTCAGCACGTCTGGAGGCCAGAAATGCCGCCGCGCTGTCGTAAGCCTCCGCCCGCATGCCGGCAAGACGCACTGCCCGGCACAGCGCGCCGCGCATCTCTGCATCGTCGTCAACGATAAAGACCGTCGGCTCCGGCTTCATCTATCGCCCGAATTCGCCCACAGGAAGAAAAAAATCCCGGGATGGCTTCATCATGTCGGCGCGGCCTGCCTGACCGGCAGCCAGACACGGAACCTCGTGCCCACGCCGGGCGTGCTCTCGACCTCGATGCGTCCATGGTGATTCGTCACGATGCCATAGGATAGCGACAACCCCAGCCCGGTGCCTTTTCCGACCGGCTTGGTGGTGAAGAAAGGCTCGAATATGCGCTTGAGGTTCGAAGCATCAATCCCCTTTCCGGTGTCTGCGATTTCCACCCACACCTGATCCCCTTCATGGCCGG
This sequence comes from Sulfuricella denitrificans, assembly GCA_002632355.1. Classification (GTDB taxonomy): domain Bacteria; phylum Pseudomonadota; class Gammaproteobacteria; order Burkholderiales; family Sulfuricellaceae; genus Sulfurimicrobium; species Sulfurimicrobium denitrificans_A. The sequence goes on from NSJJ01000004.1 coordinate 54,609, forward strand.
TGCGAATGGTAATGGTACCCTGGCTTTCGATAGCATGGCCGGCATTGACCAGCAGGTTCATGAAAACCTGGTTCAACTGGGAGGGAATGCATTCGATTTCAGGCAGTTCGCCATATTCCTTGACGACCTCAGCCTTGTACTTGAGTTCGTTCCACACGATATTGAGTGTGCTGTTCAGCCCGTGATGCAGATCGCTCTTCTGCCACTCGGCTTCGTCGACATGAGAAAAATCCTTGAGATCCTGAACGATCTTTTTCACACGGGTAATGCCCTCCTTCGACTCGGCCATGAGGGTAGGAATATCCTCTTTAAGGAAAGACAGGTCGACCGTCTCCTTATGCGCCAGGATGCGAGACAGGCTTGCGCTCTCCGGCGGAAATTCGCCCTCTGCCGCTTCGAAGGCTTCCAGCATGGAAAACAGGTCCTGCATATATTTTTCCAGGCTACCGAGATTGGAATACACATAGCCAATCGGGTTATTGATCTCGTGTGCGACCCCCGCCGCCAACTGGCCGATGGAAGCCATTTTTTCTGATTGCAGCAACTGCCCCTGGGCCTCATGCAGTTTCTCGATCAGGCTCTGCTGCTCCTCTCTTTCCCGCGTCAAATCCTGATTACTGTCACGCAGGCGGGCAACCAGTTCTCCCCTTTCCAGGATATGCTCCACTTCCCGCGCCAGCATCTCCACCAGCATTTCGTCCTGCTCCGTGAAGGGCTCTCCGCCGCTCTTGTCAGTCAGGTAAATCACGCCTCTGGTAACGCCTCTCACATTCAGTGGCACGCCGAGCAGACTGGTCATCGGTGGATGTCCGGGTGGAAAACCGCAGGAGTGCGGGTCATCCGCAATCCGCCCTACGCGGGTAATGGTGTTTTCCTTGTAAAACGCCTGCAGCAGACCTTTTCCAACCGGGTACGGCCCGATTAATTTCTTTTCTTCCTCTGAAATACCTTCAGTCAGGAATTGCTGCAGCTTGCCGCTTGCATCGAACAACCCTACCGCGCCATATCTGGCATTGATCAGGGACATGATGTCGCACAGGATGCTGTGGTAGAAGGCTTGCGAATCGCCACTCTCCGAAAAACCCATATCGGCCTGGTGAATCTGCTCCATGCTTGAGTGAAACAGGGCCATACGCACGTTCGCATCCGCCAGCGCATCCATCTGCCGGTCCTTATCCTGTTCGGCTTTCCTGAGCTGCGCATGCGCCTCTTCCAGCTCTTCGTTGATCACCTGCAACGCAAAAAAACTGGATTTAAGCTCGTCATGAGCCTGTTTAAGCTTGCTGGTGTCGCGTATCGAAGCGATGAACAGGCGCTTGCCGTCCTGCATCATTTCACCCAGGCTGAGCTCCATGGGGAAAACGCTGCCATCCTTGCGTTGCCCTTGCACTTCACGTGCACCACGCCCGATCACTTTGGCCTCGCCAGTGCGCAGATAATTGCGAATACCTTCGTCGTGCATGCCGCGATAAGGGTCCGGCATCAGCATATTGACGTTCCTGCCGATCACCTCGAAGGACGGATACCCAAAAATTCGTGCGGCTGAATAATTGATGGATTCAACCACGCCAAGCTCGTCGATGACGACAATCCCGTCCGCCGAATTATCCACAATGCCGTGAACCCGCGCCCTGGCGTTCACCATCTCCCGCACCAGCGGTCCTACCTGCCAGCGCAACAGGGCAAAACCAAGTCCCAGCAAAGCAATCAGAAAGGGAACGATCCACAGCAAATGCTTGAGAGCCGGCTGCCGCAATTCCCGGCCATCGATTTTCACAGCGATGCCCAAACCGCTGCTGCCTAAAGGCCGGTAGGCTCCGAATATCGACTGCAAACGATAATCAAGCGAGGTGACAATTCCACTTTTCCCGGCGATAGCCAGACTCATCGGAAGAGATTTACCTTCGATACCACCGATCGGGACATCAAAAGGCTGAGGGTGAAGGCGGGTCGGAAAACATCGCAAACGTTCATCCGGAATGGCCGCGCACAGAACAGTTTCCCCGGTTTCACCGCTGCCCCGGTAATCCTGAAAAGCCGCCGTCATGGCCAGGAGGGGTATTTCCATCCTGACAGTCCCGATGTTCACCCCGTTTTGCTGCATTGCTGCAGTAACAGCAAGATAAAAGCCGTCGTACCATAGCAAGGCCGCGTTATCCGGTTTGCGCAGGCTTACTGCAAAGGGCTTGTTGAGAAACGTTCCGCTCCCGGCCACAAGTTTGCCGTGCACGTCGTAGAGCGCCAATGCAGAAAGATTCATGTCGGGACGGATAATATCCAGTGCCATGCTCAGTTCCCGACGGGTTTCCTTGATATCCACACCCGCGTTGAATGCAGACATAAGAACAGCAAGACGGGGGCGTCGCGTGGCAATACTGATAGCACTGATGCTTCCGTGTTCGATTTCGTGCTGAAAAAGCGCAGCCTTGTCATTAAGTGTCCGCACCATGCCACTTTCAAACTCGCTTCTCAGTTGCTGCGCCAGTACGGCGAATATAATGCTTCCGGTAACGAGCACTGCGAGCACGAAAATGGCCGCAGCAAGAAAGCCAATGCGCCGTTCCACGCCTTTGACGCCGAAAACGATATCGGACAATTTACGCTTCTCAATTGCCACGGCAGCTTAGCTTCCCAGTTTTACAGCTTGCCGCAGCGGCAGCCAGACACGGAAGGTCGTTCCCTTGCCGGGCGTGCTATCCACCTCGATGTGCCCATGGTGCTTTTTCACAATGCCGTAGGAAAGCGACAAGCCGAGGCCAGTCCCCTTGCCCACCGGTTTGGTGGTAAAGAAAGGATCAAAAATACGGCCAAGATGCTCCGGAGCGATGCCTTTACCAGTATCGGCCACTTCCACCCACACCTGATCACCTTCGTGGCCGGTGCGCAGGGTAATGGTGCCGTGATCCTCGATTGCATGGCCCGCGTTGACCAGGAGGTTCATGAATACCTGACCGAGTTGGGAAGGCAGGCATTCGATTTCCGGCAGGGTGCCATATTCCTTGACCACCTCGGCTTTGTACTTGAGTTCGTTCCACACGATATTCAGGGTGCTCTCCAGCCCCTGATGCAGATCAACAATCTGCCATTCGGCCTCATCGACATGGGAAAACGTTTTCAGGTCGAGGACAATTTTCTTGACCCGCTCCAGGCCTTCTTTCGATTCGGCCAGCAGATCATGCAAATCCTCGCGCAGATAGGTGACATTCACTTTTTCCTTGAGCGCGCGCAGTGCCAGCAACTCTGGCGCTTCTCCAGAAAGGCTATTATCGAGTTGTTCGCATGCATCAAGCAGGGACAGCAGGTCATTCACATAGCGCCCAAGGGAGCTCAGATTGGAGGCCACATAGCCGACAGGGTTGTTGATCTCGTGCGCGACTCCGGCGGCAAGCTGACCGATGGAGGCCATCTTCTCCGCCTGCAGCAACTGATCCTGAGCCTCGGCCAGTTTCTGATTAATCGCCTGCAGTTCAATGAAGCGTTTCTGCTGATCGAGCTGCAACTGGATATTTTCCAGCGCCAGGCTGGCGAGATTAAGTATGGCAGTTCCCTGATCGCGATCACTTTCACCGAAAGGCGCCTTCTCTGCAGGGCGGTTCACGCTCAGGGCGCCAATCACCCGGTCGCGCAACTTGAGCGGCCAGCACAAGGCAGAGCTCGGTGCCGCCTGCTCGCGCTTGCGCTGAATACCGGGGTATTTTTGCGGATCGAGATCGCCGTTGATCAGGAGAGGCTGCCCTTGCTGCGCCACCCAGCCCAGCACACCATTCCCCAGGGCAACTGAGCATCCTATGACTTGGGGCGGCAAATCAATTCCGGCCACGATAGTGAGGTTGGACTGTTCCTCGGCCTGCAAGGCAAGCGAACCGCTACGCGCATCGAAGCCGGCCACGATATGCTCCAGCAACGCCTGGTAAATCTTGTCCGGCTCTTCCAGCAACTGAGGCGACTGCCCCAGGCGATATAAATCATAGATCCAGGACAGCTTGGTAATACGGTCAAGTGACATTGTATTTCCTCACATCAGGATTTGATTTGTTGCTGCTTCAAGTTGTTCAGGTGACGGCAGACAATCGCGCAAGCTGTCCCAGTCCAGGTTCAAGGCATTACACAGAGACTGAGGAATATTCTCCAGCCATTCACGCTCGGGCAGATTTTCCTCACTGAAATGCGCCAGCAACGCGGCAAGCTGCACGATCCCTGTCAACAACTGGCTTGGCACGCATTCGGGTTGATAGTGATAGCGAATCGCATCCTCGATGGCTAGGGGAAATCTCCAGCGACGCACCACTTCGGCTCCCAGTTCCGCATGATCGAAACCCAAGGCTGCTCGTTCAGCCCGGATCAAGGCTTCACCGCGTCCTGGAGCGTCATGCCACAACTTTGCAAAACGCTCGTGATCGCAGACGTCCAGCACCAAGACACCGATGTCATGCAACAACCCGGTGGAAAAAGCCATTTCACCATCCTGACGCAGGCATTTTGCCACGGACTTAGCGTAAGAAGCAGTGATCAGGCTATGCTTCCAGTAAAGATTTCGATCGACACAATCCGGCTCGGATAAAGAAAAAGCATCGACGATTCCAGCACAGAGCACCAGACTGCGAACAGCGCCAAAACCCAAGACCACCACGGCTTCCTGGATCGACCCTACCTGGCGAGGCAAGCCATAAAAAGCAGAATTTGCAACCCGCAGAACCTTGGCGGAAATCGCCTGGTCATGGCTGATTTTCTCTGCCAGATGCTGGCTGTCAAGATCAGGATCTTCAAAACTAATAATCAGTTCCTGCACAACGGCTGGAATGGAGGGCAACTGGTGAAGACGATCCAGAATTTCATGCATCATGTTTACCGGGTTCAATTTTCTGTAGTGGGGCAAAAACCAGCACCTGCCCCTGGGAGAAGGAAAGACGCCCCATCGTGGTATGCCAGCACTGGACATTTTCACCATTTGGCAGGGCAAAAGCGGAATTTTCAAGACAGGCCAGCAATTCGTTTGGAATCAAGCCTTGTGCGGGTTCGCCCAGAAGTGGACGTCCGCCACTGCAATCCAGCAGAAAGTGCGCCATGGAATTCGCGATAGCGATGACACCTTCGTTGTCAATGCCAACCACTGCCACTGGCAGGGCTTCAAGAACTTCCTGCGAAACCTGCAATACCTTCAGGCTGCGGGTCAATTCTTGCGTTTTCTCTTCTACCCGCTTTTCAAGTTCACGCTTGAGACGATCATTCTCGCGCTTCATTTCATAGCGCTCGAACGCCTCCTCGATATTGGCGCGCAACAGATCGTCTTCCCACGGCTTGGTAAGGAACTTATAAATTGCCCCCCTGTTGATGGCATCCGTAATTGAATTCAACTCGGTATAACCAGAGAGAACGATACGCACCGTATCGGGATAAAGGTCTTTCACCCGATGGAGAAACTCAACCCCGGTCATTTCAGGCATGCGCTGGTCGGAAACAATCACACCAACCTCATTCTGCGCCAGAATGTCCAGCCCTTCCCTTCCGCTACCTGCACGCAGGATACGGTACCCCTTCGGACGCAGCAAACGCGTCAGAGCGGAAAGTATATTGGCTTCATCATCCACCAGCAGAATCGTACGCTCCATACCTGCTTCTCCACCATCAAATCTGCATGACACTCGAAATAGATGAAACACACCACTGTTGCACTGGGCTCCCTAAACGGGCATCACGTAATATTCTTATTCGAGCACTATTTTCTTGGATTATCTATAGCGGGTATTTAACCATGGAACATGGCAATGATGTAACAAAGCCAATGGATCAAGCCGATTCTGGCAAATCGTTTCCAGCCGGTTGGAATACGGCATTTCAAAAGCCAGATGATTGATTCATGTTGGTGCGTCGGGTTGCGTCAACACTCAATAAAATGAACCGACTGTCGGAGAAAGTTTTCACGCGACAAGCAAGCACTTAAACCAAATGGAATATCGAGAATACGAAGCGACAGGCACTGCGGCCATTTGAAGACAGGGCGCCGCAAATGAAAAAGCACTCAGGCGTTTTCGCGCTAAGTGCTTGAATAGATGGGGTGGCTGATGGGGCTCGAACCCACGACAACCGGAATCACAATCCGGGACTCTACCAACTGAGCTACAGCCACCACTGGTGAAACAGACCAAACTGGCCTGCCCGACAGGAATCGAACCTGTAACCCCCAGCTTAGAAGGCTGGTGCTCTATCCGGTTGAGCTACGGGCAGATTGTCGGACAAATCCTGGTCGGGGTGGAGAGATTCGAACTCCCGACATCCTGGTCCCAAACCAGGCGCGCTACCAGGCTACGCTACACCCCGAAGACGCGCACTATACATGGCATGAGCTGAGCCGTCAACTTGACTTCCAGAAGCTTTGCTTCCGAAGCAAAACCACTTAAAGTGTCGTAAAATTCCTCTTCAACATAAATTTACGCCCATAAAATGCCAGCACAGATTATTGATGGTAAAGCAATCGCCGACCAGCTTCTGCAACAAATCAAGCAACGCGTAGAATCTCGTGTAGCTGAAGGCAAAAGGCGCCCCGGTCTGGCTGTAATTCTTGTCGGTGACGACCCCGCCTCGTCCATTTATGTCCGTAACAAGCGTCGTGCCTGCGACACAACGGGCTTCCATTCGGTTTCTTATGACCTTCCCGCATCCACAAGCCAGGATGAGCTGCTGGCACTGATCGACAAACTGAACGAAGACAGGTTGATTGACGGTATTCTTGTGCAGATGCCAGTACCGGCGCATATAGATAGCGAAGCTATTGTCGAACGCATCCATCCGGACAAGGATGTCGATGGCTTTCATCCGTACAATATAGGGCGACTGGCATTGCGAATCCCTGTTTTAAGGCCTTGCACTCCACGTGGCGCGATGACCTTGCTCAGAAGTACAGGAGTGGAGTTAAAAGGCAAGAATGCGGTTGTCGTAGGCGCCTCAAATACCGTCGGTCGGCCGATGGGTCTGGAATTACTGCTTGCCGGCTGTACGGTAACGACCACACATCGCTTTACTCGCGGTCTTGCGGATTATGTCAGTGAAGCCGAAATTCTGGTTGTCGCCGTCGGTAAACCTGGCCTGGTCAAGGGAGAATGGGTCCGGGATGGCGCCATTGTGATTGATGTGGGCATTAATCGTCTTCCGGATGGAAAGATATGTGGCGACGTTGAATTCGCCACTGCTTCTCAACGAGCGGGATGGATCACCCCTGTTCCGGGCGGAGTCGGCCCGATGACCGTCGCCACCCTGCTTGAAAACGCCATCGATTCTGCTGATAAATTCCATATTTAATCAGAATGTCGCATGGCTTATATAAATTAATACATTAACTTTTCAGGGAGTTCGCATGGGTTCCAGAAAGTCGGCAAATTCAAACAAGATTTTTGTGCTGGACACCAATGTATTGATGCACGATCCGACCAGTTTGTTCCGCTTCGAGGAACACGACATTTACCTGCCGATGATGACACTTGAAGAACTCGACAACAATAAAAAGGGGGTTTCTGAAGTCGCGCGGAATGCCCGTCAGGCAAGCCGCTTTCTGGATGAAATTGTCAGCAGTAGTAAAGACGCCATCGAACAAGGCATTCTGCTCAAAAATCATGGCAATAACAGTAGCGCCACGGGAAAGCTATTTCTGCAAACCGAGGCCATTACAGGCGAATTGCCAGTCAATTTTCCGGTTGGCAAGGCCGACAACCAGATTCTGGCTGTAGTAATGCACCTGCAGCGCCAACACATCAAGCGCAAAGTCAGTCTCGTCAGCAAAGATATCAATATGCGAATCAAGGCCCGAGCCCTGGGCCTTGCAGCTGAAGATTATTTTAACGACAAGGTGCTTGAGGACACCGACCTTCTCTACACCGGCGTACGCGAGCTTCCTTTGAATTTCTGGGATCGCCATAGCAAGGACATGAAATCCTGGCAAGAAACCGGACATACGCTTTACAAACTGACCGGCCCACTCTGTTCCAGCCTTTTTGTCAACGAACTGGTTTATCAGGAAGATCCCACGCCCTTTTACGCCATCGTAAAGGAGCAGGAAGGCAATTCCATGATTCTGGAGACATTGAAGGACTACAGTCATCAGAAGAATGCTGTATGGGGAATCAATGCTCGCAATCGTGAGCAGAATTTTGCTCTTAACCTGTTAATGAACCCGGACATCGATTTTGTCACCCTGCTGGGCCAGGCCGGCACGGGTAAAACCTTGCTGACACTGGCTTCAGCACTGCAGCAAACACTGGACCAGAAACGCTATTCCGAAATCATTGTCACCCGGGTTACCGTGCCTGTGGGCGAGGACATCGGCTTCCTGCCAGGCACCGAACTGGAAAAAATGAGTCCATGGATGGGCGCATTAGAAGACAACCTTGACGTACTCAATAAAACGGATGAGGAAGCCGGCGAATGGGGTCGTGCTGCGACTCAGGACCTGATCCGCTCCAGAATCAAGATCAAAGCGTTGAATTTCATGCGTGGACGGACGTTTCTGAACAAGTTTCTGATTATTGATGAAGCGCAAAACCTCACGCCCAAGCAGATGAAAACGCTGATTACCCGTGCCGGTCCGGGCACCAAGGTCGTTTGCCTGGGTAATATCGCACAGATTGATACCCCTTATCTGACCGAAGGAAGCTCAGGTTTGACTTATGTCGTAGATCGCTTCAAGGGTTGGGCGCATAACGGCCATGTTACATTGATGCGTGGTGAACGCTCAAGGCTGGCAGACTACGCATCAGAGGCACTTTAACATGATGGAGCCCTCAAAAAGGGCTCCATCAATTTTTCCGGCCCAAAACAGGGCCACTTCCCGGATCAATCCTTTCCAGACGTGCCGTGCACTGGTTCTGGAACATTTTCACCCATCTCCTCCAGATAGAGTTGGTAGTGCCGTGCAAACATAATTTCCAACTCGTCAATCACATCCGTAGCTGACTTTCCATGCAACAGGTGAGAGGTCATGTGCTGAGAGGTTTCATTGAATAGCTTGTTCTGGTCAAGCATATGATATGTTGCGCGCATGCGTTTGATAGCCTTGACTACGCTTTCTTTGTCCGGGCGGGGGATGTTGTCTGGCTGCAGGGGCTTGTTTTCAGCCACACCCCCACCCTGGCTCAGCAAGAATTCCATGAACGACGTCGCGCTCTGTTGCTTTACACGATCTAGAGCACGAAACAATTTCAACAGTTTTTGCTCTTCAGGCTTGAGAGCAGCGCCACCGCGTATCAGCATTTAAATTCTATCATCAGCCAATCAATTGATTTCAATCTTTCAATTTATCAACCGCATAATCCAGAAATGCCTGCAATAAACGCGAGCGAAATTTTCCATCCGTATACACCACTGAAAGTGGACGAATCAGGGGAGGATTCAATGAAACTGCCACCAGATCACCGAGCTTAAGTTCTTTCAGAATGGTTGAGCGAGATACGATAGCAACACCAAGTCCAGCCTCCACAGCCCCCTTGATTGCCTCGAGGCTACCCAGCTCCATCATGATATGAAGATCGTCTGGCGAAACATTGGCCTGGCGGAAGTAATCGTCCACCACATTACGCGTTCCTGAACCAATCTCACGACTGATATATGGCTGCTCAGCCAGTTGTGCAGGTGAAATTTCAGATAGCTTTCCCAATGGATGCTGTGGCGAACAAATCATTACAAGTTCATCCTCGCAGCACACGGTATTTTTCAGTTGAGGATGTTGCGATGGAGCCTCGATCAAACCAACGTCAAGAGTATGATCAGCCACCTTGCTTTCTATATTTTCTGAATTTGCAACAGTCAGGCGCGCCTGCACTTGCGGATATCGCGCCATGAAATCACCCAGTTTCCGGGGTAGCATATATTCTGCAATCGTGGTGCTGGCACCCAGCATCAAAATACCGCTGATCTGGCCAGTCATTTCCCCCATTCTGGTTTCCATTTCTGCCGTAAGATTAAGAATCTTTTCAGCATAATCAAGAACCAAATCACCGGCTGGCGTCAGGGAGATTTTACTGTGACTCCGTTCGAACAGTCGTGTATTAAAATGCTCTTCCAGCTGCTTGACCTGGAAAGTCACGGCAGGCTGGGTCATAAATAACAGTTCCGCAGCCTTGGTAAAACTGAGTTGTTTGGCAACCGTGTAAAAAACCTGTAATCGGCGATCCGCCATACTAATCCTGTGCTTGTGTTAACCTAGACTGCGTATTCAATCATAAATCACCACCAATGAATAGATTAAAAATATGGTGACAAAAATCAAACTTATCTAGCCGCATGATTTAAATGAAAAACGATCGTTCTACTGAACAAATTGATGAATTCATTGGCTATGCGATTGAGCTCGCAAAACTTGGAGCCACGCTAGGTGAAGTGCCAGTGGGCGCAATCGTTGTGTACAAAAATGAAATCATTGGCCGCGGCTTCAATTCACCGATCAGTTGTCACGACCCAAGCGCCCACGCCGAAATTCAGGCTATGCGTGAGGCTTCGAAACATCTTGGCAACTATCGCCTGGTGGATTGTGATTTGTATGTAACGCTTGAACCATGCGTTATGTGTGCCGGGGCAATCATGCATGCGCGCATCGGACATTTGTTTTATGGCGCAAGTGATCCAAAAACCGGCGCATGTGGCAGCATTATCAACGTTTTTCAGGAACAGCGCCTCAATCATCACACGGAGGTCACGGGAGGCATTCAGGCTGGAGTGTGCGGGAAAATATTAACGGACTTCTTTGCGGGGAGGCGAAAGCAAAACAGCAGGCCCGATAAAATCAATAAGACCGAATCATAATGATCTTTTCTAATACAAAAGGTTAAACAGAAGTACGCTGAACAAAAAAATGGGCCAGGCATTATGCCTAACCCATTTCTGACTTTCTGGTCGGGGCGAGAGGATTTGAACCTCCGACCACTTGCACCCCATGCAAGTACGCTACCAGGCTGCGCTACGCCCCGAAGGCCGCAATTATAGCCAAAAAGAGCAATGCTGGCTAGTTACGCAACAGATCAAGAATGCTTTTAATTTCGTTACGAATATGAGCGAGATTACAGTCAGAGGAAATCACAGGGAGCGATTTTTCTTTCTTGTCGACAGTCTCACTTTTGACATCGGGAGCCTCGTCAAGTCGGTTTCGAGCACCGCTTATAGTAAATCCCTGTTCATACAAGAGATCGCGAATACGACGAATCAGCAACACTTCGTGATGTTGATAATAACGGCGATTACCACGCCTTTTCACGGGTTTAAGCTGGGTAAACTCCTGTTCCCAATAGCGCAGCACATGCGGCTTAACGCCGCACAACTCACTTACCTCACCGATAGTGAAATAGCGCTTCGCGGGGATGGGGGGCAGTTCAGCTTTGGACGCTGTTTCCTGCATAGGATTCTTCCACTAATGCCTTGAGTTTCTGGCTGGCATGAAATGTAACAACACGCCTTGCTGTAATTGGAATTTCTTCTCCGGTTTTCGGGTTACGACCCGGGCGCTGAGGTTTGTCACGCAACTCGAAATTGCCAAAACCAGAAAGCTTGACGCCATCCCCACTTTCCAGCGCTATACGAATTTCTTCGAAAAAAGACTCGACCATGTCCTTAGCTTCACGCTTGTTCAGGCCTACATGTTCAAACAGCATATCTGCCAACTCGGCTTTGGTGAGCGTCATCAGTTATTCCTCAAGCTCGGAGTGTCGCATTGAAACGGGTGGCAAGAATATCCTTGATATGGGCCATGACCGTTTCAACTTCATCATCCGTTAAAGTTTTCTGAGTATCTTGCATCAGCACCTTGAATGCAAGACTTTTTTTACCTAAATCAATACCTTTGCCACGATATACGTCAAACAACTTGAGATCCGTGACCGTTACAGGAAGGTGAATTCTTACGCCATCCAGCAGATCCTGGACGCTCATCGCCTCATCAACGACAATAGCCAGATCCCTTCTAACGGCAGGAAATCTGGATATTTCACTGAAGGCGGGTATTTTTCGCTGCATTAACGCCGCAAGATCGATTTCAAACATGGCTGCCGGCTGAGGCAGGTCGTACTTCTGTTGCCAGCGGGGATGCAAAGTTCCAATCCAGCCCACCGGTTCATCATTCAGCAACACATGGGCAGATTGTCCGGGATGGAGCGCCGGATGGATAGATGCCACAAACTTGAGCTCCAAGGGGTAGCACAAGGATTCCAGGTCAGCTTTGATGTCAAAGAAATCAATCTGCCGCGAAGCTTCTCCCCACTGTTCTGCCTTGACAGTGCCGAAGCATAAGGCCGCTGCGCGCTGCGGCTGAACATAACCTGCTTCCTCAGGGAAAAAGCAGCGTCCGATTTCGAAGATTCTGACACGCTCATGCTTGCGATTGAGGTTGAACTGTAAAACATCCAGCAGACCGCCCAGCAATGTAGATCGCATCACACCGAGCTGACTTGCGATAGGGTTTTGTAACAATACAGGATTATCGTTACCGGCCAGATCGGCTTCCCACTGCTTGTCTACAAAACTGTAGGTCACCACTTCCTGATAATCGCGTGCAATCAGCAGTTGACGAATTTGACTCATCCCCTGCAAGGATTCATTTTGAGGAAGCAGCGTCAGGGCGCTGTGCGGCGGCAGGGCCGGAATATGATCATAGCCATGCAATCGCGCCAGTTCTTCGATTAGATCGGACTCGATGGACAAGTCGAAGCGATAGCTCGGCGGTGTTACATGAAAATGACCATTTTGCTCTGTAAATGCAAAATCGAGACGTTGCAGAAGTGATGAGATCACAGTTACGCCAAGATCAATGCCGAGAACGCGTCGCGCTCTATCCGCACGCAAAACGATAACATTACGCGGCGGCAACGCTCCAGTGACCTCTGACACGCCTCCTGCTTCGCCACCACATATTTGCAGAATCAAGGCAGATACACGCTCCAGCGCATCACGGGTAGCAGCGAAGTCCACGCCGCGCTCAAAACGATAGGATGAGTCCGTTGACAAGCCGAGGCGGCGTGCCTTGCCAGCAATCACGTCGGGATCAAAAAAGGCGCTTTCGAGCAAAATATCTGCAGTCCCATCCGACACCGCACTGCTTTCCCCTCCCATGATCCCTGCCAGGGCAAGCACAGACACATCGTCCGCAACAACCAGCATGTCAGGATCCAGCTTTATATTCTGCTGGTTCAGCAACACCAGTTCCTCGCCCGGCCGGGAAAAACGCACCTGAATTTTCCCCTTGAGTTTAGCCAGATCGAAGGCATGCAACGGCTGACCCAATTCCAGCATGACATAATTGGCAATGTCCACCACGGCATTAATGCTGCGCACGTCCGAGCGGTCCAGTCGACGCACCATCCAGTCCGGTGTTGCCGCAGCCAGATTCACACCTCGAACCACCCTGCTGCAATAACGCGGACATGCGACAGGCTCCAATATCTGGATTTCGGGTTTATCTGAAAGAGTAGGCTGAAAAGAGAGAAAATCCTTTTTCTGCCCCAGCCTGATTCCGGTCACTGCGGCAACTTCGCGCGCGACGCCCAGCATGCCCAGGCAATCGCTTCGGTTGGGCGTGAGTTTGAGGGTAAATATATGGTCATCGAGGTCCAGATAATCCCGAATGGAAGTGCCAACCGGCGCATCGGGGGGCAACAGCATCAGGCCATTGCTCTCTTCTGCCATGCCCAGTTCCCTGGCCGAGCACAGCATGCCGAAAGATTCCACATTCCTGACCTTTACCTTCCTGATCGAGATACCGGGCAACTCTGCACCAACCATAGCACATGGCACACGCGCACCTGCATGAACATTCGGCGCACCGCAAACGATTTGCAGGGGTTCCACTTCACCCGCATTGACCTGGCATACATTCAAGCGATCTGCATTGGGATGTTTTTCCACTGACAGAACTTCCGCGATCACAATTTTTTCAAAAGCAGGCGCTACGGACTCCAAACCTTCCACTTCCAATCCTGCCATTGTAAGGGCATGGGCCAATTGATCAGAATCGAGCGCAGGGTTTACGAAAGTACGTAACCAGTTTTCCGAGAATTTCATATCTTATTTACCACGGAGAGCACGAATGCGTTTGGGCAGTATGGAACCGCTTCGCACATTTTTCGTGTTTCAATCAATTAAACTGCTTAAGAAACTTAAGGTCGTTTTCAAAAAACAATCGTAAGTCATTGACTCCATATCGCAACATTGCCAGACGTTCGACCCCCAGACCAAAAGCGAAACCGATGTATTTTTCACTGTCGATATTTACATGCTTCAGAACATTGGGGTGCACCATGCCACAACCACCGATCTCAAGCCAGCCGCCATTCCAGCTCATGTCCATTTCAGCCGAAGGTTCGGTAAAGGGAAAAAATGATGGGCGAAAACGCACCTGCAAATCATCCCGCTCGAAAAAGCGCTGTAAGAAGTCCTGCACCACCCCTTTGAGATTGGCAAAACTGATTTCTTCATCCACCCACAGACCTTCAACCTGATGAAACATCGGTGAATGCGTTGCATCGGAATCCACACGGAATACGCGCCCCGGTGCGATGATTTTCAGGGGCGGCTGGTTCTCTTCCATATAGCGCACCTGCACCGGTGAAGTATGGGTGCGCAGCACATGCTGGGCATCCACATAGAAAGTGTCATGCATTGCGCGTGCCGGGTGATTTTCCGGGATATTGAGCGCGGTAAAATTATAAAAATCCGTTTCGATTTCTGGCCCTTGCGCGATTTCGAAACCAATCGAATGGAATAGCGCCTCGATACGCTCCAGCGTCCGCGATACCGGGTGCATGCCACCACGGCCAGTTCCGCGTCCCGGCAAGCTGACATCGAGTGACTCTTTGGCCAGTTGAGCCTGCAACTGTTGCTCGCGAAGCGCATCGCGCCGTACCGCAAGTGCCTGTTCCAGTTTATCCTTGACCTCGTTGATGCGTGCGCCCGCAGCAGGCCGTTCTTCTGCCGAAAGCTTTCCCAAACCTTTCAATAGTTCGGTCAATGCACCATTCTTTCCGATAAAGCGGGATTTGACCTGATCCAGGTCAGCAGGGTTATCAATGGCTTCAAAAGCCGACAAACCCTGATTCAGTATTTGTTCTAGTTTTTCCATAGTCGGACGTGCTGCCTCACCGGGAGGTTCAAATAAAAAAGGAGGCCTGAGCCTCCTTTTTTAGGTTTTGCAGCTTAAGCGCTGAGGCTGGCTTTAGCTTGCTCTGCAATCCGGGCAAATGCCGGTTTGTCGAACACGGCCAGATCGGCCAGGACCTTGCGATCCATGTCGATCGCTGCCTTCTTGAGGCCATTGATGAACACGCTGTAGGTCATACCCAGTTCACGAGCCGCTGCGTTGATACGAACGATCCACAGAGCACGGAACTGACGCTTGCGTTGACGGCGGTCACGGTAAGCGTATTGCCCAGCCTTCATTACCGCTTCTTTCGCGATACGATAGACGTTCTTGCGGCGGCCGCGGTAACCCTTGGCCATATCCAGTACTTTTTTGTGACGGGCGCGAGCCGTTACACCACGTTTAACTCTTGGCATTTACGGTCTCCTTACGCGTAGGGCATCATGGCGCGAACCTGACGCATGTTGCTTTCCGCAACCATGGTCGTACCGCGCAACTGACGTTTACGTTTGGTGGTTTTCTTGGTCAGAATATGACGCAAGTGCGAATGGGTGCGCTTGACGCCGCCACCGCCCAGAGCATTGAAGCGCTTTTTTGCGCCGCTCTTGGTTTTCATCTTAGGCATTTACAACTCCTGGTTTTATAACATGGATCTGGGCGTTCTCCGGCGGAGACACTTGCTGGCCTGGATACCACTTGTTCTAGCTATCAGCCGTTGGCTGACAACTGAATTCTTTATTGCTACTTTTTCTTTGGCGACAACACCATCACCATCTGCCGGCCTTCCATCTTGGGAAACTGCTCAACCACACCGTATTCGGTCAGATCGGCTTCCACCCGCTTCAGAAGACGCATGCCCAATTCCTGATGGGTAATTTCACGCCCGCGAAAACGCAGGGTAATTTTCGTCTTGTCGCCCTCTTCGAGAAAGCGGATCAGGTTACGCAACTTGACCTGATAGTCCCCTTCGTCGGTTCCTGGACGGAATTTCACTTCCTTGACCTGGATCTGCTTCTGCTTCAGCTTGGCTTCGTGCTGTTTCTTGCTCTCGCTGTATTTGAATTTTCCATAATCCATCAAGCGACAGACTGGTGGTTGCGCTGTAGGCGCAATCTCGACCAGATCAATCTCTGCATCTTCCGCCATCTGCATGGCGGTGGACAAACTTACGATGCCGAGCGGCTCACCTTCAACACCCACCAACCGGACTTCCTGAGCGGTAATTTCACCGTTGATCCGGCTTTCTTTTCCCTGAGCGATAGCTAAATCTCCAAATCTATTAAAAAATTAAGCCGCGCTTCCCTTGTCGGCCAGTTCCCTGGACAGCCGCTCCAGCAATGCTTCCAGCGGCATCTGACCAAGGTCCTCGCCCTTACGGGTTCGCACGGCAACTAGGCTAGAGGCCACTTCCTTGTCCCCGATAACCAGGAGATATGGCAGCCTCTGCATGCTATGTTCGCGGATTTTATAGGTAATCTTCTCATTTCTCAAGTCCAGATGAACCCTGAAACCATTTTGTTTCAAGCTTTCCGTCACCTGGCGCGCATATTCAGCCTGAGATTCGGAAATATTCAGCACTGCCATCTGAACCGGGGCCAACCAAAGCGGCAGCGCACCAGCATGATTCTCGACCAAAATGCCGATGAAACGCTCCAGGGAGCCCAGCATCGCGCGGTGCAACATCACAGGAACTTTACGGGTATTATCCTCATCAACAAATTCGGCCCCAAGACGCCCCGGCATGGAGAAGTCCACCTGAATTGTCCCGCATTGCCAGGAACGGCCAATGGCATCCTTGATGTGGAATTCAATTTTCGGGCCATAGAAAGCACCTTCACCCGGCAGTTCGTCCCAAGTCATGCCTGAGGTCCGCAAGGCTGCGCGCAAGGCATTCTCTGACTTATCCCAGATTTCGTCAGAGCCAACCCTGCCTTCTGGACGCAGCGCCAACTTCACCGCTACATTATTAAAGCCAAAATCTTTATAAACCTTGAGTACTTGCGCATTGAAAGCCGTCACCTCAGACTCAATCTGCGCTTCAGTACAAAAGATGTGACCATCATCCTGCACAAAACCTCGCACCCGCATCAAGCCGTGCAATCCACCAGATGGCTCGTTGCGATGACATGAGCCAAACTCACCATAGCGCAACGGCAACTCCCGATAAGAACGCAGATCGGAACTGAATACCTGGACATGCCCCGGGCAGTTCATCGGCTTGATCGCGTATTCATGTTTCTCAGACTCTGTCGTGAACATGCCTGCCTTGAAATGCTCCCAGTGGCCAGATTTCTCCCAAAGGACACGGTCGATGATTTGTGGGCAACGGATTTCCTGGTAACCGTTGTCCAGATACGCGCGCCTCATATACTGCTCAATCACCTGCCACATCGCCCAGCCCTTGGGGTGCCAGAACACCATGCCAGGCGCCTCATCCTGCATGTGAAACAGATCCTGCATCTTGCCAATCTTGCGGTGATCGCGTTTTTCAGCCTCTTCAAGACGATGCAGATAGGCTTCCTGATCTTCCTTTTTCGCCCATGCCGTGCCATAGATGCGCTGCAGCATCTCGTTCTTCGAGTCGCCGCGCCAGTAGGCACCGGCCACCTTCATTAGCTTGAACACCTTGAGTTTACCGGTCGAGGGCACATGCGGGCCGCGGCACAGGTCGGTGAAATCGCCCTGAGTGTAGAGCGACAGATCCTCTTCACTGGGAATCGATTCGATAATCTGGGCCTTGTAGTGCTCTCCTAGATTCTTGAAAAAATGAATCGCATCGGTACGCGACACCACCTTGCGCTCAATTTTCAGATCGGCCTTGACGATTTCTGCCATCTTTTTTTCGATGGCCTGCAAATCCTCCGGCGTGAAGGGGCGCTTGTAGGAAAAATCGTAGAAAAAACCATCCTCGATCACCGGGCCGATCGTGACCTGTGCTTCCGGGAACAGGGATTTAACGGCCTGGGCCAGCAGGTGCGCCGCGGAATGCCGGATCACGTCCTGACCTTCCGCATCCTTGTCAGTCACGATGGCAAGGACCGCATCGTGCTCGATCAGGAAAGAGGTATCGACCAGCTTGCCGTTGACCTTGCCAGCCAGCGCCACACGGGCCAGGCCGGCGCCGATATTGGCGGCCACCTCGGCCACTGTCACCGCTTGTTCAAACTTGCGCTCGGAGCCATCGGGTAGGCGAATTACAGGCATAAAATATAGTCCGGAAACAAAAAATGCGGCAGGGCCGCATTTTAGGAAAAGCTGGTAGGCGCGATTGGACTCGAACCAACGACCCCCACCATGTCAAGGTGATGCTCTAACCAGCTGAGCTACGCGCCTAAGGGTGGCCGAATTATACGGAGAAGTCGGCCGTAACACAACGAAAACCTGCGCGAACTTACCCAACCCACTTGCGCGCGTTGCGGAACATGCGCAGCCACGGGCCATCCTCGCCCCAGCCATCGGGGTGCCAGGAGTGCTGTACGGTGCGGAACACCCGTTCAGGATGCGGCATCATGATGGTGAAACGGCCATCCGGCGTAGTCAGGCCGGTGATGCCGTCCGGTGAACCGTTCGGGTTAGCCGGGTAGCTGCTTGCGGGCTGGCCGTGATGATCGACATAGCGCAACGCCACCAGCGCTTTCTGCTGCGCCTCGGTTGTGGCAAATTCGGCATAGCCCTCACCGTGCGCAACCACGATGGGCAACCGGCTACCGGCCATGCCATCAAGAAATAGCGAGGGATTCTGCGGCACTTCGACGGTAACGAAACGTGCTTCGAACTGCTCGGACTTGTTGCGCACGAAATGGGGCCAGTTTTCCGTTCCGGGAATGATGGAGTGGAGATTGCTCATCATCTGACAGCCATTGCACACCCCAAGGGCGAAAGAATCACTGCGCCGGAAAAATGTCTCGAATTCGTCTCGGGCACGGGCATTGAACAGGATGGACTTGGCCCAACCCTCCCCTGCGCCCAGCACGTCGCCATAGGAGAAGCCGCCGCACGCCACCAGGCCTTTGAAATCCCGGAGCGAAACTCGTCCGGCAATGATGTCACTCATGTGCACGTCCACTGCTTCGAAGCCGGCGCGATCAAATGCCGCAGCCATTTCCACCTGGCCGTTCACGCCCTGCTCACGCAAGATTGCCATGGCGGGGCGAATACCGCTGCTGATGAAGGGCGCGGAAATATTGTCCTTGATATCGAATGTGGGGGCTGCCTGCAGCCCTGTATCGGCCTGATCGAGAATGCGATCGAATTCCTGCTGCGCGCATTCGGGATTGTCGCGCAATTTCTGCATCTGGCAGGTGGTTTCAGACCAGGCGCATTGCAAGTCCACACGGCTTTCACTGAAGACCTCCACCTCATTGCGCACAATACGCAAGCGGTCGTCCTGGCTGAGTGTGCCGATGACGTGAAATTCGCTGCGCATGCCGGCGTCAAAGAAAGTTTGCATCACCACCGGCGTATCCGCGCGGCGCACCTGCAGAACCGCGCCCAGTTCCTCGTTGAACAGCACACCAAAAATACGGCTCGAATAGCTGCCGGCAGGAATTTCGGGCTCGGCCTTGCCATTTTCTTCCACATCGCTGCGGATCTGCTCGTAACACAATTCATCGATATCCAGCGTGACGCCGACATGACCGGCGAACATCATTTCGCACAGGGAGGCAAACAGGCCACCGTCGGAACGGTCGTGGTAAGCCACGATCTTGCCATCACGGTTGAGTTTCTGCACTGCCTCGAAAAACGCCTTGAGGTGCCCGGCGACCAGCACGTCTGGCGCTTCATTGCCCACCTCGCCGTAAACCTGAGCCAGAGCAGAGCCGCCAAGGCGCGCACGGCCACGACCAAGATCAATCAGGATCAGGTCGGTCTCACCCAGATCGGCACGCAACTGGGGCGTCAGTGCGCGACGCGCATCCGGTGTGGGCGCAAAGGCTGTAATGATCAGCGAAAGTGGCGAAGTCACCGACTTCTTGACGCCCTCATCTTCCCAGACGGACTTCATCGACATGGAGTCCTTGCCCACCGGAATGCTCACGCCAAGCTCAGGACAGAACTCCATGCCGACCGTGTGCACGGTGTCATACAGCGCCGCATCCTCGCCCGGATGCCCCGCCGCCACCATCCAGTTGGCGGAGAGCTTGATATCACCGATATCATCGATCAGGGCGGCAGCAATGTTGGTCAGCGCCTCGCCGATCGCCATGCGCCCGGATGCGGGGGCATCCAGCAAGGCCAGCGGGGTGCGTTCGCCCATGGCAAAGGCTTCGCCGATATAAGTGTCGTATCCCATGGTGGTCACCGCTACGTCCGCAACCGGCGTCTGCCATGGCCCGACGAACTGGTCACGCGCGGTGAAGCCACCCACGGTACGGTCGCCAATGCTGATGAGGAAAGTCTTGTCGCCCACGGTGGGCAGGCGCAGCACACGGTAGGCCGCATCTTTCAATTCCAGATTTTCCACATCGAACGCTTTCAGCTCGCGCTGTGCGTGAGCCACCGTACGGGTCATGCGCGGCGGCTTGCCAAGCAGAACGTTCATGTCCATGTCTACAGGCCTGTTGCCGAAATGACTATCTACCACCACCAGTTGCTGCTCGTCCGTGGCCTCGCCGATCACGGCATAGGGGCAGCGCTCGCGTTCGCACATGGCGGAAAAAATTTCCAGGCTGTCCGGGGCGATGGCCAGCACATAGCGCTCCTGCGACTCGTTGGACCAGATCTGCATCGGCGACATGCCCGGCTCCTCCGAAGGCACATCGCGCAGGCGGAAGCGCCCGCCCCTGCCCGAGCCATGCACCAGTTCGGGCAGGGCATTGGAAATACCGCCCGCGCCAACGTCATGGATGGAAAGAATCGGGTTTGCGTCGCCCATCTGCCAGCAGCGGTCGATGACTTCCTGGGCACGGCGCTGCATTTCCGGGTTGCCGCGCTGCACCGAATCGAAATCCAGATTCTCGGCATTGGCGCCGGTATCCATGCTGGAGGCCGCACCCCCACCCAGACCGATCAGCATGCCGGGACCACCCAGCTGGATCAGCAGCGCGCCGGGCGTGACCTCGCCCTTGAACGAATGCGGGTCGGCAATATTGCCCACTCCCCCAGCCAGCATGATGGGCTTGTGATAGCCTCGCATCTCGCCGGCAACTTCTTCCTCGAAAGTACGGAAATATCCTGCCAGATTGGGGCGGCCGAATTCGTTATTGAAAGCCGCCGCGCCAATCGGTCCATCGAGCATGATCTGCAGAGCCGAAACGATGCGCCCAGGCTTGCCGTAACTGCCTTCCCAGGGCTGGCTGAAACCGGGAATATTGAGATTGGAAACAGAAAAACCGCACAGACCCGCCTTGGGCTTGGAACCCGTGCCAGTCGCGCCCTCGTCACGAATCTCGCCGCCCGAACCGGTGGCTGCGCCGGGGAAAGGTGAAATCGCGGTGGGGTGATTGTGGGTTTCCACTTTCATCAGGATATGGGTTTTTTCGCTCACGTAGCGGTAGCGTTTGCCATCTGAATCCGGGTAGAAGCGTGCAATTTCGGCACCCTCGATAACCGAGGAATTGTCCGAATAGGCTACCACCGTGCCGCGCGGCGCCTTGGCGTGAGTATTACGGATCATGCCGAAGAGCGAATGGGGTTGCGGCTGTCCATCGATCACCCAGTCGGCGTTGAAAATCTTGTGGCGGCAGTGTTCGGAATTGGCCTGCGCAAACATCATCAGTTCCACGTCGGTGGGGTTGCGCCCGATGCGGGTAAAATTCTCCACCAGATAGTCGATTTCGTCTCCCGACAGCGCCAGTCCCCATTCACTGTTGGCACGCTCCAGTGCTGCCGCACCGCCGCCCAGAATATCCACCGCGCGCAGAGGCTGCGGTTCGACATGGTGGAACAGCTTTTCTGCCTGGGAAAAATCAGTCAGAACCGTTTCTGTCATGCGATCATGGATCAGCGACAGCAGAGCGGACTTCTCCTCCGCCATCAACGCCGATCCGTCGCGTTTCTGCACGTAAAAGGCGATACCGCGTTCGATGCGCCCGATCACTTCCAGACCGCAGTGCTTCGCGATATCCGTAGCTTTGGACGACCACGGGGAAATCGTGCCGAAACGCGGCGTCACCAGCAGCAATTCGCCTTCCGGCTGTTCTTCCTGGGCTGCGGGGCCGTAACTCAGAATCTGTGCCAGACGTTCATGCTCGGACGTATCCAGCACGCGATCTGCCGCGACAAAGTGCCAGTATTCGGCATAAACATGAGAGATGGCAGGCACGCTTGCCGCCAGGGAACGCATCAGCTTGTCGTAACGAAACGGGGAAAGAGCGTTGCGGCCGCGCAGTGAAGTGGTTTGAGGCATTATTTGAAGATCCGGGCAGATACGGAAAGCCGTGATTTTACCTCAAAAACCCACCGCTTTATGAGACTGTGATCCGGCTTCTGCTACAGTTCGCCACACCCTTGCCGCTTGTACGCATCAGCGGGCTTCGGGTCGCAACGATAGCCATCACACGCCAGAATGCCGTCATCTGGCGATAGCCGAAATTTTCCAGCAGCGCGACGCCATATAGTTTGAGCGTATGTGAAAATTTTCTCTCGCCGGGAAATGCCAGTTCGTTCAGCAGCAAAGCGCTCGTGGAATGCAACACACCCAACCCGATGACAGCCAGCAGGAAAGTCCAGAATGCCTGCCCTGAAATCAGGCCGGACAGCCATAACAATGCCATCACCGCGTAGCCCAGCATTTCCAGCCAGGGGCCAAGCAATCCGAACAGCAATATGAATGGAAAACTCATCCACCCCACGGCACCGCTTTTGCGATTAAAAAGTATCTGACGATTCATCTCCAGACTCTGTAGCAGGCTGGTCTGCTCGTCCATGTATCTGGTTCTTGATGAATCCCGGCTTTCCGGCCCTGCTTCCCAGCACAGCGGATCTGGAACATGGCTGATGCGATAGTGCTTGTGCTCACGCCGCGACACCCGGTGAATGCGCGCCACCAGTTCCATGTCCTCGTTCAATGCGCCAGAGGCATAAGCTCCGGCGGCAAGCACGGTTTCCTTGCGAAACACGCAGAAGACCCTGGATGTGATCAGCATGGCGTTGATCCGGGACCAAAACATCGGCGCGAACCGGACGCTGCGCAGATGCTCAACAATCTGGAATAGCGCGACCCAGCAACGAATGCTGCCCATAAAGCCCTGTTGCAAGGCGCTTCCATTGGCGACACCGACTGTGGCGCATGCCGCAACGACATCCGGTCCTCTCTGGAATGCCCGTTCCATTGCATACAAACTGTCTCGACGCAGGATGAAATCGGCTCCCATGTTGCAGTAAAGCGGGTAGCGCGCGCAATTGAGCGCAGCATTGAGCGCATCCGCCCTGCTGCCGCCTTCCTTGTCCACCAGCCTCAGGCCGGGGTAAGAGGTGGATGCGTGTATGCCTTTTACATGCATGCCGGACAAACGTTCGCCGTAAGCTTCCGGAAAAGGGATCAATGAAAATTCATGCGCCAGCGCTTCCTGCTGCTGCCCCTGGGGATCGTCGCTGACAACGATGACTTCAAACTCGGGATAATCGAGTTGCAACATGGCATGCACAGTGGCAATGGCTGCTTCTGTGTCATTTCCGGCCGGAACGATGATGCTGATGGGGATGACATGTCGTGTTTCAGCACGGAGAGCATCAGCGCCCTGCTCGCGCAGAGAGCGCCTGATCATGAGAAATGAAGCCAGATTGAAGAATAGAAAACTGCCATAAAAAACAAAAAAATAGAGCAGGAAAAACCATTGCAGCAGCGGCACGGCATCCATCAATGCTCCCTGGAACGATGCCAATACCAGCCCCCAGTCGAACTCAGGACGCGGCGCGGGCGGCGGGGGCGGAAGCGAAGCAAACAGGGCGTCATAATGCAGGGCGAGCGGCGTGCCATCCGTGGACAGCCCTTCAGCCAAATCCGCCGGTACCGGCCCGGCGCCATGGCCAAGCACAGGATCGAGTCTCAGGTGTTGCTCATTCATGAACTGCCGCCATGCAAGCCTCTTTTAATTCTCGCTCTGCCATGACGTGATGCAGCATGTCGCGCGCATCACGGTCGGTCTGGATGTCCTTGATATGGCGCAGTTCGTCGATACTCATTCCGCGCAGCAGCGACAAGGCTTGCGCCGCACGGTAGCGAACCCACCACTGACCATCCCCCAGCATATCTGTCAGCAGCGCGCCATCCTCGTGCATGCCGACCCTGCCAAGCGCCTTCGCCACATGCACCCGCACGTGCCAGTTGGCATGACGGGCCAGTGCGCGCACCGCTTCAAGCGCTTCAGGCGTTGTAAGTCCGTCAAGACAGGCATTCAGCAGCCTTTCGTCTTCCTCCGGACGGGAGAGAATGCGGTTGATAAGCGGCACCGCCTCAGCGGGCGCGATTTCCAGCAGGAAACGGAGCAACAGCCAGGATTGATGTCCAGAAATCGCCCCGATGGCATGGAGCAAAGGTCCAGCCACCCGCTTTGAGCCTGCAATCTGAAGCACTTCCAGCACGGCCTCGTAGCGCCAGTTTGTGCGCTCCGACAGGAGCGGAATCAGCAAAGGAATCGCTCTATCCGCATCAATCTGCACCAGGGCGCGAGCTGACGAAAGGGATAACGCAGGACTGTCGTCAGTCAGTATTATCAGTAACTGATCCCATGTGCTTGCAAGCTGCAGATTCCCTGCCGTCCTGGCAGCCAGGCAGCGAGAATTGAGGCTGTTTTTTTGTAACATCCGGTTGACCGCTGCCGGGATGCGTACCTGTCCAGCCAGCTGGTCAAGGCTGTTTCTGGCTTCAATGCCCAGAGACTCATGCAGATGATTCCATAAAGCGAGAACATGCGGCAGATCAAGGCGGGAAAGTGGTGGCAGCACATCGGGCTGCCCATAAAGGCCGGACATCAGCAACGGGCGCCAGCGCTGAAGCGCACTTTCGCGCTGTTTTCGCTGCAGCAGCAGCCACAACTGCAATAAAAACAACCACAACAGAAAAAACCCGCTCAGCGCCAGCGCCGCCGCTCCGGCCCAGAAGGCCAACGCAACGCTTGCTTCAGTTATGAGAGGGAGTACCAAGCGGGTGCACTTGGAGTTTCGTTGATTCGGGGGGCGAAATCACCGGCAGCATGGCCCTGCCTGCAAGATAATCGCTGTTGTCAGGTTCTGTTTTCAGCAAGCGGTTGTACTGATCAAGCGCCTCGGCATGCTTATCCTGCCAGGCAAGAATCCGGGCTAACAGAAAGCGGGCCTCCTGATCCTCCGGGTGGCCAGTCAGCCATTGTTGCAGCATCTCCTCAGCATCGCTCAGTCGCGAATCCTCGACCATTATCCTGCTCTGGTCGAATATTCCTGAAGCACCAAATGCGGGTAAAATTGCCGACACAAAAAGACTTAGCAGCAAAGTGGCAAACAATATAAATCTCATGAAAACGGATTATAAACAAACTGAACCCGTTTCAGGAAATACCCCCTTGCCGCTTCCAATTTTAGTGGTATCAATGCGCCTAGCGAATATGTTCTTTTTTCGCCCGCCACAAGCCGAGGCACTCAAGACCGCAGAAATGATGCACGTAATCGGTTCCCTCTACGCTCTGCGCTACACTGGATGGAATTTCCGTCATGCACACCTCGCACTGCACAACTTCGCACACATCATCATTCGTGCAGGACTCGACTTTCGCCCCGTCATGAGTCACATTTGCCATGATTCCTCCTAAGTGGGTGTTGCTCCGGATTTAAGCTCGATCATAAACCAGATATCTCCGGAAAGGAGACGCACCCATGCAAGTTACAGAATTAACTCATAACCAGCCTCTTTACCGCAGTCACGACATCCGCTCAATCGAGCAGGCTGCCCTGAAGCTCTCCCCCGCCCCTGCGCTCATGGAGCGTGCCGGCAAGGCAGCGGCCGAACTGGCTACACAGTTGTTGGGCAATAACTATGCTGTATTGGTTCTTGCCGGTCCGGGAAATAATGGCGGCGATGCGCTGGTAGCGGCACGCATCCTGCAAGAACGCGGATACCGGGTGACCACAGTTCTGACGGGAGACCCCGCCAGACGGCCAGAAGAAGCCGCAGCTGCATTTCATGCGCTCCAGGAAATGGGCGGCAGTTTTTTGCCCGCCATTCCTGCCGATGGGCGATGGGATCTGATCATTGACGGCTTGTTCGGCATCGGTCTGGACCGTGATCTTGACAGCAAATATCAGGAATTGGTGAAGCAGATCAACAGGATGAAAACCCCAGTTCTCTCGCTCGACATTCCCAGCGGACTCGACAGTGAAACCGGCCAACCCTTCCGCGCTGCCGTGCGAGCTGACCACACCCTCACCTTTATCGGCCTCAAACCCGGTCTTTTCACCGCCTACGGCCCGGATTACTGTGGCCAGATTCATCTTGATTCACTGGGCTTGCCAAATGACTTTTTGCCCGCTGTCAGAGGACAACTGATTGGTGCAGACGAAGTCTCCCGCCATCTCAAACCTCGCCCACGAAACAGTCACAAAGGCATGCTGGGCAGTGTCGGCGTACTGGGAGGTGCGGAGACCATGGTCGGCGCCGCCATTCTGGCAGGCAGAGCCGCGCTCTTGCTGGGTGCCGGAAGAGTTTACGTCGGCCTGCTGGCAGAAAATGCCCTGGCACTTGACCTGCAACAGCCAGAACTGATGCTGCGCAGCCCAGATTCGATGTTTGTGACGGAACTGGACTGTCTCATCATCGGACCGGGACTCGGGCAATCTGCGCAGGCGCTCGGCTACCTAAGACAAGCACTTCAAAGCAATCTGAAGCTGGTGATTGATGCAGATGCCCTTTCGCTGCTTGGCGCTCACGCAGAACTGCAGGATCTGCTCAAAAACCGCCAGGCCACCAATATACTGACCCCCCACCCTGCCGAAGCCGGCCGTCTGCTGAATTGCAGCAACCACGAAATTCAGCAGGATCGCATCGGATCGGCTCAGGTACTGGCCAGTCGCCTTAACAGCCTGATCGCGCTCAAGGGTGCGGGCACCGTCTGCGCTTTTCCGGATGACACCTGGCATATCAATCCTACTGGCAATCCCGGCCTGAGCAGCGCGGGAATGGGCGACATTCTCTGCGGCATGATAGGCGCCATGCTGGGACAGCGCCTTTCTGCAGAGAAAGCTGCACTGCTCGCCGTTTACCTGCACGGAATGGCGGCTGACGAACTGGTCAGGAAAGGCACGGGCCCAATTGGACTGACCGCGACGGAAGTCGCCGCAATGGCACGCAGCCTGATTAACCAGTGGATATATTCATCACCCAAATGGACGCAACGATTTTATTGACAATGGCATTTGTTACAGGATAATCACATCCACTTTTATTACACAGTTGTTGAGTCGCGCCCATGCCGTTACGCCTGAAAATGACAAGAGTAAACTCCGCCTTGCGCGAAATTCTCAGAAAAATTATCTGGCTTTCGGCGCTCATTTATACCGGCTTCGCCGCCGCTACCGTGCAAATCACCGAAACAGCCCCTTACCCTTTCAGCGGAAAATGGGACGCTACCCTATTATCGGAAAATGGGACGCTACCCTATTATTACTCATCCTCGATAACCTTTTTGGGTCGGCCTTGGGGGCGAAATTCCCAACAATAGGGTTGCGTCCCCTTTATCGCTTAATGGGATACGGAACAGCTTGATCGGTTATGACCGGGCAATGCACTCGCTCAACGATTCTGGCGATGCTTGTGGTTGCCCAAGGGGTGATTTTATTGACCTCTACCATGACATGGCATTCCGAGAAAACGGAGTTTCGCCACTCTTCTACGGTGGGAATCTCTGGCCGCAAGGCGTGCCGCCAAATCCTGTGCCTTACGATCCGAGGTGATGCCATGGTTAGATTGATGTCGACTATGCTTGCCTTGTTATTCGTTGCGATTTTTCTTGGGGTCGCATACGTTATGTTTCATAGTCTGCCGCCTGGTGAAACATGGCAGACGGTTGGCGTAATTGCCTTGGTGCGCGGACTACTTGTCTCCGGCTTGCTGCCACTACTTGTGGTTTGCTCTTACCTGATTATTGGTAATACCCCAAAGCACATTGCATATAGCGTGGCGCTGTCGCTGCCACTTCTGATTGTGCATGCTGCGGTTTTTGCGTTCTCGGCGCATACAGACGGTTTCAGCTATTGGACTGTTCAGTCTGCTGAGGCGCTTATCGCTGTTGTCTTGATCTATGTCGGAGTGTTCAAAATCAACCGAGAACAACAATAAGCGAAGCCGCGAGCGCATTGTGCTGCCTGGTTTGTGGTTAAAAAGAAACCTTCCCCATACCCGCTGCGCGGAATAAAGGCGGAATAAAGGGGACGCTACCCTATTATTGTGCTAGATTTCTGAAATGCCCAGACTTTCCAGAACGGTATTTTCCGGTGTTCCACACCACATCACGCAACGCGGCAATAGACGCGAAGACATCTTCTTTTTAGAAGAAGATCGCACGGCATATCTGACATGGCTCAAGGAGTACTGTGAGAAATTCGAAGTTGAAATACTCGCCTATTGCCTCATGACCAATCATATACATCTGGTTGCAGTCCCGACAACCAACGATGGTCTGCAGAGAGTGCTCAAACCACTGCACATGCGGTACGCCCAACGTATCAACCGTGCACGGGGTTGGAAGGGACACCTCTGGCAAGGGCGTTTTTTTTCTTCGCCTCTGGACGAAACTTATTTGTGGGCGGCGGTGCGATACGTGGAGCGCAACCCTGTGCGTGCCGGGATGGAACAGCACGCCGAGAATTACCGCTGGTCAAGCGCCGCAGCACATTGCGGCAAACGATTGGACGGGTTACTGAATCCGGAATCTGGCTGGAGCAAGCATTTTTCTGTGGTTGAAGACTGGTCGGCCTGGCTCTCCGAAGGAGATGAAACGGAAGAAATCCAGATTTTGAGGCGGAATGTCGATAAAGGACTGCCCTGCGGTTCTGCAGGCTTTATTGAGAAACTTGGGAGCCAGGCAGGACGCCTGCTGGAATTTCGTCCTCAAGGCCGACCCAAAAAGGTTAACGATAATGAGTAATAGGGTAGCGTCCCCTTTTTTTGCACGGAATGGCGGCTGACGAACTGGTCAGGAAAGGCACGGGCCCAATTGGACTGACCGCGACAGAAGTCGCCGCAATGGCACGCAGCCTGATTAACCAGTGGATACATCCCCTGCCAAAATGGCTTGACGACTGCTGATAGTCTCCCTATAATGCGCAGACTTTTTGCTTCGAGCGACAAAGCGAACGAAATGAACCGGTTTGGAGTAGCACTTTCGTACCTTGGTTTTTTTTGTACAGTTGTTGGTCTGGCGGTGGGTTTTTACAATCTGCCATCAGGAGATAGTGAAATAATTGGTTTTTGGTTGGCATGGGTTCCAGTCGGTTTTATCTTGTTGCTTACGGGCATAACGACTACTCAGCTAACAAAGAAGTAAAGCTTTAAGTCCCTATCGTCTAGAGGCCTAGGACATCGCCCTTTCACGGCGGTAACACGAGTTCGAATCTCGTTGGGGACGCCAGAACAAAAAGGCTTGGGTATAATACCCAAGCCTTTACTTTTTTATGGCGGGCCTCCCCGCATTGCAAGGTAGTGAACCTGGTCAGGGGCGGAAGCCAGCAGCCACAGCTATTTATTGCAAGTGCCGGGGGTCAGGCTCGCCACCCTCTTTGTAGCAATCAATATTTAAACAATTTCCACCGGTGTCCCGACGGGCACCATTTCAAACAGTTCAACCATATCCCGCATACGCATCCTGATACAGCCATGGGAAACCGGGCTGCCGATGGATTCCTCGTGCGGCGTACCATGAATGTAGATATAGCGGCGCATGGTATCGACATCACCAAGACGATTGAATCCGGGTTCACAGCCGGAAAGCCATAAAATACGGCTTAAAATCCAGTCACGTTCGGGATGTTGCTGCCCTAGTTCATCGCTGTAGATTTCTCCCGAAGGGCGCCGCCGCACGAACACGGTATTTTCCGGCTGGCCCGCACCGATCCTGGCCCGCACCAGATGCCTGCCGCGTGGAGTGCAATAGCTGCCTGACATCTCCCCCAGCCCGTTTTTCGCTGTTGAAACTGGATAGCGCATGACAAGCCGGGATTCATCCAGCAACTCGAGCATCTGTTTCTCAGTATCGACCCTGATTTTAAGCAATTTGAATCTCTGGCCTCTAAAAAATGTATTCAGGCGGTGATCCGTACCGCCGGGAACGGGCTTGCACACATACGGTGCAAGCCATGATTCAAGCGCCTCAATGCTATCATAGCCATTGAATTCAGTATTCCCCAGCCATATCTACGTGGATGAATCTTCATTAACTCCTGCTGGGACGCAAAATGGAACAGTCACAACTCGGCAGGGCACTGACACCGTTATGAAGAAGTGCCTGATAGCACTTGCCATCGCCTCTGTTCTTACCTGTGGATCGAGTCAGGCTCAACAGGTGCCCGACAGCAACGACAAGCCTTCTGTCATTCTGATTGCTCCCGAGTCAGTACAAGAACTACTTATAACCCACTTCGAACTACCCATCGCAGCACTGCCGGATGAGACTGCGCGCGCGACCTTTCTGCACCGTGCCCGGCAGGAAATTGGCGAACTGCTGGCGACCGAGGGTTATTTCACACCAACGCTAAATTTGCGCCCCGCTGAAGATGCCAATCTACTGGCACTGGAAATCAACCTTGGCCAGCGCACTCTGGTAAGCACGGTCAACATCGAATTCCGTGGCGCCATTAGCGCCGCATCCTCCGAACGGCTTAAACGAGTCAATCAGTTGCGAACTGCCTGGCGCCTGCCGGCAGGCAGGCCCTTCCGTTCGTCTGACTGGGAAGAGGCCAAAGCAGCCCTGCTTGCCAGAGTGGCGCGCCGGGATTATGCCGCAGCTCAAATTGAAGAAAGCCGGGCTGAAGTGGACCCAGCCACCGCCAGCGCCAAGCTCTCTCTGGTACTGGATTCGGGGCCCGCTTTCCGCTTTGGCGAGTTGGCAATCAGCGGCCTTGAACGCTATGATGAAAAGCTGGTCACACGCCTGGCGCCCTTCCATGCCGGTGCCCCTTACCGCCAGGAACAATTGCTCGGATTTCAGACAGCGCTCCAGAATCTTCCACATTTCAATTCTGTCATTGTCAACATCGATCCGGACCCGGCCCTGCACGAAGCTGTGCCGGTAAAAGTCATGCTCAGTGAAGCCAAGGCACGCCACATTTCATTCGGAGCCGGGTACAGTTCCAACAACGGCGCTCGCGGCGAAATTGCATATCGCGACTACAATCTGCTCGACCACGCCTGGAACCTGGGTAGCGGTCTGCGGCTGGAACAGAACCGCCAGAGGCTGTTTGGCACCATCGACACGTTACCCGACGCCCTCGGCTATCGCCTTGCATGGGGCGCGCATATCGAATCAACCAATATCCAGGGACTGGAAACCACCAACCATGCGCTGAGCGTGGCGCGCAGCCGCACTCAGAGTCAAATCGAAACGCGGCTGGGGCTCAACTGGCAGCGCGAGCAGCGAAAACCGGCAGACAGCACCAGTGAAAGCATACAGGCACTGGTGCCGGACTGGCGCTGGATTCGCCGCACGGTGAACGACCCGCTCTACCCGCGTCGCGGCGACGTGACAGAAATCAGCATTGGTGGCGCCAGTAGAGTACTGCTATCGGATCAGGATTTTCTTCGTGCCCTCCTGCGGTACCAGATCTGGTGGCCGATGGGCAGGCGCGACACACTGTCTCTGCGCGGCGAAGCCGGGTTCACCGCAGCCCAATCGCGCTTCGGCATTCCCCAGGAATACCTGTTCCGGGCCGGCGGATCACAGTCTGTGCGCGGTTATGCACACCAGAGCCTGGGCGTGCAGGAAGGTTCTGCCATAGTGGGCGGGCGTACACTAGCTACCGGCAGCCTCGAATATACCCACTGGTTCAGTCGCGATTGGGGTGCAGCGCTGTTCACTGATACCGGCGGTGCTGCCGATTCCTGGCGCGATCTCCGCCTGTTCACGGGTTACGGTGCCGGCGCACGCTGGCGCAGCCCCGTCGGCCCGCTCGCGCTGGATCTTGCCTGGGGACGGGAAGCTGAAGCCATGCGGCTGCATTTTTCACTTGCGGTGGCGTTCTGATGATAAACGATCAGCCACCCCCGGCAACGCTTTCGAAAATCCCGGCAAGACCGCGGCGAAAGTGGCTGGCCTTGTTGTTTGCTCTCATTACCCTGTCGGCTGGCGCTGCCTGGCTGGTGACCACTTCATCCGGCCTGCAGTGGCTGGCAGCCATGGCATCCCGCAGCAGCGGAGGAACACTTGATCTGCAGGGTACTAGCGGCGCGCTACTGGGACCTATGAGTGCGAAAGCCCTGCGCCTCAATGAGGGTGATATGCACATCACCGTTAAGGACATCCGGCTCGACTGGCGGCCTGCCGCGTTGCTGAAGGGTCGGCTGGAAATCATATCCCTGACAGCTCAAAATATTGAAGTGTTGTCCCCCAAATCCGACAAACCGATGGTGCAGCCAAATGACTTGCGCCTGCCGCTGCCGCTATCACTGAACAAGATTGAAATTGGCTCTCTGCAGATCATCAGGCAAGCAGACGGCACGCCCGAATTTGCTGCAACCCGTCTGGCTGCACGACTGGATAGCAATGGCCGCCAGCACCGCCTGCAGGAGTTGCGGGCCCGTATCGAATACGGCGAGTTGAGTGCATCCGGGCAGATCGACGGCTCCCGGCCCTTTGCCCTGCAAGCCAGGGCCGATCTTGCTGGACATGAATCACCTCAGGCGCGCATTACCGCCAGCGCAAGCGGGCGGCTCGAACAATTCACGCTAAAGGGGCAAGGCAACGGTGCAGGGCTCAGCGGCCAGGGCGAGGCCCAGTTGCGGCCATTCGCTGCTTTTCCACTGACCGCACTGACGCTCACAGCAAAGGGCCTCGATCCGCGTGCTTTTTCAGCCACTGCGCCACAGGCCAATCTCTCGCTCAAAGTGGAATTGCGCCAGAATACCGCTGGCAAGCTTGAAGGAAGCATAACCGCAACAAATGTCAGTCCCAAGCCACTGGATCAAGGCGGCCTGCCCTTGCACGAAATAAGCGCTCGCGCAACAATCTCCGCTGACAAGGTGCAATTTGATGCGCTAACACTTACCCTGAGCGGTGAAGGCCGCGTCGACGGTCGTTTTGCCTGGATGGCGGAGCAGGCGACAGGATCGGCAAACCTGAAGATCAGCCATCTCGACCCGGCGACGCTGGACACACGACTGCGCCCTGCCCGCCTCGACGGAAGCGCAACGCTCAGTGGCGATGCCCAGGCCCAGCGAGGCCTGATCTCCCTCGGTGATGGCATGCTACGGCTTGATGCCAACCTGACGCATAACGGCGACACCCTGAATCTCGAACACCTTCGACTCGCCCGCGGCAAGGCGGCGCTCACAGGGCAGGGAAAACTGGAGCTTATCGAAAAACGGCTTTTTGCCTTCGAAGGTGATCTGCAGCACTTTGACCTATCCGCCTTTCTGCAGGCACCGAAATCGGACCTGAATGCCAGGTTCGAACTCGATGGCGAACGAACGCCACTTCTAAACGGAACACTGAATTTCAAAATTGCAAACAGCCATTTGGCCGGACGTCCCGTAAGCGGCGGGGGGCAATTTGGCTTCAGCGGGCTGGACCGGGTCAGGGGCGAGGCCAGCCTGCGTCTGGGCGACAATCATCTCGATGTGCGGGGCGCTTATGGCACTCCGGGAGAACGTCTGGAACTACGACTTGCCGCCCCTGCTCTGGAGCAATTCGAGCCCGGCCTCGGCGGCACACTCACGGCACAGGCCACGCTGGCAGGCAGTCCGTTAAAGCCGGAAATCACTTTCGAAATGAAAGGAAGCCGCCTCACTCTGCCCGGTGACCATCATCTGAACAGCCTCAGTGCCAGCGCCGGGATGCATGGCGAAGCGATCAATTTTAATATGGAAGCTGCCGGCTACCAGGAAAAGGCAGAAATCCTGCTGCAAAAATTAACCTTATCCATCCGTGGCAGCCGTTCCCGGCATGAAGTAAACATCCAGACGAGCCTTGCCAACAATGCAGTCTTGAATTTACATGCTTCCGGCGGACTTACAGACCCGGCGCAGGTCTGGCGCAATTTGCAATGGCGCGGCGTAGTGTCGGAGTTTAAAGCTACCGGTCAGATCCCCTTTCACCTGATCACAGCCGCCCCTGTCACGCTTGGACGGGAGCGCATCTCGCTTGGCAAAGCCGAATTGGCTGTCGCAGGTGGCCGGGCACAATTCACCAGCACTGAATGGACGCTCCAAAGCTGGAACAGCAGGGGCAGCTTCAACGCCATCGGATTGCGTCCCAGCGGCTTGGCAAATGGGGTCCAGAATGCCCTGCGACTGGCTGGAGAATGGGAGATTTCTGCTGCTCCAGGCCTGGCTGGCAAGCTCCGGATAAGGCGCGAAAGCGGCGACTGGATACTGCCGGGCGAGCAGCCGTTCCCGCTGGGACTTCAGGAATTGCAACTTGACGCCCAGGTAACCGGCAACCGCCTGAGCGCAGAACTGAAAGCACAAGGCGCACGCTTCGGCAACTGGCGCGGCAATATCGCACTGCCCCTGGCTCAAAGCGGATCGAGCTGGAGCGTACTGCCAGGCGCGCCTCTCAGCGGAAAAATCAACATCGATGTGGCCGATCTTTCCTGGATCGGCCCTGTCCTGGACAGCAACTACAAAAGCGGCGGACGACTGGTCCTGAATGCAGATGTGGCGGGCACCTATGGTCAGCCCTATCTGCGCGGTCAGATCAGCGGCAGCGAACTAAATGTGGCCTTGCTGGACCAGGGTATCCGCCTGCAACAGGGGAAGCTGGCGGCACGACTCGATCAGACCAGGCTGTACATCGACCAGATGAGTTTCATTACACCGCATGTTCCACCACCCCGTGACCGTTTGCTGACCGGACTCAAGCTGGAGAACAAACCTGGCAGCATCACGCTGTCCGGCATGATCGAACCGCTGGTAAAACGCGGCAGTCTGGACTTGAGTGCCAGCCGTTTGACATTGGCGCAGCGTCTGGATCGCTGGATCATTGCTTCCGGGCAGGGCCACATCAAATTCGAACAGGACACACTCACGCTGGGCGGGAATATTACTGCCGACGCAGGCCTGATTTCCCAGCCTACATCAGGTCGGCCACAATTATCAGACGATGTGGTGATCATCGGGCGAAAGGTTCCCATTCGGCAGGGGCCGCGCATCGCTGTTGATGCCATCCTGGATATGGGAGATCAGTTCTATCTGCGCGCTTCCGGGCTGGAAGCACGCCTGGCCGGACAGCTTCACCTGCGATCCACTTCTGACCAGCCACTGCGTGCCAGCGGCACCATCGCCACCCACAACGCCACTTTCCAGGCTTATGGCCAGAATCTGTCAGTGGAGCGCGGCATTGTAAACTTCCAGGGGCCTGTGGATAACCCCGGGTTGAATGTGCTGGCCCTGCGCAAGAGCCTTCCCGTGGAAGCGGGTGTGACAGTGACTGGCACCGTTCGCCGGCCAATAGTCCGGCTGGTCTCCACCCCCAACGTGACAGATCCGGAAAAGCTTTCCTGGATCGTTCTCGGGCGCGCACCTGAAGCAGGCGGCACCGACAGTACGCTATTGCTCTCGGCAGCCGGAAGCATACTGGGTGGACAATCCGGAAGCATCACAGGCCAGTTGGCCCAGGCGCTTGGGCTTGATGAGTTATCCCTGAACCAGGCACAAAATGGAGACCCGCTGGCCGGCCAGATCGTCACGGTCGGCAAGCGCCTCTCGGCACGAGCCTTCCTCAGTTACGAGCAGGGACTGACGGCGGTGGCCGGCACGACCAAACTCACCTACACACTGACCCCCAGCATATCCATCGTCACACGGGCGGGATATGACAATGCCATCGATGTGCTCTATACCTTCCACTTTGATTAAACCCAAATAATCCATTAGACGGCCCTGCGAGCCTACACGAGTGCTGGCGGACAGATTTGCGGTCATTTTTCGTGCTTGTTCGTCGTCCATGGAATAACCATGGACTTCTCTCAAGCACGAAAACTGCCTCGCAAACCGCCTCGCCATCATCTCGTGCCCTAATGAATTATCTGGGTTAAATATTTTGAATTGGCCCACAAAACCCCATCTCCTTCGACAACTTGGGGCTATGCTATGATTGAATTCAGTTTCAGACATTCAAACTAGGCGTGTCGAAAAAGGGCGTGCCGGAAATATAAGAGGAGCTAACCATGCAGCTTTTACTCATCTTCGGCGTTTCCATCGCTATCGGGTCCGTCATGTTTGCCCTGCAGAACAATGTGCCGGTAACAGTGAACTTTGCCTTCTGGCGTTTCGATAGTTCTCTTGCAATGGTACTGTTGCTTGCGCTCGGCATGGGCGTGGTCATTGCAGCCATGATCTCCTCTCCGGCAGTCATCAAGGGACAGTGGACAGCATCCCGTCTGCGCCGTCAGCTTACAGGCCTCGAGAAGGACAAGGCAGCACTTGAGCAGAAAATCGGAAAACTGGAAGCCAAGCTGGCTAGTACAAATCCACCCTCCCTTCCAGTTACGGAGGAAGAAAAGCCTTACGTCGGGCTCAAAACCCTGTTAACCGGAGGATCAGGCAACCAATCCGATGAAGCGTAGGTATTTGGGCAGGCAGGCCAAATTGCATAAAAAAAGCCCTTGGAGAACCAAGGGCTTTTTTTACTCCCACTCTATCGTTCCGGGAGGTTTGCCGCAGATATCATAAACAACGCGGTTAATGCCACGCACTTCGTTAATGATGCGATTGGAAACCTTACCCAGCAGCGTATAGGGCAGCTCCGCCCAATGCGCGGTCATGAAGTCCTGGGTCTGTACCGCACGCAAGGCTACGACGTAATCGTAGGTACGTCCGTCACCCATCACCCCTACCGCTTTCACGGGTAAAAATACGGCAAAGGCTTGCGAGGTTTTTTCATACCACCCGGAAGCACGAAGCTCTTCAATGAAGATGGCATCAGCGCGGCGCAGCAGGTCGGCGTATTCTTTCTTCACTTCACCCAGGATACGCACCCCCAGGCCAGGGCCGGGAAAGGGATGGCGGTACACCATGTCGTGCGGCAGTCCCAGGGCGATGCCCAGTTCGCGCACTTCATCCTTGAATAGTTCGCGCAGGGGCTCGCAAAGTTTGAGGTGCAGCGTATCCGGCAGTCCGCCGACATTGTGATGCGACTTGATGGTATGCGCTTTCTTGGTTTTTGAACTGGCGGATTCGATCACGTCCGGGTAGATCGTCCCTTGGGCCAGCCATTTGGCGTTCGGCAGTTTTGCCGATTCGCTCTGGAAGACTTCGACAAACTCGCGTCCGATGATCTTGCGTTTCTGCTCCGGGTCGGAAACACCCGCCAGGTGCTTCATGAATTCCGCACCGGCATCGACGTGGATGACCTTGACACCAAGATTGTCGGCAAAAGTCTTCATCACCTGTTCGGCTTCGTTGAGGCGCAGCAGGCCGTTATCCACAAATACGCAGGTCAGCTGATCTCCGATGGCGCGATGCAGCAGCGCAGCCACCACCGAGGAATCGACACCGCCGGACAGGCCGAGAATGACCTCGTCCGAACCCACTTCGGAACGAATTTTGCCGATTGCTTCTTCCACGTAATCCGGCATGTTCCAGTCATAACCGCAACCGCAGATATCATGCACGAAACGCTCGAAAATCGCCTTGCCCTGCAATGTGTGAGTTACTTCAGGGTGAAACTGGACGCCGTAGAAATGGCGCGCTTCATCGGCCATGCCGGCAATCGGCGTCGCGGCATTGGAGCAGATCACATTGAAGCCGGCCGGCAGCTCCGTGACCTTGTCGCCATGGCTCATCCACACATCGAGCAGGCCGTGGCCTTCCTCGTTCGAGCGGTCCTGAATATCGCGCAGCAGCGTGGAATGACCTTGCGCCCGTACCTCGGCATAGCCGAATTCACGGTGATGAGCGTTTTCCACTTTGCCACCCAGTTGCGCCGCCATGGTCTGCATGCCGTAGCAAATACCCAGTACCGGGACGCCAAGCTGGAAAACCACATCTGGTGCGCGCGGCGTTTCTTCCTCATACACCGAGGATGGGCCACCGGAGAGGATGATGCCCTGCGGCTTGAATTCACGAATGAATTCTGCGCTGACATCGCAAGGGTGCAGTTCGCAATAAACGCTGGATTCACGCACGCGGCGGGCAATCAGCTGTGTGTACTGGGAACCGAAATCGAGAATAAGGATTTTCTGGTGCATTTGAGAGGAAGCCGGTAATGAGAAATGGGGAATGGGTGATGTAAGGGTAATGGGATTTTTTCCCATTACCCAGGTCTCATGACCCATTAATCGACGTGGTAGTTCGGCGCTTCCTTGGTGATCTGCACATCGTGAACGTGTGATTCGCGGATGCCTGCATTACTGATTTCCACGAACTCGGCACGGTCATGCATCTCGGCAATGTTTTTACATCCGAGATAGCCCATGCTTGAGCGCAAGCCACCCATCAACTGGTGTATCACGGTCAGGACGCTGCCCTTGTAGGGCACTCGGCCTTCAATACCCTCCGGCACCAGTTTGTCGGCATTGGCTTCGTTGTCCTGGAAGTAGCGATCTTTCGAGCCCTGCTGCATTGCACCCAGGCTGCCCATGCCGCGATAGGACTTGTATGAACGCCCCTGGAACAGTTCGATTTCACCCGGCGCTTCCTCGGTGCCGGCGAACAGGCCGCCCAGCATCACCAGATGCGCACCTGCGGCAATGGCTTTGGAAATATCGCCGGAATAACGGATGCCGCCATCAGCGATCAACGGAATGCCCGTGTCACGCAGTGCCTGCGCCACGTTATCCACAGCGGTGATTTGCGGCACGCCGACACCGGCCACGATGCGCGTGGTGCAGATCGAACCAGGACCAATACCCACCTTGACCGCGTCAGCACCATGATCGACCAGGGCGAGCGCCGCCGAGCCCGTCGCAATGTTGCCACCGATAACCTGAACCTGAGGAAAATTCTTCTTGACCCATTGCACGCGTTCCAGCACGCCCTGAGAGTGGCCATGCGCTGTATCTACCACAATCACGTCCACACCGGCCTCTGCCAGCAGCTCTACACGTTCCTCGGTACCGGCGCCTACGCCAACAGCCGCGCCTACGCGCAGACGGCCCAGGCTGTCCTTGCAGGCCAGTGGATGTTCCGTGGATTTCTGAATATCCTTGACTGTAATCAAACCGCGCAGCGCAAAATCGTCATTGATGACCAGTACACGCTCCAGGCGATACTTGTGCATCAGCGCCAGGGCTTCATCACGCGATGCACCTTCCTTGACTGTAATCAGGCGCTCACGCGGCGTCATGATGTTTTTGATCGGCTGATCAAGATTGCTTTCGAAGCGCAGGTCACGGTTGGTGACAATACCGACCACGAGACCGTTTTCCACCACCGGCAATCCGGAAATCCTGTGCTGGCGCGTCAGTTGAAGAACATCACGCACGGTCATGGCAGGAGAAATGGTAATGGGATCCTTGACCACACCGCTCTCGAAGCGCTTGACCATCGACACCTGAGCAGCCTGCTCCTTGGAGGTGAAATTCTTGTGAACGATACCGATACCGCCCTCCTGAGCCAGTGCAATTGCCAGACGGCCTTCAGTAACCGTATCCATGGCAGCGGAAACCAGTGGCAGATTGAGCGTAATTTCCTTGGTAAGCTGGGTACTCAGGTTGACGTCGCGGGGCAAAACGGCAGAATGGGCGGGAATCAGCAGAACATCGTCAAAGGTGAGCGCTTTTTGAACGACACGCATGATTTATTTATCCTTATTTACAAAGACGCCATTATACGGGTTTGACCTGACACGGTAAACTGGCGCACATGCGCTGGATCGGCGGGTTCCTTAGCGGTACCTGACCGTTCGGTTTGACGAATTGGCCGCAAACCTTTATGTTACCCCCTGCGCCGGATGTTTATAAATGTGGCCCATAGAAGCCCGTACCCGCATCCGGCCTGAAAACGGAAACAACATTCACTTATAAACCAGAGGAGTCGATATTCCATGCAAAAAACCATGCTCATGTTCGCTGCAACCGGTCTGCTGATATTAAATGGCTGCGCAAGCACCGCACCAGCAAAACCTGAAGTCGTTCAGGCACCAGCCAAAGTTGAAGCACCCAAGGCACAATTGTCTGAGGAAGCCAAGCAGGCATTGGCCCAGGCTGAAGCCGACATCAAGGCTGCGCAGGAGAAAAAGGCGCTGTGGACAACCGCCATGGATTCTTTGAAAAAGGCCAGAGAGGCCGCCAAGAAAAACGACAGCGCAGCCGTCATCAAGAATGCCAAGGAAGCCAGCGATGACGCCAAGCTAGGCATTGCACAAACACGTTACCCTCTGACCACGATCAGCAAGTAGCTCACTGCAATGCCTGAAAAAAAGGGAGCTTTAGCTCCCTTTTTTTACATTAGCGTCAGTACACGTCGCCAAGCCAGACATCCACTCCATTTGAAGGCACTATGGAAGCAGCGGGAATAATCTCTCCACTGCGCCACTTCCGCACGGCCTCTGCCTTGTCTTTCCCGGTTACCAGAAACCACACTTTAGCGGCACGACTGAGGCGTGAGGCACTGAGTGAAACACGACCTGACGGCGGTTTGGGGGCATCAAGAATGGCAAGAGCCGCGGACTGAGTTTTATCACCACCCCACTCCCGTCCCGGGAACAGGCTGGCCGTATGCCCATCCTGCCCCAAACCCAGTAGTACCAGATCGAAATCACCCGCGTCATCAAGTGCTCCAGAATACCGGGACGCAGCCACATCCGCACCCAGATGAGCCGGAATCCGGTGAATCTGAGTATCGGGGATTGCCACATGATCCAGCCAGGTCTGAGCCGCCATCACACTGTTGCGGTCGGGGTGATCCGGGGGCAAACAACGCTCATCTCCAAAATATACATGCCAGACACTCCATTCTGCCTGGATGTGGCGTAAATGCCGATAAACTGCCTGAGGCGTGTTCCCGCCCGCCAGAACAATACGGAAAGCCCCTCGCCTGGAAACAGCCTCGGCAGCAACACGCGCTATTCCTTCCGCTGCACGAAGGTAAAGCAAGGCGACATCAGGATATTCATGCCATACGCAGATCTGGGGAAATGTCACGAAAGGCCCCCTTTATCAGAATTTCGAATGAAACCGAAGCCGAACCATTGGGTCAGGGCACAAGGAAAACTTCATACAAGGACAACAAGGAATATTGAGCGGACGCATACTGCACCAGTCCGGACGGACGGCGGCTAAATCGGGCCCAGACGTTCCCGCAACTTCTGCACCATGCGCCAGGCAAACCACCCGCGCTTCAGCCAGCCGAAAGCCTTGCGCGGCCTAAGCGCCACCAGCAACCCCACCCCTCCGGCCACCAGTGCCGGGTGCTGCCGCAGATAGCGAACACCCATGATGCCCTTGTCGGCCACAGCACATCCGGCCTTCAAAGGAGAAAGATGGCGAGAAAAATCCGAACGCTGCGTGGCAGCTAGGGCAACCAAGCGTTCACGACGTTCGGCAAGCTCGATCAGACGTTTGCTCACTGACGCAACTGTTCCTGATCTTTGGACAGTTCGGCGAGACTGGCGGAAAACAGTTTCGGGCCTTCGCGGCCTTGCCTGAGAGCCATGGACAAGGCAGCAATTCCAACACCCAGAAACAACAGTGTAAGCATAGCCAGGACCAGAAGGCGATGGCTATCCCAAAAAGCGACAGTCAGCAGCACAGCAGCAAAAACGATCCCCAGGCCAATAAAAAAGAGCGCCGCCAAACCCAGCCAGAGCAGGGAGAGAAAGCGCTCCTTTTCTTCCGCTACCTCGGTAGAAAGAAGTTCCAGGCGCGTGCGGACAACAGCCACGCCACTCGCGGCAAGGCCTTTGACCGAATCAAAAAGGCCGGGCCTGCCGCCATGGTCGGGTGAGGGGCCGACAGACATCAAATCAGCGGCGACCCACCAGCAGGCCGATAATAAACCCTGCGCCTGCGGCGATGCCTACGGCTCTCCATGGATTGGCGCGGACGTAATCATCGGTCGCCTTGGCTGCTGCCTTGGTGCGCTCGACAAGCGCAGCTTCAGCACGCGCCAGCCGGATTTTTGCGTTACGCAGATTTTCTTCCGCCTTGACGCGAATTTCCGCAAACTTCTCACCTGCCTGATTTGCCGTTGCACGCAACAACTCTTCAGTATCAGCGATCACGACCTTCAGATCAGCTACCAGTTTTTCACGTGTCACAACATCCATCATTTCGTTATCTTCGATTTCGGTATACATGTGCTGTCTCCACTTTGTTTATGAATCCATGCCATTAGGTTACCCGTTTGGTGGCGCCGAATCAACCGCCATTAAAGGCCTAACGACCAGTCGCCTTTTTGGCGGATTGCCTGAAAGGTGTCTTCTTTGTAATCCGCGGGGTACGAGGGGGCTGTGAGCGTGATTTGCGCTCCGCATCCGGCTTGCCAGCCGGGGCCACCTTGCGCCCTTCAGACTGCCTTGGTTCAGGCAAAGCAATGCCAGCCCAGCGCAGCACTTCAGCCACCTGCGCGGGTTCCAGCTCGAGCCAGCGGCCTCGCTTGACCCGCGGAGGCAAACTCAGGATACCAAAGCGAACACGCATCAGACGACTTACGGTCAACCCCATCATCTCGAACATACGGCGCACTTCCCTGTTCCTGCCTTCCTTGAGCACGCCGCGATACCAGTGATTGCTTCCTTCCCCGCCTTCGTCAACCAGGCTCTCGAAGCTGGCCGGGCCGTCTTCCATCTGAATACCCTGACGCAGTTGTTGCAACTGGTCCTGCGTCAGCTCACCGCGTGCGCGCACGGCATATTCCCGCTCCACCTCGAAACGTGGATGCATCAGATGATTCGCCAGTTCACCGGAAGTGGTAAAAATCAGCAGGCCGCTGGTATTGAAATCCAGCCTGCCCACCGCAATCCATTTGCCGCCACGGATCTGCGGCAAGACATCGAATACGCTCTCGCGCTTTTCCGGGTCATCGCGGCTGACAATTTCACCTTCGGGTTTGTGGTAAAGAAGGACGCGCGGCAGCTTTGATGCCATACGGAAGCGAATTACGCGGCCATTTACCTTGACCAGATCGTCTTCTTCCACCTGAGCACCGACTTCTGCGACCTGGCCGTTAACCATCACTTTCCCGCTGCGAATCAGCTCTTCCATTTCGCGGCGCGACCCCAAGCCCTCTTGAGCCAGCATTTTATGTAATCGTTCAGACATTTTCTTCAATTCCGGCAGCGTTATTCAAAGCAGCCAATTCTTCCAGTGGAGGCAATTCGTCCAGCGAACGCAGGTTGAGGTCATCCAGAAACTTCCGCGTGGTTGCGTACAGCACAGGACGACCCGGCACGTCGCGATGCCCGACGCCATCGATCCAGCCGCGTTCTTCAAGTGTTTTAACCACGTAGGTGGAAACCGCCACACCACGTATTTCTTCAATATCGCCACGCGTTACCGGTTGCCGGTAAGCAATGATCGCTAGGGTTTCCATCACGGCACGTGAATAACGCGGTGGTTTTTCGGGGTTGAGCCGATCCAGGTACTTCTGAAATTCAGGGCGCGTCTGGAAACGCCACCCCCCCGCCACGCCGGTCAGTTCCACGCCCCGACCCGTCCAGTCGCCGCGCAATTCCTCAAGCAATTTACGCAATGTCTCCGACCCCAGATCCTCATCAAAAAGCCTGCTCAGCTGACTCAAGGATAAAGGCTCCTGACTGGAAATCAGTGCTGTTTCCAATATGGTTTTGATTTTATGCAGGGGTTTCATTTTCAGGAAATTTCAGTATCAATCGCCCGTTTCGGCCAGCTTAACATAGATCACTGCAAAAGCTTCCGCCTGGCTGATTTCCACCAGCGACTCCCTTGCCAGTTCGAGCAGAGCAAGAAAAGTCACCACCACTTCGGGCAATCCCCTGCCGGTTTCAAACAGCAACTCGAACTCAACAAAACCGCAACCCTGCAATCGACGCAATATCAGACTCATATGTTCGCGCACCGACAATTCTTCACGTGTCACTCGATGGTGACGATGCACCCTGGCGCGAGCCACCACGCTCATCCATGCCTGACGAAGATCATCCGGATTAACGTCTGGCAGGCGCTTCTCGACGTCCTGCTCCAGCCACACCTGTACCAGCGCAAAATCCCGCCCTGCCAGGGGAAGCGCGTCCAGTTGCTGTGCCGCCTGTTTCATGCGCTCGTATTCGAGCAACCGCCTGACCAGTTCGGCGCGCGGGTCCGGCTCCTCGTCAGGATCCTCCACAGGTCGCGGCAATAGCATGCGCGACTTGATTTCAATCAGCAGCGCGGCCATAAGCAAATAATCCGCAGCAAGCTCGAGATGCTTTTCGCGCATCGCATCCACATACAGCATGTACTGCCGGGTCATTTCCGACATCGGGATGTTGAGCACATCGAGATTCTGTCGCCGGATCAGGTAAAGCAGAAGGTCGAGTGGGCCCTCGAAGGTCTCGAGGAAAATCTCCAGCGCATCGGGCGGAATATATAGATCCAGCGGCATCTCGATGAGCGCCTCGCCATGCACCATGGCGACAGAATGTTTTACTATCGCAGCATCACTCATCAGCCGTATACCATTTCTAGTCACACATCGCCAATTATGCCGTATTTTTTACCCCTACCGCCGCGCTGCGGTGTCTTTACCTTCTGGTATAATTTCACCATCTGAAAATGCACAAAGAATTACAAATGGAAGCAGAACAACTCAATGCCATCGAA
This sequence comes from Sulfuricella denitrificans, assembly GCA_002632355.1. Classification (GTDB taxonomy): domain Bacteria; phylum Pseudomonadota; class Gammaproteobacteria; order Burkholderiales; family Sulfuricellaceae; genus Sulfurimicrobium; species Sulfurimicrobium denitrificans_A. The sequence continues at coordinate 99,556 of NSJJ01000004.1, forward strand.
AACCATCTGACCGACCTGATGAAGCGCGGCAAGGACCTTCGGGGGTATCTTTGACTACGATGTCAAACAGGAACGCCTGACCGAGGTCGTCCAGCTTCTGGAAGACCCGGCCATCTGGAACGATGCAAAAAAGGCACAAGACCTGGGCAAGGAACGGCGCGAGCTGGAAAACGTGGTTGACACCCTGACCCGCCTCGACCAATCGCTGCGTGATTCGATCGAACTGTTCGACATGGCGCGCGAGGAAAGTGACGATGATTCCCTTGTTAGCATTGAAAACGATGCCGGTGAGCTGGAAAAAATCGTGTCCGGCATGGAATTCCGCCGTATGTTTTCACATCCGATGGACCCCAATAACTGCTTCCTCGACATTCAGGCCGGCTCAGGCGGCACCGAAGCCCAGGACTGGGCTTCCATGCTGCTGCGCATGTATGTGCGCTACTGCGAACGCAAGGGCTTCAAAATCGAAGTGCTGGAAGAATCCGAGGGCGAGGTCGCCGGCATCAAGAGCGTCTCGCTCAAGATCAGCGGCGAATACGCCTTCGGCTACCTGCGCTCGGAATCGGGCGTGCACCGCCTGGTGCGCAAATCGCCTTTTGATTCCGGCAACCGCCGCCATACTTCTTTCTCCAGCGTATTCGTCTATCCCGAGGTGGATGAATCGATCGAGGTTGAAATCAACCCGGCCGATCTCCGGGTCGATACCTACCGCGCTTCTGGCGCGGGCGGTCAGCACATCAACAAGACCGATTCGGCGATCCGCATCACCCACCTGCCCACCAATATCGTGGTGCAGTGCCAGAATGACCGCTCGCAGCACCGCAACCGCGCCGAAGCCATGGCCATGCTTAAATCGCGTTTGTATGAAATGGAGCTGCGCAAGCGCAATGAGGAAAAACAGGCCATGGAAGATTCCAAGACCGACATCGGCTGGGGTCACCAGATCCGCTCCTATGTGCTGGATCAGTCGCGCATCAAGGATCTTCGCACCAACTATGAAGTCGGCAACACCCAGGCAGTGCTCGACGGCGAACTCGACGATTTCATCGAAGCCAGCTTGAAACAGGGGGTGTAATTCGCGCCACCAGATAACACTCGATGCCTTTTAATTCTGAATTAGTTCTTTGGGAACCACCTGCAGGAGGAAAAAATGGCACTCAAACATGAGATTGAGCAGGCGATCGCGGATCATGCTGCATGGAAAAAGCATTTCCGTGACTTCATTAACGGCAGAATTGAACTTGATCCCGAAACGGTTGGAAAAGACAATCTGTGCCATTTTGGACAATGGCTGCAGAAAGAAGGAGAAAGAATGCTGTTGCCCAAAGAAACCCACGCCGAGATATCCAGCCTCCACAGCGAATTTCACCGCGTTGCCAGTATGGTTGTCGCGAAGAAAATAAAGGGCGATCTCCAGGGGGTGCAGCAGGACCTGGCATCGAATGGCGCATTCGGCCTGGCTAGCGACGCTTTAATGCAGCGCATGCTCAGGATCAAAGCCTAGCCCGTTTAAATCCAAATAACCCAAGATTGACACCATGACCAACGAACAAGCCACCCTACCCCAGGACGAAAACCAGATCATCGCCGAACGCCGCGCCAAGCTGGCCGAATTGCGCGGTAAAGGGATTGCTTTCCCCAATAATTTCGACCGCACCCATATGGCAGCGGATCTGCAACTTCTTTACAGCGAAATATCGAAGGAAGAACTCGAAGCCCGGAACATCGAGGTTTCCGTTGCCGGTCGCATGATGCTCAAGCGCGTGATGGGCAAGGCCAGCTTTGCGACGGTGCAGGACATGGGCGGCCGTATCCAGTTCTACATCAATGACGAAGGCGTGGGCGCCGATGTGCATGAAGCCTTCAAGCACTGGGACATGGGCGACATCATCGCTGCCCGGGGCACCCTGTTCAAGACCAACAAGGGCGAACTTTCACTGCGCGCCAGCGAATTGCGCCTGCTGACCAAATCCCTGCGCCCCCTGCCGGAAAAATTCCACGGCCTGACGGATCAGGAACAGAAATACCGCCAGCGCTATCTCGACCTGATCACCAACGAGGAGACGCGCAAGACTTTCATGGTGCGCTCCAGGGTCATTCAGGGCATCCGCTCTTTCCTGGTCGAACGCGGCTATCTGGAAGTGGAAACGCCGATGATGCATCCGATTCCCGGCGGCGCATCTGCTCGCCCCTTCAGCACCCATCACAACGCGCTGGACATGGAACTGTTCCTGCGCATCGCGCCCGAGCTTTATCTCAAGCGACTGGTGGTGGGCGGCTTCGAAAAGGTATTCGAAATCAACCGCAACTTCAGGAACGAAGGCCTCTCGACCCGGCACAATCCCGAATTCACCATGATCGAGTTTTACGAAGCCTATCGCGACTACAAATATCTCATGGACCTCACCGAGAACATGCTGCGCGACGTGGCGACGTCCGTGCTGGGCCATGCCGTGGTGCAGTACCAGGGTCACACCATCAACCTGGCTCAGCCGTTTGACCGGCTCACCGTCATTCAGGCCATCCAGAAATACCATGCCGGGAAATATAGCGACGAACAATTGCACGACCGCAGTTTCCTGCTCGCCACGCTGAAGGAAATGAACGCCGCGCATCACCCCACCGACGGTGTGGGCGGTCTGCAGCTTTCCCTGTTCGAGGAAACCACCGAACATCTGCTGATCCAGCCAACCTTCATCATCGACTACCCGGCGGAAACCTCCCCGCTGGCCCGCCGCAACGACCAGAACCCGGGCATCACCGACCGCTTCGAGCTGTTCATCGTGGGGCGCGAACTGGCCAACGGCTTCTCCGAGCTCAACGATGCGGAAGACCAGGCGGAACGTTTCATGGAACAGGTGCGTCAAAAAGAAGCCGGCGATGCCGAAGCCATGCACTACGATGCGGACTATATCCGCGCCCTTGAATACGGCCTGCCGCCCACGGCGGGCGAGGGCATCGGCATCGACCGGCTGATCATGCTGCTGACCGACAGCCCGAGCATTCGCGACGTCATCCTGTTCCCGCAGATGCGCCTCGAATAAGCAGGCTGGCTGTGAACAGCCAGACGATGAGACCACTTGGATGAAAACCGTCGAACTGCCCATTGCAGGCATGACCTGCGCCGCCTGTTCCACCCGCCTGGAACGCAATCTCAACAAGATCCCAGGCGCCAACGCCGTGGTCAATCTTGCCGCGGAGAAAGCACGCATTGAATACGACGAGACGCTGAATTCCCCGGCGGATTTCGTCGCAGCCATCACAAAGTCGGGTTTCTCCGTTCCACTCGCAGCCACCGACCTGCAACTGACCGGCATGACCTGTGCCGCCTGCGCCACGCGCATCGAAAAAGTTCTGAACCAGCTCGACGGCGTTGAGGCCACGGTCAATTTTGCCACCGAAAAAGCGCACATCCGTTACCAGCCTGCGCAGGTCACGCTTGCCAGCCTGACCAAGGCAGTGCGCAGGGCTGGCTACCAGGCTTATGAAGTCGCCGGCACCAGCCGTGCGGCAGAAAAGGCGCGCAAGGAAGCGCAATTCAGGGCGGAGCGCCGGATGTTCTGGATTGCGGCGGCACTCACCCTGCCCTTGCTGGCGCAGATGCCCTTCATGCTGTTCGATGCGCACCATGAGCTCCTGCCGCGCTGGCTCCAGTTCGCGCTGGCCACGCCGGTGCAGTTCTGGGCCGGGAAACGCTTCTATGCCGGTGCCTGGCATGCCCTGCGGGGCGGCGGCGCCAACATGGATGTGCTGGTGGCGCTCGGGACCAGCATGGCCTGGCTGTTCAGCACCGTCGTATTTTTCTGGAGCCTGCCGCAACACGTCTACTTCGAGGCTGGCGCAGCGGTCATTACCCTGGTGCTGCTGGGCAAGCTGCTCGAAGCCCGCGCCAAGGCCCGCACTTCTTCCGCCATCGAAGAACTGATCAAGCTGCAGCCACGCACGGCCTGGGTGGAGCGCGACGGCGTCATGGTGGAAGAGGAGATCGAACGTGTTCAGGCCGGGGACATCTTCGTCGTGCGGGCCGGCGAAAACATCCCGGTCGACGGCGAAGTCATCGAAGGCAGTTCCAGCGTGGTCGAGGCCATGCTCACCGGTGAAAGCATGCCCGTCAGCAAAGCATCCGGAGCCAGCGTGTATGCCGCCACGCAAAACCAGGAAGGCATGCTGCGCTGCCGCGCCACCGGCGTCGGCTCCCACACCCTGCTTGCCGGCATCATCCGCATGGTGGAGCAGGCACAAGGCTCCAAGGCTCCGATTCAGCGCTTGGCGGACACCATATCGGGCGTATTCGTGCCGGCAGTCGTCACCATCAGCCTGATCACTTTCGCGCTCTGGATGTGGCTGGGCGGCAGCTTCACCCTCGCGCTGGTCAACGCGGTCGCTGTACTGGTGATCGCCTGCCCCTGCGCACTCGGTCTCGCCACACCCACCGCCATCATGGTCGGCACCGGCATCGGGGCCAAAATCGGCATCCTGGTGAAAAATGCCGCAGCACTCGAACGGGCAGAAAAAATCCGCACCCTGGTGGTCGACAAGACCGGCACGCTGACCGAAGGCCAGCCGGTTGTCAGCGATATCCGCCCTGTTGAACCCTGTTCGGCAGATGATTTGCTTCGTCTGGCTGCCGCACTGGAACAGGGTTCGCAGCACCCGCTGGCCCAGGCCATCCTGGCGCGGGCCAGTTCAGGCAGGCTCGAACTCCCCGCCATAGCTCAGTTCCAGGCCATCTCCGGCAAAGGCGTGAGCGCAGAAATCGACGGCGCGCCCCATTACCTGGGCTCGCCCCTGTATCTTGCCGAAAACGGCCTGGCACCGGATGAGTCAATACTTTCCGGAATGCAAAGCCAGGGGAAAACCGTAGTCATGCTGGCAACATCTTCCGCCATTCTGGGATACATCGCCATCGCCGACCCCTTGCGCGCCAGCTCCGCCCAAGCCGTCGCACGGCTGCAGCAAATGGGTGTCAATGTCATCATGCTCACGGGCGACAATCACGCCACGGCACAGGCCATCGCCCGCGAGGCTGGGATCGAACACTTTCGCGCTGAAGTGCTGCCGCAGCACAAGGCTGAAGAAGTGCAGAAACTCAGGACGCAAGGCAGCGTGGTCGGCATGGTGGGAGACGGCATCAACGACGCGCCGGCACTCGCCGCAGCAGACGTCAGCTTCGCCATCGGCGCAGGCTCGGATGTCGCGATCGAAGCGGCGGACATTACCCTGATGCGCAACGACCTGAACGGCGTGGCTGATGCCATCGGCCTGTCGCGCGCCACCCTGGGCAAGATCCGCCAGAACCTGTTCTTCGCCTTTATCTACAACGTGCTGGGCATCCCGCTGGCTGCGTTCGGCATGCTCAGCCCGGTAATTGCCGGCGCGGCGATGGCCATGAGTTCAGTCTCGGTAGTCAGCAACTCCCTGCTGCTGAAAAAATGGAAAGCCAGGTGTTAGAATTACGCTAACAGTTGATTCAATTTAAGATCTATTCTGCAGGGCGCGTGAGCCGACGCTCCCATGTCTCCACCGCACATTGTTCCAGTCGGTTGACGGCAATTTTTCGCCAGGATTCGGCGAGCAGATCCAGCTTTGCGATTTCTCGCAATGCATCATAATTAAGCGTATCCACATAGAAGTAATTGAGCAGGCGCGACAGAGGCCAGTTCTGATGAGGGCGCTGCAGGAGTTCCATGGCATCACCAGCCTGGAGGTAACCAGCTTCGAGCACGCGATAATACCACCCGGTTCGACGGCTTTCCTGCACCATGCGCGCCATCTTTTTATCCGCAAAATGCACATTGAGTTTCCAGCACGGCTGCCGGGCCTGAGAAACCTGTAGCAGTGAAGTTCCGGCACGGTAGATATCGCCGATGCAAATATCTTCCTCTCTCATACCAAGAGTGGAAATATTTTCGCCGAAGGCACCCGGCTGTTCCAGAATCCCGGCAAGTCCAGGGCATTCCTCAAGCCAGATTGCGTAATGATCGAGGGGATAATGGTGCAGTGCCTTTTCTGGTCCGCCATGCCGTTTTCTATCCCCCTGCTGGTCACATACCAGGCCGTCACGCTCAACCCTGACCGCCCCCGTAACGGGCGTTTTGTGAATGCCGCTCAAATGTCCAGGCGGACCAAAGGGGATAGCCAGACCTGCCAGCAGGGTGGAAATCTGACTCATTTCTTCATGCTTTCGGCGATTTCAATGAAAAATGGCATAGCTTCTTGACGGGTAATAAATTAACAACCAATATCCGTGATTATCACCGTATTTCAAGGAGTCAAACATGGAAAAAATCACGCTTACCGTCAAGGGCATGACCTGCATGGGTTGTGTGCGCAGTGTCAAAAATGTGCTGGAACCGATTTCTGGCGTATCTGGCGTCGAAATTACTTTGGACAATGGAGAAGTTGCTATTACCTACGATCCCGCCAGAGTGGAGACGGATCAATTCAGAAACGCGATCAATGATGCCGGTTACGAAGTGATAAAATAAAACTGAATTTCTAAAAAAACAGAGTTACCACCCCACATGTTCTCATTCTTTTCCGGTGAAAAACCGGGCGGCATTGACAGGCACACCCTGAAGGCAATAAATAATGAAGTCATTCATTTTCTTCAGGCGCGCAACGTCCAGTCATTCAAGACCTACACCATTGATTACGAAAAAAACCCGATTGTATTGATTCAGGCGGTACCTCAAAAGAAACTGCGCTTTTCCAATATTCTGGAAATTCAGATTAAACGTCACTTGCGTGAAAAACTGGGCTTCCAGGTACCCGCCATTTTCTGGCGTTTCAAGACGGATGAGAGCGAATCGCCCGGGCCGGAACAGGCTGATTACGAATACGAGGAAAATCCGGAATACCCGCAGGACATCTCAACCGAAAATACGACAGCCGTCATGTCCGATACCGTAAACACAGAGGATACAGACCAAGTCAATCCCCCTGAAAACAGTAACGAACACTACGATGTACGCCACCTCGCGCGCAAAGGCATGGAAGTGGAGGAAATTTCCATGGGAGAGTTCGATGAATTCCTCAAGGGGACATCTGCCCCGGAGAACGAATCTCCTCAGACATAATGCCCGTGGAAATACTTACATGCCGAGCATGTGATTGATTTCCGCTTCTGCATCCAGCCAGTCCTGAATCTCGTTTTCTGGCGAGAAATTGCGTTTTTCCGCCTTGAAGTAGGCCGCATCGCAAATCATGCGATAGCGCTGTTCCGGCGTGACACCCTTGGAGCCCTTAGCCTTGCTGGTACGACTTGTCGCTGGCTTTGCGGCTGCAACTTTCTTGGCTGTCGTCCTTGGGGTTGCAGCTTTGGCAGGCTTTGCAGCAGGTGCCGGCTTGGCTGCTTTTACCGTTACAGATTTCTCGCCAGAAACGGCTGTTTTCTTGGCTTTTGTTGCAGTTTCTGTTTTGGCTTCAGCCATGATATTCACTCCAAATAATTAAATTATGCAGAAATTTTATTGCTGCCACATGACAGGTTTCAGTCATGGAAAGCGCTGCTTAGATAAGCTGCAACATATCTCAATGCAATTTACGTTCCATCGAACACCGCATGCTGTTCAGACAATATGAATGATCACCTGTAACGCTCCGCTAGGGCATTGTAAATTATTGTCATTTTTGGCAGTTGATATTCCGCCCACACATGAAAAATGTCAAGGACATGTTAAAAGGCATGCACAGATGTGGTGCCCTCGCACCACTTTATATCACTGAAGAATGGCATCCAGTGATCCATCTGGCAGAATGCGATATCGACCCCCGCCATCCGGGTTATTGTTGATGTAACGGCGGACTTGGATTTCGGTCCCTTGTTTCAAAAAACGAATTTCATAATACTGGTAATTCTTGAACACCTCTTCGATGTTGAGTGCCTGACCCGGCTGCCAAGGTTTTTGATCAGGATCGAAGTGGTCGAAATAATGCGGGGTATCCGGCGCGAATGACTGCCCGGCCGAAGCCGTATTCAGCGTCAGTGCAAGACCCGCCAGAACTGCGCATATAAAATTTCTCACGCAGTGCCTCCGACGGTCAAACCGTCGATCCTCAGTGTGGGCTGACCGACGCCAACGGGTACGCTCTGGCCTTCCTTGCCGCAGGTACCGACGCCGGGGTCCAGTTTCATGTCGTTGCCGATCATGGAAACCTTGGTCAAGACATCGGGCCCATTGCCGATCAGGGTAGCGCCTTTTACCGGGTAAGTGATTTTGCCATCTTCAATCATGTAGGCTTCAGCCGCGGAAAAAACAAACTTTCCGCTGGTGATATCCACCTGGCCACCGCCAAAATTGGCTGCGTACAGACCGTGCCTGACCGAGGCAATGATTTCCTTTGGATCCCTGTCACCATTGAGCATATAAGTATTGGTCATGCGCGGCATGGGAATGTGCGCGAAGGACTCGCGCCGCGCGTTCCCGGTTGGCGCTACACCCATCAGGCGTGCATTGAGTGAATCCTGCAGGTATCCCTTGAGAATACCGTTCTCGATCAGCACCGTGCACTGAGTCGGGTTGCCCTCGTCGTCCACGTTAAGGGAACCGCGACGGCGCGCAATGGTCCCGTCATCCACCACGGTAACGCCATCCGCAGCCACCCGTTCACCAACGCGCCCGCTGAATGCCGAACTCCCCTTGCGGTTGAAATCGCCTTCCAGACCATGGCCGATGGCTTCATGCAACAGAATGCCGGGCCAGCCAGCGCCCAGCACCACGGTCATGGCGCCTGCCGGTGCCGGGCGGGCATCGAGATTGATCAAAGCCTGGTGCACTGCCTCTTTTGCGTATTGCTCAAGAATTTCATCGCTGAAATAGGCGTAATCAAAGCGCCCGCCGCCACCCGCGCTGCCCTGCTCACGCCGCCCATCCTGCTCCGCGATCACCTGAACGGACAGTCGCACCAGAGGACGCACATCCGCCGCCATCAAGCCATCATTACGGGCCACCATGACCACTTCATACTCTCCGGCCAATCCGGCCATGACCTGAGTGATGCGCGGGTCCAGTGAACGGGCGATGCGTTCCAGCTTTTCCAGCAGCTTCACCTTCTGCACGTCGTTCAGGCTGGCAATGGGGTCATGCGGCAAATACAGGCCACGCCCATTGGCGCGCCGCATCGTATGAGTGAGAGAGCTTCCGCCCTGCCGGGCGATGGCTCGTGTGGTTTCAGCTGCCTGTGTCAATGCAGGCAGGCTGATTTCATCGGAATAGGCAAAGGCCGTTTTCTCGCCGCTCACCACGCGTACGCCGACCCCCTGATCGATATCAAAGCTGCCCGATTTGACCTGCCCTTCCTCGAGGCTCCAGCTTTCTGCTCGGCTGTACTGGAAATACAGGTCGGCATAATCTGCCTGATGCTTCATGATCTGGCCGAATATTTGCTGCAACCGGGCCTCATCCAGATGATAGGGTTTAAGCAGCGTGCTCTCGGCCGTGGCAAACAGGGTGCCGGGTTCGATCGGTGCATGTTGCGACTGTACTTTTGCGGTCATTTAGGTTTTCTTCAGCATTGATGAATGGTGCGGTGTTGCAGAGCAGGCAGGCTGGTGCGCAAACTGGCCTGATAGGCACGATTGACGCTGGCGATGACGACGCCGGAGCCACGTGGCAGCCGATCCAGAATCACACCCCATGGGTCGACAATCATGCTGTTGCCATGTGTTTCGCGCCCGGAGAGGTGATATCCGCCCTGAGCAGGCGCCACGACATAGGCCAGATTTTCAATCGCGCGTGCACGTACCAGCGTCTCCCAGTGCGCCTTTCCGGTGGTGTCGGTAAAAGCGGAAGGAACAACGATCAGATCTACATCCTTCATGGCACGATAAAGTTCGGGGAAGCGCAGATCGTAACAGACCGACAGGCCGATGCGTCCGAAGGGCGTCTCAAGCACCACGATCTGGTCGCCTGCCTCGATAGTTTCCTCTTCACGGTAATGCTCGTTGCCCAGATCCAGCCCAAAAAGGTGAATCTTGTCGTAACGTGCAGCCAGTTTTCCTTTGTCGTCATAGACCAGGCAGCTACTTCTCACCTTGCCGGGCACAGAGGATTCGAGCGGAACAGACCCACCCACCAGCCAGATCTTGTGTTTCTTTGCCTGGGCACTGAGAAACTTCTGGATCGGCCCCTTGCCTTCGGCTTCCTGCACCGCGACCTTATCCATTTCTTTCAGGCCCATGATGCAAAAATACTCAGGCAAGGCCACCAGCTTTGCACCCTGACTGGCAGCCGTGGCAATCAGGCGCTCAGCCTCGGCCAGATTTGCAGACACATTCGGCCCGGAAGCCATCTGGATCGCGGCCACCCTGCAGGTGCCGGGAGTAGGTGCCGTCTTCAGTACGGTGGTGCGTGCCTTGGGCTTCGCGAAGCTGGATTTTGCCTTGCTGGTCATGGATTCCCCTTCATTTCTGATTGACTCGATTCTATTGCAACACATGCTGCCGATAAACTTCAAATTCAAGCGCTGAAGACTAACCGCCGCTATCCGGCGATTTATTTTCTCCACCGCCCCTCTTTAGCTTAGTCACTACCGGATTATCCCATGTTCCGGTAATGCTGTATTCATAAGCGATAATTTGCCCGATCGGGTCCTTGAGTACCTTTTGCACCAGCAACGTTGTCAGTCCGACCACAGGCCCAGCCAGAAATGCAGCCGCGCTGGAAACGGTATCCCCCAGCACCGGCACCACGCGTACCCGAAAATTTTGCGTTTCCCGTGCCAGGCTGGTTTCACCCTGCATGCTGACTTTGGCTGCAGGCCCATCCATCTTGAAATCATTGCTGCTGACGACACCTTGGCTGGCTTTCACATTCATGGAAATATCGTCGAAGGCAAACCCCTCGCTGAAGACATCACGAAAATCCAGCGTAATGCGCCGCGGCAAGGCTTGCAAACTCAGGATTCCCAGCAATTTACCAATCCCGGGTTCGATTTTCAGGAACTGGCCCTTATGCGCTTCCAGAGACATATTCCCGCTCAGGGAAGAATAATGGATTTCCGCCGGGCTGCCATTCCAGGAAAGCCGCCCTTTCAACTCGGCCTTGCCACCCCTGACGCTGTCAGGATGCCCTACCCGTGCCAGCAGCTTTCCGATATCGCTGGTTTCGAGCAGCAGATTGAATTGACTTCTCGGCTGCTGCAACCAGTCCTGCCAGACCCCGTCGAGGGAAAGCGAGGTTTCCGGCGTATTCAGTTTCAGTTTTTCGATGCGCCAGTCACGCCCGTTTGGTGCAGCTACAAGCTCAAGCCTTCCCAGCGCATTATTTCGAATGCTGAAATTCTCGGCAATAATGTCCAGTGAGGGGTATTCCGTACTTTCGGCGGATGGAGCTGGCTCGCTCAGTTTGGATGGCGCCGCCGGGGGAATGGAGAGCGACTTGAAGCGTCCGTTCACCCGGCCAGCGCCACCCGGCTTCCAGTTCACACTGCCGCTCATTTCCTGACTCTCCAGCACAGCCTGCCAGCCTCCATCCAGCCTCCAGGCATTGATGCCCATATCTTTGAAACGTTTGCCGAAAACATCGAGCGATGCAAGCTTCAGATTGGCGCCATCTATGGCAAACCCCTCGCCATTCCCCCCCTTCCCGTTTGAAACTTCACGCCAGTGATCGAAATCCACATAGGGCAAGGCACCGTTCAACCAGATGCCATTCGATGGCAATTCAGCCGGGCCGCCACCCAGGCGAATGGCGCCGCGCTGCACCTTCATCTGACCGGACTGCTGGCGCCGTTCAAGTTGGGCAGACAGGATATTGCCATAACGGATACTGATGACATCCTGATCCAGAACCGTCGCCTTGCGCTCGATGCGCAGCAGGACACTGTCCCCCTCTGCCTTGTTGAGCGGTAAAGGAAGGCTGCTGCCCAGCCCCTTGAGATTCGATGTAAAGACTGCATTGGCCAATTTTTTACGCAAGGAAATCGAGCCATTCCAGCTGGTACTCCCCTGGATGCGTTGCATCAGCGGATGCTGGAAAGCCTTGCCCAGTCCGGCTGCCGTTGCCCTGCCATTGGCATTGATCTGGATCACCCCCTGCTGCGTAGACGCCTTGATGGATGCAGGCCCACCCAGGAACTGGGTGGACAGGCCGGGAATAACAACCGATGAACCCGTAAACTGGAGCACACCATTCACCTGATCCAGCGCAGGAAATCCCTCGCCCAGCATCACCTTGTTGTTCTGGAACAGATACCCCCCCCCGACCGTGATATCGTCAAGATGGCGCAAGGGAATTTTCAGGTTGAGTTTGAATTTCCCATTTCCGGCAGCCTGCATACCCTGGCTAAAGTCGTCGATCATGGCACTGACGGGACTTTGATCGATAAACTTCAGCATATCCTGGGTCGGCCCCTGGGCTTCCCCTTCGACCAGAAGCATTTCTTCCTTAACCAGCAAATCCGGAATCTGGACATGCACCTTGCTTATCTGCATGCCATAGGTATGGCCCGAGTGGGCAAAAATGTCCATGTGCTTACCGCGGAACAGCAGATCGACGCCAATCCCATCGATCTCTGGCCACCCTGGCGCGTATTCAAGCCGCCCTCCGCTTGCCTTGACGGTGACCTGAAACAACCCTGACTTGCCATCTTCAAATGGGAATTTTGCCAGATCGCCTTTCAGCTTCAACTGTACATCGCTGGCATGTCCGCCCTTGAGGGATCGTGCCAGCCAGTCGTGCGTTTCCTGGCCAACGACCAGTGGCATGTAGTGGCTGACAAAACGGGCATCCGCACGATTGAACTGCGCACTCAGATTAATCTGGCCCGGTCCATCGCTGCTGGTTCGGTAAGTACCGAAAGCGGTGCCTGCAAGATGGTTGTTGTTGACCGATGCATTAGCCAGTTTGAATTCGTGCTGCTCCCCTTTTTTGCTCCAGCTCAGCTGGGCTGTCAGCACGTCCAGATCCAGCGCATGATCAAACACCCCCGGAAATAACAGACTGAGCTGACGCGATTTGAGATTGAGCGCCCCGATTTTTTCATTAAAATCGACATTGCCGCTCAAATTGGCGAATGCGGGTGCTTGCCTACCGGAAGCAAGCGCGTAAGGGCGAATCGATAGATTGATGAATTTGCTCCTGACCTCATAATGCTGCAATTCCGGCCAAGAACCGCTCCAGCCAGCAGAAAATTCACGCAGCGAACCTTTGGGTTGCAGTTGCTGCAAACCCGAACGCATTTCATCATCTACAGGCAAATAATCGGAAAGTGCAAGTAATGGCGCCAGATCCAGACTATCAATCTTCAACTCTCCCCGCGCTGGCGATTTATTGCGTGCCGGGTATACCTTCAGGCTTGCGCTGACCGGGCCCAAAGCCGCACCGTCACGCAGCCGGAAACTGAAATTGCTGGCCTGAAGAAACCGCCCCGGCGCCAGATCGCTCAAACTCAGGCGCCCGGCCGCCTGAGCCATATCCAGTTGTTGCAAGTCAGGACTTAATCGTCCCAGAACGTCCTTGAGTTGCAGATCTAGCGTCAGGCTTTTCAGTATTTTTCCATCCAGACCCAGCCATAACCTGACCCCTCCACTGCCATGCTCGATCTGGAAAGGCAGGTCAACCCAGTTTCGCCAAAGGCTGACATTGGTGTAATCGAGCCTGGAATAGAGCATGCCGGACCAGCCGGAAAAATCGCCCAGCCCGTCCCCCTTCAGATCACCGCGAATATCCAGCGGCAAGGCAAGCGCTGGGGGTGGCACTGCACGCAAGCCGAAGCGGTGCCGGTGACCGCGATTTTCCAGACGCAAGTTCAGCTGGTTCAATGCAAGCAGGGGCGCCTGCCTCAACTCGTCCTGCCAGGTAAGGGTAGCCCCCCGCACGATAATGCGATGCTGACGCAACAGCCAGTCCGCGAAACCACTTTCGCTTCCAGGCTGATTGACCCATACCCCTCCCACATAGATCTCGCCCTTTGCAGTCCTGCGAAGCGCGAGATTGGGGTGATCGATCTCCAGCGAATGAAGGCGAATTTCGCCTAGCGCGAGATTCCACCATGCCAGCGTGCCTTCGATGTGAGCCAGATGCAGGGCCGGGTTTCCGGCAGCATCGAAAACATCAACGCCGTGCATGTTGAGTTGTGGCCGCAAACCATCCCATCCGGCCTCAATTTCGCCGATCGTCACACGCTGTCCTGCTGACTGGCTGATGGAACTGGCGATATTCTCGCGGTAGTCGGCAATATTTGGCAGCAACCAGTAACGCAGGCCCAGCACAATTCCGGCAAACACCAACCCAGCCAGAATTAAAACTGTGACGAGAAAACGATGAAGCCAGCGTGCGGTGGTCTTGAGCATGAAAACTCTGGAAATAAAAAAAGCCGCAGCGGGAATACTCCGCTACGGCTCGATTATAGCTGTGTATCGCTTACTTGACCGCAGCTTTGAGTTGTTCCAGGATCGCCGGGTTTTCAAGTGTGGAGGTGTCTGATGTAATTTCTTCACCCTTGGCCAGCGCGCGCAACAGACGACGCATGATTTTGCCGGAACGGGTCTTGGGCAGATTGTCGCCAAAACGGATTTCGTCCGGCTTGGCGATCGGCCCGATTTCCTTGCCTACCCAGTTACGCAACTCGGCGGCAATCTGCCTGGCAGCCTCGCCCTCGGGCCGGGTTCCCTTGAGCACCACATAGGCCACCACGGACTCGCCCTTGATCTCGTGCGGCTTGCCCACCACGGCAGCCTCTGCCACCAGCGGATTGGCCACCAGGGCGGATTCGATCTCCATGGTCCCGAGACGGTGTCCGGAAACATTCAGCACGTCGTCGATGCGGCCCATGATCCAGTAATAGCCGTCATTGTCGCGATGCGAAGAATCGCCGGCGAGATAATACGTTCCGCCCAGTTCCTCCGGGAAATAGGTCTTTTTGAAACGTTCCGGATCACCCCACAGCGTACGCAACTGAGATGGGAAAGGCCGCTTGATCACCAGAAAACCGCCATGCCCCTTTTCGACCGGATGACCGACTTCGTCCACGATATCGACCATGATGCCGGGTAGTGGCAAAGTGCATGAACCGGGCTTGGTCGCCACTGCGCCGGGCAACGGTGCAATCATGTGACTGCCGGTTTCGGTCTGCCACCAGGTGTCGACGATCGGGCAGCGGGTTTGACCGACTACTTCGTGGTACCACATCCAGGCTTCGGGGTTGATCGGCTCGCCTACCGTACCCAGCAGGCGCAGCGAAGAAAGGTCGTACTGTTTTGGCAAGTCGGCACCCAGCTTGATCAGCGAGCGAATCGCAGTCGGCGCGGTGTAGAACGTGGTGACCTTGTGATCCTGGATCAGTTTCCAGAAACGGCCGGCATCCGGATAAGTGGGAATCCCCTCGAAAATCACCTCGGTCGCCCCCATCGCCAGAGGGCCATAGGCCACATAGGTATGACCGGTAATCCAGCCCACATCGGCGGTGCACCAGTAAACATCACTGGGCTTGTAGTCGAATACCCACTTCATCGAGAGGATGGCACCGAGCAGGAAGCCGCCAGTCGAATGCTGCACGCCCTTGGGCTTGCCTGTCGAACCAGAGGTGTAGAGAATGAATAGTGGGTCTTCCGCGCTGACCCAGGTCGGCTCGCAGGTTTCAGCCTGATTCTGAACCAGATCATGCCACCACAGATCACGGGCGGCATCCCACTTGGTGGCTCCCCCGCTGCGGCGATAAACCACCACCTTCTCGACACACTCGCAACCGCCAGTGGCAAGCGCCTCGTCTACAGCCGTCTTGAGAGGAATCGCCTTGCCGCCGCGCATACTTTCATCAGCCGTAATAATTGCCCGGGCGCCAGCATCAATGATGCGCTCGTGCAGACTCTTGGCGGAAAACCCGCCGAATACCACCGAATGAATTGCACCAATCCGGGCACAGCCCTGCATGGCGATAACGGCTTCGACTGACATCGGCATGTAGATAATGACGCGATCCCCCTTGCCGATACCAAGCGATTTCAGACCATTTGCAAACTGACACACGCGCTGGTGCAGTTCCCTGTAGCTGAATCGGCTGACCTTGCCATCGTCCGCTTCAAAAATAATCGCAGTTTTATCTCCCTGCGTTGCCAGATGCTTATCGAGGCAGTTGTAGGAGACATTCATTTCACCATCGTGAAACCAGCGATAAAACGGCGCCTTGCTTTCATCCAGCACATGGGTAAAGGGTTTTTTCCACTCGATGTGCTCGCGCGCCAATCCGCCCCAGAAGCCCTCGTAATCCTTATCCGCCTGTGCGCACAGGGCATTATAGGACGCCATCCCCGACACATTGGCCTGAGCCAGAAATGTCTCGCTCGGCGGAAACACGCGAGTTTCGTTCAGTACAGATTCGATCGACGCCATGTTCTTCTTCTCCTCGGTGGTATGGGAATACAATAACGGCTAATAATATCGCTTTACGCCAGCGCTTTCCACATCCCGAATCATATATCTTATACAAGACTAGTAAATTCATCATGAGCTCGCTATCGACGACCACACCTGACCAGAGCCTCATAGCATCCGGGCTGCATCACAGCCGATATTTGCAGCGTCTGGCGCAAAGCAACCCGCTGTTGCTGGAAGAACTGCTCGCCCATCTGCATACTCCCTGGAATGCAAAAGCAATGGAAGCCGCGCTTGCAACCGCTGAAGTCAGCGACGAAGCCAGCCTCAAAACTGCCCTGAGAATGCTGCGCAAGCGCGTCATGCTGCGCCTGATCGTGCGTGACATCGGAGGCTTGGCCGATCTTGGCGAAGTCATGAACAATGCCACGCAACTGGCCGAGATCACGACCCGGTTCGCGCTTGAACATTTGACGCTCTGGCTGAGTGAACAGTACGGCCAGCCTGTTGGCGAAGAAAGCGGCGCCGTACAGGACCTGATCGTGGTCGGCATGGGCAAACTGGGCGGCGGCGAGCTCAATGTTTCATCGGATATCGACCTGATCTTCGTTTACCCGGAAGAAGGCGAAACCTCTGGCCCGCGCCATGTCAGCAACCATGAATACTTCACCGTGCTGGGCAAGAAACTGATTACTGCCCTGAATGAGAACACGCAGGATGGCTTTGTCTTCCGGGTGGATATGCGCCTGCGCCCCTATGGCGACGCCGGCCCACTGGCGGGTAGCTTCACCATGCTGGAGAACTACTATCTTGCCCAGGGCCGTGAATGGGAGCGCTACGCCTGGATCAAAGGCCGCCCGATCTGCGGCAGCCAGTACCAGGAACTGGCCAACATGCTGCGCCCTTTCGTATTCCGCAAGTATCTGGATTTCGGCGCCTTTTCCTCGATGCGCGAATTGCACGCGCAAATCCGCCGCGAAGTGCAGCGCCGCGAACTGGATGACAACATCAAGCTCGGCCCCGGCGGTATTCGTGAAATCGAATTCATTACCCAGGTGTTCCAGCTGATTCGTGGAGGCAAGGAACCCGCACTGCAGACCCGCTCCACGCTCGAAGCCATGGACCTGATCGCCCAGCGCGAACTGATGCAAGCCGCAGCAGTCAGTGAATTGCGCGAGGCCTATGTCTTTCTGCGCAATCTGGAACACCGCCTGCAATATCTCGAGGATGCCCAGACCCAGACCTTGCCGGGCAATGATATTGACCGCCAGCTAATCGCAACCTCCATGCACTTTGGCAACTGGGAAGACTTCCTTGCCGCGCTCAACCTTCATCGTCAGAAAGTGACCCGGCATTTCGAACAGGTCTTCGCTGCTCCACACAGCCAGCAAGAAAGTCACCCGCTCGTCAGCCTGTGGCAAGGATTGCTTGACGAAAAACAGGCAACCGCTCGACTTCACGAACTGGGCTACAAGGATGGCAACGGAACCCGGCAGCGCCTTGCCAGCTTGCGCCAGAGCAATCGCTACAAACAGCTTCCGGTAACCAGCCGCCATCGTTTTGATGCCCTTCTGCCGCCGCTGATCGAAGTGGCCGCGGCGTTCGCCAACCCCGACGAGACGCTGGAACGCATTCTCAGGCTGCTGGAAAACATCAGCCGCCGCGCCGCTTACCTCGCACTGCTGCTGGAATACCCACAGACCCTGAACCAGGTTGCTCAAATTTGCAGCGCCAGCCCATGGGTCTCAGACTATCTCACGCAACACCCTGTGCTGTTGGATGAACTGCTCGACATTCGCACGCTCCACACCGCGCCGGACCGCGACAAATCTCACGTCGAGCTGCGCACTTTGCTGGACAGCGCCGAAGGCGATACCGAACAGCAGATGGATATTCTGCGTCACTTCAAACAGGCCCAGATTTTCCGTCTGGTCGCCCAGGATCTGGCGGAGATATTGCCACTCGAACGCCTTTCCGACCATCTCAGCGATCTGGCGGACATGATTCTGGAGGAAACCGTGCGCCTGTGCTGGCAGGGATTGCGTGTCAAACACCGCGATCTGCCGCGTTTTGCGGTCATCGGATATGGCAAACTGGGCGGCAAGGAAATCGGTTACGTCTCCGACCTCGATATCATCTTCCTGTATGACGACGAAGCGCAGGAAGCACCGGAGATTTACGCCAGGCTGGGACAGCGCATGAATACCTGGCTTACCAGCCTGACGCCGGCCGGCATGCTCTACGACACGGATTTGCGTCTCAGGCCCAATGGCGCCAGCGGCCTGCTGGTCAGCTCGGTGGAAGCCTTCACCGAGTACCAGCACACCCAGGCCTGGGTATGGGAGCACCAGGCCCTGACGCGCGCACGGTTCTGCGCCGGGGATATGGAAATCGGCGCGCGTTTCGAACAGATTCGCCATGCAGTCCTGACGCAGATGAGGGATGTTCCAGCACTGAAAAAGGAAGTGCTGGAAATGCGTCAGAAAATGCTCGATGCCCACCCCAACAGGAGCGGGCAGTTCGATCTCAAGCATGACCGCGGCGGAATCATCGATGTGGAATTTGCCGTGCAGTTCCTGGTTCTTGCCCATGCCCACGCCCACCCTGAACTGACGCGCAATATCGGCAATCTGGCGCTGCTCAGGCTGACGGCACAACTGGGTTTGATTCCTGGCGAGCAGGCCGAAAGCGTACGCGAAGCCTACCGGCATTTTCGCCAGTGGCAGCATGCCCTGCGCCTGCAAAGTGCTGAATATGCGCGCATCGTGCCAGAACAGGCGGCTCCGTTTGCTGCAAGCGTTCAGGCACTATGGCAAAACGTATTTGAGGAGGATTAGATGTACATCATCGCCATTGGCTGGCTCTACGTGGTGCTGATGATGTCCATTACCGAAACCAGCATGATTGCCGGGGTGATGACTTTCCTGTTTTATGGACTGGTACCACTCGCGATCTTTCTCTGGCTTTTCGGCACCCCTCAGCGCAGGCGCTCAATGGCTGCCAAGGAGAACCCCGGTAAGCCAGATGGAGCCGATGCCAAGCCCGATTAGCGTCACCTGCTGAATGGTCGCCCGAATTTCCGGACGCTTGTGCAGGCCCGGAATCAGGTCAGCCACCGCCACGTAAAGCATGCTGGCAGCCGCAAGACCGAGAAAATAAGGCACCACACCCTGCATCGATTGCAGCGCGAAATAGGCCAGCACGCCGCCCACCAGGGTGGCCAGGCTCGAAAGCAGGTTAAAAACGAACGCCTGGCGCTTGGTATAGCCGGAATGCAGCAGGATCAGGAAATCGCCCACCTCCTGCGGAATCTCGTGCGCAATGATCGCCAGCGAAGTCACGATGCCGACCTGCACGTCCACCAGGAAAGCCGCGGCAATCAGAATGCCATCGACAAAATTATGAAATGTGTCGCCCACCATGATCATCATGCCACTGCGGCCATGATCAGTATGACCGTCGTGAACGCCATGCACCTCGCACTCGTCGGTATGGTGGCAATGCCGCCACAGGACCAGCTTTTCCAAAGTAAAGAACAGCAGGATACCGAACAGCACCGTACCCGCCATGGTATGCACATCATGGTTCAGTTCGAAGGCGTGCGGCAGAATTTCCAGGAATACCGCGCCCAGCAAGGCGCCGATCGCATAACTCACCAGCAATGGCACCATCGCGGCACGCGCTGAAAAAGCGAACAGCGCAGCAGCGGCGACGCTCAATGCGCCGCCAAGCAGGCTGGCGACAATAATCCAGGTTAGGATGGACATGAAATAGGCATTAATTCTTGAAAATGGCGATTATACGTGAGCTGTCAAGCCTGCAAGCACTTGTTGTCGCAATCCAGCCAGATCAGGGAAGCTATGCGCCCGGTCACACCATCGCGGCGATAGGAATAAAAACGATCTATATCTGTGTGAGTGCAAAAATCACCCCCGAAAATCCGGGAAACGCCCATTTGCTCCAATCTCTGCCGCGCCAGAAGGTAAATATCGGCCATCCACTTGTCAGTGCGTGGTAAAGCGCCCGGCACAAACGCCTGTTCCGCGGCGGGGTCCTGCGCCATGAATATCTGCCGTACATCTTCACCCACCTCGAATGCCTGTGGGCCGATGGCCGGGCCGAGCCAGGCGAGGATTTCGCCTGGCTCGACTGCCATGCCATTCACAGCCGCTTCCAGCACGCCATCCGCCAGGCCACGCCATCCCGCATGCGCTGCGGCCACGACTGTGCCGGACTGATCACAAAACAGCACAGGCAGGCAGTCTGCTGTCAGCACAGCACAGATACGTCCCGTTTGACGGCTGAAACTGCCATCGGCTTCGGGCACCCCCGCTGCCTGATCTGCAGCCACGACCCCTCTGCCGTGAACCTGTTTCAGCCACAGCGGATCCGAGGGCAAACCAGCCCGCAATGCGGCCCGATTAGCCGCCACCGCCACGGGATCATCCCCGACGTGATCACCCAGGTTGAAGCTGGCATAGGGCACATCGCTCGCCCCACCATACCGGGTCGTTACCTTTGCCTGAACATTGGCAGGCGCCGGCCAGTCGGGAATCAGGAAATCCATGATGCGGCTCACTCCTCAGCGTTGCTGCGCAATTCCTTCAGCAACTGCGCCATGTCTTCCGGCATGTCCACGCGCCACTCCATCGCCTCACCACTTTCCGGATGAATCAGGCCGAGGCGAGTGGCATGCAGCGCCTGGCGTTTAAATTTCCGCATCATTTCGCGCAATGCCGGGGAAGTGTTCATACCCTTGCCCGCATATACCGGGTCGCCGAACAGAGGATGGCCGATATGCTGCATATGCACCCTGATCTGGTGAGTCCGCCCGGTTTCGAGCTGGCAGCGAATCAGCGAGTGATGTGCAAACCATTCTTCCACCACAAAATGGGTCACGGCCGGCTTGCCGCCAGAAATCACCGTCATTTTGGTACGCTGCGAAGGGTGGCGCCCGATCGGCGCATCGACACTGCCATCTCTTTCGGGCCGTCCCTGAATCACAGCAAGATATTCACGTTTTACGGTTCGTGCCTGCAACTGGCGCACCAAATCCGTTTGTGCAGTCAGTGTTTTCGCAACCACCAGCAAGCCGCTGGTATCCTTGTCGAGACGATGCACAATGCCGGCACGTGGAACGCCCGCCAGCCGGGGAGCATGGTGAAGCAATGCATTTAGCATCGTTCCCTGCCAGTTGCCGCTGCCGGGATGAACTACCAGTCCGGCAGGCTTGTTAATCACCAGCAGCGTGTCATCTTCATACAGGATATCGAGCGCTATATCCTCAGGCAGAAAGGATAAATCTTCCGCCGCCTGTTGCATCTGCACCTCGGCCTTGTCACCTTCCCACACGATCCGTCTGGTTGCGACAACCTCGCCGTTTAGCGTGACATGCCCTTCCTTGATCCAGTTTTGCAGGCGGCTGCGGGAATATTCCGGTAGCAGGGTCGAGAGCGCCTGGTCCAGGCGCAAACCGCTGCACTCGGCAGGAATCTCCAGCTGAAGAGGCTGGAGTTGGGGATTGTTTCGGTTATAATCGGTCAACTTTTGGATGGATTCAGTCATGAAGCGTAGTTTAGCGTTAATTTTGCTGGTTCTGGTGGCCGGATGCGGACTTTTCCCTGAAACCCAGGACGAAACCAAGGGCTGGTCCGCGCAGAAGCTCTACTCTGAAGCCAAGAGCGAGATGGGTGACGGAAACTACACCAAGGCCATCAAGTATTTTGAAACGCTTGAAGCGCGCTATCCGTATGGCCGTTATGCCCAGCAGTCCCAACTTGAGGTGGCTTATGCCTATTTCAAGGACAACGAACCGGTTTCAGCCATTGCCGCCTGCGATCGCTTCATTAAACTGCATCCCAACCACCCCAATGTCGACTATGCCTACTATCTTAAAGGGCTGGCCAACTTCAACGAAGACCTGGGTCTGCTGGGTGCAATTGCCAACCAGGATCTCTCCGAGCGTGACCCCAAGGCGGCACGGGATTCATTCGAAGCATTCAGGGAACTGGTAACCCGCTATCCGGCAAGCAAATACACGCCAGACGCGACACAGCGCATGAATTATCTGGTCAACGCGCTGGCCTCGAATGAAGTGCATGTCGCACGCTACTATGCACGCCGCGGAGCCCATGTGGCGGCAGTAAACCGCGCGCAGGTTGCGCTGCAGAAATACCCTCAGGCGCCCGCCACGGAAGAAGCACTGGCCATCATGGTCAAATCCTATGACGCACTGGGCCTGAATGACTTACGCGACGACGCCCGCAGGGTTTTGGTCAAGAACCATCCCGACAGCAAGTTTCTGGGCAACCTGAGCCAGCCAGAAAAACCCTGGTGGAAGCTCTGGTAAGTGCTTTCGGGTGCAGCCGTGCTGCGCCCGAAACTGACTGCAATCCCTAAATTGCAGCTTCATCCGTTTCGCCGGTACGGATACGCACTACCTTTTCTACAGCCGAAACAAAAATCTTGCCATCTCCAATCTTGCCTGTGCGCGCGGCATTGACAATGGCCTCCAGCACCGCTTCCGCCTGGGTAGCAGCGACCACCACCTCGATCTTCACCTTGGGCAGAAAATCCACAACATACTCCGCGCCACGATAGAGTTCGGTATGCCCTTTCTGCCGCCCGAAACCCTTGACTTCAGTCACGGTCAGACCGGTAACTCCGATTTCAGACAAGGCTTCGCGGACTTCGTCGAGCTTGAATGGCTTGATGATGGCTTCGATTTTTTTCATATTTCAGTTCTCCTGATTATTCTTTCCACGGACGGTATTTCGAAGTAATTGGGTAACGCCTGTCCTTGCCGAACCCACGCGGCGTAATGCGCACACCCACGGGCGACTGACGCCGCTTGTATTCACTCAGGTCGATCAGTTTGATCACACGCCTGACGTCGCGCTCATCAAAACCCATGGCAATGATGTCATTGGGGCACATATCGTGTTCAACATAAGCTTCCATAATGGTATCAAGCACCTCATATGGTGGAAGACTATCCTGATCTGTCTGATCCTGGCGCAACTCGGCTGAAGGTGCACGGGTAATCACACGCTCCGGGATGACAGGAGCAAGCCGGTTGCGGTGCAGTGCGAGGCGATATACCAGCGTCTTCGGCACATCCTTCAGGACAGCGAACCCCCCCGCCATATCGCCATATAGCGTGGCATAACCAACAGCCATTTCACTCTTGTTGCCAGTTGTGAGCACGATCGAACCGAATTTATTGGACAGTGCCATCAGCAAGGTACCGCGAATGCGCGCCTGAATGTTTTCCTCGGCGATATCGAACGGCAACCCATCAAATTCGTCTGCCAGGCAATCGAGAAAGGTATCGTACATCGGCTTGATGGTGATTTCGCTATATTGCACACCCAGAGTATTTGCCATGGCCTCAGCATCATGGAGACTGATATCCGCCGTAAACTGAGAGGGCATCATGACTGCGCGCACCCGGTCCGCCCCCAGCGCATCCACAGCAATCGCCAGCACCAGCGCAGAATCGATCCCGCCGGACAAACCCAGCAGCACGCCTGGAAAGCCATTTTTTTCGACATAATCACTGACCCCGAGGCACAGGGCGCGGTACACGTTCTCTTCCAGAGAATGCTCCGGCACAATTTCTCCCAACTGCGGTGCGGCATTTTCGAATTCCACTACCCGCAGTGCTTCTTCGAAGGCGGGCAACTGATGCGCCAGATTGCCTCCTGCATCCATGACGAAAGAGGCGCCATCAAATACCAGCTCATCCTGACCGCCAACCAGATTGACATAAACCACCGGCAATCCACATTCGCCGATGCGCTCGCGTACAGCCTCATAGCGAGAGATCTGTTTGTTCATGTGATAGGGAGAGGCGTTCAACACCAGCAATACTCTGGCGCCAGACTGGCTGGCGCATACCGGCGCACCCTCCTCCCAGATGTCAGCACAGATATTGAGACCGAACCGCACTCCGCCAGCCTCGAAAGTACATCCCTCTGTGCCGGAAGAGAAATAGCGCACCTCATCGAAAACAGAATGGTTTGGCAAACGTTGCTTGTGATAAGTCGCCACAACCTTGCCGGATTGCAACACGGAGGCTGCATTAAAGCGCAGGCCATTCTCCTGATGCGGATGCCCCACGATAACGGTAATACCCTCAACTTGCCGCGCAAGCTCGAACAGGGCCGCGTCACTGGAATGATAGAAGCCCTCGCGCAGCAGCAGGTCTTCAGGCGGATACCCGGTAAGGGAAAGTTCAGGTGTCACCAGCACCTGCGCGCCCATCTCCCTGGCGCGATTTGCATAGTCAAGAATCTTGGCGGCATTGCCGATAAGATCACCGACAATGCAGTTGATTTGGGCAAGTGCAATTTTCATGCGTATTTAATCAGAATGTATCCGGTTCAAGAACGAGGATCGTTTGGAAATGCGTTTTGCGGATTATAGCGCCACCCCCGCCTCACAACTCAAACATCAGACAATTATCCAGCCTCGAGCTGACAAATAGCTTCAAGCTCACGGGAACGCCAGTTCAGCACAGAGGTATGCGTGAACATTTTGCTTTCCAGCTGAGGAAATTCGGTTCTGATCACGTCGGCTGCAAACTGGGACAGAAAATGCGCCTTCAACTCGGCACGCGCCCGATCTACGCCAATTTCGTTATAGGGGGAAGATGCCAGCAACAGGAAACCATCATCGGGTATTCGACCGGCCTTCATATTTGACTCGATAATACCCGCAGCCTTGCGGATCGGGTCAGCCAGATCAGGGCTGTAAGGTCCGATAATCAGGGCAAGATTGGGCATGTGAAGAAAATCGAACCCACGCCCGACGCACATCATCCACTCGCGATGCTCGATGTTGAGGGCACGAGCGCTGAGCCTGATCTCGTTCACGTGTGACATATTTCCCATAATCAGCGGCAACAGATCCCGACGCACCTGGCCCGCCATATCAGGAAAAAGCTTTTCCAGACGCAGCTCCAGCGTATTTGCATCCTTTGGCGTCAGTTGCGCCACTTCCAGAATTTCACCATTCGCTCCATGCAGGATGAGCGCATCTTCATCTGTTTCAAAGCCGCAAACAATGGGGTAAACCGTACCATGCCCCTGCCCGAAAACATGCTCCACCTGCTGTTTGATGCCGTATGTATGAGCGATGGCCGCCTCGGTATCGTAACAAAACCCGGCACAACCACGGTGCTTGTCGCCTTTGGAAAAATGATAAGTGATCAGCACCAGTACCCGCCGTCCGGCAGAAACCACACCATGCACATGATTGGTAAGTACTTCACCAAGATGCGGCCAGCCAAGATTGAACATACCGCCAAGATTGCGTATTGGCGTCAGAATACCGGGGGGAGTGTTGGTGGCAACGGGGATATTGATCCGTCCATCCATGCACTTGAGCACCACGATATCTGACGGGTGTTCAGCAAGATAGCGTTCACGCGCCAGAAACATCTCCGGATTACTGAACGAAGCGGAGTATTTTCGCGCATGATCCAGCAGCCACTCGATACGTTCGTTGATCGGTTTACTATGAATATCCATGCCACTCTCCCTGTTATAAGTGAGAAAATGCCTGAATGGCTGGGCTGCGTCAAATTCACTTTTATTGGGTAGAAAGAAAAATTATGCGACTCACCAAAATCACGACCCGAACCGGAGACGATGGCACCACCGGCCTTGCTGATGGATCGCGGCTCGACAAGGACAATCCACGCATTGCCGCTATTGGCACAGTGGATGAACTCAACAGCCAGCTGGGCTTGCTGCTTACGGAATCGCTTTCACCTGCATTGAAAAAAACCCTCTCCGGAATACAGCATGAGTTGTTCGAACTCGGTGGCGAACTTGCCATGCCCGCCCGCTCCTTCATCCACGAAACGCACGTGTTACAGCTGGAGAAACAGCTTCAGAAATACAACACCGGGTTGCCGCCACTCAGGGAATTTATTCTGCCCGGAGGGTCACGCGCTGCGGCCCTGTGTCATGTGGCCCGCACTATCTGTCGCCGGGCCGAACGGGATTGCGTCAGTCTAGGAAAGGGAGAAGCCATTTCCCCTTCTCTGCTGAAATATCTTAACCGGTTGTCAGACCTGCTGTTCGTACTTGGCCGCATTATCAATCAGGAACAGCACATAGCGGATGTGTTATGGCAGCGCAACGGAGCTTAGCGAGCTCGATCCAGCAATTCGCACATGCGCTTCGCACCCTCTAGAATTCTCGGCGTCTGGCGCTGAATAAAATCGGGATGGATAAAATACAGGCGTTCCTTGCTCACGGCACGCATACTGGGAAACCTTTGCCAGGTTTTCCATACCTGCTCATTCTGGTATAAGCCGCCACTGGCGATCATCACCTCCGGATCGAGAGCCACCACGGATTCCATCGAAACGGCCGGCGTCAGGCCAGACAGGGCGGAATATATATTCCGCCCCCCGCAAAGCTCGATCACATCGTTGATCATATGCTCTCCGTTCACCGTCATGAGCGGTGCATCCCATATCTGGTAAAAAACGCTGACCGGCTTGCGGGCCGAGAATTTTTTCTTCATATCAGCCACGAGGCGCTCGAATTCAAAAGCAGATCGCTCCGCCACGGCATCTGTCCCGGCAAGCTGACCGATCTCTCGCAGCAAACGTGGAATATCCTTCAAGTGGCGCGGCTCCGTAACGAACAGCGTCATCCCCATCCGTTCCAGTTGAGCCAGATCTCCCCGGTGATTGCCGCTTTGCCAGGCGATCACCAGATCGGGCTTCAAGGCAAGAATCCGCTCTACATCCACTTTCCCCGAATCACCCAGTGAAAGTATGTGTTTTGCTGCAGGCGGATAGTCGCTGAACTCGGTGACGCCGACAAGGCAGTTACCCGCCCCTGCCGCAAAAACCAGTTCGGCAGCATGGGGGGCAAGGCTGACAATCCGGCACGCTGGACGGAGAAGACTGACCAGCACGCCCCGGTCGTCCCGGACGGATACAACAGGCAATCCCCAGGACGGGAGGGCGCCGAACAGCATGCATGCTGCGCAAATCAAGCGCAGCATGCTTTTTAAAGCTTACCGTTGTGGAATACCAGACTCGGCAGTGCTGCGGGGCCTTCGCCTTCGATATGAATCCGGGTAATGGCCGAATTACCGACCTGGATGCGGAAAATATGATCGATCGGCATTCCCAGCACGTAGGCCATGATCATCCGTATCACCCCTGCATGGGCCACCACCAGGACATGTTCACCCTTGTATTCCTTGACCAGGGTATGCCACACCGCACTCACCCGTGCGGCAAACTCGATCAAAGGCTCGGCGCCAAGGGGATGATGATGCAGCGGATCGCGCCAGAAGCGCAGCAGCGTATCCGGGTCATTTTCCATCAATTGTTGAGGTGTCTGGCCTTCCCATTCACCAAAACCGAGTTCCATCAGGCGCTTGTCTTCACTCACCGGGATCTGCCATTTCTTTGCAAGTTCATGTGAAAATGCAGCGCAACGTGCTAACGGCGAGGTGGCTATGTGCTGCCATGGGTGATGTTCCCCCACAGCTGACCACATTTCTTCCCAGCCTTTTTCGCTCAGGGGATCATCACTCTGCCCCCGATATTTCTTGCCTCCCACAGGTTCACCGTGGCGCATCAGATCTATAGTTGTAATTTTCATGACAATCTTTCTTTCCATCAAAGTAAAAAATCAGGCAGCACTCAGGCGAGCCAGCGTAATTAACAGCAACAATACCAGCCACAACGCCAGCGTACGCCAAATCAGGCTGATTGCGCTATCCATATAATCGACATCGGCTTCATCACCCAGCCCGATTTCTGGGCGAGAATCCATTCCTCCACTCGGTTCATCCAGTTCACCCAGCCTCACGCCTATTGCACCCGTACCACTGGCAAGCACGACGCCGAGACTTTCCTCTACCCATTGTTTGGCCTGTGAGCGCCAGCAATAAACAGCATCCTCAAAGTCACCCACAATCGCGAAGCTGACAGCAGTCAGACGAGAGGGAAGCCACTCAATCCAGTAAAAAATACGGCCTGAAAATTTTCCGAAACTTCCGAATTCCTGCTCATTGAGCCGACCCCATTTATTCGCCAGAATCTGGGCAAAGCGATAAATTAATGCTCCAGCGGGGCCAAAAAACATAAACCAGAGGATGACACCGAAGAGCTTGCGGTAAGCGGATATCAGAATTTCTTCGATCCCGAAACGGGCAATATCCGTCGCGGAACAATTTGAAGTGTCGCGTCCTGTCCATTTTTCCAGTGACTGGCGCGCCTGTTCAAGTGGCTGATTTCGCAAGGCAGAAATAACTGCCACAGCTTTAGTCCCCAGAGAGCCGAACCCCATCAGCGAATACAGCACAATGATATTCCACAACCAGGCCACCAGACCATTCATGCTATTTAGCAACATGGAGATCAGGGCAAACAGCAATACGAAGGGGAATACCGCCAGAAACCATGCCAGGACACCGTGGCTATGTTCACCTGCATTAAACTGCCGTTCAAGAAAATGCGCATAAGCAGAAAACCAGTCATACGGCCGGTAATCCTGCGGCAAAGGGCGAAAATACTCCAGCAAAAGCGCAGCGAGTAAAGCAGAAAATATCATCTCATCTGCTTTACCGAGTGACTTCCACGGTCAGTTCCCCATCCTGATACAGTTCAACCGTAGGAAGGTTGAGCTTCATGTGATGTTCATCCAGATAGTCCAGCAGCGCCGAATAGGCCTTGCCCGGTGCCAGCAAAGGCTGCGCCCTGACCTTGACCAGCACCACGCTTCTTGCAGGTATGTTCCCGATGAGCAGGGGATCGCTCACACTGGCTCCCGCATCAACGAGGTAACCTACCTGTGCACTCCACTCCCGTTTTGGAGTGGTTCTTGGATCATTCAGAAGTACCGTTATTGATGTTCCTGCCTGCAAGCCTTGCTGCTGCAAGGTTTTCAGTACCTCCATCTGCTTTTCCGGGAGCTTGTAATAATCGCCCTTCTGGGAAAGATAGGCATAGCGATAGGGACCGCGCTGGGCAAGCTCGAAACGAGCCTGATTGAAGCCCCCCCACCACCAGAAAACAAGTACCAGTGGTAACACAAAAGCAAGCAGAAAAGGAATCCAGTGTTTCTTCATTCCAGGCATCTTAAAGTCATCAAATTGAACGCAAAGATACCACAAACGCCCCCAGGCTGCCCTGAAAACGGCTCTGCATATGGCATCACGAAACAATAGCACAAGCTGATTGCTCTCACTTGATTTCTCTTGCTAGGGGGTGACCAGCAGCAGATAATGAACAAAATGTAATAATTAAGAATTTATTACAAATGAACTAGCCGCATGTGCTTGGCCACTTTGGAATGCGCTGTCCAAAACAAGGTGTCTTATCATGAATAAGTGCCATATCTTAAGCCTTGCCATTCTTTCCACCTCTCTGGCAACCTCTGCCACCAGCATCGCATACAGTCTTGGCGATATCCAGGTACAGTCATACATTGGCCAACCTTTCCGGGCGACAATTCCAATTCAGACAAGCAAGGGAGAGGAAATTGACTCTGATTGTCTGAAGCTATCCCCACCCGCAGCCGACAACAACATGATTTACTTGAGACGAGCAACACTTTCATTAGACATACATGGTGATGGCTCGCATCTCCTGATTTCAGGTCATTTTCCTCTGGACGAACCTTATCTCAGTGTCGTCATTGATCTTGCCTGCAAGGAACAGGGCCACCTGGTTCGAGAGTACACTGTTCTCATTGACCCTCCCTCATATACTTCTCTCCCCACCTTTCCTTCATCAACCACAGAGAATGTTCAGCCAGCATCCAAGATAAGAACCATCACTCATAGTGAAGCAGTAAGCACGAAACCCGCGACTGTCATTAAAAAAAAGCCGAGACGGGCAATTAAGAAAGCCCAACCGATTTTGATCTCAAAGAACCACCAGGACCAGTTAAAGGTTCTGTCTGGAACGGGCGAAAGACCGGCCCACCCCGGCATGAGCGAAATAGTCCGCCTACAGGAGCATGAAAAAGAATTGATGAAGGAACTGGATGATAAAACTGCTAAGCAACTGGAAATGCAAGCCAAACTAGATAAGCTGGACGCCAAACTAGCCGAGATGCAAAAAGTGCTGGAGCGGCAGAATCAGGTCCTTGCTTCCATGCAAAAGGCATCTGTACCTGAGAAGAAATCTTTTTTTAGCTTGAAAAACGACTACTGGATTGCAGGCCCATTCATTCTAATTGTCGGCTTCGCCTATTTATTGGCGCGCCGCTCACGCAAGCGGTCTCTGGACGACTGGAAACCGACGATGAGCGGCATCAGTACTATCAAGGACAATATACAACCCAAAAAACCACGCTAGGTACGCGAAGCGGTTCGCTGTCGACGTGACTCAAACAGGCAAATTCCCGCTGCAACGGAGACGTTTAGGCTCTCCACCGAACCGAACATCGGGATGCGAGCCAGTTCATCGCAATTCTCCCGCGTCAGGCGGCGCAAACCTTCGCCTTCCGCACCCAGCACCCATGCCACCGGGCCATCGAGTTTCATGGAAAATAAATCCTGATCCGTTTCACCCGCCGTGCCAATGACCCAGATACCCAATTCCTGCAATTCACGCAGCGTACGAGCCAGATTGGTTACCGTGACAAATGGCACCGTTTCCGCCGCGCCCGATGCCACCTTGCGTACGGTTGGATTCAACCCCACGGCACGGTCCTTGGGTGCAATCACCGCATGAGCACCCATGGCATCAGCAACACGCAGGCAGGCACCCAGGTTATGAGGATCCTGGACGCCGTCCAACACCAGCAGTAACGCTGATTCGGGCAGATTTTCCAGCACTCCGTCCAGGGTATGCGGCAAGGCAGGCAATGCAGAAACCTTGGCCACGACACCCTGATGCTTGTCGCCGGCCATGGCATCGAGCCGCTGGCGTGTCACCAGCATCGTTTTTATACCATTGGACTCAGCCAGTTGCAGCAAATCGCGGCTACGCTGGTCATGGCGACCCTGGTCGAGATAGAGCGCCTCGACACCTCCGGCATTCTGGCGCAAACGGCTGGTTACGGCATGAAAGCCGTAAATCAGGACGGACTGGGCCATTATTCCCGCCCGGTCCTGGCTTTGGGTTTGCGCCGAGCCCCTGCAGGCTGGGGTTTTGCCGCACGAGGCTTGGCAGCGCGGGTTTTTGTCGGCGCCATGTCAGGCAAGCGCTGTTCTTCCTTGACCAGTGCAAAGTCCACCTTGCTGGTTTCCAGGTCCACGCGCATCACCTTCACCTGCAGACGGTCACCCAGGCGGTAGCGTTTTCCTGTGCGTTCGCCAAGCATCTGATGCCTGGCCGCATCGAAATGAAAATACTCATCCCCCAGATCGGTCACGTGCACCAGGCCCTCGGCATAAATATCATCCAGCGCGACAAATACGCCAAAACCGGTCACGCCGCTGATGGAGCCGGTGAAGACCTCGCCCACCTTGTCCTGCATGAAGTAGCACTTAAGCCAGTTGTCCACGTCGCGCGTTGCCTCGTCGGCGCGGCGCTCGGTCATGGAGCAGTGCATGCCCAGTTCGTCCCACTTGCCGGGCTTGTACTTCTCGCCCTGGAGCGCCGCCTTGATGGAACGGTGAACCAGCAGGTCGGGATAGCGACGGATCGGAGAAGTAAAATGCGTATAGTTCTCATATGCCAGACCGAAATGTCCCACGTTGTCGGGGCTATACACCGCCTGGCGCAAGGAGCGCAGCATCACCGTCTGCAGCAGCTGGGCATCCGGCCGGTTCTTGATTTTTTCCAGCAGCTTGGCATAGTCTTTTGCATGCGGGTCGTCGCCGCCGCCGAGATCAAGACCGAAGTCGGCGAGAAATTCGCGCAGGTTGATCAGTTTTTCCGGTGTCGGCCCCTCGTGGATACGGTACAGCGCCGGATGCTTGTGAGTTTTGAGGAACTCGGAAGCACACACGTTGGCAGCCAGCATGCATTCCTCGATCACCCGATGGGCATCGTTGCGGTGTACCGGCACGATGCGGTCGATCTTGCCTTGATCGTTGAAAATCATCTGGGTTTCGATAGTCTCGAAATCGATTGCGCCACGCTTGGCACGTGCCTTGACCAGCACCCTGAACAGCTTCTCCAGTTCCAGGATGTGTGGCAGCAATGCCTCGTTTTCCCTGGCGGCCTTGCCCTTGGGATCAGCCAGCATCTCGGCCACAGTGGTATAGGTAAAACGCTTGTGCGATTTCATCACAGCCGGATAAAAACGGTATTTCTTCACCACGCCCGTGCTGTTGATGTCCATTTCGCACACCATGCACAGCCGTTCGACATCCGGGTTGATCGAGCACAGGCCGTTGGACAGTTCTTCCGGCAGCATGGGAATCACGCGGCGCGGGAAATACACCGAATTGCCACGCTCAATCGCCTCCTTGTCCAGGGGTTCGCCCGGCTTGACGTAGTGGCTGACATCGGCGATTGC
This sequence comes from Sulfuricella denitrificans, assembly GCA_002632355.1. Classification (GTDB taxonomy): domain Bacteria; phylum Pseudomonadota; class Gammaproteobacteria; order Burkholderiales; family Sulfuricellaceae; genus Sulfurimicrobium; species Sulfurimicrobium denitrificans_A. The sequence goes on from NSJJ01000004.1 coordinate 132,326, forward strand.
CACATACAATTTCCAGCCGCCCTTGCCGATCAGTTTCCAGCCCTTGCCCAACGGCTTGCAGAACACGGCATCGTCGAAATCGCGCGCGGTCTCGCCATCGATGGTCACCAGCGGAAGGTCACGGATATCCTCGCGGCCCTCATGATCCTTCTTCTGCACCTTGGGTTTGATCTTCTTCGCGGCCTGCGCAACTTCAACTGGAAATTCATTGGGCAGGTTGTGCTTGCGCAGGGCAATCTCGATTTCCATGCCGGGGTCTGCATAATTGCCAAGTACTTCTGCGACCCGACCGATGGGCCGGTTATGCTTGGAAGGTTGCTCAACCAGATCCACCATCACCACCTGGCCTGGCTGCGCACCTTTATCAGAACCCGGTTCAATCAGAATTTCCTGACTGATACGTTTGTTTTCGGCTGTCACGAACAAGATGCCATGCTCGACGTGCAGTCGCCCTACCAGCTTGTTGTTGACGTGTTCAAGCACCTCGACGATGCTGGCCTCAGGACGGCCACGACGGTCAACCCCGATTTGTCTCGCCATGACACGATCGCCGTGCAGCACCTTATCCATCTGCTTGCCAGACAAGAACAGGTCTGGACTTTTATCATCAGGAACCAGGAAACCAAAGCCATCAGCATGGCCCTGTACCGTTCCCTTGATGAGATGGAGCTTTTCCATCAGACAGATCGCATTCTTGCGATTGCGCATGATCTGCCCGTCTCGCTCCATCGCCCTGAGACGCCGCGAAAAAATATCGGCATCGTCTTCACTCAACCCAAGCAATTTAATCAGCTTTTCGTCGCTGATGGGCGCACCCTGCTCTTCCAGAAGCTGGAGAACCAACTCCCGGCTTGGCAACGGCTTTTCATAATTTCGGCTTTCGCGCTCGAAATGGGGATCTTGCAGTTTGCCGCCTTTTTTGGCGACCTTGCTATTTTGATTTGACAAAAGTTTCATTTCCTATAAAATTCGCGTTTCTTGAAGCCCAGATGGCGGAATTGGTAGACGCGCACGGTTCAGGTCCGTGTGCCGCAAGGTGTGGAGGTTCGAGTCCTCTTCTGGGCACCAAATCAAAAAGGGCGGGTTCTTCGGAACCCGCCCTTTTTATTTACTTAAACGGATGCCTTAACACAATCGTCTCTTCCCGGTCGGGACCAGTGGAGATGATATCGATCGGCACGCCACAGATGGCTTCCATGCGCTTGAGATAGGCGCGTGCATTTACCGGCAAGGCGTCGTAATTCTTGACGCCGACAGTGCTTTCCTGCCAGCCTGGCATATCCTCGTATATCGGCTCGCAATTCGCCAGGGTTTCAGCACCTACCGGAAGGATGTCGGTCGTTCCGCCATCCACCTTGTAGCCCGTGCAAAGACGTACCGTTTCCATGCCGTCCATGACGTCCAGCTTGGTGACGCAAAGCCCAGTCACGCCGTTGATCTGGATCGAACGCTTCAGTGCTGCTGCATCGAACCAGCCGCAGCGGCGTGCGCGTCCTGTCGTGGCGCCAAATTCGTGGCCGCGATCAGCCATGTGCTTGCCGTTAGGATCGAGTTTGTCCACCGCATCATACAGTTCAGTGGGGAATGGGCCGGCGCCAACGCGCGTTGTGTAAGCCTTGGTAATCCCCAGCACGTAATGCAGCATCTGAGGCCCGACACCGCTCCCGGTTGCCGCGTTGGATGCGATACAGTTACTCGATGTCACGAAAGGATAGGTACCATGGTCGATATCCAGCAAGGCACCCTGCGCACCCTCGAACAGTATGTTCTTGCCTGCCTTGTTGGCTTCGAACAGAAGGTTGGGCACATCCGCCACCATGGGCTTGATTCGTTCTGCGATAAGCAGGACGTCATCGAGTGACTTCTGGAAATCCACGGTTTCAGACTTGAAATAGTTCTTCAGGACAAAATTGTGATAATCGAGAATTTCGCCCAGTTTGGAAGCCAGACGTTCGCGATGAAACAGATCCTGAATGCGGATGCCGCGGCGCGACACCTTGTCTTCATAGGCGGGGCCGATACCGCGGCCCGTGGTACCGATCTTTCCGGCGCCCTTTGCAATTTCACGCGCCTGATCGAGCGCCACGTGATGCGGCATGATCACTGGGCAAGCAGCTGAAATTTTCAGGCGGTTCAGTACCGGAACTCCTGCCTTTTCCAGCATATCCACTTCTTCCATCAGCGCCCAGGGCGACACCACCACGCCGTTGCCGATGTAGCATTCAACATCTTGACGCAAGATACCGGATGGAATCAGGTGCAGCACTGTTTTTGCGCCGTTAATCACCAGCGTATGGCCGGCATTGTGCCCACCCTGGAAACGTGCCACACCCTGAGCATGATCGGTCAGCCAGTCGACGATCTTGCCCTTGCCTTCATCCCCCCATTGAGTACCGATTACCACCACGTTCTTTGTCATGCTATCCAACCCCTAAACTAAATTTTTTCTATCAGCCATTTTTCGTTAATCTTCACCAGCCTGCGATCACAGTTCAGCTCATCCTGACTGTTTTCATGACCCGGCAGGTCCACCAGTACGACCTCTCCCTGACCTCGCAGGGCCTCGATTTTTTCGTATAGTGAGGCATCTTCTGTATAAGGTGCCAGAATGCCAGCCGCAGCCGCAGCCGGACCCAGTGCACTACAAAGCACACGCAGATCCATGCTGAAGCCAGTTGCTGGCCGCGCACGCCCAAATATACTGCCGACCTCGTCATAGCGCCCCCCCTTGGCAACGGCATGGGCCTGACCGGGGAGATAGGCAGCAAAAACAACCCCACTATGGTAATGGTAACCGCGCAATTCGCCCAAATCAAAAGCGATACTCTCAACCATTCCCTCCAGGCTTGCAGCGACAGCCTCCAATTCTGCAAGCGCCTCATGCACCTCGGGATAATCCGGCAGGTGTTGACGCGCTTGACCAAGAATTTCGATACTGCCGTAAAGTTGTGGCAACTGCAGCACTGCGTTTCGCGTGATTTCATCCAGGCCCTGAACCAGTTCAGTCAGCGCAGGCACGTCCTTGTTTTGCAACGCAAGGAAGAGTTCCGCTTCAAGTTCAGTTGATACGGAACCATGTTCAATCAATGCCTTGAAAATACCCACATGACCAATATCGAGATGAACACCGTTCATCCCTGTCTCCCCTAACGCTTTTATCATCAATTGCTGAATTTCGATATCGCTCTCAAGACCCTCATGGCCAAACAATTCGGCACCAATCTGCAAAGGCTCCCGGGTCTGCATCATGCCATCAGGCAGCGCATGCAAAACGCTGCCTGCATAGCACAACCTGACTACACCGCGACGATTGAGCAAATGCGCATCAATCCTTGCGGCCTGGGGTGTAATGTCGGCACGCAGACCCATCATGCGACCGGAAAGCTGATCGACCACCTTGAAGGTTTTCAGATCCATGTCGTGACCGGTACCGGTCAGAAGTGAAGGCAGATATTCGAGCAGAGGGGGAATCACCTGGTGATAGCCGTGCACGTGGAACAGGTCCAGCAAGCGACGACGCAAACTTTCGATGCGACGCGCTTCGGGGGGGAGGATGTCTTCTATGTATTCAGGCAGTAACCAGGTTTGCATCATTTAACCAAAAAAAACACCAACAGACCGCCCAGCATTGAGCCGAGGCCGATAAAACGCAACTGTCCATCGGATAGTTCGATCATTTTACGAAAAGTTTCGCGCCATACAGCAGGCGCCATGAACGGCAGCAGACCTTCCAGAATCAACATCAGTGCAAAAGCAGCAAGCAGATTCAACTGCATTACTTTGCAACCTTGCCGCCGGATGATTTCATGTACTTGAAGAACTCGGATGTAGGTTCCAGAACAAGCACATCGGACTTGTTCTTGAAACTCTGACGATAGGCTTCAAGACTGCGATAAAAGGAGTAAAACTCCGGATTCTGGCCATATGCTGCTGCATAGGTAGCCGACGCCTTGGCATCGCCTTCACCCTTGGTTTGCTGGGCGGTCCGGTATGCCTCGGCCAGTATCACTTCGCGCTGACGATCGGCATCAGCCCGAATTTTTTCTGATTCGGCAAAACCCTGAGAACGCAATTCGTTGGCCACGCGCTTACGTTCAGCTTCCATGCGCTGATACACCGATTCGCTGACTTCCTGCGGCAAATCCACCCTTTTCAGCCGTACATCCATTACCTGAACGCCAATTTTCCGCGCATCGAGATCCGCCTTCTGGCGCAGAATTTCCATGATCTTGTCACGTTCCCCGGAAACCACTTCGTGCACCGTGCGCTTTCCGAATTCGGCACGCAAACTGTCATTGACCGTCTGCATGAGGCGCGTCTCTGCGCGAGCTTCATCACCGCCCACGCTGACATAGTGCTGCTTGGCATCCACAATACGCCATTTGACGTAGGAATCGACCAGCACATTTTTTTTCTCGGAGGTCAGGAAACGCTCCGGCTCGGAAGTATTCACCGTCCGCAGACGAGTATCAAAATAACGAACGTTCTGCAGCAAAGGTATCTTGAAATACAGACCCGGTTGCTGTTTGACAGAAATGATCTCGCCCAGTTGAAAGACGATTGCCCGCTGGCGCTGGTCCACAGTGAATACCGTCAGGCTGGAAAGTAATAGCAATGCCAGCAAGCCAGTCAATAAACCACTCAGATGTTTTTTCATTAACGCGTCTCCCGATCCCGGCTACGGAAAGCATCACGTGAGCGTGCAGTGCTGTCAGCGGATGGCACTGATTCCGGCTGGATTACTGGTTTGGTTACAGGTGAATCGGGTGTGGTTTGCTGAATAAGTTTATCCAGTGGCAGGTAGAGCAGATTATTGCCACCTTTCTGATCCACCAGAACTTTGCTGGTATTGGTAAGAACCTGCTGCATCGCGTCCAGATACAGGCGGTCACGGGTAACAACCGGCGCTTTGCTGTATTCCGTCACGATCTGGCGAAAACGCGAGGCATCGCCCTCGGCATTGGCAATCACACGCTGCTTGTAACCATTGGCTTCTTCCAGCAAACGGGAGGCTGCACCACGAGCCTTGGGCACCACATCATTGGCGTAAGCCTGACCTTCGTTTTTCTGCCGCTCCCTATCCTGCCCAGCCTTGACTGCATCGTCAAAAGCCGCCTGGACCTGCTCCGGAGGCTGAGCATTCTGCATCGTCACCTTGCTGATGCTGATACCGGTTTTATAACGGTCAAGAATTTCCTGCATCAGCTTCGTTGCCTGAGCCGCCACTTCAGAACGGCCCTCATAAAGCACAAAGTTCATCTTGTTCTTGCCCACGATTTCCCGGATCGCGGTTTCTGCTGCGTTATGCACCGCATCTTCGGGGTGGCGATTATTGAAGAGAAAATCTTCCGGGCTTTTCAGGATGTACTGAACGGCAAACTGGATATCGATGATATTTTCATCATCAGTCAGCATCAGGGATTCTTTCAGAATCTTGCTTTTGACGTTGTTACGGTAACCGACTTCCACCGTACGCACCTGTTCCACATTCACCACTTCGACGCTTTCAAAGGGGTAAGGCAAATGCCAGCGCGGACCTGACTGCGTGGTTTCCAGTAACTTGCCAAAACGCAGGACTACGCCCCGCTCACCTGCATTGACAATATAAAAACCGCTGCCAATCCAGACTAGCAGGGCCAAAGCTGCAATCAGACCCATTCCACCAAAAGCTTTTTGCCCTGCGGGAGCGCCCCCGCCTGAAGATGGAGCCTTACCACCGAACATGACATTCAGTTTCTGGTTGAATTTACGCCACAATTCATCAAGATCGGGCGGTCCGCCGCTATTTTTCTTGCCCCAGTCGGGATCGTTCCAAGCCATTGTTTAATTTATTTCCCAGATTGATTTAGTATCAAGAGTTCAGTGAGTAGCGAAACCAGCAGGAGCACCTGTATCTGACACCGAATTTTCGACGCGAAGATTTTCACCAAACTCGGACAGAACATCGCGAATCAAAGCCATTCCGTCGCCCGTCAGCGCACTGACGTGAATACTGACGATTCTACCATACTCGTCCCGCTCCACGCCCGGCGCCTGGCCCCTGATGTCAATTTTGTTGAACAGCATGATCTGTGGCGCGTCCGCACCGATTCCAGCGAGTACGGCATTGACCTCATCGATTTGCTGATCGCGATTGGGGCTGGCGCTATCCACCACATGCAGCAACAAATCCGCTTCGACAGCTTCGGTCAGGGTCGAGCGAAAAGCAGCCACCAGCGTGTGGGGCAAATGCTTGATGAAGCCCACTGTATCAGAAAGTACCGCTTCGCCTGAAGCACCAAGATATAAGCGGCGCGACGTGGTATCCAGGGTAGCAAAAAGCTGGTCAGCTGCATATGCATTAGCATTTGTCAGGCGGTTGAAGATGGTGGATTTTCCGGCATTGGTATAACCGACCAGAGAAACCGACAACACATTGCCACGAGCCCGCGCACGACGCTGAACCTGATGCTGGCGCTTGAGTTTGAGCAATTTCTCCTTGAGCAGCTTGACCCGCTTGCCGAGCAAGCGCCGGTCAGTTTCAAGCTGGGTTTCACCTGGTCCGCGCAAGCCGATACCACCTTTCTGGCGCTCCAGATGTGTCCAGCCACGTACCAGACGGGTAGCCAGATGCTCCAGTTGCGCCAGTTCAACCTGCAGCTTGCCTTCATGGCTTCGTGCACGCTGGGCAAAAATATCGAGGATAAGTGTGGTCCGGTCAATGACCCGGGTTTGAAGCCGCTGCTCCAGATTGCGCTGCTGTCCCGCGGAAAGTTCGTGATTGAAAATCACCATGCCGGCATCATTTTCTTGCAGTGCGTCAGCAATTTCTGACACTTTTCCGGTACCCGCGAAAAACGCCGCATCCGGACGTGATCTTTTGCCTTCGACTACTGCGGAAACCTGGACGCCGGCACTTTCAGTCAGTTGCACCAGCTCTTCCAGGCTTTCAGCATAATCCGTATCGCCGAAATCAAGGCTCACCAGAATGGCGGCATCCGCTCCACTGGGGCGATCAAACATGTGTATGGCGCTTAATCTGGCATTCCCTGCGCATCAGAAGGATGCTCGAAAGGGACTGTGACCGGGCGTGCCGGCACAACGGTGGAAATAGCATGCTTGTATACCATCTGGGTCACGGTATTTTTGAGCAGGACGACATACTGGTCAAAGGATTCAACGTGCCCCTGCAACTTGATGCCATTAACAAGGTAAATGGAAACCGGAATATGCTCCTTACGCAGAATATTCAGGAATGGGTCTTGTAACATTTGCCCTTTTGCACTCATTTTTTGCTCCAAACGCAATATTTTGTTGTTATGGATTTTCACTTTAATTGATTTTTCAACCAATTACCAGCAAACCCGGTCTTATAGATGGGGAAGAGAGCAGATGGTTTCAATACCACTGCGATAACTATAATTCAGGCTTGCCGAAATAATACCCCTGCCCCCAGTCAACCCCCATATCCCGTAGCATTTTTGCCGTCTCGCCATCTTCGACAAACTCCGCAATCGTAGTGATTCCCAGACGCCGGGACAGCGACACCATGCTCTCCACCATATGGCGAACCCGTTCATTGCTGCGCATGTTCTGCACCATCCAGCCCTCAATTTTCAGAAAACTGACAGGTAGTTCGGCCAGATACAGAAAAGATGAATAACCACTGCCAAAATCATCCAGAGCCAGACGAAAACCAAAATCCAGCAGCGGCTGCAAATCCTGCCGCATACGCTCAAAATCTGACAGCAATTGCCGCTCGGTAATTTCCAGGACTATAGGCCTGCTTCCCCTGAATTCGATATTACCAGGGCACATGGACACAGCATATTCAAGCATCTGCTCGACCAGTTCCTTGCGCGCAAGGAACTGTGGCGACAGATTCACAAAATGTGCAAATCCCGGATCAGAGCCATTTTCAAGCGAGGAAGTACAACGCGCCATCGCCTGGCGAACGATGGTGCGATCTACTTCGTGAATCAGGTTAACGCCTTCCGCCGCTTCAATAAACTCGCCCGCTGGTATGGCTGAACCATCACTCATGATCATCCGGGCCAAAGCCTCGTCAGCCACAGGTTTTCCTGTTACCAAGTCAACTATCACCTGATATGCAGCCACCACCCGGTGTTCCTGCAAGGCGCGCTGAAGCATACCGGCGCGCCACAATGTCGTACCTTCCCTGCCATCGCTGGCTACCACACAATCACGCCCGTGCCGCTTTGCTTCATAAAGACGCCCGTCAGCATCAGAAAGAGTACGAGAAATATCGGCATCTCCCGACTGGAATTCGCCAACGCCAAAGCTTGATGTCACCTCGACGTTACCGGACCGGGTCTTGCAAGGACGGGTTCTGAGTGCAAGGCGGACCCGCTCCACTGCGGCATAGGCATCATCTCCATTCGAATGATGCAGAAACAGAATAAACTCTTCGCCACCCCAGCGCGCGATCCAATCCCCCTCGCGCAAAGCCGCTCGCATGGTCCGGGAGGCGTGTTGCAAAACCTCGTCACCCACGCCATGACCAAAGTTATCGTTAATCAGCTTGAAACGATCAAGATCGGCTACCGCTATGGAAAAACCGCAATCATCCCGTCTGGCGCGTGCAATTTCCTCAACAAAACGCAGCTCTGCAGCCCGGCGGTTTGGCAAACCGGTCAAAGCATCGGTCAGCGCCTGGGTTTGCAGGGCCTGAGTCTGGCGTGTGCGCAACAACATCAGTCCAAACCAGTTTGCCAGCAGCTCCATGAAAACCTTGTCATCATTGCTGAATTCATGCCCAGCAAGGCATTGGCGGCGAAGAAACACCAGGGTACCGAATATCTCATCACCGACCCAGATAGGAACGCCTGCATAGACCTGCAAACCAGAACTTCGAACCACCTCAACATTTTGAAACTGCTCGCTTTCCTGCATATGGTAGAAGTAATAACTTTGCGCTCCCTGAGTCGCTGCTGAACAGAGTGCCTCCAGGGGGCAAACCTCATCGCCCTGAAACAGGCCCAGGTTATCTACCAGATAGCGGATGACAAAGTGACCTTCCTTTGCTTCCCCGATAAGTGCCGTATCCAGCTCCAGCGCATCCCGTGCAAGAGTCAGCATCAGCATTGCTTTTTCTTCATCGGACTTGGATCGATTGGTGGCGAGTTGCCATAATGCCTGAAGCCGAGCCGATTGATTCCGCGCCTGGGAGAGCAAAGTGGATTGTTGAGTCATGTAAATAGCGAATCGAGATTCAGCGCCTGAAACGTGTTAATAACAGCATTAACTCATTGATCAAGTCTAAAAACAATATGAAGAAACAGGATATCCGGGATGAACTTTAGGCTCACCAGCGCCTTTCTGTCAGACCATGCCCAAAGGGGCGAAGATAGCTATGCTTCAGGCCAGTAGTCAGTTGCTATTCCGCTGCCCAGGTCCGCCTCGACCAGACGCCGACGCACCTCAAGCAGGCGCTCAATCAGTTTGGGCTCCTTTTTCTCATAGGCATTGGCATCGGCTACACGGCTCACCACGACGCCGAGAAGTTCAGTGATCGCGTTGCCAATGGAATTCTGGCTGATGGTGACGATCAACTTGCCCTCGTCGTTTCGGTAGATGAGTTGCTTGAAAGCCGGCTGCCAGCGGATGGCATTGGCGTATTTGGCATCGGTAATGCAGCGGTCCCTGACCTTCTTTGCCGTTTTCAGAAAGTCGTTATTGAAAAGCAACACGTTTTCGATTTGATCCGGAAAGTAGGCATCTGACGGCATCGGCGCATTGCGCGTGGAAACCTGAGAGAAAAAAGTCCGGTAAAAATCGATGAACCCCTTCAGCACCAGATCATATTCATGCCAGAAACGCACATCCTCCAGCGTCGCCGCTCCGCCGGGAATTTCCCAGCTCGGCAGACCCTGGGGATAACCGGTCAGATCGAAGCGTGCGGCCTCATCGCTTACCGGCCTCAGCACTTCCAGATGAAGCGCCTTGCAGATGAACTCACGATAGACGTCATGCATATATTTCTCGAACAGGGAGTGCTGGCCGCCATCGGTAAGATTGGGGTTTTTCGGATCGGCCGGCTTGGCGTTTCGCAGCTCGTCCATGGGAAAGACGATGAAGTGATTGTGTAACATGCGGATGCTGGGAACGCCGGGGGAGGTCAGCGGCCAGGTGGCATCCAGGCTCGCCTCGCCGGCCAGCACCAGATGCTGTGCCGGGTCCGGATACTGTTCCAGCATGTAATCGATGATGACCTGATTCATCCGGTTCCACACGTGCCTGACGTTATCCGGTACCTGGGTGCGACGCACCGGCCGCCCAAGCGGATTAAGGATGCACTTCGAAGTATTGTAGATGATCGAGGTATCGAATTCGGTACTATGCCCAAGCGCCTTGCGATAGAGCAGCAGGTTTTCCGGGTTGATCAGCAACCCGTTGTTATGCTCCAGGTCGTTGAGATTTTCCGTACTGTTGAAAAACTCATTGGGCTTCATGCCCTCGGGTACATCCAGGGGGATGGGGCGGTAAGGCGTAACGATTTCACGCGGGCTGGATTGTGTCATGGTCTATGGTAAAAGTCGGAGTTACTCTGGATAGCACTTTTTACCACAGCCATCAGACACGAGGCACTAAATAATTCAAATGCAAGGATAAGATTGCCGCATCGTTGATAAAACGCAACTGGAAGTCATCAGTATTTTTTGCCGTAGTTCTTGCGGCTGCGCCGGCGCTTGGTATGGGCAGCCCGCTCTTCAGCCTCTGTCTTGGGTGCGGGCGTTCTACCCGCAAAAGGGTTCTGGCCCTGCTTGAACTGTACCCTGAGTGGAGTACCCTCAAGTTCAAAGGCTTTGCGGAAGGTACTTTCCAGATATCGCTTGTAGCTGTCAGCCACACCCGCCACTGCGGTGCCGTGCACAATCACCAGCGGCGGATTGGAGCCCCCCTGATGTGCATAACGTAATTTTGGCCGGATCGGACCGATCTTGGGCGGCTGGTGTTTTTCTGTTGCAGCCATCAGCACCCGTGTCAGCATGGGGGTGGACATTTTCTTCATGGCAGCGGCAAAGGCGCTGTCGATAGACTTGAACAGACCGCCCACACCGCTACCCTGCAAGGCGGAAATGTAGTGATACTTGGCGAATTCAAGAAACTGCAGCTTGCGCGCCAGATCCCCCTTGATCACTTCACGCCGGGCTTCGTCCAGGCCGTCCCACTTGTTCACCGCGACCACAAGCGCCCTGCCCGCTTCCAGAATGAAGCCAGCAATATGTGCGTCCTGCTCGGAAACGTCCTGACGCGCATCCAGCACCAGCACGACCACATTGGCGTCTTCGATGGCCTGCAATGTCTTGATGACAGAAAACTTCTCGATGGCTTCGAATACCTTGCCCCGCTTGCGCACGCCTGCGGTGTCAATCAGGGTATAGCGCCGGCCGTCGCGCTCCAGATCCATGTAAATGCTGTCGCGCGTCGTGCCTGGCTGATCGAAGGCAATAACCCGTTCCTCGCCAAGCAGGCGATTGACCAGTGTGGATTTGCCCACATTCGGGCGGCCGACGATGGCAACCTTGGGATGGTCTTCTTTATCCTCGATTTCCTGCTCATCGGGAAAACTTTCCAGCGCCAGCTCGATCAGGTCGCGCACACCTTCACCGTGAGCTGAGGAAATCACCAGCGGATCGCCCAGCGCCAGTTCATGAAATTCAGCTGCAACAACCTCGCGGCGCATGCCTTCAGCTTTGTTGACTGCAAGAAATACCGGACGACCCGCTTTGCGCAGGCCATCTGCAATGATCTTGTCCTGTGGCGTCAGCCCCTGGCGGGCATCTACCAGAAACACGATGCAATCCGCCTCATCCACAGCCTGCAGGGTCTGCTTCGCCATCTCGTGCAGGATGCCATCCCTGGCGACCGGTTCGAAGCCGCCAGTATCCACAACAAGGTAGGGTTTGCTGCCCACCAGGCCGTGACCATAATGACGGTCACGGGTCAGGCCAGGCAAATCAGCCACCAGCGCATCACGACTCTTGGTCAGGCGATTGAAAAGCGTGGATTTTCCGACGTTAGGCCGCCCCACCAGAACCAGAGTCGGCTTCATCGGGCAACCAGCGAAAACAGGCCGCCATTGCGCGTCTGCACCAGCAGACTCTGCCCGAGCGACAAAGGCGTGGCGGCAATTGCGCTGCCATCGGTAGCTGCGCGTGCGGCAAAACTGCCATCTTCACGCGACAGGAAGTGCACATAACCTTCCAGATCAGCCACGGCGACATGTTTTCCGATCACAACCGGCGCACTCAGGCGACGATTGAACAGTTTGTCCTGCTTCCACAGACTGGAGCCGCTACTCTTGTCCAGAGCATGCACCGCACCACGAATATCACTGACATAAAGCGAAGAAGCATCTGCAGACAGCCCGGAAACACTCGACATTTCCCGCGCCCAGAGCAGATTGCCATTAATCAATTCGAAGCAGGCCACCCGCCCCTGATAGGCTACGGCACAAATATTGCTGCCATCCACCACCGGTTGGCTGGTCACATCGGCGATACGTTCCAGTTCAGTGGCTCCACGTGGCTGAGCCACGCTGGCTTCCCAGCCCAGAATCCCATTGGAAAGAGAAAGGGCCACCAGCTTGCCACCTGCATAGCCTGCAAACACGCCGCCACGCGACACCACTACACCAGCATGACTGCGAATCGCCAAAGACGGCAATGCACGCTGATACACCCACTTTCGCTTGCCATCGCGGGCATCCAGCCCGTAAATCTGCCCGTCCGCGGCACGTACCACGACAACGCCCTCAGCGGCCTGGGGTGCGCTCAGCACCTCGGATGAGACTCTGGATTCCCACACAGACTTTCCATCCAGATCGTATGCCAGAACTTCTCCCTTGCGAGTTGCGACCATAACCAGACCTGAACCCACACCAACTCCGGCTGAAAGCTTCCTGCCCGTTTCCACGCGCCACAGTTGTTTGCCACTCTCAACGTCAAAGCGGGCCAGCTTCCCGTCATGCCCAGCGGCAAAGACACTGCCATCCAGCACTGCCGGGGTAAACACATAATCTCCCGCACTGCCGATACCGGCCTGCCATTGAGACACGTATGACAAGCCTGGCCTGAATTCAGCCAGCGGCGCGGGTTTATCGACTTTGTCGTTGCCCCCCCACAAGCCAAAACCGGTTGAAATCGATTCGCCAAAGCCGGCGCAACCAGCAAGCGATAAAAACAGCAACCCGGCTAGCGGTGCCTGCAACGTCGTGCGAATATTCATCACCCCCCCAAACCGTCCAGTTTCAATTGCACCAGCGAACGATAGCCACTCGCCATGTCCATTTTTTCCAGAGCCAGTTTATATGAGGCGCGCGCTTCTGCACTCTTGCCGGAAGCCAGCAACACATCGCCCCTGAGGTCATTGTACAAGGCGTCGAATCCCGAGCCATGCTTCGATTCCAGCAGCTTGAGTGCTTCTGTAAAGTTTTTCTCGTCTAGCAACACGCCTGCCATCTGCAGTCTTGCCGTATCCCTGATTTCTTCGCTTTTGGTCTGTTCCATCACCCATTGCAACTGGGCCTTGGCACTCTTGAAATCACCAGCTTCGTAGTTGGATTTGGCAGCTTGCAGTGCCGCACGTGGCGAATAAGCCGTACGAGGAAACCGATCCATCAGTTGGCCAGCGATTTCTCTCACGCCTTTAGCATCATGTTTTTCAGCCGCGCCCTGAAGATTTTCATACAATCCGGCAGCCTGTGTCGTTTGCTGGTGCTGATAATAGCGCCACCCTTGCATGCCGGACACAATCGCCACGAATACCGCCACGCTTAGCAGAACGGTATTTCCATTCTGCTTCCACCATGCTTTGATGGCATCAATTTGTTCCTGCTCTTCCAGATCGTAAGCCATAAATCACCTATAACAATTATTCTTGCATCAAAAGGGTTAATTATCTTTTTTCATCACAACAATCGCATCATCTATGCTCATGCGTGCCTGGTCACCCAGGGTCCGCATTGGCTTGAGGCTGATCTGCCGGGCAGCGGCCTCGTCATCGCCAATAATCACGGCATAGCGCGCTCCACTTGAATCCGCTTTTTTCATCTGGGATTTGAAGCTGCCACCGCCGCAATGCAGGATGACATGCATACCCTGTTCACGCATCGCTTCTGCCGCCAGAAATGCGAAACGATCTGCGGCTTCGCCCTGATGCACCACATAAACGTCGGCAGCTTGCCCGGATGGGTTAAACCCCTGCTCTTCAAGCAACGCCAGCAAACGCTCCACCCCCATGGCGAAACCACAGGCGGGCGCTGGCTTGCCGCCAATCTGGGCGATCAGACCATCATATCTTCCACCTGCACACACTGTCCCCTGCGCACCCAGTCGGGTTGTCACCCATTCGAACACGGTGAAATTGTAATAATCCAGTCCTCGTACCAGGCGTGGATTGATGCGGTACTCAATACCAGCTTCGCGCAACAGTCCCTGTACAGCCTCGAAATGCTTGAGAGAATCCTCGTCCAGATCATCGAGCAATTTAGGTGCTGCCTCGATCAACGCCTGCAGGGCAGGATTCTTGCTATCCAGCACACGCAAGGGATTGGTGTGCAGACGGCGTTTCGAGTCCTCGTCCAGCAGATTGAGGTGCTGTTCCAGATAATGCACCAGACGGGCACGATGACGCGCACGATCTTCCGAACTGCCAAGCGTATTGATCTCCAGAGTCACATCCTGAAGCCCCAACTGCTTCCACAGGCGCGCCGTCATCATGATTTGTTCCGCGTCCATGTCCGGGCCGGCAAAACCCAGAGATTCCACGCCGACTTGATGGAACTGGCGGTAACGTCCCTTTTGCGGGCGTTCATGACGGAACATCGGGCCCATGTACCACAGTCGCTGCGGCGCAATGTAAAGCAGATTGTGCTGCAGCACAGCACGCACGCAAGATGCTGTCCCTTCCGGGCGCAAGGTCAGGCTTTCGCCGTTAAGGGCGTCGGTAAAGGTATACATCTCCTTTTCCACAATATCGGTCACTTCTCCGATGGCGCGCTTGAACAACCCGGTCTGTTCCACGATGGGCATGCGGATACACTTGTAACCGTAGCTGTGCAGCCAACCGCGCACCGTGTCCTCAAAGAACTCCCACAGGGCGGCGTGTTCCGGCAGGATGTCATTCATCCCGCGAATAGCTTGTATCTGACTCATTTTGCTTGCAGGGTTCTCAGGTTTTTTGTTGTTTTGCTGCGATCTTGGCGCGCACTTCGCGCTCGATCTGGTCGACGATTTCGTCGTCGTTGACCTTGTGGCTGGGTTTGCCGTCCATGTAAAGCAGGTTCGGTTCACCGCCTGCAAGGCCAATATCCGCTTCACGCGCTTCGCCCGGGCCATTCACCACGCAGCCGATCACTGCGACATCCAGATGTTCCAGAACATCCTCCAGGCGCTGTTCCAGAGCATTCACCACCTTGATGACGTCAAAATTCTGGCGTGAACAGGAAGGGCAGGCAATGATATTTACCCCCTTGTTGCGCAAATGCAGGCTTTTCAGGATATCGAAACCGACTTTCACCTCTTCCACCGGATCGGCAGCCAGGGAGACACGTATGGTGTCACCGATACCTGAAGCCAGGATCATGCCCAGCCCAATCGCCGACTTCACGCTACCGGAACGCAAGCCGCCCGCCTCGGTAATCCCCAGATGGAGCGGCTGCTCGATCTGGCTGGCTAGCAGTTTATACGCCTCCACCGTCATAAAAATTTCCGAGGCCTTGAGACTAACCTTGAAATCGGGAAAATTCAGGCGGTCGAGAATCTCGATATGGCGCAGGGCCGACTCCACCAGCGCGTCCGGCGTGGGTTCGCCATATTTTTTCTGCAGATCCTTTTCCAGTGAACCGGCGTTGACACCGATGCGTATCGGAATGCCGTGATCCTTGGCCGATTGCACCACAGCCCTGACACGATCTTCACGGCCAATATTTCCGGGGTTGATGCGCAGGCAATCAGCGCCCAGTTCCGCTACGCGCAAGGCGATTTTGTAGTCGAAATGGAT
Organism: Sulfuricella denitrificans; assembly: GCA_002632355.1. Classification (GTDB taxonomy): domain Bacteria; phylum Pseudomonadota; class Gammaproteobacteria; order Burkholderiales; family Sulfuricellaceae; genus Sulfurimicrobium; species Sulfurimicrobium denitrificans_A. The sequence goes on from NSJJ01000004.1 coordinate 148,331, forward strand.
ATCGGTCACCAATGGCACAGGGGAACGCTTACGGATCATCCCGAAAGCTTCGGCCGCTTCCATCGAGGGAACGGATACACGCACGATATCAGCACCCGCTTTGGCCGCGCGCTCGATCTGCGCCACAGTGGCGTCCACATCGGTAGTTTCTGTATTGGTCATGGTCTGCACCGAAATGGGCGCATCGCCGCCAATCAACACATTACCCACCCTGATCTGCCGGCTCTTGCGGCGGGGAATTTCAACCTTGAACATACTTACTCCAGAGTCAGGCGCGCAACTTCGGCCTTGGCGAATGCGGAAAGATCCACAGGCTGTCCTTTGTAAATCAGCTTCACATTGGGCGAGCTTCCGATCACCAGGGATAAGGGTGCTTCGCCTTCCACCACTTGGTCAGCGCCCACCATATTGTTTTGCGAATGGAGTATCTTGCCGTTTTTGTCGCGTACCTCAACCCAGGCACGGCCGGAAAACGTCATCGTCAACCGGGCCAGAGCCGTTTCAGGTGATATTGCGGATTCTTTGGAAGCTGGAGCGGCTGTCTCCGCAGTGGGCGAGACAACCGGTTCAGGTGCGGAAGGAACAGGTGCGGCTGCAACATGAGGCATCTGCGCCACTGGCAAGGCTGACCGGGGTACGGCCACTGATTTCGACTGTTCAGGCCCAAGCCACTCCAACACGACCCAGGAAGCCACGGCAACGACAACGAAAACCATCATCAACCACTTCAACCATGGCTTGCTCTGATGCTCGGAAAAACTGATTTTTTGCGAAGGGGCCTGAATCTGGTGTGACGCCTCCTCCTGCTCAAAATTAAGCAACTCCATCAATGGCTCAGCATCAAGCTGAACCAGACGCGCATAATTCCTGATAAAACCACGTACAAACGTACGGCCTGGCAGCTTTGAATAATCATCGATCTCGAGGGCAGCGATCTGCTTCTCGCTCAGACGCAATGCATGCACCACATCAGCCAAACTCAAACCCTGGCTTTCCCGCTCGCGCTTGAGCCGTGCACCAGCCCCCTCTGCCACTGCTGCAGGAACGTGTTCTTCGAGAATATCAGTCACTTCCGTCCCTCTGTCGAAACCGCGCTATCGAACTGACCATTACGATAGGCAATCGCTTCGCGCGAATCGGGAAAATGCTTTCTCAGCTGCAGGCCATAATTTGCTTCCGCGTCGCGATTGCCCAGACGGTGGGCGATGCGCGCTCCGAGCCACAAACCTTCCGGAGTCGGCCCGCTTTTCATGAGCTGCTCAAGATAAAACTGGGCATCGTTGTACCTGGCGCGACGGAACTGAATATCCGAGAGATAAAACAATGCCTGGGGCGGGGAAGGCTGAAACTTGATGGCGCGCAGAAAGAATTCTTCCGCGCCCTGATCATCCCCCTTTTTCAGCGAGCACTGGCCTGCATTGAGATATGCCTTTTCCGGGGTGGTATAGAGCGGATTTTTCAATGCGCTCATGAAATGGCCGATAGCCTCGTCAACACGATTGCGTTGGCAGAGAAACCAGCCGTAATTGTTATGTGCATCCGAATTGGTGTCATCGATGCTGAGAGAACGCCGAAAGCTCTCATCTGCCTTGTCGTACTCTCGCAGTTCCATATAAATCAGTCCAAGGATATTATGGGCTGGCGCATATCTGGAATCTGAGCGAATCGCTATGTTGAGCTCTTCCAGGGCAACACCAAGTTTGCCCATGCCAAAATATCCGGCGCCGAGTTCAGTATGAATCTTGGCCCGCTTCGTATCGTCCGACTGCTGTTCCGCCAAGGCGGGAAACACCATGCAAGCCCACACGAACAACATCATCGCCAGCAGTTTTTTCATACGGCAGCCTCCACTATTTTGATCTGGGTCCGTCTGGTCTTATCCTGCACCTGCCCTGCCAGCTGGCCGCAGGCAGCATCGATATCATCCCCGCGCGTCTTGCGTGTGGTTGCCACCAGTCCTGCCTGCATCAGCTCATCGCGAAAACGCCGCATAGCTTCCGGACGGGAACGTTGGTAACCCGACATGGGAAAGGGATTGAAAGGGATCAGATTGAACTTGCAAGGCACATCCCTGACCAGCTCGATCAGTTGACGCGCATGAGCAACGCTGTCGTTAACACCGTCCAGCATGACATATTCGAAAGTCACGAAATCGCGCGGCGCTTTTTCGATATAGCGCCGACAAGCAGCCATCAGCTCGGCCAAGGGATATTTGCGGTTGATTGGCACCAACTCATCGCGCAATCTGTCGCTGGGCGCATGCAGAGACACGGCCAGCGCCACCGGGCAGGTATCGCGCAGACGGTCCATGGCCGGGACCAATCCTGAAGTACTCACCGTCACACGACGGCGCGACAGACCGTAGGCATGGTCGTCGAGCATGATATTGACAGCGGTCACCACATTGTCGAAATTGGCCAGCGGCTCGCCCATGCCCATCAGGACCACGTTGGAAATAATCCTTTCTCCCTTTGGGTCGCGTCCAAGTGCCTTGTTGGCCCACCACAACTGGCCGATGATTTCAGCCACCGAAAGGTTGCGGTTGAATCCCTGCCGGGCCGTGGAGCAGAAACTGCATTCCAGCGCACAACCCACCTGGCTGGAAATACATAAAGTTCCCCGTTCATCCTCGGGGATGAACACGGTTTCGATGCCGTTGCCGGCGCCGACGTCGAGCAGCCACTTGCGGGTGCCGTCGTCAGACAATTGTTCCTTGATCAGCCGTGGTGGTTCAACCACGGCTGAAACGCTTAACTTCTCGCGCAGGGACTTGGCCAGATCGCTCATGCGCGCGAAATCACTCTCGCCGAAATGATGCATCCAGCGCAAGACCTGTTTTGCACGAAACGGCTTCTCGCCGATCTCGGCAAAGAAAGCGGTAAGTTGCGGCAAATCGAAGTTGAGCAGATTAACGGCCATTAGCGCGCGTAAACTTCCATCGCCGGGAAGAAATAGCAGATTTCCACTTTGGCGGTATCGGGGCCATCGGAACCATGCACTGCGTTGGCATCGATGCTTTCAGCGAAATCGGCGCGGATCGTGCCTTTTTCGGCTTTCTTGGGATCGGTTGCACCCATCAGTTCGCGGTTCATGGCAATTGCATTTTCGCCTTCCAGCACCTGGATCATCACCGGTCCGGAAACCATGAAATCCACCAGATCCTTGAAGAAAGGACGCTCGCGATGCACAGCGTAGAAACCTTCCGCTTCAGCACGGGAGAGATGTTTCAGTTTGGCAGCTGCGATCTTGAGGCCATTGCTTTCGAATCGGGAATAAATCTTGCCGATGAGATTCTTCGCCACGGCATCGGGTTTGATGATCGACAGGGTGCGTTCTACAGCCATTTGTATCTCCATTTTCAGGGTAAATAAAGCTTATTCAAAAACCCGGTAAAATAGCACGGAATCCCTATTAAATAAACCTCGCAGCGGCAAAAGCGAAGTGATAACATGCGCTGCATTCCTTCTGACGACACTGAATACAGGAAGTTTCAATGGCGGAGCAAGCAGTCCACGACGAACACGCCGAAATCAAGAAGCGCGCCATGCAGCGCCTCATTGTTGCCGGCACCCTGGTTACAGCGGCCATCGTCGCTCTCACTGTCCTGAACCACAATCCGGAGCAGAGTACGCCTCCTGCAAGTAAAACCGTTGTGCCCGTCGACACAAAACCCGAACCGCTTATTACTGAAGCCGCTGTGGCAAAAACTGCTGAAGAAATTCCCAGCGAGACGCCCCCCCCTGAGGCTCCTGTAGTTGAAACCCCTGCCATTCCAGACAGTGAAGCCGCGCCAATCAAACTGCCAGAACCTCCCCCGCCTCAGGTGATTAACCGCAGCCATTCTTCGGCCCCACAGACGCCTCATCCAGGCACAACCCCGAAATCAAGGATAGAGACTGCCGCTTCGAATACTGCCGAACCCTCAAAAAACATCACGCCACAAGCTGTGACAATTTCCCCGGCACCCCCGGAAAAGAAAGCTGCCGAAGCTGCTGCCACTGCAAGCAAACCGGCCAGCCCCGCCGTCAAGACGCCTGAAATGCCCGCTCCCAAGGGTTATGTGGTTCAGTTAGGCCTGTTCTCCAACTATGAAAATGCCGTCCAGCTCCAGAAGCGGCTGGCAGATCATGGCATCAAGTCTTATACCGAAACGCGGCTTCATGTCGGCCCCTTCCAGAACAAGACCGAAGCCGATCAGGCCATGGCAAAAATCCGCAGCATGGGGATTAACGCGGTACTGGCCCCTGCTCACTAAAACCCATCCAGCAGCAAATCTAAATGTCCGCCGACTCTCATTCTCGACTCCCCGTGCTCGCCCTGGGTGCGCTCGGGATCGTTTACGGCGACATCGGCACCAGTCCGCTTTACACCCTGAAAGAAGTTTTCGCGCCCAGCCCTCATCAACTACCGGCATCACCGGATAATATCCTCGGCATACTTTCGCTGATCCTGTGGTCGCTCATCATCGTTGTTTCGATCAAATACGTGGTCTTCATCATGCGTGCGGACAATCGCGGAGAAGGCGGCATCATGGCACTGATTGCGCTTGCATTGCGCGAGGCCGGGAACAATCCGAGGCGCCAGCGCATGATCATGCTATTCGGCATCCTGGGCGCCTGCATGTTTTACGGCGACGGCATGGTCACGCCGGCCATTTCGGTGCTCTCTGCCGTGGAGGGCCTGGAAGTGGCGGCCCCCGCCCTGCACACCTACATCGTACCCATTTCACTTACGGTGCTATTCATCCTGTTTTTTGTACAGCGCCACGGCACGGCAAGGGTCGGCACACTGTTTGGCCCGGTGATGCTGATATGGTTTGCCGTACTTGCCATACTGGGGGTTATCAGCATTGCCCAGACACCCGAAGTATTGCAAGCCGCGAACCCGGCCTATGCCATCCACCTTTTCATCAGCCACAAGTGGCTTGCCTTCATCGCCCTGGGCGCTGTGGTGCTTGCTGTCACAGGAGGCGAAGCCTTGTATGCCGACATGGGGCACTTCGGACGCCAGCCGATCCAGCTTGCCTGGTTCAGTCTGGTTCTGCCTGGCCTGCTGCTCAATTATTTCGGTCAGGGCGCCCTGCTGCTGCGCGAACCGGGGGCGATCGTCAACCCCTTCTACCACCTGGCGCCGGAATGGAGCCTGTACCCCATGATCGGATTGTCTACACTGGCCACAGTGATCGCCTCGCAAGCCGTGATCTCCGGTGCGTTCTCAGTCACGCGTCAGGCCATGCAGCTGGGCTACGTGCCGCGCATGCAGGTGCAGCACACCTCGGAGCAGGAAAAAGGCCAGATCTATCTGCCCGCCATCAATTGGGCCTTGCTGGCGTCGGTGGTAGTCCTTGTACTGGGTTTCCGCTCTTCCGGGAATATGGCTGCTGCTTATGGCATTGCCGTCACCGGAGACATGGTCATCACATCCATTCTTGCCACATTCGTTTTCAGCCGCGCCCTGGGCTGGGGATGGAGCAGGGCCATCGCACTGTTCAGTATTTTCCTGGTGGTGGATCTCGCCTTCTTTGGCGCCAATATACTCAAAATCGCAGATGGAGGCTGGTTCCCCCTGCTTGCCGGCTTTGTGATTTTCACCCTGATGACCACATGGAAACGCGGTCGCCAGTTGCTCTACAAGCACATGGAAGGCGACGCGCTCGCCCTTGAACCCTTCATCGAAAGCCTGGGCTATAGCGATATGGCTCGCGTAACAGGCACAGCGGTATTCATGACCCCCAACCCCAAGGGCGTGCCACAGGCACTGCTGCACAACCTCAAACACAACAAAGTGCTGCACGAACGCGTTGTGCTGGCCACAGTCGCCATCCAGGATATTCCCTACGTCGCCCAGGAAGAACGCGTCCGGATGGAATCACTGCCCAACAACTTCTTTCGCATCACAGTGTCCTATGGTTTCATGGATGAACCCGATCTGCCGCGTGACCTGACCCTGTGCTGTGCGCAGCACGGCATAGAACTCAATATGATGGACACGTCTTTTTTCATCGGCCGCGAAACCCTGATTCCCCGTGTCGGATCTGAAATGTGCCTGTGGCGGGAAAAACTCTTCGTCAGCATGTTTCGCAACGCTGGCAGTGCAACGGATTTCTTCAAGTTGCCGCCCAACCGCGTGGTAGAGCTCGGCACACAGATCATGCTTTAGCAACACCCCTCGCAATGGCAATGCAGCCTGTTATAATTACAGACTTTTTCCCGCCATTCAGATCATGACCCTCCAAGAAGAAATCCAGCGCCGCCGCACCTTCGCCATCATCTCCCACCCCGACGCAGGTAAAACCACGCTGACCGAAAAAATGCTGTGGTTCGGTGGCGCGATCCAGATGGCGGGTGCTGTGCGGGCGCGCAAGGCCGATCGCCATGCCACCAGCGACTGGATGGAACTGGAGAAGCAGCGCGGAATTTCGGTGACCTCTTCGGTCATGCAATTTCCCTACCGCGAATGCATGATCAACCTGCTTGACACCCCCGGCCACGAGGACTTTTCCGAGGATACCTACCGCACCCTGACGGCAGTGGATTCGGCGGTCATGGTGATCGACTCGGTCAACGGGGTGGAAGCACAGACCATCAAGCTGCTCAATGTCTGCCGCCTGCGCGATACGCCCATCATTACCTTCATCAACAAGCTCGACCGCGAAGGCAAGGAACCCATCGAGCTGCTGGATGAAATCGAGTCGGTACTGCAGATCCAGTGTGCCCCCATGACCTGGCCGATCGGCATGGGCAAGCGTTTCCGCGGCACCTATCATCTCTACAACGACACCGTCTCAGTATTCGACCCCAAGGCCGAGAAAGGCACGGCAGAAATCATACAGGGGCTGGACAATCCGCGCCTCGACGAACTGATCGGCGACCAGGCTGATGAACTGCGCATCGATATCGAACTGGTTCGCGGCGCTTCGCATACCTTTGACCGCGAGGCTTACCTGAGCGGCAAGCAGTCACCGGTGTTTTTCGGCTCGGCCATGAACAACTTCGGCGTTCAGTCCCTGCTCGATGCCATTGTCGAACTCTCCCCTGCACCATTGCATCGCCCGGCTCGAACACGCAGCGTCGAGCCCGACGAACCAAAATTTTCCGGCTTCGTATTCAAGATCCAGGCCAACATGGACCCCAAGCACCGCGACCGTATCGCCTTCATCCGCATCTGCTCCGGTCGCTTCGACCGGGGCATGAAAATCAAGCAGGTATCGAGCGGCAAGCAGGTCACCGTGGGCAATGCCATCACCTTCATGGCACAGGACAGAAACGCTGCTGATGAGGCCTTTGCCGGCGATATCATCGGCGTCCCCAATCACGGCACCATCAGGCTGGGAGACACATTCACTGAAGGCGAGGACCTCAAGTTCACGGGGATTCCCTCTTTCGCGCCCGAAATTTTTCGACGCGCGCAAATCAGGAATCCTTTGAAAACGAAGCAATTGCAGAAGGGATTGCAACAACTCGCGGAAGAAGGGGCCACACAACTCTTTCGCCCCATCAACTCCAATGATCTGGTGCTCGGTGCGGTCGGCATGCTGCAGTTCGACGTGGTCGCGCATCGTTTGCAATACGAATATGGTGTGGATGTCCAGTTCGAACACTTCGATGTTGCCACGGCACGCTGGTTACGTGGCAGCGATCTGGAACTGAAAAAACTGGTGGATAAGCACGGCTTCAATGTCGCCCTTGACGGCGCCAACGAGTATGTCTACCTGGCGCCCAACCGGGTCAATCTGAATCTGGCTCAGGAGCGTTTTCCGGAAATCAAATTTCTGGAAACACGGGAAATCGCTTAGAAAACAGGTGTTCAGAACCGGATTTTCAGTTTCCTGCCCCATGCAATAAAAATACCGGCTGCGAAAATCGGAAGCCGGCTTTATCTGTTCAACAACACCTTTCCGGATTCGCATGAGCGCCCGCTCCGGCACCCTGCGTTCCGGCACATCTCAATTCAATTCTAGTGCTCGCCCTTGGTCCGGAGCAAGCCTGCCATGCGGTTGCCCTGTTTCTGCGGCCCGCCTTTTGGGAAGATTGCGTGCAGGTAGTGGTTGTTCCCCCGCTCTTTTCCCCATGCTTCGGAAAAGTGCTTGATCATATTTCGTACCTGAGCCTGGACCGAATGCTCATGGTAATACTCCCGCAAATAGCGAATCACATCCCAATGTTCCTGAGTCAACTCAAGTTCTTCCTGCCTGGCCAGGGCGATTGCATAGTCCTCCGACCATTCGTCGAGATTCTTGATGTAGCCTTCCGAATCCGTCTCGATTTCACTGCCATTAACGAGCAGATGTCTGGTATGAAACCCCATATGATTCACTCCTTACTGATTTAGTACAAAATAAAATCCGCAAAACACTCCAAAACAGCCGACACGAGGGTGGGGTGAAGCCGTGGCGTAATTCACCTTTTTCAGATTCAGGTAAATAAAAACGCATTATTTCAGTGACAAAATATAGCGGGTCAGTATTCTTTTTTTCTCATCACCAAGGTCCGGATATCCAGGCATCGCTATTTTCCCCCAAACTCCGCTGCCGCCATTGGTAATCTTGTTCATGATTTTGTCTTCAGCTGAAGCATCCTTGCGGTAGACCGCGGCAACATCCTTCCACGCAGGGCCAAGAAGCTTCTTTTCGATGGAATGACAGGCAAAACAGCCGATATCCTTCGCAAGTGCTGTAAATTCTTCGCGGGAAACAACTGGGTTTGCCGAATTGTCCGCAGATGCTTGTATCGCGATCGGAACCGCGACTACAGGCGCCTTGGGCTGCTGCCTGGACTCCCCGGGCTGACAACCGTACAGCAGGCCAAATAAGGGCACAATAAAACTTGTCAGCACGATCCTTTGTGTCTGCATCTTTTCTCTTCGCCAACATCAAGGTAACAGTGCACTGACCTTTCATCAGGGATGACAGGACAGCGCACCGAATACTATCAACGCAACCGGAAACTCAACAGCAACCGGTTAGCGGCTCTGGTACTTCAATTTCTTGCTACGCACGATCTGGTAGGAACGTGCCAGGTAACCGAACGGCGCACTCCAGACATGAACCAGACGGGTAAACGGGAAAATCAGGAATACCGTCATGCCGAAGAACACGTGCAGCTTGAAGATGGTATCAACGCCTTCCAGATAAGCTGGATTCGGGTACAGGTACATAATGCTCTGAATCCACTCAGCCATCGCTGTCACCACGCGCGGGTCACCATGGCCTGCATGGCCGATGGACACAGGAATGGTGGTCAGTCCCAGAATCAGCGTAGCCATAATCCAGCCAAGAACGAACTTGTCGGATGCACGGCTGGTGACGGAAACGCGCCGGTTGCTGAAACGCCTGATGAGGAGATTGCCGCCGCCGATCAGGGCCATAACTCCAAAAAAAGACCCGAGAACAATCGCCATATACTGGTGCTGGATGTCGCCCATCACCATCAGAAACACACTATGCGGCGTCAACAAGCCCAGGAAGTGCCCGCCGAAAATTGCAAGCACGCCAATGTGAAACAGGTTGCTGGCCCAACGCATTCCCGCCGTTGAGAGCAGCTGACTGGACGCGCTGGTCCAGCCGTACTGTTCACGATCAAAACGCAACCAACTGCCGATCACGAAAACGCTGAGGCAGACATAGGGATAAATGCCAAACAGCAAATTATTCCAGGTAAAAATATCTTCGTTCATTTTATTCCTCCTTAAGCAGCAATACAGGCAGGTGTAGCGCGGTTCTTGATGATGGAAACCAGAGGCGCGTAAGGACTGTTGGCCTTGGTGAGATTTTCAGCCAAGACCGTCAGAACCTTGCTGGCATCGGACAAAAATGCTCTCGCCTCTTCATCTTCCTGCAATGCAACAAATTCCAGGATCAGCGGCAGATAGTCAGGCAACTCGTTGGTCATCTGCTTCACGCCGTAATCCTTATACAATTCACTGAGGTCGATCAGTGCCGGGCCACGGTTCTTGTCGTTATCATCACCGAAGAAATGATGCGTCAAGTGCAGGCTATGTTCAGGCGTGAGATCGAATGTTTTCACGTAATCCTCCTGGATTTCGATCGGGTCACCCTTCTCAAGCCAGGCCACAAACTTCTTCACTTCGGCCCATTCCACCACATCGGTATCGACCGTCTCATCCAGCAATTTATTGATCGCCGGGAGATTGTCGAACAGTTCCTGATCCGGATACTCCAGCAAAGCCGATAGAATTTTGTAGATTTGCATGATTTCTCCTTTATTCCTTGTCAGCAGATGGCGCCAGTTCGGCAGGTTCCATCGACTCCTTGCGGCGCCGCGGGAACATGGAAATCTTGCTGATACCGACTGCAGAGCTATTGCCGAAAGTAAAGCCGTTCTGACCCTGGAAGCCGTGCGCATCATCAAGACGCTCTTCTTCATGACCGGTCGGAATCACATAGCGGTCTTCGTAGTTGGCGATGGCCAGGTAACGGTACATTTCCTTGGCCTGATCTTCAGTGATACCCGCCGCATCCAGTGGCCGTGTATCAGCCACACCTTCAACATGCACCGAACGCTGGTAGCTGCGCATGGCGATGAGGCGGTTCAATGCGCTGACGATCGGTGCTTCCTTGCCAGCGGTAAGCAGGTTGGCCAGGTACTTGACCGGTGTACGCATCGTTCCGGCTTGTGGGATCGCACCATCTGGTCCGACGGGCAGGTTGCCCTGGTCGATCTGGGACTGCACCGGAGAAAGCGGTGGAACGTACCAGACCATCGGCAGAGTACGGAACTCGGGGTGCATCGGGAATGCAATTTTCCAGTCAATTGCCATCTTGTAGATCGGCGATTTCTGCGCTGCGATGATCCAGTCTTCGTTGATGCCTTCTGCACGGGCAGCAGCAATAACAGCTGGGTCATTCGGATCGAGGAATATCTTGCATTGCGCTTCGTACAGATCCTGCTCGTTGCTGACGCTGGCCAGTTCTTCGATGCGGTCGGCATCGTACAGCATGATGCCGTTGTAGCGAATACGCCCAACGCAGGATTCGGAGCAAACCGTCGGCATGCCTGATTCAACACGTGGGTAGCAGGCGATACACTTCTCTGCCTTGCCGGATTCCCAGTTATAGTAGACCTTCTTGTAAGGGCATGCGCTCATGCAGAAACGCCATCCGCGGCACTTGTCCTGATCGACCAGCACGATGCCATCCTCTTCACGCTTGTAGAGCGAACCGGACGGGCAGGCCGCAACGCAGGCCGGGTTCAGGCAATGGTTGCAGATGCGTGGCAAATAAAGGTTAAAGGTGTTCTCGAACTGGCCATACATCTCTTTCTGGATGTTGTCCATATTCTTGTCCACGCTGCGCTTGGCATATTCGCCAGCCAGATCGTCTTCCCAGTTCGGGCCCCAGGTGATTTTCTCCATGGGGTCGCCTGTGATCATCGACAGAGGGCGCGCTGTCGGGGCCGCTTCAGACAACGGCGCATTCTGCAAACGCGCGTAGTTGTAGGTGAACGGCTCATAGTAGTCATCGATTTCCGGAAGATCCGGGTTGGCGAAGATGTTCAGCAGTTTCGAGGTTCTTCCGCCTGACTTGAGCTCGAGTTTGCCGCCCGCCAGCTTCCAGCCACCTTTCCATTTTTCCTGGTTTTCCCATTGCTTGGGATAGCCGATACCGGGCTTGGATTCGACGTTATTGAACCAGACGTATTCCACGCCCTTGCGGTTGGTCCAGGTGTTTTTGCACGTTACCGAGCAGGTGTGGCAACCGATACACTTGTCCAGATTGAAGACAAACGCAAATTGTGCACGTATTTTCATGGGTTTCTCCTAATTTATCCTGTTCACGCGACGATCAACGCTTGCCGATACCGGGCGGGTTGAGCTGCGCTTCGCGTTCCGGAGTCAGCGGCCGTTCCAGCCAGTCGATGTCTTTGTCCGCCACCTTGCGCATGATGACCTCGGTGTCGCGGTTGCTACCCACCGTACCGTAATAGTTGAAGCTGTAGGCCAGCTGCACATAGCCACCAATCATGTTGGTCGGCTTCATGACGACGCGCGTCACCGAGTTCAGAATGCCGCCGCGCTTGCCGGTGGCATTCGATCCGGGCACGTTCACAATCTTCTCCTGCGCGTGGTACATCATGGCCACACCGCGTGAAATGCGCTGCGAAACGACTGCACGCGCCACCGTTGCGCCGTTGTGGTTGATCGCCTCGACCCAGTCGTTATCCTCGATACCGGCTGCCTTGGCATCGGCTTCTGAAATCCAGACGTAGGGGCCGCCACGAAACAGGGTCAGCATGCGCAGGTTGTCCTGGTAAGTTGAATGGATACCCCACTTGGAATGCGGTGTAATCCATTTCAGCTTGATGTGCTTCTCCGCCAGGATGCTCGGCGAGAGCTTGTCGAACGAATGCATGTTCTGTGGTGGTTTATGCACACAGAAGCCTTCACCGAAGTCCAGCATCCATTCGTGATCCTGATAGAAATGGGCGCGTCCGGTCAGGGTGCGGAACGGAATGTGCTCATGGATATTGGTGTAGCAAGAGGTGTAAGACACCGTCTCGGATTCAATACCTGACCAGGTTGGTGCGGTGATGATCTTGCGCGGCTGTACCTGGATGTCAGCGAACGTGATCTTGTCCTCGTGACGGGCCGAATACAGGTGATGGTGGTCGATACCCGTCTTCTTGGAAAGCGCGCTCCATGCTTTGTGAGCGACTTCACCACAGGTCTCCGGTGCCATGCGCAACACGGAATCGCACACCTTGATGTCTTCCTCGAGAGAAGGCATGCCAAAGGATACGCCTGGTACTTTTACCGTACCGTTCATCACCTTCAACTGGTCATATTCCATCTCGGTATTCCAGTCGAGACCCTTGACGTTGTTGCCGATCTTGGTCATCAACGGGCCGATCGCGATGTACTTCTTGTAGGTGTCGGCAAAGTTGCGCTCAACCACCTTGAGCAGCGGCATGGTTTTGCCGGGAACCGGATCGCATTCGCCATTTTTCCAGTCCTTGACTTCGCCAAAGGGCTGGGCCATTTCGAACGGCGAATCGTGCTGCATCGGCAGAGCAACGATGTCCTTGCGGGTGCCGAGGTGCTTTTCGGCCAGTTTCGAGAAGGTCTCGGCCAGGCTCTTGAATATCTGCCAGTCGGACTTGGACTGCCAGCCGGGCGACACCGCTTCCGACAGCGGATGCATGAAGGGGTGCATGTCGGTGGTGTTGAGGTCGTTCTTCTCATACCAGGTTGCGGTCGGCAGAACGATATCGGAGTACGCACCGGTGGAGTTCAGGCGGAAGTTGATATCGACCATCAGGTCCAGCTTGCCGATCGGCGCCTCGTCGTGCCACTTGATCAGCTTGTTCACGCTGCCAGCGCCGGACTCCTGAAGCACGCCGTTCTGCGTCCCGAGCAGGTGCTTGAGAAAATACTCGTGTCCCTTGGATGAGGAGCCGATCAGGTTGGCGCGCCAGACGAACAGGTTGCGCGGCCAGTTGACCGGATTGTCCGGGTCGGCGAACGCCACATCCAGCGAACCGTCCTTGAGCTTGCCGATCACGTGCTGGGCGATGCCAGCCTCGTCGGTGGCACCGGATTTTTCGGCTTCGGAGACCAGGTCGAGCGGGTTGGTGTTCCAGTGTGGCGCAGACGGCAGCCAGCCCATGCGGACTGCGGCGACATTATAGTCGGCAATCGAGTAGCCCTTGTATTTGCCCTTGCCGGCAGGCGAGGTGAGATCGTCGCCGCGCAGGGTTTCATAACGCCACTGGTCGGTGTGGAAATACCAGAAGGAGGTGGAATTCATGTGACGTGGTGGACGCTGCCAGTCGAGAGCGAAAGCGATCGGTGCCCAGCCAGCTTGCGGACGCAGCTTTTCCTGACCCACATAGTGTGCCCAGCCACCGCCGGACTGACCCACGCAACCGCAGATATGCAGCAGGTTCATCACACCGCGGTACATCATGTCGTTGTGGTACCAGTGGTTGATCGCGGCCCCCATGATCACCATGGACTTGCCGTGCGTCTTGGATGCGTTGTAGGCAAATTCGCGTCCGGTACGTTCGATATCCGCGGCTTTTACGCCGGTTACCTTTTCTGCCCAGGCGGGCGTATAGGCCACATTGGCATCTTTGTAATTCGTGGTGACGTTGCCGCCGCCCAGACCACGATCGATACCATACTGCGCTACTTGCATGTCAAAAACGGAAGCAACGAGGGCTTCTTCGCCATTGGCCAGCTTCAGCTTGCGAACAGGCACATTGCGGTACAGCAGATCGCCTTCGCCCGGCTCGAAGTGCGGAAAACCGACAGAAGCCACGGCATCCTTGCTGTCTATGCAAGACAGTTCAGCCGTTATTTCCTGCTGAGAAGCCGCATTCTTGGGCAACAAATTCCATTTGCCTTCCTCGCCCCAGCGGAAACCGATCGAACCGTTCGGCACCACGAAAGATTTGCTCTTCTCGTCAAATACAATCGTTTTCCAGTCAGGATTATTGGTCTCGCCCAAGGCGCCGTCCAGATCGGAGGCACGCAGGCAGCGGTCGGACACATAGCCATCGCCATGCTTGCGCAGCATCACCTGAATCGGCAGGTCTGTGTATTTGCGCGCATATTCGGAAAAATAAGGATCCTGCTTGTCGATGTAAAATTCTTTCAGTGCCACGTGGCCCATTGCCAGGAAGGCAGCAGTATCGCTACCCGGATTGACCGGCATCCACAGGTCGGAAGCCTTGCAATACTCGGCATAATCGGGCGCCATCGAGATGACCTTCGCACCCTTGTAGCGCACTTCGGAAACGAAGTGGGCATCAGGGGTACGTGTGGTCGGCAAACTGGAGCCGCAGACGATGATATAAGTCGAGTTGTACCAGTCAGCAGATTCCGGCACGTCGGTCTGCTCGCCCCAGGTCTGTGGGGAAGCGGCAGGCAGGTCGCAATACCAGTCGTAGAAGGAACCGCAGGCACCGCCGATCAGGGACAGATAGCGCGCACCCGATGCGTAGGAAATCTGGGACATCGCAGGAATTGGCGAGAAGCCGAAAATGCGGTCAGGACCATATTTCTTGATGGTGTAGACGTTGGCTGCAGCAACGATTTCCTTGACCTCTTCCCAATTGGCGCGAACGAAGCCACCCAGGCCGCGCACGGCGGTGTATTGCTTGCGCTTGTTTTCGTCAGCCTGAATCGCGGCCCATGCTTCGACCGGGTCCTTGCCTGACTTGCGCTCGGCACGGTACAGATTGAGCAGGCGACCGCGAATCAGCGGGTACTTGATCCGCTGCGGGCTGTACAGATACCAGGAAAATGAGGCGCCACGCTGACAACCGCGCGGCTCATGGTCAGGCAAGTCTTCGCGGGTGCGCGGATAGTCAGTTTGCTGCATTTCAAAGGCAACCAGACCATTCTTGACGAAAATCTTCCACGAACAACCGCCCGTGCAGTTTACGCCGTGCGTGGAACGAACCACCTTGTCGTGCGCCCAGCGATTGCGGTAGGCATCTTCCCACTGACGATCTTCATTCGTGACGATGCCGTGGTTATTGGAGAAAGTCTCCTTGATCTTTTCAAAAAACTTAAGACGGTCGAGAAAATGACTCATGTTTTTTTGCTCCTGTTAATTTTTTCAAACAATCACGAATTACGGGTTCTTGATCTCGGAACCACTACGCAGGTAGAACCACCAGTTCAGAATGAGGCACAGTGCATAGAAAATTGCGAAACCATACATCGCATTTTCTGGCGTTCCCGCCTTGATCTGGCCACCAATCACCACTGGTGCAATAAAGGCACCGTAGGCTGCCACAGCAGAAGTCCAGCCCAGTACCGGTCCAGCCTGCACGCGATCGAAAATCACGCCGACGGAGCGGAATGTTGAACCGTTACCGATTCCGGATGCAGCAAACAGCACCACGAAGATCACCATGAAAATGGTGAAATACTGTTCCGGTGTGGCAGAGTTATAGGCCAGGAACATCACATAACCCGCTGCTGCAGAAGCACCCACCATCACAACAGAAATCAGTTGAGTCACGATGGAACCGCCAACTTTATCGGAAATCCAGCCGCCAACCGGGCGAATCAGGGCGCCGACAAATGGGCCAATCCAGGCATAGGTCAGCGCAGAAGGCGCATTGGGGTTTTTCAGAACGTGTGTCATCAGGCCGGTAGCCGGATCAACTACGTGCTGGAAGCCGAAAATCACTGTAATAGCGAGAGGCACAGCCATCGAAAAGCCGATGAAAGAACCGAATGTCAGCACATACAGCACGGTCAGCGACCAGGTATGCTTGTTCTTGAAAATGGCAAACTGCTTCTCGATATTGGCTTTCATTTCACCAAAAGCCGCGAGCTTCATGACAATCAGAGTTGCAACAATGATCAGCGGCAAAGCCACCCACATATTCAGGAGACCCAGGCCGGTAGGTGCAGGAAGGTAAAGGTAAAGGCCTACTGCGGCGGTCATGAAAGCCAGGCCATACAGCCAGAGAATTTTAATAAAGGCCGAAATCGTAGAGCCGATATTCGGAGAAATCGGCATCAGGTTATTCATGCCGAAGAAACCCAGGACACCCAGGGGAATCAGTGCCAGCAGCCACACAAAACCGGCGTTCTGGATATAGGTTGGGGTGCCGGCGAGAATCTTGCCGAGAATCCAGCCACTATCCTTCATCAACTCCATGGAACCGCCCGCGAATGCGCCGAAAATGCCTGCAGTCATCACCAGAGGAATAAGAATCTGCATGGTAGTCACGCCGAAGTTACCCAGACCAGCATTCAGACCCAGAGCGGTTCCTTGCAGACGCTTGGGGTAGAAAGTGCTGATATTGGACATCGAGCAGGCAAAGTTGCCGCCACCGACACCGGACAACAGTGCCAGCAACTGGAATACCCACAACGGAGTGCTCTTGTCCTGTAGCGCAATACCCGCGCCAAAAGCAGGAATCATCAGCAATGCAGTGGTCAGGAAAATCGTGTTGCGGCCTCCAGCGATACGGATAAAGAAGGAGGAAGGAATGCGCAATGTCGCGCCTGCCAGTCCGGCAATCGCGGTCAGGTTAAACAACTGGTCCTTGGTGAAAGGAAAACCGAGATTGAGCATCTGTACAGTCAAGATGCCCCACATCAGCCAGATGGCGAAACCCATGAGCAGGCTGGGGATAGAAATCCACAGGTTGCGGCTGGCAACTTTCTTCCCTGTAGATTCCCAGAACGCGTTGTCTTCCACGTTCCAGTCCTTGATATTTATCGACATTTTTCAATACCTCCAGTTTTATCGTTGTTTAACAATTACATTTATTCCAGCGTATCTGCCTGCTGAAGCTTGCGGTGACGTTTTGCATCCAGTGGTCTTACTTCAGTCCAGTACATCCACATCAGGGAAACCCAAACCACACCGAACATCAGCATGAATGCAGAAGAACGGATTCCGGTCAGATCCACCAGCGCACCGAACATGATAGGCATCAGGAATCCGCCCATACCCCCGGCCAGTCCGACCACGCCAGAAATCACGCCGATGTTCTTGGGATAGTCGTCAGAGATGTACTTGAACACCGAGGCCTTGCCGATTGCAAAGGCAATTCCCAGGGTAAACATGATGATGGTGAAAGCAATCGGCCCGAGGCCCACGTGGTAAGTCGATGGTCCGGTTACGGTATGAATGGTGAATTCGGTCTGCGGATAAGACAGGAAGAAGAGGCACACCAGAGAAACCCACAACACCCACCAGGTAATGGAATGCGCGCCAAACTTATCTGAGAAATAGCCACCCACGGCCCGCAGCACACCGCCAGGAACGCTGAATGCGGCCGCCATCAGAGCTGCATGCGTGAGATCGAAGTGGTATTCGGTCACATAGTATTTGGTCATCCACAGGGCAAGGGCGACATAGCCGCCGAACACAATGGAATAATACTGGCTGTAGCGCCACACCCTGGGGTCCTTCAAAGCGGCAAGCTGCTCCCGTACAGTAACCGCCTTACCCACTTTGTGTTCTGGATCGGTAAACGAAAAAAACCAGAACAGGATTGCTGTAATCAGCATGAGAACTGCATACATCTGCGGCACCATCGCCCAGCCATAAGCCACTACGATGGAAGGCGCTACCAGCTTGGTAATCGCCGCGCCGGTATTGCCGGCACCGAAGATACCCATGGCCGTCCCCTGCTTCTGCTTGGGAAACCAGCGCGCACAGTAGGAAATACCGACGGTGAACGAACCGCCAGCCACGCCCACGAACAGGCCGGTTACCAGAAACTGCCAGAACGCTGTAGCCTGGGAAATCATGTAAATCGGGATGATGGTGGATAGCATCAGAACAAAAAACACGATGCGCCCGCCGAATTTATCGGTCCACATGCCCAAGGGTAGGCGGATCAGCGAGCCGGTCAGCACCGGTGTCGCCACCAGGAGGCCGAACTGGGTTTCATTGAGATCCAGGATCTTCTTGATGGGGATGCCGATCACGGCGAACATCATCCAGATCATGAAGCAGACGGTGAATGCAATCGTACTGGCAGTCACCACGGACCAAGCTTTGTATTCCTGCGAAGCCATGCTCTCCTCCCTTTCAGTTCTGACAGGTTTTTTTGTCACGCTGCCAGAATAGGCCGATCTGGATGCGCAGCCTATTCGTCAAAAGAACAGTCGGAAAAGGGCAAAAGGAGGGGGCGCAGACTGCAGGAACTAGTTACATCAGACGGGCGGACTAGTTATTTTGGCGTACAGCCTGAAGGAGTTCAGATAACAGTGGCAAGAAACAAGTGCCGGAGCTGCGACGAGTTCCGGGCGTCACTGTTCTTCTTTTAGGGCCAGCCCATGTTCCACGGCATATACGGCCGCCTGAACCCGGCTGGTCAGATTGAGCTTCTTGAGTATGCTCTGGACGTGAATTTTTACCGTGCTTTCAGCCACGTTCAGCACGCGTGCCATTTCCTTGTTGCTGGCCCCCCTGGCAAGCAGGGTAATGATTTCCCTCTCACGGGGGGTGAGTTTTTCCCGGTCAGCCTCAACAAGCGGCACCGGACCCTCTGCCTTGGGCTGGGTACGCAGGCCCTCCACCAGCTTCCCGGTCATCAAGGGGGAAATAATGGATTCTCCGCGCGCCACGCTCTGTATGGCATTCACCAGGTAATCGGTATCGATATTCTTGAGCAGATAACCTGCCGCACCTGCGCGCAGGCAGTCGACCAGATCCTCCGCATCTTCCGACACCGTGAGCATGAGCACCCGCGTGCCCGGCGCATCCTCCGAAATCAGCCGGACTGCCTCACGACCGCTTATCCCGGGCATGTGGAGATCCAGCAGTACCACATCCGGTTTTAGAGACATGGCGCGTTTCACGCCCTCAAGTCCGTCTCCCGCTTCGCCCACCACCTCGAAATCCTTCTGCCGCTGCAGCAGCAGTTTTATTCCGCTGCGGAACAGGGTATGGTCGTCCACGATGAGCACTCTGATCGGGTTCATGCGGCTTCCTTGTATGATTTGTCCAGAGTCAGTCTGATTTCCGTGCCTGTTCCTACCCTGGAAACAATACCGAGCTGACCTCCAATACGATGGGCTCGTTCCTTCATGATACTGATGCCAACATGTGAGTCACCGGGCTGTAGCTCCGGGTTGAAGCCATGACCATTGTCACGTACCGAAATAACGAAATCGCCATTTCGTGAAATCTCAACAGTCACATTACTGGCGGCCGCATGTTTTCTGATATTTGACAGTGCCTCCTGAACAATATGCAACACCTGTGTCTCGTTGCTGGTATCGAGCGGCGCGCCCTCGCCGCTAATGTTCAATGTTGCCTTGATTCCGGTCTGGCCTTCGAATTTCTCCAGCGAACTCCGGATCGCCCCTTCCAGATCGGACTGGTGTACGCGCGTACGGAAATGAACCAGCAATTCGCGCACATCGTCGTAACTTTCCTGCACACCTTCACGAATATGCGAAAGCCCCTCTACAACTTCACTGTCATTCCCCTTGCGGAAAGAGTCTTCCAGCATCTGTATCTGGATGTTGAGGAAAGCCAAACCCTGGGCGATGCTGTCATGCAGTTCCTGAGCCAGCAGATTGCGTTCTTCCGAGATTGCCATTTCCTTCTCGCGCGAAACCAGGCGCTGCCCCTCGATTGCCGCTCCGAGATGCTGGCCTACGGCTTCCAGCAAATGCACTTCCATCGGCGTGAAACCGCGCGCCTTAAGGAAATAAAGGTTAAAAATCCCGATCAGGCGTTTTTTTACCTTGATGGTAAAGACAGACACCGAGCGATATCCTTCGTCCCGGCAGTTATACATCAGCTTGAGTTCTGTCGGCTGATGCAGATCGAAAAAGGCCGGGGTCTGCGAGCTCGCTGCTCCGCCGCACAGGCATTCGCCCATATTGAGACAGGATTCTTTCTGCGCAAAATCATCGCTCAGGCCTTCTGTCACAACCAGGTGAATTTTCTGTGTACTGGGATCAACCAGTCTTACTGCCCCACCCTCGGCATTGAACTGGGTCATCAGTCGCCGGATGAAGCGCCGGGAAAGCTCCTCCACCGCAGCCGGTTCGTTGAGCAGGGCGGTCACTTCATACAGCAAGCCCAGTTCCTGGTTTTTTTCCTCCAGACTGTGCGTCTTCGTTTCCACTCGCTGCTCCAGGGTGTTGTATAAGCCCTCCAGATGATCCGCCATCTGATTGAATCCGAGCGCCAAAGCTCCGAACTCGTCACGGTTTTCCACAGGCACGCGCACACTGAAATCCTCTCCCGCCATGCGCTGTATGCCTTCCTGCAACTTGGTGGCAGGACGAATTATCAGCAGATACATGAGGAATATGAGAATCACGGTTCCCACGATGGCCAGCATCACCAGACCCAGCTGAATCGATCGCAACAAGCTGGTTTTGTAGGCATTATCACGTTCGACGCTCAGCACCAGACCATTGACCAGGCCCACATAATTTTCCACCGAGGGGCGGATTTCCTTTAACAGGCGGTGACGCGCCTCGGGTTCATGACTGTTCAGCACGCCCTCCAGCAATGGACGGATATGCCCTTGCCATTCCAGCCTGAGGTTCGCCATCTGACGCCGTACCCCCACGTCCTTTGGCAACAGCAGAGGGCGTGAAGGATCACCCTGTTCAAGATCCATCAGGGTTTTTTCGAAGGCGGCCATTTCCCGGTGCACCTCGCCTTCCATACTCTCCTGATCCAGGCCGAAATATATGTTGTACGTCAGGAGATAAGCCAATCTGTAGGAACGCATACGTTCGCTACCGGCATCATTGATCGCTGCCGCACCGCCCTCCAGTTGCCAGGAAACATACAGCGTCAGGCTGATGGCAATCAGGGCAACGCAGAAAAAGGCGAGCAGAATACTCACCAGTTTGGAACTTAGTGTCTGGAAAGATTTAATCATCGGGTATGTCGGGTGCTGTTTGCATGCCGACCATGTTGCCCAACATGAAGGCGGCTGTAAAGAATTGCAGGGGCCCCGGGGTTTTATACAACCCCCCCCGGATCCTGCTGCCAACCAGCGCCGCTACTTGCGCTTGATATAAAGGTCAGTAATCGTACCCTCGGCCATTTCGGCGGCGAAGCACAGTGTTTCTGACAAGGTGGGATGAGGATGGATCGTCAGGCCAAGGTCCTGTGCATCGGCCCCCATTTCCAGCGCCAGCACCGCTTCGGCAATGAGCTCACCCGCATTCGGGCCGACGATAGCGGCACCGATGATCCGCTTTGTTTCCTTGTCCAGCAACAGCTTGGTGGCACCATATTCTGCATTGATCGAAAGTGCGCGTCCGCTGGCGGCCCATGGAAAGCTGGCCTTTTCGTATTCGATGCCTAGTGCTTTGGCCTCGGTTTCGGTCAAACCCATCCATGCCACTTCCGGATCGGTATAAGCCACGGAGGGGATGGTGCGCGCATCGAAGGCCGCCTTGTGCCCGGAAATCACTTCTGCAGCGACTTTGGCCTCGTGTACCGCCTTATGGGCCAGCATGGGCTGCCCAACGATATCCCCGATAGCGAAAATGTGCGGCACATTGGTGCGCTGCTGTTTATCCACGGGAATGAATCCCTGTTCGTTCACCGTAACGCCGGCTTGTTCGGCACCGATCAGAGTGCCATTCGGACGACGGCCTACCGCAACCAGCACACGATCGAACAACGCCGGCGCAGGCGCATTTTCGCCCTCGAAAGTGGCCAGAATCCCTTCTTTCCTGGCTTCCAGAGCGGCAACCCGGTTCTTGAGAAGGATGGACTCATACTGCTTCTCGATCTTTTTGTGCAAGGGTTTGACGATATCCTTGTCGCATCCCGGAATGAGTTGTTCGCCCAGTTCCACCACGGTGATTTTTGATCCCAGCGCATGATAAACCGTCGCCATTTCAAGTCCGATAATACCGCCGCCGATCACCAGCATGCGCTTCGGCACATCTGCCAGTGCCAGTGCGCCGGTAGAATCCATGATGCGGGGATCTTCTGGGAAAACAGGAATATTCACTACCCGCGAGCCGGCAGCAATCACCGCATTATCGAAGGAGATATCCATCTCGCCATTGGACGTTTTCACCCGGATATGATGCGGTGCGATAAATTGACCATTTCCGTGGATAACCTGAACATTGCGCTGCTTCGCCAGTTGTGCGAGGCCGCCAGTCAGGCGATTCACCACGCTTTCCTTCCAGCCACGCACCTGGTCGATATCAACCTCAGGACTGGCGAACTTCACGCCATGGCTGCCCATATCCTCGGCCTCGGCTATGACCTTTGCCACGTGCAGCAAGGCCTTGGAAGGAATGCAGCCAACATTAAGGCAAACACCACCCAGCGAAGCATGACGCTCAATCAGGATAACCTTCCTGCCCAGATCGGCCGCACGGAAAGCGGCTGTATAGCCGCCAGGGCCAGCGCCCAGCACGACCACATCCGCATGGATTTGCTGTCCTTTGCTTTCTGACGCCATGGCAGCCTGGCCTGCCATGACTTCCAGAACTGGCGTTTCCGGCACGGTTGCCACAGCCGCAGCCTCCTCCACTTCCAGGGTCAGTATTTCGCTACCCTGGGCCACTTTGTCACCCACTTTCAGCTTGATTGAATTTACGATGCCGGCGTGGCTGGACGGGATTTCCATCGTCGACTTGTCGCTTTCGAGAGTAAGTAGCGAAGTGTCTTTCTCCACTCTGTCGCCTGGCTTGACCAGCACTTCGATCACCGGCACATTGTTGAAGTCGCCAATATCCGGTACGGTTATTTCGATAATTTTGCTCATAATCCCACCTGCGGCCTATTCGTCCGCGCTCAAGCGATTAAATTCAGTCTCTGCTCGTTGCAGCACGCACCGCAGCAGTCATAAAACGCGAATGACTCTCCTGATTCAACTATTTTAAAGCAGCAAACGCCGCACATCGGAGAGGACGGCACTGAGAAAAGAAGTCATGCGCGCACCCAGCGCACCGTCAATCACGCGATGATCATAAGAAAGCGACAGCGGGAGCATGAGACGCGGAACAAACTCTTTCCCATTCCACACCGGCTTCATGCTGGAGCGTGAAACACCGAGAATCGCCACTTCAGGCAGATTGAGGATCGGGGTGAAATAAGTACCGCCGATACCACCCAGGCTGGAAATACTCATGCTGCCGCCCTGCATTTCAGCAGGGGAAATCTTTTTCTCGCGCGCCTTGGCAGACAGTGTACCCAGCTCGCGCGCGATATCCAGCAAGCCCTTCTGATCGACATCGCGGATCACCGGAACCACCAGACCATCGGGCGTATCGGCAGCAAAGCCGATATGGAAATACTGTTTCATCACCAGGCTTTCTCCATCCGCAGAAAGGGAGGCGTTAAATTCCGGATAGGTTTTCAGGCCTGCCGCCACCGCTTTCATCAAAAACGGCAACAGCGTGAGTTTGACGCCTTGCTTGCCAGCCTCGTCAAGCATGCCCTTGCGGAAGACTTCCAGTTCGGTGATATCCACTTCCTCGAACTGCGTGACATGAGGCGCCGCCACCCAGTTGCGGTGCAGATTGGCACCAGAAATTTTCTTGATCTTGGAAAGCGGCTTGACCTCAACCAGCCCGAACCGGGTAAAGTCCACAGCCGGCATCGCTGCCAGGCCCAGGCTCAGTCCGCCTGTGGCGCCACCACGCGGCTTTGCCAGTTCAGCCTTGACGAAGGCCTGCACATCCTCTTTCAGGACCCGGCGTTTCGGACCTGAACCATTGACCAAAGAAAGGTCCACTCCGAGTTCGCGTGCAAAAGCGCGTACAGAGGGACTGGCGTGAACCTTGCCACCACTTTCTGCCACAGCGCCCCCCCTGACAAGGGGGACGGAAGGGGATTGGGGTGCTGGGGGAGTTTGGCCCGGAGGTGCGCTCACCGCTACGGGCTGTGGCGCCGGCTTGCTTTCAGCCACGGCATCAGAGACAGCTTGAGCCGCCTTGGAGGGAACCGCCGCAGATGCACTCTCCTCTGCCTCCATGGTCAGGATCAATGTCCCTTCAGCCGCCTTTTCACCCGCCTTGAGACGCACCGCCTTCACTTTCCCGGCAAAGGGTGCCGGGATATCCATGGTGGCCTTGTCGCTCTCCAGTGTGACCAGGGAATCCTCTACCTTGACCACATCGCCTTCCTTGACCAGCACTTCGATCACGTCCACTTCGGGAAAATTCCCGATGTCCGGAACACGCACTTCCTTGATGTTCGACACTATTCTTTCTCCTGGCTTTTCACCGCGCTGGGGAAGCTTGACAGCATGACCTGAAGAACCTCCACCTTTCACGGCTAAACACTTTGTTATACCGTGACTGGATTCGGCTTGTTGGGATCGATACCGTATTTTTTCATCGCCTCGCTCACCTTGGCGGCGGGCAAAGTCCCTTCATCGGCCAGTGCTTTAAGCGCTGCGAGAACGACATGGTAACGATCCACTTCGAAGAAACTGCGCAGTTTCTCACGGCTGTCGCTGCGTCCGAAACCATCGGTACCGAGCGTCACAAAGTTCGCAGGCACGAATTCGCGAATCTGGTCGGCATAGGCTTTCATGTAGTCAGTGGAAGCAATCACCGGCTCCTTGCCACCCTTGAGACATTTCCCGACATAGCTTTCACGCTGTGGCTTTTCCGGGTGCAGCATGTTCCAGCGCGAGACATCCAGACCTTCGCGGCGCAGTTCGTTGAAGCTGGTGACGCTCCAGACTTCGGCGGACACGCCGAAATCGTTTTCCAGCAGTTCGGCAGCGGCTTCGACTTCGCGCAGAATCGTGCCTGACCCCATCAGACGCACTTTCAACTTCTTCTTGCCAGATTTTTTCAGCAGGTACATGCCCTTGATGATGCCCTCCTCCACGCCCTTGGGCATGGGCGGATGGACGTAATTCTCATTCATCACCGTGAGGTAGTAATACACATCCTCCTGCTCCTGGTACATGCGGCGCAGGCCGTCCTGGATAATCACCGCCAGTTCGTAGGCGTAGGTCGGATCGTAGGTGATGCAGTTGGGAATGGTGGCCGCCTGCAGGTGGCTATGGCCGTCCTCGTGCTGCAGGCCCTCGCCGTTGAGCGTGGTGCGCCCCGCCGTGCCGCCGAGCAGGAAGCCGCGTGCGCGCGAATCGCCCGCCAGCCAGGCAAGGTCGCCGATGCGCTGGAAGCCGAACATCGAGTAGTAGATATAGAACGGGATCATCGCCACGCCATGATTGCTGTAGCTGGTCGCCGCCGCCACCCAGGAAGCGAAGGCACCGGCCTCGTTGATCCCCTCTTCGAGAATCTGCCCGGTCTTGGCTTCGCGGTAATACATCACCTGATCGGCGTCCTGCGGCTCATACAACTGGCCCTGCGAGGAATAGATGCCGAGCTGGCGGAACATGCCTTCCATACCGAAAGTGCGCGCCTCGTCGGGCACGATAGGCACCACGTGCTTGCCGATCACCTTGTCCTTGACCAGCGTGCCGAGGACGCGCACGAAGGCCATGGTGGTGGAAATTTCGCGCTCGCCAGTACCGCTCAGAATGGCATCGAAATCCTTCAGGGAAGGAACATTGAGAGTTTCCGCTTTCTGCCGCCGCGCAGGCAGGTAGCCGCCAAGATTTTTGCGACGCTCCTTGAGATACTGCATTTCAGGGCTATCCTCAGCCGGGCGATAGAGCGGTACGCTGGAAATCTGGTCGTCAGCGATCGGAATATTGAAGCGATCGCGGAACGCCTTCAGCGATGCATCCGACATTTTCTTCGCCTGATGGGTGATGTTCTGACCTTCGCCCGACGTACCCATGCCATAGCCCTTCACCGTCTTGGCCAGAACAACTGTTGGCTGGCCCGTGTGTTTGGTCGCTGCCGCGTAGGCTGTGTACACCTTGAATGGATCATGCCCGCCGCGGTTGAGGCGCCAGATATCGTCATCCGACATATTGGCAACCATTTCCAGCAGTTCAGGGTACTTGCCGAAGAAGTGCTGACGCACGTAAGCGCCGTCCTTGGCCTTGTAGTTCTGGTAATCGCCGTCAACACATTCTTCCATGCGCTTGAGCAGCAGGCCCTTGGTGTCTTTAGCCAGCAGGGCATCCCAGTGACGGCCCCACACCACCTTGATGACGTTCCAACCTGCGCCGCGGAATACCCCTTCGAGTTCCTGAATGATCTTGCCGTTGCCACGCACCGGACCATCCAGACGCTGCAGATTGCAGTTCACCACGAAAATCAGGTTATCGAGCTTCTCACGCCCGGCAAGCGAGATCGCACCCAGAGATTCCGGTTCGTCGGTCTCGCCATCACCGAGGAACGCCCACACCTTGCGGTTCTCGGTATTCACCATGCCGCGGTCGTTGAGGTACTTCATGAAACGTGCCTGATAGATCGCAGTCAGCGGACCCAGGCCCATTGAAACGGTGGGAAACTGCCAGAAATCCGGCATCAGCCAGGGATGGGGATAGGAAGGCAGGCCGCCGCCATCCACTTCCTGACGGAAGTTTTTCATCTGTTCGTCGCTCAGGCGGCCTTCAAGATAAGCACGGGCGTAGATGCCGGGCGAAGAGTGCCCCTGGATATACAGCAGGTCGCCGCCATGCTTGTCGTCCGGTGCGTGAAAGAAATGGTTGAAACCGACGTCATACAGGGTTGCTGCCGATGCAAAGCTGGCGATATGTCCGCCGACACCGGGGCTCTTCTTGTTTGCCTGCATCACCGTGGCGATGGCGTTCCAGCGGATCAGGGCGCGGATACGGCGCTCCAGCGCCAGATCGCCGGGAAAGCGCTCTTCCTGAGGTACAGGAATGGTATTGAGATAAGCCGTGCTGGCCGAATAAGGCAGATTTGCGCCGCTGCGGCGCGCCTTGTCGATCATCTGCTCCAGCAGAAAATGAGCTCGCTCCACACCTTCCAGCTCGAGAACCGCATCCAGGGCATCCAGCCACTCCTGCGTTTCCTGAGGGTCCATGTCGGGGATTGCTGCCATTATGATCGCTCCTGAGTAGACATTTATTCAAACCTGTTATGATTCCTTATCTTGACCTCTTTGGTCAAGGCAAGAATACACGCCACCGTCCGGGAAACAGCACCATGAATCAAGCAAAAATTATTGAGAAACAGTCTGATATCAGACTGCAGGAAATTCGCAGCGACGATCACTTGCTGATCATTCTGCCTGCGGTGAAAAAACTGGCCCAGCTCAAGGGCACGCCGCTGCTCGACATCCTGCAGGCACGCATGGAACGGCGCGGCGTCAAGCTCGCGGATCTGAAGAAAACCCCGCTCAGCAGCGATCTCGATCAGGGCGCGCTGGTCACATGGCTCATGCTTGATTCCCAACTGAGCGCCTTTGAACAACTCACTGCCATGCGCAAGGCCATCCAGGCGCTGCTGGCGGAACACCCCCAGTCCATCACCATCGCGGTCAGCGGAAGCGCCGAGCAGCGCCGTCTGGCAGCGGAAAGCGCGGTCTATTGCACCCTGCTCAACAGCGCCCTGCTTCCCGTGCGCAAAAAGAAGGACGAACGCAAATCGCTGCAGAAAATCAATTTATATGGATACAAATCGGACAACGCTTACCTGGCGCAACGTGCGCAGGCTGATGGCAACATTCTGTGTCGCGAACTCACCATGCTGCCCGCCAACGAACTCACGCCGGGCCTGTACCGTGAGCGTATCCAGAAACTCGCCCGGGAAGAACAATGGAAATGCGAAGAGTTTGACCTGAGAAAATTGCGCAAAATGGGTGCCGGCGCATTTGTCGCCGTGGCCCAGGGCAGCGAGGAGGAGGATGCCGCCATCGTGCATCTTTCACACCGTCATCCTGACGCAAAGCAAACCGTGGCACTGGTGGGCAAGGGCATCTGCTTCGACACCGGCGGCCACAATCTCAAGCCGGCACGCTACATGCACGGCATGCACGAGGACATGAACGGCTCCGCGGTGGCGCTGGGCATCCTGCTTGCGGCCAGCCGCGCGAATCTGCCCGTCAATCTGGATGTCTGGCTGGCCATTGCGCAAAACCACATCAGCCCCAAGGCCTACAAACAGAACGACGTGGTCACTGCCCTGAATGGCACCACCATCGAAATCATCCACACGGATGCTGAAGGACGCATGGTACTGGCTGACACGCTCACCCTGGCATCACGCAGGAAGCCGGACTTCATGATCGACTTCGCCACCCTGACCGGCAGCATGGCGACCGCGTTAGGGGCGCGTTACTCGGGCATTTTAAGCAACCGTGACAACCTGATCGAGCTTGCTCTAAAGTCGGGGAAGATCACGGGAGAAAGAGTGAGCGCTTTCCCGCTCGATGCGGACTATGAAGAAGAGCTCGACAGCCGGATTGCCGACATCAAGCAGTGCACCATGGAAGGCGATGCCGACCACATTCTGGCGGCACGCTTTCTCATGCGTTTTATCGAAAACGAAACCGCATGGCTGCACATGGACCTTTCTGCCAGCAACTGCAAGGGCGGACTGGGTGCGGTGGCAACGGATGTCACCGGCTTCGGCGTGGCGTGGGGAATAGCCTTATTGGCTAGTTATTTAGGCAAATTGTAATTGCAGGTTTGCTGCGCTATAGTCGGATTTAACCTTTAAACCTCCGGCAGGCTTCGCCATGACCGACCATACGCTTCTCACTGACAACTTCCAGCGGCCCATCGAATATCTGCGCCTGTCGGTAACCGACCGCTGCGACCTGCGCTGCGCCTATTGCATGCCGGAAGATTTCAAGGGCTACGAAGAACCGGAAAACTGGCTCACTTTCGACGAAATCGAGCGCCTGATCGGCGCATTTGCCCGTCTGGGCGTCAAACGCCTGCGCCTGACCGGCGGAGAACCCCTGCTGCGGCGCGACCTGACCGGTCTGGCCGGACGTCTTTCCGCCCTGCCCGGCATCGAGGACCTGTCGCTCAGCACCAACGCCACCCATCTCGACAAGCACGCTCAAGCGCTGCGCGACAATGGCATATCTCGCATCAATGTCAGCCTCGACTCACTGCAGCGCGAGCGGATTGAAAAAATCACCGGGCGTGATTGCCTGCACAAAATTCTCGCCGGGCTGATGGCAGGCAAGGAAGCCGGACTGGCTCCCATAAAAATCAACATGGTGGCATTGCAGGGGGTCAACGACGACGAAATCGACAGCATGGTGGCCTTCTGTATCGAACACGGCTTCATCCTGCGTTTCATCGAAGCCATGCCCGTCGGCAGCACAGGCCGCGAGGCTCAGTTTCTCGATCTGCAGCCGGTCAAACAGCGGCTACAGGAACGCTTCGGTCTGCTTGAGGGGGTGATCCCGGGTGGCGGTCCGGCGCGTTACCTGAAATCCGCCGATGGCAAATTCAGCGTCGGATTCATTACGCCAATTTCCCAGCATTTCTGTGAGACCTGCAACCGCGTGCGCCTTGCCGTGGATGGAACGCTCTATACCTGCCTGGGCCAGGATGAAAAATTCGAGTTCAGGCCGCTGTTGCGCGGCGGAATCTCTGATCAGGGCCTGGAGGATGCCATTCGCCTGGCAATTTCCCTCAAGCCGGAGCGCCACGAATTCCGCGAGGAGCCGCGCAAGATCATACGTTTCATGTCGTCCACAGGCGGCTGAGGGGGAATCGCCCCACCCTAGCGGGTCGATTTATCACCGTTTCCGTCGTCGGGAAACGGCCGGGTATTTTCAAACATTTCAGGGAACAGCGGATCGAGTTCCAGATGATCCTGTTCCTTGTCGGCAGGCGGCTTTTCCGGCTCATCCTTGCGATCAAGCACAAAATCAAGCGGCATATCCAGCGTCGGAACATCATCCTGCGCTAACAAGACCTGATCTTGCGCCTCATCCACCGGGGATGGTGCCGCGTTCTGCTCTGACTGAACATCTGCAACCTCTTCCTGCAAGGTAGCATCAAGCTCTTCCGGGCTTGAAATATAAAGTGAATTCTCTGCGTCGATCTGCCGGCCCATTTTTTGCACCAGGACCCACAAACTGCTGTCATCCATGGTTGACTGGCAACGCAGCGCAAGCTGTTCAAATTCCTGCTTCATGCCAAGCGAGCCATAAACTTCGAAGAGTTTTTTCCACAGGGAGACATCGTCCGGATGTTTTCCCATATAGTCCTGCAATAGTTCGATGGCGCGATTTGACCAGCCATAGGCCATATACAGATCCGCCTCGTCCAGCACCGATTCGGCTTCAGTAAAAGTTACTGACTCCCCTTCCCGATCAAAAATACTGGTGACATTGGAAAGAAAATCATCTTCATGGCCCGCAACCTCTGGCTTGCCCCCCCCTTCTCTGATTTGTTCAGCGTCAGGCCGTGCATCTGGTTCGAATTGGGGTATTTCGCTCATTGCAAATTCATGAGCCAGTTCCGAATCGAGCTCGGCCTCAGCCCGGCGCCTGCGCCAGCGCCACCAGCCTGAAAGCAAGAGCGCCAGGATCAAACCTCCGCCAGCCAATCCGCGAAAAGAAGTGTTATCTAGCCAGCTTACACCCGCTTCTGGCGATGGTGGCGCTATTTTCTGAGCAGGAGGCGCGGCCAGCTTCTCGCTTAGCAACATGCGGTTATTGGTTTTTTCCAGTGCTTTCTGCAGGCTGTCGATCTGGTCCTCAAGCTGCATGATGCGATTTTTCATGCTCAGGGTGTTGGCCACCTGGTCGTCGGCATCCAGCAAGCGCTGCTTTTCGCGCAATTGCTGCAGTTGTGCTTCGGTCATCTTGCCAACCATGGACAAGTCCAGGTCCGAGGTGGAAAGCTTGAGGTGGAAACCGCCTTCTGGCCCGGATGGCTGAGAAGACTGAACTTGCTCGACCGGTGTTGAATCGGTTCTTTTTGCGGCACGTCTGGTGCGCTCCGGCTCACTTTTTGGCACGACCGGGGAAAGGGCAACCTCAACCGATAGCGTGCGCAGCGCCGGAACCCGGAACGTACTGCTCTCCGTTAATGCCTCATCCGCCGGAGTATCACGCAGTTCCGGGTTTGCATTGCGTATCGAACGCAGAAAGCTGCGCTGCATGCGCGAGTTTCGAGGATAAAGGCTTGCAGCAATGGAATGCAGCGTCTCACCTTTGCGGACATCCCAGACGTGCTGATCCTGCGTAGCGGGATTTTGTGTCCCGGCGACCACTGCGGGTTTGATTACCTGGGTACGGGTCTGCGCATACTCCACCGGGTCCAGCAACAGGGTGTAATCGCGACTCAGATGCCCCTGCCCACAGTTCTCCTGCACTCGCAAACGCACATAAGGCTCATTGACAGCCTGTACCGAATGAATATTTATCTGGAACTGACCGTTTTTCTCGAGTAATTCCAGGCGCGCCTGGGTCAGGTAGGAAGCATAATCGCTTGGTCCTTCAGGTCGCACAAGCGAAAAACAGCGGCTATCCAGTTCCTCTTCAGGGCTGGCCTTGAGTGGAATCGAGGCGCGCAGCGGCTGCCCCAGAGGGGAATTCACCGTCAACTCGCCCAGCAGCATGGCGGAAGTCGCAAGCGGGACTGCGCAGGAAATCAATCCTGCTGCAATCAATGCCACTTTCAAATTATCCGTCTGCCTGTTCATCAAGCCAGCCTTATCGAAAACCCAGAAACTGGCACGAAACCCGCACCAGCAGCGGAGTTTATAACAACCCGCGTCTTGCCATCAAGCCGTTTGATGCAAATGGCTTAAGCAGAAACAAGCC
Organism: Sulfuricella denitrificans; assembly: GCA_002632355.1. GTDB lineage: Bacteria > Pseudomonadota > Gammaproteobacteria > Burkholderiales > Sulfuricellaceae > Sulfurimicrobium > Sulfurimicrobium denitrificans_A. The sequence goes on from NSJJ01000004.1 coordinate 180,417, forward strand.
GCGTGCGTACGTTTTAGTTCCGGCTAACACGCCTCTGGCGCATAAGCCTGCTCTGAAACTTACAGGCCGCGCGCGTTCCGCTTGCGTTCGTTTTAGTTCCGGCTAACGCGCCTTTGGCGCATAAGCCTGCTCTGAAACTCACAAGCCGCGCGCGTTCCGCTTGCGTTCGTTTTAGTTCCGGCTAACGCGCCTTTGGCGCATAAGCCTGCTCTGAAACTCACAAGCCGCGCGCGTTCCGCTTGCGTTCGTTTTCAGTCAGGAAGCGTTTGCGCAGGCGGATCGACTTGGGTGTGAGTTCGACCAGTTCGTCGTCGGCAATGAATTCAACTGCGGACTCAAGCGTCAACTGAACAGGCGGGGTCAGGCGCACGGCTTCGTCGGTGCCGGAAGAACGTACGTTGGTGAGCTGCTTGCCCTTGATCGGGTTCACCACCAGGTCGTTATCGCGGCTATGAATGCCGATGATCATGCCTTCATACAGCTTGTCCCCGGGGGTAACGAACATCCGGCCGCGATCTTCCAGTTTCCACAGGGCATAGGCTACGGCCTCGCCGTTGTCCTGCGAGATCAGCACGCCGTTATGACGGGAAGGAATGTCCGCCTTCATCGGTGCATACTCGTCGAATACGTGGCTCATCACACCGGTACCGCGTGTCAGGGTCATGAATTCGGACTGGAAACCGATCAGCCCGCGCGCCGGGATGCGATAATCAAGACGTACGCGCCCTTGACCGTCGGGCAGCATGTCCTGCAAATCGCCACGACGGCGGCCAAGCTCTTCCATGACCGCACCCTGGTTGGCATCTTCCACATCGGCGGTCAGCATTTCGAATGGCTCACATTTCTCGCCATCGATTTCTTTGATCAACACGCGCGGGCGCGACACTGACAATTCAAAACCTTCACGGCGCATGGTTTCGAGCAGAATCGTGAGATGCAACTCGCCACGCCCAGCCACTTCAAACACATCGGCGTCACCAGTCTCACTGACACGCAGCGCGACGTTGGTGAGCAATTCCTTGTTCAGGCGCTCGCGGATCTGGCGGCTGGTCACGAATTTGCCTTCCTGCCCAGCCAGCGGGGAGTTATTGACCTGGAAATTCATGGTCAGGGTAGGTTCATCTACCGTCAGCATCGGCAACGCTTCGGGAGCGTCGATTGCAGTCAGGGTGACGCCGATACCGATCTCGTCGATCCCGTTGATCACGACGATATCGCCAGCCTGCGCCTCTTCCATCTGCACCCGGTTCAAACCACTGAAACCCAGAACCTGGTTTACTTTTGCACGTACACCCTTGTCTCCGGGGCCGCGCATCACCAGCACTTCCTGACTGGGCTTCAGTCTGCCACGGGCAACACGGCCGATGCCGATGCGACCAACATAGCTGGAATAGTCCAGCGCGGAAATCTGCAGTTGCAGCGGCTGCTCAGGGTCACCTTCCGGGGAAGGAACGTGCTTGAGAACTGCCTCGAACAGAACGCGCATATTATCGCTTTTCTCGTTGGCATCGAGAGAGGCAAACCCGTTCAGTGCCGAAGCATAGATCACGGGGAAATCCAGTTGTTCTTCAGTCGCGCCCAGCTTGTCGAACAGGTCGAAAGTCTGGTTCACCACCCAGTCGGGCCGTGAACCGGGGCGGTCGATCTTGTTCACCACCACGATCGGCTTGAGGCCAAGCGCCAAAGCCTTCTTGGTCACGAAACGGGTTTGCGGCATCGGGCCTTCCACTGCGTCCACCAGCAGCAACACGCCGTCAACCATGGACAGTACGCGCTCCACTTCTCCACCGAAATCGGCGTGCCCCGGGGTGTCCACGATATTGATGTGATGGCCTTCATATTCGATCGAAGTATTCTTGGCCAGAATGGTGATGCCGCGCTCCTTTTCCAGATCGTTGCTGTCCATCACCCGCTCTGCAACCTGCTGGTGCGCGGCAAAGGTACCTGCCTGCTGCAGCAGTTTGTCGACAAGGGTGGTTTTGCCGTGGTCAACGTGGGCGATAATGGCGATATTACGGAGGGCGCGTGACATGAAAGATTTCCGGTGCGGTAAAAAGCTGGGCATTTTAGCATAACCATCTGGTAATTTTCTAAAATACCCGTATAATGCGGCGGCTTGGTCGGATCGATATCCGTCCATTGAGTTCATCGATCTCTGGCCCCCTCTTTTTCAGTACTTCCTGAAAAATGCGATTTCACCCCGGTTAGCGACGATGTTTTTGCGCCGCGCGGTGTTATGCAGATATTCCCCGGAATCTCCGGCAAGTCTTGCAGTTCCCTGCCTGTGCGCCACATTTAATTGCGTTTTGTCATCATTATTTACTTCCTGCTGTTTGCAGCTTAGGGGAAATAATGTGTCACGGCGCGAATTTAAATATAAGGAAATTCCGTGTCTTTTGAAAATCTCAAGTTGCATCCTTCCATTCTTCAAGCCATTGCTGACAGTGGTTACACCACCCCAACACCGATTCAGGCCGAAGCCATCCCTGAAGTCCTGGCAGGCCGCGACATCATGGCCTCGGCGCAAACCGGCACCGGCAAAACGGCTGCCTTCATGCTGCCCGCCATCCACCGCCTGTCCACCCCTTCAGCAGTCAAAAGCAAGGGCCCGCGCGTTCTGGTGCTGACACCGACTCGCGAACTGGCAACCCAGGTCAACGACGCAGCACGCAAATACGGCAAGCACCTGCGCCTTAACACCGTCAGCATCCTCGGCGGCATGCCCTACCCGCTGCAGAACAAACTGCTGTCTGGTTATGTGGATATTCTGGTCGCCACCCCCGGCCGTCTGATCGATCACATCGACCGTGGCCGCATCGACTTTTCGCGCCTGGAAATGCTGATTCTGGACGAAGCCGACCGCATGCTGGACATGGGTTTCATTGAAGATGTGGAAAAAATTGCCAACGCCACACCGGCCAGCCGTCAGACCCTGCTGTTTTCCGCCACGCTCGATGGCAACATCGGTAAACTGGCCACGCGCCTGCTGAAAGATCCGAAACGCATCCAGGTTGCAGCACAGCAGGATCGCCACGAGAACATCGAGCAGCGCCTGCACTTCGTTGACGATATGGCGCACAAAAGCCGCCTGCTGCAGCACATGCTGACTGACGTCGACCTGACGCAGGCCATCGTATTCACCGCCACCAAACGCGACGCAGACATGCTGGCCGAAGATCTGTTTGCACAGGGGCATTCTGCAGCAGCCCTGCACGGCGACATGAACCAGGGTGCGCGCAACCGCACGCTGACCAAACTGCGTCGCGGCGGCCTGCGCGTCCTGGTGGCAACGGATGTGGCAGCACGCGGTATCGACGTTGCCGGCATCAGCCACGTGATCAACTTCGACCTGCCAAAATTCGCCGAAGACTACGTCCACCGCATCGGCCGTACTGGTCGCGCCGGTGCGTCCGGCATTGCCGTTTCCTTCGCATCCTACCGGGACATGCAGCTTCTGCAACGGATCGAGCGTTTTACCGGTCAGTCCATCGCACCGCACACCATTGCAGGTCTCGAGCCCAAGCGCGTGCCGCGCCCAAGCTCACCCCGTTCTGGCCAGGACCGCAAGTTTTCCGGCAAACCGGGTGGTAGCCGTGGCGCTTCCGGTCAGCCACGCCGTGAAGGCGGTTTTGCCCGTAACGGTGAAAAGCGCCCCAACAGCGGTGGCTTTGCACATCACAGCGGACGCCGTCACGGTTAATCCGCTTTAGCAGGAAATAAAAAAGGCGCTTCATTGAAGCGCCTTTTTTCTTGCAAACTCAATTTAGTCGTCGTGACCATGCCCGTGGCGATGTTTTTCCTTGTAATGTCCCCGATGAAGGCCGTTGTCATGGCGCCCATCCTCGTAATAAACCTCACGCTGTCTTGCGCGGGGTTCATTGCGTCCGGAGGTCATTGCAGCGGAGCCGGCAGCACCTCCGATGGCTCCTCCGATAATGGCGCCATCTCTCCCGCCAATGGCCGAGCCGACAGCCGCGCCAGCGCCTCCGCCCAAAGCGCCGCCGATCACTGCATTCCCGTCTATGCTGCCCGCCTGGGCAGGAACTGCGCACACAACAAGCAAAGCCAGTACGGTCAAGCCAGCAAACAATTTCATGATTTACCTCTCGTTACGAAATGACAAAAACTGAACGCATCATAACAAGAGCGGAATTTGGGGGAGATTACAGAACTGTCATTTTTCAGCCTGGTTACGCATGAAATCGGCCGTTTTCCAGAATGCCGCCGTGAGTTCCTGATGCAGCTTCTCGTCCACACCAACCTCATTCATGGCGCGCATCATGCACGCCATCCACTGGTCGCGCTCATCCTCGCCAATAACGAATGGCATGTGGCGCTGGCGCAGACGCGGATGACCAAATTTTTCCATATAGAGCTGGGGACCGCCGGTCCAGCCTGAGAGGAACATGAACAGCTTGTTGCGGGCCTCGGTGAGATCCTTCGCGTGCATCTTGCGGATGCCGTAGTAGTCCGGATCTTCATCCATCAGATCATAGAACCGGTCTACCAGGCGGCGGATAAGTTCATCGCCGCCAAGGCGGTGATAATGCGTTTCCATGGTCTATTCCTTTACCGGCCGGACCTTGCTCGCAGCCAGTTTGGCGCGGCTGCGCGCTTCGTCCACATCGGCCCCGTTGGCCAGTGCCACGCCCATGCGCCGGCGCGTGAAGCTTTCCGGCTTGCCGAACAGGCGCAGGTCGCTCTGCGGAACCGCCAGCGCCTGCTCGACCCCTTCGAACGCGATGCCTTTTTCCTCCAGCCCGCCATAGATGACTGCCGAAGCACCTGGGCCGCGCAGGGAAACGTCCACCGGCAGGCCGAGGATGGCGCGGGCATGCAGCTCGAATTCGGACAGGCGCTGGCTGCACAGCGTCACCAGGCCGGTATCGTGGGGACGGGGGCTGACTTCGGAGAACCACACCTGATCCCCCCGGACGAAAAACTCGACGCCGAAAATCCCGCGCCCGCCCAGGTCGCCGGTCACGGCCCCGGCGATTTCCTGCGCCCTTTTCAGCGCTGTCGGGCTCATGGCCTGCGGCTGCCAGCTCTCGACATAGTCGCCCTTGACCTGGACATGCCCGATGGGCTCGCAGAAACAGGTCTCGACCGCGCCACTGGCGCCTACCGCACGCACGGTCAGCAGGGTGATTTCGTAATCGAACTGGATCATTTCCTCGACGATCACCTTCCCGTGGCTGACCCGGCCGCCGCTCATAGCGTAATTCCAGGCTTTTTCCACGTCTTCCGGGCCGTTCACGGTGGATTGCCCCTTGCCGGAAGAGGACATCACCGGCTTGACGATGCAGGGGTAGCCGATGGATTTCTCGATGGCATCCCGCATCTCGTCCAGCGAGTCGGAAAAGGCATAACGCGAAGTGGGCAGGCCCAGTTTTTCCGCGGCCAGACGGCGGATGCCCTCGCGGTTCATGGTGAGTTGTGCCGCGCGTGCCGTCGGAATGACTTCCGCCAGCCCATCCTGCTCGATGACAGCCAGCATGTCGGTGGCAATGGCCTCGATTTCCGGCACCACGAGATGCGGCCGCTCCAGTTCGACCAGCGCCCGCAGCGCCGCTCCGTCAGCCATGTTGATGACGTGCGCGCGATGCGCCAGCTGATGACCGGGCGCGTTCGGGTAACGGTCCACCGCGATGACTTCCACGCCCAGGCGCTGCAGGGCGATGATGACTTCCTTGCCCAGCTCGCCGCTGCCAAGCAGCATGACGCGGGTGGCCGAGGGACTGAGTGGGGTGCCGATTTTCATGGTGCTCGCCTCAAATGATTTCTGGCGGCATGATAACCGATGGCTTGCCTGCCTGTCAGGTGGACCAGACTGACAGTCAGCGTGTCCCCATCAGGCGCGAGAAAAACTCGCGCCGCGACACTTCCTTCTGCCAGCCGCAGTCGCGCTGCTGCTCTTGCATCACGCGGTCGCGAGTTTTGATCACCTCGCCCCAGTCCGAAAAAACCGCATCGGCCGAGTCGTAACGTTCCATGGATTGCACCAGCGGCTGCAAAAGAAAATGCCCCAGTTCGGGCAGGTAATTGAGATGCGCATTCTGGCGGCCGCCCAGAATGGGGAAATCGAGCAGCGGGCCAATGACGACAAACGGTTCGGCAGCCCGCCCGGCGGCACTCCACCCGTCCGGAATGCTCAATCCGGGGTCGCGCTCCGGCAGGAATACCCGCGCCATCATCCACGGCGTCAGCAGCAGGAACACGCACCATCCGTCGCTGCGGCGGAATGCGCGAACCTCCACCGGCAAATCGTGATTGACCAACCACTCGCCGGAAAACTGCTGCCGGTAGATCGCGCCAAAGCACCGGCTCACTGCGGCGATGACCTGCTGATCCTCCATACCGGCCAGCACGCTTGCCTGCCAGGCGGCTTCAGTCATGGAACAGTCCTCTGATTTCATGACCGAGCTGCCGGTAAAGTTCGAGCCGTCCCTCTTCGCCCAGCGTTGCGCCAAAACGCGGCGCCCACATGGCCAGATGATCCGCCCATAACTCCCGCAGCAGTTCCGAGCTATGCGAGCACTGCTGCTCCTGCAGCCAGGCGGCGCACTCCAGCATGGTGCCGAGATAATCCGTCGGCGCACCATCGGCCTGCAAGCCGGCACGGCGATAGAGGTCGCCGAGGTGCTCGCTGGCCGCACCGAACATCATGCCGCCGAGGAACGCCGATTCGAACGGCGGACAGGCGGTTTTCGGGTGGCCGGAAATAAACAGGCGCGTATGCTCCGCCTGCCATTCCTCGAGCGGAAGATTGTCCAGTTCCGCCAGCGCCTGATGCAACCAGGCGTGATCCCCGGCCAGTTCGCGCAGCACTTCGAGCGAATCGCCGTCCGGGCTGGCCAGCAGCCCTGCAAGCAGGCGCAAAGCTTCAGGCGAGACGCCGCTTGTTTTCACCTCACCAGGGATAGGCATAGACCCCCGCATACATGAAATAGTGGCGCAGCATGTAGCCGCCGATCAGCACCAGCACCGCCGCCGCCACGGTGGGGAAGCGGCTGCCCCAGCCCTTGGTCACGCCCCTGAGTTCGAGCAGGAATGGCACGATCAGCCCGAACCCGATGAAGCCGATCAGCCAGCCCATGTCGCCCCATAGCAACTGTGCGGAGCGGTAGCCGGATTCGGAGCCGGACAGGGTGTAGTTGAAGAATGAGAACAGGATCACCAGTTCCGTCGCGATCAGGATCACGTCGAAGCGCTCGTAGCGATGACGCAGATCGTCGTCGTTTTCATCGGTGATAAAGACATTGAGCAGCAGCAGCAGGTAGGCGAAGGCGGTTGAGAACGCCGACACCGTGAACAGCAGCGGCACGCCGGGATTGTGCCAGAGCGCCACCGCTGGGAAGGACTGGATCAGCAGGCCGGTGTACACCGCTGTGCCGATGCCGTTGATCGAGGCCAGCCAGCCGACGATGCGGCGGCGCTTCATGCAGCAACTGGAAAGCCACTCCACCAGCGGCCACTGCAATACGCTGCGCACCAGCGGCAGGCGCTGGAACAAGGGCGTCTCGCGCATGTAGGGCAAGGCGTAGAGCATGCCCCACACCATCATCCACAGGATGAACTGGGTGCCCCAGGCAATCCATGAATCCGGCTTCAAGATGAAGACCAGCGGATTGAGCACGTAAATCACCGCAGTGTGATGCAGCAGGTGCCCGAACAGCACCGCCGAGCTGATCGCCAGCAGCACCACGCCGGACAGCGCGCCCCACAGCACCAGTTTGCGGTGCGGACGGCAGTACATGTCGGTGAGAAAGGTAATGGTCAGCGTGGCGGCGCCCAGCCCTCCGAAGAACAGGTACAGGGCGATCCACCAGGTCCAGATGTGTTGCGTGGTATAGGTCATGGTATCCATGGTTTCAGCCCTTCCGCTTCAGGTCGTCGATGTAATACACGTTGGGTCGTGTGCCGAGGTGGGGCATGAGCGGCTGCGCTATCCCGCTCGCCACCAGTTGCGTGACCGGGTCGGAGGGATCGTCCAGGTCGCCGAACTGGCGCGCCGAGCCGACGCAGGTTTCCACGCACGCCGGTTTCATCCCCTTGTCGAGGCGATGGGCGCAGAACGAGCACTTGTCCATGCTCGGGCTGGTGCGCTGGAGGTCGCCGTAGAATTCCTTGCCCAGCTTGATGTCGTCATAGGTCACTTCGTAGCGCGCATCGTAGGGGCAGGCCATGGCGCAGGCGCGGCAACCCATGCAGCGCTCCGGATCGATCAAGACGATGCCGTCGGCGCGTTGGTAGGTGGCGCCGGTCGGGCACACGGTCAGGCACGGCGGGTTGGAGCAGTGGTTGCACAGGCGCGGAAAAAAACGCCGGCGCACCTGTTCGGCGACACCGATTTCCTTCTCGTGCACATAGGTACGCCACTCGCCCTTCCACACCGGGGTCTGGTTCTCCATTGCGCAGGCCGCCATGCAGGCATTGCAGCCGACGCAGGTATTCAGGTCTATTACCATGGCATAGCGGGTCATGCCTGCACTCCTTTACCTTCGATCTTGTTGATGCGTACCGTGAACTCCTGGGAGCGGAACCCAGCCACTACCGGCTCGACGTTGTAGGGAATCAGCTTGCTGGTTGCCGTGCCCATGCCGGACGCTCTTGTCAGTGCCGGATTTTCCGAACCGAATGAGGAATACAGGAACACCGCCTCGCGATGGATCAGGCGCGTCACATGCGCATGACCGTCCGCCGTCTGTCCGCTCAGGGTGTTGACCAGGCGGATCGCGTCACCATCCTTGATGCCCAGATAGGCCGCCCGTGCCGGATGGATCCAGACATTGGTGTAGACCCCCTTCTTGAACTTGTTGATCGCCGCCAGCACCGGATTGTTGCTGTTGGTCGAGGCATAGGACACCGTCGGCGCCTTGCCGTAGGTAAAATAGAACTCATCGTCCGCCAGCGAGACGCTCTTGGCGTTCTTGCGGCATTCCGCCGGGATATGGGTGGCCAGCACGCTGAAGTTGGGTGCCGTGCCGCCCCCCTTGCGCATCATGTCGAACAGTCCGGAATAGAATTCTACCCGCCCGCTGCCGGTCGGCATCGGCAGCTTCCATGGCATGGCGGAATGCTCCAGAATTTCCTTGTAATTCTCTTCCATGAAAACGCCTTTCTCCCGCAGCACCGCGTCGAGCTGCTTGACGCTGACGCCGGCCCGTTTTGCCGCAAGATCGAAAGCCACCTCGCGGCAGGCCGCAGAGTATGGGCTCTTCTCTTTCTGCGCCTGAAACTTGGCCATCTTCTCCTTCACGGGTGCGGCAGGCATTCCGGTGAGCTTGTCGATCCAGTCCATGAAACTGTCGGGCTTGCCGCTGATGATTTCTGTCAGCCTGAGCAGGATATCCGGCATCTCGCGCGTGTCGTAGAGCGGGTCAATCGCTGGATAGCGCGTCACCATGGCAAGATCGTGATTGACGCCATTGCCGTAGATATTGGGTTCGCCCCGCTCCAGATAGGTGGAATTGGGCAGGATCACGTCGGCATACATGGTGGTGTCGGAAGGCAGGACGTCGATCGCGATCACCAGTTCCATGTTCTTGTGCGACAGGATTTCTTTCCAGCGGCTGTCCGGGTAATAGTGGCGCACCGGGTTGGCGGCATTGATCAGCACCGCACGGGTGAGATACGGCTCGCCGTTGAAAGCGAGGTTTCCTTCCACCGATTCCTTGAGCCCGGTATCGGCCATCACCGGCAGCATCACCCAGGGACGCCCGGCTTCGCGCTCCTGCTTGGAGAAGGCCCATGCCCAGCCGGGCTTGCCATGGCCGAAATTCTTGCCGTCGGAGAAGGTGTCGATCACCAGCTTGGCGAATGGCATTCCGCCCAGGCTGGTCATCGGCGGCCCGGCAGGGTGCCCCTCCTTTTGCGCTTTGGCCGAGTGCGCGACCTTGTGGTGCAGCTCGCCGCTCATGATCCAGCCGCCGGGACGGTCGATGCCTCCGGTCAGTGCCTGGATCATCGCCTGTACCCGGCGCAGCATCATCATGTTGCCGTAGCGCGCGCCGTGCCAGCCCGGATCGATGATCGCCGGGCGGCTGCCGCCGAACTCGCGCGCGATGCGGCGGATGGTGGCGGCCGGAACGCCGGTCGTCTGTTCTGCCCACTCCGGGGTATTGTTCTTCACTTCATCGAGCTGCGCCTGCAATACCGTCACCACCTTGTGGCCGTCCAGCATCAGGCCTTCCGGCGCATAAAGCGCTGGGTAGAAAGCATTGCCGTCCACATCGGTGCTGTTGTCGTTGGTCACCGCGGGTACGGTGCGTATCGTCGAGGTTTTCTCCTGCAGCACGCGCGGCCGGCCTTTTGCATCCAGCGCAATATGCCACTGGCCATCGGTATCACGATAGGTGAGAAACGGCATGTTGGAATGCGTGCGCAGGAAATCGGCGTCGTAGAGCTTCTCGTCCAGCATGATTTTCAGCATCGCCAGGCAGAAATCCAGATCGGTGCCGGGGCGGATGGAAATCCACTCGTCGGCCTTGGCCGCGGTCTCGGACTGGCGTGAATCGAGCGCCACGACCTTGGCGCCGTTCTTGCGCCCGGCGGCAAAGCGCACCATGCGGCAGGTGGAAACTGCGCCGATCGAGGCATTGTTGGCGACGAACAGGATGTATTTGGCGTTGTCGTAATCCGGCAGCACTTCGTCGTGGATATTGAAATTGCCTGTGACCGAATCCGTACCGAGATGGCCGGTGGTGACGCAATGCTGCATCGGCGAGGCGATGATGTTGGGAATGCCGTTGGAAAGCGCGAACGGCACCGCCCAGTTCATGTAGAACACGCAGGAAGTCCAGCCGCCCACCATGGTCCATTCCCACGGCTGGATATTGGCCGCCTTCTGCTTCTTCGCGATATATTCCCACGCCTCTTCCCAGCTTGCCGACCTGAACTTCACTTCGCCGCGCTTGCTGCCTTCCACTCGAATCAAAGGTGTTTTCAGACGGTCCGAATCATAGGTCTGGCGCAGTCCTGCCTGGCCGCGGGCGCAAATCTTGCCGCGATTAAGCGTCGAATTCGGATTGCCATCGAGCTTGACGATGCGCTTGACGCCATTTTTGGTCCGGGTAGTCGCCCTGATATTGCACAGCGACGAGCAAAAATTGCAGATGCTGTAGGTATACGCCTCGCTGACGGCAGCATTTTCGCTGCCGGCATTGGCGCTCTTCAACAAGCCAGCCGGTTTGAGCAATGTCAGACCGGCGGCGCCCAACCCGGATGCCTTGAGAAAAGCACGGCGGGTCAGACTGGGAAATTTCCAGCTCATCAATCAGTCTCCTTATGTTTATCCCAAATAATCCATTAGGCGGCTCTGCGAGCCTACACGAGTGCTGGCGGACGGATTTGCGGTCATTTTTCGTGCTTGTTCGTCGTCCATGGAATAACCATGGACTTCTCTCAAGCACGAAAACTGCCTCGCCATCATCTCGTGTCCTAATGAATTATCTGGGTTTATATTTCTGCTGCAGTGCAGACATGACTTGAGCAGGTAGCAATCACCATGCCTGCAGATTGACCTGCGTCATATATTGCAATAAAAAGCAACAAAACAATGTGTTATAAAATATCTACGAAAATCTGGAGCATGGCACCGCACTCCTGGCTGCCATATTTGTCTGCCACCCGCGTCACCTGATAAAATGCCCGCATGAAAACAGACACCTCCCCTCTACCCGAACTGCTCCCGGAAATGACTGCCCTGCTCGACTCCCTGCCCGAACCACGGGTTTTCGTCGGAAGGGACTACCGGGTGCTGGCGGTGAATCAGGCCTACCGCGATCAGTTCGGCGATTCACAGCCAGTCCGCGGACGCTACTGCTACGAAATTTCCCACCATTACGACAAACCCTGCGATCAGGCCGGAGAAAGCTGCCCGCTCAAGGATTGCCAGGAAACCGGGATGCCGCAGCGCAGCCTGCACATCCATTACACGCCGCGCGGGCAGGAGCACGTGGACGTCGAAATCACACCGATCCGCAACCGGACCGGGAAAATCCTGTTTTTCGTGGAAACCATGCGGACGCTGCAGCATGCGCGCAGCCAGCCATCGGCGCAGGGGCTGGTCGGAAAATCGCCCGCCTTCAACCGCATGCTGGCGCTGGTGGGGCGGGTAGCCCCCTCGGAGGCCACAGTCCTGCTGCTGGGAGAATCCGGAACCGGCAAGGAACTGGTAGCGCAGGCGCTGCACGAATCGAGCGCCCGCGCGCAGGGGCCGTTCGTGGCAGTGGACTGCGCCGGCATGACGGAAACGCTATTCGGCAGTGAGCTGTTCGGCTACGAAAAAGGCTCGTTCACTGGCGCGATAGGCCGCAAAACCGGCCTGGTCGAGGCGGCGGCTGGCGGCACCGTGTTTTTCGACGAAGTGGGCGACATTCCCCTTTGTCTGCAGGTAAAACTGCTCAGGCTTCTGGAAAGCGGCACCTTCCGCCGGGTGGGCGGCGTGGAGCCGCTGCGCGCGGATTTCCGCCTGCTTCTCGCCACCCACCGCGATCTCAAGGCCATGGTGGAGGCCGGAACGTTCCGGCGCGACCTCTACTACCGCATCAGCGCCTTCCCCATCCATCTTCCGTCCCTGCGCGAACGCAAGGAAGACATCCCCCTGCTGGCGGAATCGCTGCTTGCACGGGTATGCCCCAAACGGCGCATGAAACTGCATCCGGATGCGCTGGCAGCACTGGTCGATTACCGCTATCACGGGAATATCCGGGAGCTGCGCAACATCCTGGAACACGCCAGCCTGATGGCCGATGGGGAAATGATTCTGCCCTCGCATCTGCAACAGGAGGTCATCGAGCAACCGCGATCGCCGTCTGCATTGACGGGAGAAGAAACCGGCATCGTGACGCTGGAAAAAGCCGAGCAGCGCTACCTGCAAAGCGCGCTGGAAAATCACGATGGCGACCGCAGTTCACTTGCCCTCAAACTCGGCGTCAGCGAACGCACTCTCTACCGCAAGCTGAAGGCCGCCGCGCTTATCCCTGACACGGGCTGGTAAGCGGGTTTTAACCCACTTTCCACACATCTTCTCCGTTGCTGAAGATCAGTTTCTGCAGCTGGGCAAAAGCCGCTTCAAGATTCCCCGCCGCCGCCACGCTCAGCGGCTCACCCAGTTCGAACGATTCTCCACGCACCGCCAGCAGCCAGGCGGGCGGCGCAGCGCCATACAGCTCCTGACAGGCCTGCAGCACCGCCGCCGGGCTCATGGCGTGGGAGGTAAAACTGCGGTCTTTTACAGCATTCAGGCGGGAAAGTTCGAACGGCGGCGGGCAGGAAACACTGGCATCGACGAACAGCGCGCGCTCCCGGCCTTGCAGGTCGATGGCATGCTCCACCTGGAGCTGGAAATCGGTGAGCAGTTCGACCCCGGGAAGATTCATCGCTGCCAGCCGTTCCAGCAGCAGCGGACCCAGCGCGTCGTCACCCCGGCTCGGGTTGCCGCAGGCAAAGATCAGCAGTGGCGCCGTCACGCGCCGCAGGCGCCCGATGCGTTGCGCACCAGGCGATCGATTTCCTTGCCTTCCGCATCGAGCAGTTCCACTTCCAGCGGCATTTTTCCCACTGCGTGGGTGGCGCAGGAAAGGCAGGGATCAAAGGCGCGGATGGCGACTTCGATGTGGTTGAGCAAACCCTCGGTCAGTTGCTTGCCGTCCAGATATTGCAGGGCAACCTGCCGCACTGCCTCGTTCATGGCCTGATTGTTGTGGGTAGTGGAGACGATCAGGTTGGCGCGCACGATCTGCTCGTCCTCGTTGATGCGGTAATGATGGATCAGCAAACCGCGCGGCGCCTCGATCACGCCCACCCCGCGCAAGGCGCGTTCGCCCTTGCTGACCAGATCGTCGCCGAGCAGATCGTCGTCATGCAGCAATTCCTGAATGCCTTCGGCGCAATGCAGCATCTCGATCATGCGCGTCCAGTGGTAGGCGAGCGTGGCCTGGGTGGCGCTGCCGCTGTCGAATGCCTTGAAGATTTTGCGCTCGGCCTCGGCCAGCGGCGTGGGAATAAAATCGCAGTTGTTCACCCGCGCCAGCGGGCCGACCCGATACCAGCCCTCCTCCCTGCCGCGCGAGCGGATGAAGGGAAATTTCATGTAGGACCAGGGCTTCACTTCCTCGTGGACATAATCCCAGTAATGGCCGTAATCCAGATGGTCGAAAATATCCTGCTCATGCTCGTCACGGGCGCGCAGGCCGCCGTGGTAGAAATCCAGCGCGCCATCCGGGCGCACCAGGCTCATGAAGCTGGAGCGGAAATAGCCGAAGCCGTTGTGGAATTCCGGCCGCTCACAGTAAACCTTTTTGATCAGATCGACGGCGCCCTGGCTCCAGGCAATGATCTGCCCGATGTCTTTCAGCAGAAAGTCGCGCTCCGCCACGCTGAGATTCTTGTTCACCCCGCCGGGAATGGCCCCGGTGCCATGGATGCGCTTGCCGGCCGTCAGCCGGATGACTTCCTGCCCATATTTGCGCAGTGCAACCCCCTGCCGGGCAATCTCGGGATAGGCCGCTGCCACGCCGACCACGTTGCGCGTGGCAACATCGGAATCGAAGCCGAACAGCAGATCGGGCGAGGCCAGATAAAAGAAATGCAGGGCATGGGATTGCAGGATCTGGCCAAAATGCATCAGGCGCCGCAGCTTGTCGGCGCTGGGCGTCAGGGTGGAGCCGACGATCATGTCCATCGCCTTGGAAGCCGCCAGATGATGGCTCACCGGGCAAATGCCGCACAGGCGCTGCACCAGCACCGGCACTTCGGTATAGGGCCGCCCCTGGATGAATTTCTCGAAGCCGCGAAATTCGACGATATGGAAACGCGCCTGATGGATGCGGTTGTCCTCGTCCAGCAGCAGCGTGACCTTGCCGTGCCCCTCGACCCGCGTCACGGGTTCGATCACGACACGTTTGAGGTTTTCCGGGTTGGCGGCGGTTTCCAGTTCAAAAGTCATGGTTCACCCAGTCCATCAAACCCCTCCCGGCCTCCGCTTGTCACCCGCAAGGAGTATCTCCGCCGAGAGCGGCAGCAAAGCTGCTCGCTCTGGCGAGACAGGGGAGGCGTACCCTGCTTCCCCCTGAAGTGGGTCAAGCAGGCAATCCGCGTAGCGGATGCTCGCACAAGGGGGGACTGAGGGGGATTAGAAAAGTCAGTCATAATGCAACTGCTCATAGTCCAGCTTCGGCTCCCGCCCCGCCAGCAGGTCGGTCAGGAATTTCCAGATCGCCTCCCCGGAGGGCGGGCAGCCGGGCAGGAAATAATCCACCTTCACCACCTCGTAAATCGGGTGCACCTTGTCGAAAGGCAGCGGCAGTTCCCGATCGTTGGGAATCTGCCCGCCTTCGAGGCCGCCTTCGTACTGGTAGACCTCCTGGAAGCAGTCCCACAGGTCGATATTGTTACGCATCGCCGGAAGGCCGCCGGTAATCGCGCAGGCGCCCATCGCCACCAGCACCTTGCAGTTCTTGCGGAATTCCTTGAGAACATGCACGTTCTCGGCATTGCACACGCCGCCCTCCACGATGCCGACATCGCAGGGGCTGCAATGCTTGATGTCGGTCAGCGGGGTGCGGTCGAATTCCACCGCTTCGAGCAGATCGAACAGGCGCTCGTCGATATCCAGCAGGGACATATGGCAGCCGAAGCAGCCTGCCAGCGAGCAGGTGGCAATGCGCACTTTTTTCACATCACTCATGCTCGCCTCCCGATTTTCCTTCAGTCTCTACCTGGCAGATCGGCTTGTGGTCGTAGATACGGCTGCCAATCGGCACACTGAATCCCTGGCGCTTGATCAGGATGGCGCCGGTCGGGCATACCTGAGCGGCCCTGTCGGTGACAGCAAAAGTGCTGTCGCCGAGGCGCCCGCTGGCGGAGTTCACCACCAGCCTCGAACCGATGCCGCGCCCGGAAAGGCCGAATACGTTTTTGCCATCCACATCGCGGCTGGCTCGCACGCACAGTTCGCACAGGATGCAGCGGTTACGGTCGAGAAATACATCGGGGTGCGAGGCATCCACCTCGCGCGGCGGGTAGAAGTGGTTGTAATGGGGCGACATCATGTCGAGGCAATAGGCTACCGCCTGCAACTGGCAATTGCCGCTTTTCTCGCAGGTGGGGCACAGGTGGTTGCCCTCGACGAACAGCATCTGCACGATGGCGCGCCGCTCGTCGTCCAGTTCTCCGGTCTTGTTCTCGATCACCATGCCTTCGCCGGCCGGCATGGTGCAGGCAGAAACCGCCCGGCCGTTGGCCCTGACCGTGCACAGCTTGCAACTTCCGTGCGGCTTGAATTCCGGGTTGTGGCAGAGGTGGGGAATGTAGATCTTCGCCGCCATGGCTGCATCCATGATGGTCTGCCCTTCTGCGAAGGGGATTTCATTGCCATCGATGGTAATGGTTTTGCTCATAGCAGATGCGCCCACTCGTCGTCCCTGCCGGTGATGCTGCGTGCCGTTGCCAGCGCTCCGTCCAGATCGAACGCCGGCTCGAAGGACAGGGCCTTGAGCTTGCGTTCGAAGGTGCCGGGAAATTTTTTCAGCGTATCCAGCACCGGGTTGGCGGCAGTATGGCCCAGCCCGCAATGGCTCATGGTGCCGAGGATGTGGCCGAGCTGTTTCAATTCTTCCAGATCGGCCGGGGTACCGTGCCCACCCGCAATCTTGTCCATGATCCGCTTTTGCAGCTGTGTGCCGACCCGGCAGGGCGTGCAGAAGCCGCAGCTTTCATGGGCGAAGAAATGGGCGAAATTATGAGCGGCGGC
Organism: Sulfuricella denitrificans; assembly: GCA_002632355.1. Taxonomy (GTDB): domain Bacteria; phylum Pseudomonadota; class Gammaproteobacteria; order Burkholderiales; family Sulfuricellaceae; genus Sulfurimicrobium; species Sulfurimicrobium denitrificans_A. Next base: position 197,173 of record NSJJ01000004.1, read on the forward strand.
AAACATTTCGCGCTGGCGGTGAAACACCATGAACGCCCCTGCCGTGGGCAGGTCCTCGAAGGCGATGCGGCGGCCGAACTCCTGCCACGACACCAGCGTCCCGGAAGGCCCGCTGACCTGAACCGCATGGGCATCTTCGGTGCCGCAATCGCGCAGGATTTCCTCCACCGTCACGCCGAACGGGTATTCGTAGATGCCGGGGCGCGCGCAGTCGCCCGAGATGCTGAGGATCTTGGTGCCAGTCGATTGCGCCGTCCCCATGGCGGCAAACCAGGCCCCACCCTTTTCCGCGATGCGGGCGGCACAGGCGAAAGTCTCCACATTGTCCACCACCGTCGGGCGGCCCAGGTAGCCTCGGGTCACCGGGAACGGCGGGCGGTTGCGGGGGCGGCCGCGCTTGCCCTCGAGGGATTCGATCAGGGCGGATTCCTCGCCGCAGATATAGGCACCGGCACCGAGATGGATTTCAATGTCGAATACGAATCCGGCTTCACCGAGAATGTTTTCACCCAGCAGCCCCGCCGCCCGGCGCCTTTCCAGCACCGCTTCAAGCGGCTTCAGCAGGTAGCGGTATTCGCCGCGCAGATAGAGAAAACCCTTGCGTGCGCCAACCACCCGCGCGCCTACCGTCATGCCCTCGAACACCAGATCGGCATGGCTGCTGAGCAGCACACGATCCTTGAAGGTGCCCGGCTCGCCCTCGTCGGCATTGCAGACGATAAAACGCTCAGGATGCCCGCCCACGTCGCAGATCATGCTGCCTTCTTCCTCGGCGATGGCTGCATGGCAGAACGACCACTTCGAGGCTGTCTTGAAGCCTGCGCCGCCACGACCGCGCAGGTTGGAGGCATCCACTTCCTTGAGCGTCGCCTCGGCACCGCGCGCCAGCGTGGCGCGGATACCCGCACCGGGCTCGAATGCCTCGCCCAGCAGCATGCCGGGTCGCCGGATATTGTCCCTGACCTCGAACAGCATTTCCGGCCACTCCGCCACCGGCTTGCGGATGCGGATCAATTCGGCAACCAGGTCCAGCCGGTTGTTGTCCAGGCTGGTCAGCGGCCAGCCATTCACCAGCGCAGCCGGTCCCTGATCGCACATGCCAGTGCAGGAAGTGCTGTCCACGCTGACCAGATTGTCTTCCGAAACCTTGCCCGGCTCGACCCACAGCTTGTTGCAGAAGTACTGCATCAGCTCCGCCTTGCCGAGCATGTTATCGGTGATATTGTCGGAGAACAGGACGCGATATTCGCCCCGGGGGGTGAGCGAAAGAAAGGAATAAAAACCAGCGACGCCTTCCACCTCGGCGCGCGAGAGATTCAGGTGGCTGGCAAGGCAGGAAACGGCCTCGGGTGGAATGAAATGGAAGCAGTCCTGCACCTCGCGCAGAATCTGCAACAGACGCGTGGCATCACCGCCATGGCGCCCGAGAATGGGTCCAAGCTGTTCTTCGATGTGCGGGAACTCGCAAGGTTCCATGAATGCCCTCCTTGCCCGATAAACGTTCAGGATAGTGTCACTATACTACCAGTCGGTGACAGATGGCATTTTCGGGAATATTTACGTTCAGACAATCCCTGTCATGGAACGCACTTTCAGGAAAAGCCGCCTCTCAACACCGGCGTTAGCGCCTCCGCTGGCATGGGCCGTGAAATGAAGAACCCCTGACCCAATGTGCAGCCGATATCCTTCAGCAGGGCGAGCTGTCCCTCTTCCTCGATACCTTCGGCTACAGTAGTCATCTGCAGGTTGCGCCCCAATGCCTCGATGGTTCTGACAATGGCCTGGTCGCGCTGCCCCGACTGGATCTCGCGCACGAAAGAGCCATCGATCTTGAGACAATCGATTGGCAGGTCCTTGAGATACTCCAGTGAAGAATAACCTGTACCGAAATCATCAATGGCGATGGAGACCCCCATATCATGCAAGGCATTCAGTTTAGTCAGGGCTTTATCTGCATTGCCCATCAGCACACTTTCGGTAATCTCGATTTCGAGGCTGGCTGGCGGCATGCCCATCTCTTCCAGCAGTTTTTCCAGCCGGGTAACGAAATCATCGTCGCGAAACTGGATAGGCGACACATTGACCGCCATTTTCAGGTCGATGCCCAGATCGGACCATGCGCGCCACTGGGTGCAGGCCTTGCGGAACACCAGTTCACCGATAGCCCGGATCAGCCCGGTTTCTTCGGCTACGGGAATAAACTGCAAGGGGGAAACCAATCCGCCATCCGGGCTATTCCAGCGCAGCAGCGCCTCAACAGAGCGAATACTGCCACTCTTAAGATCGACCTGAGGCTGGTAATGCAGCACGAATTCATCACGCTCAACCGCGAGTTTGAGCCGCTTCTCCAGGCGATAGAAATCGGACATTTCTGACGCCAGATCAGCAGAATAGAACCGGATATTGTTTTTGCCCTCGCGTTTGGCCTTGTACATGGCGGCATCTGCATTCTTGATCAGATCTTCTGGCGTGCTCCCGTCATAGGGAAAGACCGCAATGCCGATACTGCCGCTGACATGGAAATCATGCCCGTCCACCATGAAGGAACGGTCCAGCAGCGCCAGAATACTTTCCGCTGTTTGCTGCAATTCTTCTCCCTGCACCATTTCTTCGACAATCACGAATTCGTCGCCGCCAAAACGCGAAATAAACGTCGGCGCGCGACCACACTTCGGGACGATTCCAGAGAACTCATCGGCTATCTGGCGCAACAGCGTATCTCCGACGGCATGGCCAAAAGTATCGTTAATGAACTTGAAACGGTCCAGGTCGAGAAACATGACTGCAAAATGACGCTTGCTCACCCCTGCCTCGACAATGCGATCCTGCAGCATCGTCATCAACCAGCGCCGGTTTGGCAGCATGGTCAGGTGATCGTATTTGGCCGAAAACTCAATCTGCTGTTCATAAGCCTTGCGCTGGGTGATATCCACGTTGGTGGAGCGAACGCCGATAGTAATTCCATTCGCGTCCCTGACTGTACTGCATAAATGTTCTATCCAGCGAACTTGCCCATCCGCATCGATAATCCGGAATTCAAGTACTTCGGCCACACCTTCACCATCGACCTTATGTCTGTGTCCTTCCCAGGCGCCCTTGTCGTCAGGATGTATCAGTTGGTCCATAAAATTGGACTGGTGATAAAAATCCTTCTGCTCGTACCCTGTCAGCCGCTTGCAGGCGGGAGAAACGTATTCGTATTCGCCGTCAATCTTGCGGAAATAAGTGAATTCCAGCGCAAAATCCGCCAATGCCGAGAACAACAGGTTGCGTTCTGCCAGTTTCGCTCGCAATACAAGCATCGTGCCAAGAAGAATACCGATGGTCATTGCCAGAGAAAAAGGCACGATCAGCATGCGTGGTTCGAAAACATGAATGACGACAAATGACTGCACAGAGAAAAACAACATCACCATGGCAAAACCGAAAACCAGCGAAAGCAGGTAAATCCACGATTTGTTCATTCCGCTCCCTTATTTATAGCCACATCTTCCATCTCCTCGGCCACAATCACACGGTTGCGCCCCATCGCCTTGGCCTGGTACAAAGCCTTGTCCGCCGCTGCCACCAGACTCTCCTCCCGGCAATCCGGACTGGGGCGACAGGTCGCGCAACCGATACTCAAGCTAAGCCGTCCCCCCAGGGGAGAAGAAAAATGCGGCAGATTCTGCCGGGCCAGTTCGGCCGCCATCTTGAACGCCAGAAACTGGGCCCCCTGGGAAGACGTATTTGGCAGAAGAATGGCAAATTCCTCGCCGCCATAGCGGGAAACCACATCACCAGGACGCTGAACCACCTCTTGCATCAAGGTACTCACAGCACGCAAACAGTCATCCCCGCCAAGATGGCCATAGGTGTCGTTGTATTGCTTGAAATAATCGATATCCAGCATGAGCAGTGAAAGTTCCTGACTCTCTCGCAGTGCACGGAGCCATTCGGCTTTCAGGGAAAGGTCGAAATGCCGCCGGTTGTTGAGGCCGGTCAATCCGTCAACGCTGGAAAGCCGTTGCAATTCCTGAATATTGCTATCCACCTTGCGAACCATGGTATTGAATGCTGCAGCCAGGGCATGAAATTCCTTTAGCGTCTGCTGGCCCACCGTTGCAGACAGGTCACCCTGCGCAGAGCGCTCCATTTCGCTTTGCATGTTGCTTATCGGCTTGAATATGAATCGATTGAAAAACCACAAGCCGATGAGTACGCTCGCTCCAATCAGGGAAATGAAAGCCAGTACGCCAATCACCCCGCTGCGGGCCATATCGGCATTAAGCTGTGTCACGTCGGCCATGCCCATCAGGCGATAGGCGACCCTCCCGTCGCCAGTGCGCAACAAATATTCGACGTCAAGTATTTTTACCTCACGATCAGAAGGCCAGTTTTCTGACCGATGAAGCACTTTTCCAGAGGCATCAAGAACCGTCAGCGGCATGCGGGTCATCGCTTCGACCGAGGCAAGATTGAAGGTGGGGTTTGCTACGACCTCGAGATAACCCATCAGCTTCAACCCGCCAACCGGCACCAGCACGGAATACAGAGGTTCATTGAGCGAAATCCAGACACCTCCAACCGCCTTGAGTCGTTCTGCGCCATTGCGCCCGGCTGCCTGATTCAGCAGCATCGGTGCCAGTTGTGGCACCATACCCTGAAGCCCCGCCTGGCTCTGTGCGATCAGCTTCAGGTCTGGGTCATACAGGCGCAACTTGACGAGATCCACCGTTATAGTACCGACAAAGCCGTTCACGATAGGGTCATCAAGTACGCGCTGCAACGAGGTGGCATCGCCATTCTGGCGAAATCTTTCAAAGGCGGCACGAAACTCGGTGCGGCCCTGAAATGAAGAGCCCAGATTAAAAACCTGGGTGTGAAGCTGTTTCACTACTTCATGAGCCGCCACATCCATCACACGCGACAAGCTCTGGCTCTGCGATTTCAGAGCGGCTTCACGAAAAAAAAGCGTGGTGACAAATAGCAGGAGAATCGACACCAAGCCCAGCACAATCAAGATGCTGACCGTCAGGGTCTTAAGGGAAATACGTTCAATCCGCACGGGGAAACCGGGTTACATGAATACGATTATTTGGCGACAGGCAAATTCTTGTCACTCCATTCCTTCCATCCACCCCGGAACCAGTACACTTTCTGATACCCCCAATCCAGCGCAAGTTTTGCCGCATTGGAACTTCGCAGGCAGCGCTCGCCGTTGCAATAAAACAATAGCGGCGTATCGGGCTTAGGGGCGAGCCTGGACAGTGCAGACTGTGTCATGTCGGTATCCAGCAGGTTGACCGCGCCCTCGATATGGCCCTTGTCGAACTCTTCCCTGCGGCGGGAGTCAATAATAAGCAGTTGTGACGTACTTGCTGCCAGTTCAATCAGCCTTTCCGCCGAAACACTCGTCGCACCGGGAACGTTGACTGGTGCCACAGGCTTGTCTGCGGCAGCAGGCCAGGTCCACGAAAACAGAAACATCAACAGGAATACTCGTATTGCCACCATCGTTTCCTCCACTAAGCGGGCTTCTGATTATCTTTATTATCAGCAGCCTATACCGAGATATGACATTCGGCAAGGGATAAGCGTTGCCATAACACGGCAACAGGTTTAATGTAATTTCCACAGCTAAATCACCCCGGGGATCATCATGTCGCACGTCACCATCGACGGCAACGAAGCCGCCGCCTACATCGCTCACCTCACCAATGAAGTCATCGCCATTTATCCGATCACGCCTTCATCGCCGATGGGTGAATATTCCGATGCCTGGAGTGCGATGGGACAGGCCAATCTGTGGGGCACCGTACCCCAGGTGATCGAGCTGCAGAGCGAAGCGGGCGCAGCGGGCACCATCCATGGCGCCTTGCAGACCGGGGCGCTGGCGACCACTTTCACGGCCTCGCAGGGCCTGTTGCTGATGATCCCCAACATGTACAAAATCGCCGGCGAACTGACGCCTTTCGTGATGCATGTGGCGGCACGCTCGCTCGCGGCTCAGGGGCTGTCCATTTTCGGCGACCACAGCGACGTCATGGCGACGCGCGCCACCGGCTTTGCCTTTCTCTCTTCCAATTCAGTGCAGGAAGCGCAGGACATGGCATTGATCGCGCAGGCGGCCACGCTTGAAGCACGAGTGCCGATCCTGCATTTCTTCGACGGTTTTCGCACCTCGCACGAGGTGGCCAAAATCGATCAGGTGCCGCTCGAAACCGTGCGCGAGATGATTTCCGACGAACTGGTGCGCGCCCATCGCGCCCGTGCGCTCTCGCCCGAGCACCCGGTCGTGCGCGGCACTTCGCAGAACCCTGACGTGTATTTCCAGGCGCGTGAAACGGTCAATCCTTACTATGACCTCATGCCGGGCATCGTGCAGTACGAAATGGACAAATTCGCCCGGCTCACCGGGCGCCAGTACAAACTGTTCGAATATGTCGGCGCACCGGATGCGGAGCGCATCATCATCATCATGGGTTCCGGCGCCGAGGCGGTGGAAGAAACGGTGCATCACCTCACCGCTCGCGGCGAAAAGGTCGGCATGGTCAAGGTACGCCTGTACCGGCCACTCGACCCTTCACGTCTGATCGATGTCATTCCTACCAGCGTCACCAGAATCGCCGTGCTCGACCGTTGCAAGGAACCAGGCGCGGATGGCGAACCACTCTACAAGGATGTGGTGACCGCACTGGTGGAGCATGGCGACGATGACGGCCATTTCACGACCCTGCCGCGTGTGGTGGGCGGACGCTACGGCCTGTCTTCCAAGGAATTCACGCCGGGCATGATCAAGGGCATTTTCGATGAACTGACGCATGACAAGCCCAGGAACCATTTCACCATCGGCATCATCGATGACATCACCCACACCAGTCTGCCCTGGGACCCCGCCTATCGCGTCGATGCGGGCCAGGGCGTGATGCGCTGCATGTTCTATGGCCTGGGTAGCGACGGCACGGTATCGGCCAACAAGAACACCATCAAGATCATGGGCGAGGAAACCGAGCTCTACGGCCAGGGCTATTTCGTTTACGACTCGAAGAAAGCCGGCGCCATGACCATCTCGCACCTGCGCTTCTCGCCCAGTCCGGTCCATTCCAGCTACCTGATCGGCACCGACGAAGCCAATTTCGTTGCCTGCCACCAGCCGGTGTTTCTGGAACGCATCGAGATGCTTGAGAACGCTGCCGAAGGCGCGGTTTTCCTGCTCAACTCGCCCATCGAAGCCAGCAAGGTATGGGATACCTTGCCGCGCAAGATGCAGCAGCAGATCATCGCCAAGAAACTGCAGTTCTATACCATCGACGCCTATGCCGTCGCCCGCGCCACCGGCATGGGCACGCGCATCAACACCATCATGCAGGCCTGCTTCTTCGCCATTTCCGGTGTGCTGCCACAGGATGTGGCTATCGAAAAGATCAAGATTGCGGCCGAAAAAACCTATGGCAAGAAAGGCCAGGCCATCGTCGAGGCCAACTGGCAGGCCATTGACGAAACTGTGGCCAACCTGCATCAGGTCAGGGTCCCCACCAGCGTCAGCAGCAAGTTTGAAATGGAAGACCACATTCCTGCGAACGCGCCCGAATTCGTGCGCCGTGTCAGCGGAGAAATCATGGTCGGGCGGGGCGATCTGATTCCCGTCTCGCTGCTGCCCGCCGACGGCACCTGGCCGACCGGCACCGCGCACTACGACAAGCGCAATCTGGCGCAGGAAATCCCGGTCTGGGACGCCGAGCTGTGCATCTACTGCGGCAAGTGCCCCTTCGTCTGCCCGCATACGGCAATCCGTTCCAAGGTCTTCCCCGCCGAGCTGGCCAAGGATGCGCCGCCCACTTTCAAGCACATCCAGATCAAGGGCAAGGAATTCGAGGAAGGCATGCACGTCAGCTATCAGGTTGCCCCGGAAGACTGCACCGGCTGCGGACTGTGCGTGGACATCTGCCCGGCCGTGAGCAAGACCGATGGCCACAAGGCGCTGGAAATGCACCCGCAGGCACCCTTGCGCATCCCCGAACGCGAGAACTTCGACTTCTTCCTCAAGCTGCCGGAATTCGACCGCACCAAGCTGCGCACTTCCACCATCAAGGGCGCCATGGTAATGCAGCCGCTGTTCGAGTTCCCCACCGCCTGCGTCGGCTGCGGCGAAACGCCCTACATCCGCCTCGCCACCCAGCTGTTTGGCGACCGCATGGTGGTCGCCAACGCCACCGGCTGCTCCTCCATCTATGGCGGCAACCTGCCCACCACGCCCTATTCGAAGAATGAACAGGGCCGCGGTCCGGCATGGAACAACTCGCTGTTCGAGGACAATGCCGAATTCGGCCTGGGTTTCCGCGTCACCATCGACAAGCACGCCGAATATGCGCGTGAGCTGCTGGCAAAAATGCAGGATCAGATCGGCGCCGAACGGGTCAGCGCCATCCTCGAGGCGGATCAATCCAGCGAAGCCGGCATCCAGCAGCAAAGAGAGCGTGTGGAGCAGCTCATGGGCAAGCTCCATAGCATTGACTCGGAAGATGCGCGCAATCTCGCCAGCGTGGCGGAAAACCTGGTGAAGAAAAGCGTGTGGATCATCGGCGGCGACGGCTGGGCCTACGACATCGGCTTCGGCGGGGTCGACCATGTGCTGGCCTCGGGCCGCAACGTCAATATCCTGGTGCTGGATACCGAGGTCTACTCCAACACCGGTGGCCAGGCCAGCAAGGCCACGCCACACGGCGCCACCGCCAAATTCGCCGCCAATGGCAAGCCCACCGGCAAGAAGGACCTGGCCCAGATCGCCATGAGCTACGGCCATGTCTATGTCGCCCACGTTGCCTACGGCGCCAAGGACATCCATACCCTGAAAACCTTCCTCGAAGCCGAATCCTTCGACGGCCCCTCGCTCATCATTGCCTACAGCCCCTGCGGCGAGCATGGTTACGACATGGGCAGGCAGCACCAGCAGCAGGAACTGGCGGTGGCTTCCGGTCACTGGCCGCTGTTCCGCTACGACCCGAGGCGCGAGGACGAGGGCAAGAACCCGCTGGTGCTGGATTCGAACAAGCCTTCCGTGCCCTTCCTCGATCTGGTCAAGAGTGAGCCGCGTTTCCGTGGCCTGCTGAAACATGTGCAGCAGGAAGGAGAAGGGATAATGGACGCTTATCAGGCTGAAATCGAAGAACGCTTCAAGCTCTACCAGCACATGGCCGACCAGGGCTTCAGCCCGAAGGACCCCAGCGCGCCGGAAAAGGCCAAAAGCAATGAGTGAGGAACGCCTGATCGAGATCGAAAGCAAAATCAGCTATCAGGAAGACACCCTCCAGGAACTGAACAAGGTCATCTACCAGCAGCAGAAGCAGATCGACCGGCTGGAAGCGATCTGCGCGTCGCTGGTCAATCACGTCCGGGACATCTCGGATGCCATGGCCGAGAACAGCGTTGCGAACGAAAAACCACCGCATTATTAGGGATATGGCACTTGAAGCAACTCACAGATTCGATACTGGATGAACTCAGCCGGGCGGCTCAAAACTCACCCCGGCGGCGCGCCAACCACAACCTGCATGAAGAACTGAACGACCCGATCCAGCGCCTGGCCATTGCCATGGAGCCGGATACCCTGGTGCTGCCGCACCGCCATCCCCATACCTGGGAACTGCTGCACCCGGTGCGCGGCCGCTTTGTCGTGCTGCATTTCGACGCAGCCGGCACGGTCATCGACCGGACTTTGCTGGGCGAGCATGCCCATCTTGTCGAAAACCCGGCCGGGGTCTGGCATGCGGTGCTTTCACTGGACACAGGCGGCATTATTTTTGAGGTCAAGCATGGCCCCTATATGCCTCTGGGCGAAGCTGATGTCATGCAAGCACATATGGACGGCGTTGCCCTGAATCGCTGGTATGCCAGCGCAAACATTGGCGACCGGCTGCCTTACGCATAAAATTACGACTTAACCCTATTTTTCTGAAAGCACATCCGAATGGCCCAATACGTAATGTCGATGCTCCGCGTGAGCAAGGTCGTCCCGCCCAAGCGGCAGATCATCAAGGATATTTCCCTCAGCTTCTTCCCCGGCGCCAAGATCGGCCTGCTCGGCCTCAACGGTTCGGGCAAATCCACCGTGCTGCGCATCATGGCGGGCGCGGACAAGGAATACGAGGGCGAGGTACAGCACCTGCCCAACATCTCCATCGGTTATCTGCCGCAGGAGCCGCAACTCGACCCGGACAAGACCGTGCGCGAGGAAGTCGAGTCCGCGCTGGGTGAAGTGATGCAGGCAAGGCAGAAACTGGAAGAAATCTATGCCGCATACGCCGAGCCCGATGCCGATTTCGACAAGCTGGCCGAGGAACAGGCAAAATACGAGGCCATCATCGCCACTTCCGGCAGCGACACCGAAACGCAGATGGAAATTGCCGCTGACGCATTGAGGCTGCCGCCCTGGGATGCCAACATCGGTCACCTCTCCGGCGGCGAGAAGCGCCGTGTCGCCTTGTGCAAGCTGCTGCTCTCCAAACCTGACATGCTGCTGCTGGACGAGCCCACCAACCACCTCGATGCCGAATCGGTGGATTGGCTGGAACAGTTTCTGACCCGCTTCCCCGGCACCGTGGTGGCCGTCACCCATGACCGCTACTTCCTCGACAATGCCGCCGAGTGGATTCTGGAACTCGACCGCGGCCACGGCATCCCGTGGAAAGGCAACTACTCAAGCTGGCTGGAACAAAAGGAAGCCCGCCTGGAACAGGAAAACAAGCAAATCGACGCCCACATGAAAGCCATGAAGCAGGAACTGGAATGGGTGCGGCAGAACCCCAAGGCCCGTCAAGCCAAGTCCAAGGCCCGCCTGGCGCGCTTTGACGAACTCAACAGCATGGAATACCAGAAGCGCAATGAGACCCAGGAAATCTTTATTCCCGTGGCGGACCGGCTCGGCGACAACGTGATCGAGTTTGACGGCGTTAACAAGGCCTATGGCGACCGGCTACTGATGGACAATCTCAGCTTCCAGATTCCGCCCGGCGCCATCGTCGGCATCATCGGTCCCAACGGTGCGGGCAAGTCCACCCTGTTCCGCATGATCAACGGCATGGAACAGCCCGATTCGGGTACGGTCAAGATCGGCCCGACGGTCAAGCTGGCCTACGTGGACCAGAGCCGCGACGCGCTCGACGGCAAGAAAACCGTGTTCGAGGAAATTTCCGGCGGCGCCGACATTCTCACAGTCGGCAAGTACGAAACCCCCTCGCGCGCCTACATCGGCCGCTTCAACTTCAAGGGCGGAGACCAGCAGAAGACCGTCGGCAATCTCTCCGGCGGTGAACGCGGCCGCCTGCATCTGGCCAAGACCCTGATCGCCGGTGGCAACGTCCTGTTGCTCGACGAACCCTCCAATGACCTTGACGTGGAAACCCTGCGCGCCCTCGAAGATGCCCTGCTGGAATTCGCCGGCTGCGTGCTGGTGATCAGCCACGACCGCTGGTTCCTCGACCGCATCGCCACTCACATCCTGGCGGCCGAAGGCAATTCGCAGTGGACCTTCTTCAACGGCAACTACCAGGAATACGAGGCCGACAAGAAAAAACGCCTGGGTGAGGAAGGCGCCAAGCCGAAGCGCATCCGCTACAAGCCGATCAGCCGCTAGGCGCCGTGCGTCTGTTTGTCAGATGCCGCCCCACAGGGGACCAAACCTATAGTTGACTATTTTCATAAACTATTATTTAATTGCAATGACCAAACAAATTTTTGTGGAGAAATAATGTCTGTCGAAATTCTGCAAGCCATTGCTGCTGGTGACGTAAATCAGGTTCAAGCGCTGCTCCGTAACGGGGCGAATTGTGAAGCACGGGACGAGAGCGGAGCGACGCTGCTCATTCAGGCCGCCGCTGCCGGCAACCACGCCCTGGCAAAGCAGTTGATTGAAGCAGGTGCCGATGTTAACGCCAAGGACACCTTGGGGTGGACCGCCCTGATGAAAACCTGCTTCAACGACGAAGCCGATTGCGGTTTCCCCGACATTACTCAGGCCCTGATCGACGCAGGCGCCGATATCGAAGCCCAGATCGTTTATGGCACACGGCCGCTGATGCTGGCTGCAGGCCGTGGCGAGGCGCGTGTGGTTGAAGTCCTGCTCAAGGCGGGCGCCGACGTGCTGGCCACAAACGAAGGCGGGCGCACGGCTCTGATGATGGTCAAGGAAAAGTTCTACGTCGAGGTGATCAACCAGTTGCACGAAGCAGAAATGGAACGCAAGGGAGAGGGCTCAAGCTGCGGCACCAAGCTCCCACCCGGCTCCAACGTGGTCACTTTTCTCAAACAGCCAGATCACTGATACAGCCGTCAATCCTTGCCGTATTTGAGTTTGAGCCGCTTCACTTCCTCGTTGAAGCGGCTCTGGTAAACGCCTGATCGCAAATGGGGATCTGCGGTATCGTGATGCATCTGGTTCGTGCAGGTCTCGACCTCCTTGACCATGGATTCCACGAGCGTTTTCAGCGCATAACACGCCGCCTCCCGCTGCACGACAATATCGACAAGCTGGTCAATGGTGTTGTCGAGCTCCGCGACCTGCTGCTCGGCCTCTTCCTTCTGCCCCTGAAGCGTGACCACCTGGGTTCTGAGTTCATGCACCATCTTGCGGTAATCCTCGACGGATTCCGCTACGCCGTACATGCCAGAGATATCCGAAGATCTGACCACGAACGCCTTTCAAGTTGGTTGCTGCGGGCTATAGGGTCTTGTATATTAGCACCAAATTCTGCTCTGGCGCGCAAGCGATACCTAATGAAACCGGCAATTCTTCTCCTTGCAGCCTTGCTGCTTCCCACTTCAGCAGCCATCGCAGCGAACTGGCATCTTGTGCAGAACACGCCTCAAATGCTGCTTGAAGCAGACGACCCCCAGCCGGAAGCAACTGAGGGAAACAGCCCAGCCAAGGCCGGCAAGAAAGATAAAAAGCTGAAGATCTGGAGCAAGAGCGCCTATTCAAGACCTGAACAGGCAAGGCCCGGCGATTTCTATTATTCCTCGGACAAGGCTTTGATGGAAATCAACTGCACCAATCGCACATACAGATTACTGCAGAAAATTTATTACGCCGCGGAGGGTCAGGAGATCAAATCGGTACAACAGGTGGATGGTGGAAAAACCGAGCCCATCGTCCCCGATTCAACCGAAGATCGAATTTCCGGATTTGCCTGTTCTTACCAGCCCCCAAAAGCTGACCTCAAAACGGTCAGGAAAACACCTTCCAAACCTGCAGTTTCGGCAAGTCAAGCCGCTGCTCCGGAAAAACCATCAAAAAAATCCGACACTAAGGCTGAAGCCAAAGCCCCAGAGAAGAAAAAGCCCGCAACCGCCAAACCCAAGGGCAGTTCAGCAGAAAAACCCCAGCATTAGGGCCTGTCAGCAGGCAACGCACGCTGTGGCGGAATTTTATGCACCGCCCAATTCGTTATCGCCCAAGACCAGAAATCTTCCAGAGTCGTCCCTGCCAGATCCGGAGGCGGCTCCTGCCCCAGATAATCCAGCACATTTAACAGTTGCGGCAATGGCTTTGCAATATCCAGGGCTGTCGCCAGTGTCTGCTTGCTCAGCTTTTCGCCCCTGTCATTTACGGCCACCGGAAGATGAAGATAAGACGGTGTTGGAAGATTCAGCAGGCGCTGCAGGTAAATCTGTCTCGGCGTGGAATCGAGAATATCTGCACCACGTACAATATGGCTCATGCCCTGCTCCGCATCATCCACCACGACCGCCAGCTGATAGGCATACAAGCCATCTGCGCGAAGCAATACAAAATCGCCCACTTCCGTTTCCAGTCGCTGGCCGTATTCCCCCAGAAGCCGGTCGCTAAAAAACACTAACGTGTTGTCCGTTTTCAGGCGCAATGCATGCCTCACCCTCCCCGCTTGCATCCCGCTCCGGCACTGCCCCTGGTAAACCAGACCCGTTGAAGTCTCTAGCGCAGAATCAGCAATCTCGCGTCGCGAACAATTACACGGATACAAAAGGTCCAGTTGCCGCAGGGTCTCAAGCGCAGCCCGGTACGCTTCGCCCCGCCAGCTTTGAAACATCACCTGCCCGTCCCAGTGCAGCCCAAAGGCTTCCAGCGTGCGCAATATATCGTCAGCCGCCCCAGCCGCCACGCGAGGGGGATCGAGGTCTTCCATCCGTACATACCACTCTCCCTGATGCGAGCGGGCATCCAGATAGCTGCCGACGGCCGCCACCAGCGAGCCGAAATGCAGAGGGCCGGTCGGCGAAGGCGCAAAGCGACCGCGATAACTTGTGTTTTGAAGGTCCATGAAGTCTGAATTTTGCGCCAGAGGAACGCCGCGAACAAAATCTGATCCTGGGTTTGTGCTGAATTTATGCAGCAGATGACCATTGTAGTGTGAATTTCCAATAAACCTCCAGACCAGGCACTTGCCGACAAAAGCTCCAGTACAATGAAATCAAAAGTCCATCCGGAGAAATCTCATGCGCCCATTTTTCTCAAGCTCATTTATACGTCTGGTGGCGATATTGCTTGCCACGGCATTACTTGGCGCCTGTAGCAAGGCGAAGGTCGATGCGCTTCCTTCCGGCAGCGTGGTTCTTGCGCTGGGAGACAGCCTGACCGCCGGAAAAGGCGTAACGCCCGAAGAAGCATGGCCTAGCCTGCTGGCAAAACGGACTGGATGGGTCATGATCAATGGCGGCATCAGCGGCGACACGAGCGACGATGCCATGCAGCGCCTGCCAGACCTTCTCGATGAGCACAAGCCGGTTATGGTATTGGTAATGCTTGGAGGCAACGACATGTTGCGCCATATTCCGGAAGCAAAAACCATCGCGAACCTAGAAAACATACTCGACCAGATAAGCAAACACGGCGCAAAAGCGGTACTGCTGGCAACGCCGAGGCCTAGTGCGGCAGGCGCAATTTTTCAAAACTTGTCGGCGGCTGATTTTTACCCTGGCGTTGCCGAAAGGCACAAGCTTCCACTGATCAAGAACGCAATGGCCGAAGTGCTTTCCGATCCAAAAATGAAGGGCGACCCCCTGCATCCGAATGCTGCAGGCCATGCGCTGTTTGCTGAAAAAATACGCGAAGAATTAAACCAGATCGGGTATATCCGCTAGCAGCATTCTGGATCAGGCAGGAATTGAGTCGCCAACTGAGCAACAGGATGGCTTGCACCTGGTCAAATAGACTGGCATTGATAACCGTTAATTATCGGTTTACAATTACACCATGATAAAGACCTTTCGGCACAAGGGGCTTGAGGGTTTCTTTCATACCGGCAGCAAGGCGGGAATACAGCCGCACCACTCCAGCAAGCTGCAGCTGTTGCTCACCTCCCTGGACAACGCCAAGAAGCCGGAGGACATGAACGCCCCAAAGTGGCGGCTTCACTCATTGGATGGCAACCTGGCCGATCATTGGTCGGTATGGGTAAATGGCAACTGGCGGGTGACGTTCCGGTTTGTTGGTGAAGATGTAGAACTGGTCGATTATCAGGATTATCACTAGGAGTAGATATTATGAGCAGAATGCACAATCCGGCCCACCCTGGCCATGTGCTGAGGGAATGGCTACCGGATGGAATGACGGTCACGAAGGCCGCAGAGGAATTGCAGATTTCCCGCGTCATGCTCTCCAAAGTATTGAACGGCAAGTCGGGCGTAACTGCGGGTATGGCGTTGCGTCTTTCCTCATGGTTGAGTACGTCCCCTGATATGTGGCTGGGGATGCAGTCGCAGTGGGATTTGTGGCAGGCGGAGCAAGAGCCGAGGCCGAATATCAAGCCGCTGGAGAAGGTGGCCGCCTGACGGAGCGAGCCCAACGCGGCAAGAGCGGCAAGCCGATGGCGGGTGGATGCCTTCGGCGCTTTGTCAGATTGGTATGGTGTAGCGATGGCGCGGGGCTTGCAGAATTTGTTGCAAGCGCCGTGACTGAGCGGTCGGGTGTGAGAGTGTAAAATTTAGGCCGGTTTGCCGCTCTTTTTATGCTAGCCCGGTGCTAGCCCAGCTAAAATAAGAAATTATCTTAATCTATCAAGAGTGGCGTACTTATTGGCGCCCCGAAGACGAATCGAACGTCCGACCTACCCCTTAGGAGGGGGTCGTAGACCTGCTGCCTACTAGGGGTTGCTCTATCCAAATGCCCACTTCATCAATAAGTTACAGAACAAACTCTAATCTATCCATTTCCCTATTACAAGTGAAAACTGGGCTGAATTGTGCTGAAATTGTGACGTATTTTTAGAAGGGGGGAGGGTCTATTTCAGATTCTAAAGTAGAGGTTCAGAACCCCAGACACATGAGAGGGGTAATCCCCCCGGAAATTAACGGCAATTAGAAGTAGAATTTTCTCCAAAGCAACCCGAGGAAGTTTTACATGAAGACATCACGCTTTTCAGACAGTCAGATCATTGCCGTACTCAAGCAGGCTGAGGGCGGTAGGCCGGTGCCAGAACTCTGC
>NSJJ01000019.1 GCA_002632355.1 Sulfuricella denitrificans
GGCCTTCGCGGCGCTGCTGGCCTGGTATTTCTCGAAACCGATCCGCAGCCTGCGCTCGGCATTCGAAGATATGGTCGGGGGCAATCTGGGGGTCCGTCTCGGCCCCGCCATGGGGAAACGCCGTGACGAGCTGGCTGATCTTGGCCACAATTTTGATCTCATGGCCAGTCACCTCAATGCCATGATCGAGGGCCAAAGGCGCCTGCTGCACGATGTTTCGCATGAATTGCGCTCGCCCCTGGCCAGACTGCAGGCGGCGATTGGACTGGCGCGCCAGGAGCCGGAAAAGCTGGCATCGTCCCTGGAACGGATCGAGCGCGAAAGCATGCGCATGGACAGCCTGGTCGGGGAGCTGCTGACGCTTTCCCGCCTCGAAGCCGGTGTGATGGGCACGATGGACGAAGAAATCGATTTGGGGGAAATCGTTGCCAGTGTCGTTGCCGATGCCCGCTTCGAGGCCGAAGTAAACGGACGCACGCTGGCATTTTCCGGGTGCGGCGAAGTGCTCCTCAAGGGCGATGCCGAGCTGCTGCATCGCGCACTGGAAAATGTCGTGCGCAATGCCTTGAGGCATGCTCCCGAAGGCGGCCAGGTGGTGCTTGAAATCCATCCGGGTGCAAACGAGGTGCGGCTTGCCATCCTCGATCGGGGGCCGGGCGTTCCGGAAAATGATCTGAATGGCATTTTCCAGCCTTTCTATCGCGGTGACGGATCGCAGAATACCGATGGGCACGGCCTCGGGCTGGCGATCGCGCGCCGCGTGGCGGAGTCGTTCGGCGGCAGCATTCGTGCAGCGAATCGGGAAGGCGGCGGCCTGTGCGTCGAAATCGTCCTGCCTGTCGAACGGGCGGCCTGGTAGCCAGTCACGTTGAATTTTTGTGAAACACATCGTCGGCCTTTAAACCCCTCCCATCCTCCCCTTGTGCGAGCATCCGCTGTGCGGATTGCCTGCTTGACCCGCTTCAGGGGGAGGATGGGAGGGAGTTTAAATTATCCGTGTGTTTCTTGTTGACTGGCTCCTGAACCCCAGTTCGTTTCCCAAATACCGGGCGTCCCGCGCTAGAATGCAGCATTTTTCTGCCCCTTCACCGAGCGCCTCAAACTATGGTCCTGCGTGGCCCGCACCGCCCCGATTTTCTCCTCAACGAAACCCTGCCGGATATTCTCGAAGCCACTGCCGCGCGCCTGCCGGACAAGACGGCGCTGGAGTTCGGCGAGCATGCCCTGAGCTACGCGCAACTGAATGCGCTGGCGGACCGGGTGGCGAGCGCCCTGATCGGGCTGGGTGTGCGCAGTGGGCAGCGGCTGGGCCTGTGGCTGCCGCGCGGGCTGGACCTGCTCGTGGCCCAGGCGGGAATCTCCAAGGCGGGCGCGGCCTGGCTGCCTTTTGATGCGGATACGCCGGTAGCCAGGATCGAGGTCTGCCTCGATGACGCTGGCAGTCCGGGCCTGCTGACCTGCCGCGCGCTGCTGCCGCTGCTGGAAGCGTTCGCCCGGCCGGTGTGGGCGCTGGAAGACCTGCTCGAAGCCGCGCCCGCCGGTGAGCCTCTGGCGCGGCGGGATGCGGATTTCACGCCGGACAGCCCGGCCTATGTGATCTACACTTCCGGCTCCACCGGCAAACCCAAGGGCATCGAGGTCAGCCAGCGCAGCATCACCCATTTCCTGCGCAGCGAGAACGCAGTGCTGGGCGTGCGCGCCGAAGACCGGGTGTACCAGGGCTTCTCGGTGGCCTTCGACATGTCCTTCGAGGAAATCTGGATTTCCTATCTGGCCGGGGCCACGCTGTGGCTGGCGCCGCGCCATGTGGTGGGCGATCCGCACGCGCTGCCGGAGGTGCTCGAAACCAACCGCATCAGCGTGCTGCACGCCGTGCCCACGCTGCTCGCGCTGTTTCCGCGCGACGTGGCCGGGCTGCGCCTGATCAATCTGGGCGGCGAGATGTGCCCGCAGGCGCTGGTCGAGCGCTGGGCCACGCCGCAGCGGCAACTCTTCAATACTTACGGCCCGACTGAAGCCACGGTCTCGGCCAGCCTGGCCGAACTGCATCGCGGCGAACCGGTAACCATCGGCAAGCCGCTGCCCAATTACGGCCTGCTGGTGGTGGATGGAGAACTCAATCAATTGCCGCCGGGCGAGACCGGCGAGCTGTGCATCATCGGCCCCGGCGTGGCACAGGGCTATCTGGGCCGTCCCGACCTCACGGCTGAAAAATTTGTCCCCAATCCCTATGCCGTGGGCGAGCATGAAGCCCGGTTGTACCATACCGGCGACCTGGCGCGCATCGATGCCTCCGGCAACGTGCAATGCCTGGGGCGGGTGGATGACCAGGTAAAAATCCGCGGTTTTCGCGTCGAATTGGGCGAGATCGAGGCCGTGCTCGCCAAAGAACCTGGCGTGGGCACGGCGGCGGTGGTGATCAGGGAGCTGGGCGGCGTGGAGCAGCTCGTCGCCTGCTACGTCGCCGAGACTGGTGCCGCGCCAAAGGCAGCCGGGTTGCGCATGTCCCTTGCTGCGCAGTTGCCGCCCTACATGGTGCCGGCACACTTCGAGGCAGCGCAGGTGCTTCCTCGCCTGACCTCCGGCAAGGTCGACCGCAAGGCGCTGCGGTTGCTGCCACTGATGGTGACGATTACTGCCGCCGAGGGTGAATCGGACATCCCCGAAGGCAACGCAGAGGAGGCCCTGTTCGAGGCATTGGGACATCTCTTTCCGGGGCAGGCGCTGTTGCGCGGGGCGGATTTCTTTGGCGATCTCGGCGGCCATTCCCTGCTCGCGGCCAGGCTGGTATCGCTGCTGCGCGCCGACCCGCGCTTTGCCAGCGTGACGGTGCACGACATTTACTGCGAGCGCAGCCTGGGCGCAATCGCAACAGTTCTGGCGCAAAAAGAGCTCTCCGTTCCGGAAGGAGAGGTCGCCCCGGAAATTGTGGAAACGCCCAGGCTGCGCCGCGTGCTGTGCAGCCTGGCGCAGGCCGCCACGCTGCCGCCGCTGGTATGCCTGAAGATGGCGCAATGGCTGTCGCCCTTCTTTACCTATCATTATTTCACCGGCGACGAGGGCGACAGCATGTGGCGCGCGATCCTCGCCGCGCTGCTGGTTTATCTGCTCGCCAATCTCGGCAGTTTTTTGTTCGCCATCGTCGCCAAGTGGCTGGTGCTCGGCCGGGCCCAGGCGGGACGCTACCCCCTGTGGGGCGTGATGTACTTCCGCTGGTGGCTGGCGGACCGGATTGCGGAAGTGCCGCCGCGCCATCTGCTCTCCGGCTCGTCGCTCAATGCGTTGTATCTTCGCGCCCTGGGGGCGAAGATCGGCAGGGATACGATCATCGGCGCATTGTCCATCCGGGCACCCGACCTGCTGTGCATTGGCGATGGCGTCTCGATCGGTTCCTCGGTCAATCTGGAGAATGCCCGCGTCGAGCGCGGCGAACTGGTCCTTGGGCCAATCAATATCGGCAACGAAGCCGTGGTGGATTCCTACGCGGTGATGGAAGGCGATAGCGCAATCGGGGATTACGGCCAGCTCGGCGGGCTGTCTTCGCTGGCGGCCGGGCAGCAGGTGCCGGCTGGCGAGGTGTGGGAGGGGGCTCCGTCGCGTTTTTCACGGCGGGCGGAGATTGCCAGCCGCAGGCCGCGTCCGCATGTGTCCGCCAATCGCGCTGCGTGGGAAGCCCTGTTCTACTTTTTTGGTGCCGGTCTGGTCGCCGTGGTGTTTTTCCTGCCGGTGTTCCCCAGCTTCATCCTCATCGACTGGCTGGACGTGCGCTGGCTGAAAGAAGTCGATGCCATGCGCTCGCCCTTGAACGCCTTCTTCACCTATCTGCTGCTGTCGATTCCAGCCAGCGCGGTGCTGGTGCTGGCCACCGTGCTGGCCTCGGCCGGTTTCCGCTGGCTGGTGCTGCCGCGTCTCAAGGCCGGTTCGTGGCCGGTCCATGGCAGGGTGTATTTCAGCAAATGGCTCGGCAACCAGATCCAGGAGGCCAGCCTGTTCGTTCTGCACGGGCTGTATGCCACGGTGTATGCGCCGTGGTGGTACCGCCTGCTCGGCGCCCGGGTCGGGCGCGGCACCGAGATTTCCACCGCTCTGGGCGTGGTGCCGGACATGCTCACCATCGGCGCCGACAGCTTCGTGGCGGACGGCGTGATGCTCGGCGACGAGCGCATCGAGGGCGGCTGGATGCACCTGCGCCCTACGCTCATCGGCGATCGCAGTTTCCTCGGCAACGGCGCCTTTGTGCCGGACGGCAGCGTGCTGCCCGACGACGTGCTGATCGGCGTGCAGTCCAGGGTGCCGGAAAACGCGCGCATGCATTCCGGCGACACCTGGGTCGGCAACCCGCCCATCATCCTGCCGGCGCGCGAGCAGTTCGAGGGCTTCGATCCGGCGCTCACCTTCCATCCCAGCCTGCCGCGGCGCCTGAGCCGGGGACTGGTCGAAGGCCTGCGCATCGTGATGCCGATGGCGGTGGTGATCGCGGTGGGCTATCTCACCGTGGCGCTGGTGATGCCGCTGGCCGCGGCCGGGCGCTTCGTGGATACCGCACTGGCGCTGGCGCTGGCGGGCTTTCTCTACGGCGCGGGCTCTTTCCTGTTCGTGGTGCTCATCAAGTGGCTCGTCATCGGCCGCTACCGGCCCCGCTCGGCGCCGATGTGGACGCCCTTCGTGTGGGCGAGCGAGGCGGTGACCAATCTCTACGAATCCATCGCCGTGCCCAATTTCGTGGACTTTCTGCGCGGCACGCCGATGCTGCCGCCCTGCATGCGCCTGCTCGGCTGCAAGACTGGCAAGGGGGTCTACATGGACACCACCTTCGTCACCGAATTCGATTGCGTCAACATCGGCGACTATGCCGCGCTCAACGGCTGGTGCGGCCCGCAGACCCATCTGTTTGAGGACCGCATCATGAAAATCGGCGCGGTGCACATCGGGCGCGGCGTCACCGTCGGGCCGCGCAGCATCATTCTCTACAGTGCCCGCGTCGGCGACGGCGCTTCGCTCGGGCCGCTGACCCTGGTGCTCAAGGGCGAGGACATCCCGCCTGGATCGCGCTGGACCGGGTCGCCGGCGGAGCCATGGGTGAACTGAGTCCGGTTATTTTGCTTCCCTCCCCCCCGCCTTCGACTGCGCTCAGGCAACGGTGGGGGGAGGGCAGCTTGCTGCGCGCGTTTCACGATAGGGGGCTTGCGCTCCTGCTGCTGCCCTTGCCCGCAGAAAGCTTGCGGGCGGCTGCCCGCCGTCTTGCGCGGCAGGTGCTGCGGGAGGTCATCGGCGGCTTGCTGGCGTTGCCCGCTGAGGCCGTGCCGCTAATTGAAGGGCCGCAGGGGCCGGTGCTGGAAGGCGCAGCCAGGGATATCCGCATCAGCCTGAGTTATGCCGGCGGCTGGGCCCTGATCGGGCTGGCCGAGGGGCGGGCGCTGGGCGTGGACCTGGTGCGGATCGAGCGTTTGCCGGAGGTCGAGGCGCTGGCCCGGCTTTATCTGCCCTCTGCCTCCAGGCATGCCGTGCTCGATGCACCAGCCGGGATGCGGGATGCCCGCTTTGCGCAGGGCTGGGCGGAGATGGAAGCCCGCAGCAAATGCCTGGGTTTGCCGCTGGCGGAGATCAGTGCGGAGCGTGAGCTGATCCTGGAACGCTGTGAATTGATGGCTTGCGGGCAGGTCGAGGGCTACCGGATTGCTGTCGCTGTCTGAGCGGGCGCGGCGCTAACCCCCCTTTCAACAGGGGGAAGGTTGCTTGCCTCTCCCCGATCTGCCCCTCCCCTGACAAGGGGAGGATGGGAGGGGTTGGAAGGTTTAAAGCGTGGGCAGCCGGGGCGTGGTTCTCAGGCTGATGACGCCGCTCAGGACAATCAGGGCAATCGCCAGCCAGCTGCCGAGCGGCAAAATTTCCTGCCACAGCAGCACGCCCCACAGGCTGGCGAAAATCACCGTACTGTAGGCCAGGCTGCCGACCACCAGCGTATTCCCGGTGCGGTAGGCACGGGTCATGGCGAGTTGCGCCAGGGTGGCGGTGGTGCCCAGTGCCAGCAGGATGGCAAGGCGGGTCAGGGTGAGGGCGTGGAAGGTATGGAACAGCATCCAGATGCCGCCGCCCAGGGTGCTGAACAGGGTGAAGTAGAACACCACGCGCCATTCCGGCTCGCCCAGCGCACCGAGTTGCCTGACGTTGAGGTAGGCAATGCCGGCGAGAAATCCCGAAAACAGTCCGAGCAGACCGGCGCTGAGCTGTTCGGCGTGCAGGGTGGGGCGCAGCAGCAGGACCACGCCGGCAAAGCCCAGGATGATGGTGAAGATCAGCAAGGGGCGCGGCCCTTCCCTGAGCATCACCGTGGTGAACAAGGCCAGGAACAGCGGCGAGGTGTAGTTCAGGGTGATCGCCGTCGCCAGCGGCAGCGCGCTGATGGCGTGAAAGAACAGCATCAGCGCCACAAATCCGGAGAGGCCGCGCCAGAAGTGCATTTTCAAATTGGGCGTGGCGAGGCTCAGGCCCTGAAGTCTTATGATGAGGTAAATCACCAGCAGCCCGAACAGCGAGCGGTAAAACACCAGTTCCGCGCTGGAGAAGTATTGCGCCCCGAGTTTGACGAATACCCCCATGATGCTGAACAGAATGCCGGCGACGATCATCCAGGAAGAGGTCATATGTGAAGATCCAGCCGCGAAGACGCATAGGCGCAAAGAAAAGCAAGGTATGAGAATAGTCTGTGCGTGCTTGAATCCACGCCAGGCGGATTAACATGGAATACCTTACGGGAATATCTTGGCGTCTTTGCGCCTTTGCGGTTCAATGGGTTTTATCTTACAGAACGATGCGCATGGACAGGTCGATGGCCTTGATGTCCTTGGTCAGGCTGCCGATGGAGATGCGGTCCACGCCGGTTTCGGCGATGGCGCGCACGCTCTGCAGGGTAATGCCGCCGGAGGCTTCCAGCACGGCACGTTTGGTTGTGATGGCAACCGCCTGCCGCATGTCTGCGAGGCTGAAATTGTCGAGCAGGATGAGTTTTGCGCCCGCCAAAAGCGCCTGTTCAAGTTCGTCCAGGCTTTCCACTTCGATCTGTACCGAAACGCCGGGCGGGGCAACGCGATGCGCCTGCGCCAGCACGGCGGCAATGCCGCCTGCGGCAAGGATATGGTTTTCCTTGATCAGGATGCCGTCGAACAGCCCTGTGCGCTGGTTGGTACCGCCACCGCTCCTGACGGCATATTTCTGTGCCAGCCTCAGGCCAGGAAGCGTCTTGCGCGTATCCAAAATTAGCGCGCCGGTGCCCTCGATGGCATCCACATAGCGGCGCGTGGCAGTGGCAGTGGCTGAGAGGGTTTGCAGAAAATTCAGGGCAGGGCGTTCAGCGGAGAGCAGGGCACGAGCGTTGCCCCTGATTTCGCACAGAACCTGATTGGGCGAAATCAGGTCGCCTTCCCGTGCCAGCCATTTGATTTCGGCTTGCGGGTCGAGCTGACGAAAACACGCATCGAACCAGGGTATGCCGCACAGCACGGTGGCTTCGCGGCAGATCACCGTGGCCCGTGCGGCGGTGCTGGCGGAAATGAGACTGGCGGTCAGGTCGCCGTCGCCGATATCCTCGGCCAGGGCAGTTGCGACGTTCCTTGCGATTTCTGCAGCCAGCTCCATGCTTACTTCCCGTAAATGCCGATCCCGAAAAGCGGATTGTACCCAAGGATAATGATCCGATGTTGGGCGCGATTTGTTGGCTGGGCCGGGAATATGGGGATGCGATGCGGCCGGGCTGAATTTTTTGATTTGAATTTGCCGGAAAACAGGCGTATAAAATAATTGTGGCTCGCGAACCGCACATCCGGGAAAGTAACCAGAAATGGGAGATGCTTATCGAAACTTCAACGGTAAATTATCTTTAAAGTAGCTACCCATGTCAGGGTTCGTGACTGACGATATCGGCATCCCTTAAGCCGATACATAATGCCGCTTTAATGCGGCATTATTATTTGAGTCGGGCGTTTGCTTGTTCCTGATTTCGGGAGATTGCACCCGAAAATGAACTAGGTCGCGGCGCGATCAAATTCCTGTATGCTGCTTTCGCTTTCCGGGCAGCATTTTGCGCCAGTGTATCCAGGAGGACAGGAGCAAAAGCGGTATTTGTTTCTCCCCGCCTCTTTGGCCGCATACATTGCCATATCCGCCTTTTTCATCAGTTCCCTGGTGTCTTCGGAGTCGTCCGTGGGAAGCGTGGCGATCCCGATGCTGGTGGTGATATGCAGTCGGTTCTCGCCGATTGAAATCGGTTGCTCCAGGGCTTTCAGGATTTTTTCAGCCACCAGCGCGGCATCTTTCGGCTGAGTGATTTCCGGCAGGACAATCACGAACTCATCCCCACCCTGCCTGGAGACGGTATCCCCGCTGCGCACGCAGGCCAGCAACCTGTGTGCGACCTCCTTGAGAAGCTCATCGCCGACGTCATGGCCCAGGGTATCGTTGATTTTCTTGAAGCGATCCAGGTCGAGGAACATGAGTGCCATGGGGCGCTTATGGCGTTTTGCGTGAGTGACGGCGTAATTGAGTCGGTCGAGCAGGAGGCGGCGGTTGGGGAGATTGGTCAGGGTATCGAAATAGGCCAGGTGCTGGATTTGCTCTTCCGTTTTTTTGCGCTCGGTGATGTCGCGCGTCACACCAACGAGCGCAATAATTCCGCCTTCCCTGTCCCGCAGGGGGGTCGCATGGGTATCCAGCCAGCGTTGCGTGCCGCGCTTTCCCCTGATGGGAAATTCCAGCGTGCCGGCTTCTCCCCTGAACACACGCCTGGATAGCCGGAGAAAGGCCTCCTGGTATTCGGAAAGAATAAAGTCTGTTAGATTGTGCTGCTGCGCTTCTTCAAGCGTATCCACCTCCAGCATGGCCAGGCCGGCTGCGTTCATCTGCATGAGTTTGCCCTCTGTCGAGATGACTTTCACGCACTCGGGCTCACTCTCCAGGATGGCATTCAGGTACTCCTTCTGCTCGAACAGGGCTTCTTCAACCTGCCTGCGCTCGGTGATGTCGATACCGAAGGTAATGAGCCCGGTAATCTGGCCATCTGTAAGCACCTCGCTGTTTTTCCAGACGATATAACGTTCCTCGCCGGTCTTGGTGAGGATGGGGTTTTCAAAGTGACTTAGCAGCCCACCCGCAGACAGACGTTCGAACATTTCCCATACTTTAGGATAGCGGTCCCTGGGGGTCATTAAATCGAACCAGTTGCGGCCCTTCACTTCTTCAAGGGTGTAGCCGGTGATCTCTTCTGCCGCCTGGTTGAAAAGCTTCACGTTTCCTTCAACATCCAGTTCCACGAAAATGGCATTGGCCGTGTTGATCAGGTTCTCGGCGTAGTTTTTTGCGGTTTGCAGGGCAATATCAGCCTGCTTGCGTTCGGTGATGTCACTGAAAGCCGTTACGGAGCCGACAATGACCCCGTCTCTCATAATGGGGCTGGCGCTGATCCTGACATTGAGCGGCGATCCATCCTTGCGCCAGAACACCTCTTCTTCAGAGCGGTAGCTCCGGCCTGTATTGACCACGTTCCTGATATTGCATGCTTCACTGGGGTGGGGCTCATGGTTGGCTTTCTTGTGATGGAACAGCGGGTGGGCTTCATGATGGATCAGCTCATTTCCGGTCCAGCCCAGCAGGTGGTGAGCCTCGGGGTTGGTGTAGGTAATGTATCCATGCCTGTCCATGACATACAGGCCTTCGCCTATCGTGGCGGCGATGTCGCGCAGACTAGCTTCGCTTTCCGCCAGTTCGCGGGCGCGTTCGTCAGCCAGCGCCAGTGAGGCCCTGAGTCTTGCACGCGCTTCCTCGTGAAAGACGCGAAGGATGTTACCTATGGCGATGGTGGCCAGTACCGCGCAGGCGGCGCGAAACAACTGGACGGGAATCTGGAATGCCGCAATAAATCCTTCCTGGTTGATGATATTCGCGGGGAAAGCGTTCGCTGCAGGAACCACCAGTCCACCCATGACGCCATAAAGCAGGAAGGCGACGGCCGCCAGGATGAAATATTTTTTTGCCCAGGAAATTTTTACCAGGATTGCTTGCGGTTCGAGATTCTTGTGGAAACACAGGAGAAATCCAATCCCCGTCAGGGTGGACCCTGAAAATCCCAGGAAATATCTGGATGCGATGATCGTTGCCAGTTTCCAGTCCGGAATCAGCATGAATTCAAGCAGAAAGCCGAACGCTACTGCGATATAGGCGGGTTTTCCAAGCAGGGTCCGGGTAAGCGCCGAAACCGGCGTGACCAGGATCAGGCGACGGCCGAATTCGAACAGAAAGCCGAAGGATAGAAACAGGAAAAGTATTTTCCCCATTTCAAGGGTGGGATTCCCGCCTCGAACAACCGTCCAGAGGTCCATCCACTCCAGCAGTCCGTGGGTAAATCCGAAAGCAATCAGCAGCCAGATGAAATGCGTGAAATCATGCTGGCTTTCTTCCCTGGGCTGGACAAGGATGACCAGCGCCAGGCTAATAAATGCCAGGCCATATACAAAATAAATGACATCCATGTTCATTGGATTGGAGAGGAAGATGAACGTTTTTTCATTAAGAGAATGCTGGAGGGCACTTAAATTCCTCAACGGGTCTGCCTTGATCGGCCGCCAGAACAGCCTGGAAGCCCATATTGGCAAGGGTTACGGAATATATTGTGAATCAGGGACCTGAAAATCCTGGATGCATTATATCCAGATAGATCATGGATATAAATGGCCGTGTAGGAATTATCCGTAATAATTTGTAGGGGAATCGCCTACCTGCTTATAAGGGTAAAGCCAGAAACGCTGCTGTGGCGGTATTCAGGCAATGATGGAAAGGGCGATACCCGATCGGTGTGATCCGTCAGGGTTTCACGTGCAGGAACAATCCGACGTGTGCGGCCGGTCAGATCAGGTATGGCGTCTGGTTGATTTTATTTGGCAGGCAGAAGTTCGCTGATGGCCTTGACGTATACCGGCTCGTCCCATTCCGCCCCGCCTTGCAGGGTGTAGCGCACGTTGCCCTGGGGGTCGATCAGGAAAGTGGAAGGCGCGACGAAGACTTTCCATGCACCCACGCCATTACCTTCTTCGTCCATCAGCACGGTGAAGTTGATTTTCATTTTGTTGACGAATTCGCTGACGTCCTTCTCGGACTCGCCCATGTTCACCGCCAGGATGGCAAAGGGCTTGCCGGCCATTTTCTTTTCCAGACGCTGCATGGCAGGCATTTCCTTGAGGCAGGGCGGGCACCAGGTGGCCCAGAACTGCACCATGACCACCTTGCCGCGATAATCTTCCAGTTTGTGGATTTTGCCGCTGGTATCTTTCAGCGCCAGGGGCGGGGTTGCGCCCCCCTTCCATGGCTTGAGCTCATGGGCATGGGCGGTCGAGAACAGAAACAGGCAAAACAGGCCAAGAAGCAGTTTTTTCATGGGTTGATTTCCAGTTGTTTAAGCGCGTCCAGCACCAGCTCCGGCAGTTTTTCTGCCATGGCGTTTTCCGCTTCCGTGGCGTCGGGCCGGACATAAAAGTGGCTGCGCACCTTGGGCAATATGCTACTGATGACTTTGGTGCCGCCACGGGCGAATTCTACCTTGAGGTGCTCCAGCCACCAGCGTCCGGGAGAAAGCTGGCCCTGGTAGATGTATAAAGGCAAATGGGTCTGGGCGACAATGGTGTGATACTGCGCTTCCACGCCAGGAGCCGGTGCGACGGAATAGAGATCGGGGTAGAACAGCAGGGCGCCGGCGAGCGCGTTCCTGTCCTGCTCCGTTACTCCATCCTGCCAGGCTTTTGCGCCGCGCAGAATCGGGGTGGCGCCATGCCCTCCCGTGATGAGCACGATTTTTTTGCCGCTCTGCCTGATCGCATAAGCGATGATTTCCCTGATTTCGTCCGGCGGAAGCTGTTCCAGGCTGCTGGGCAGGATGGGCAGGAAATGAGCGTCGAGCATATCCGGAAACCAGGTTTCGTAGCCGTGGGCGGCAATTTCCATGGCGGTGCGTGCTTCATTGCTGCTGTGGCCCTCGTCGCAGACGAACCATAGCAGCAAGGTATTGCCCTTGGCCGGATAGGTGCGCAGCGGAACATCAATACCGGTGGACAGGCTCAGTGAATGCGGCGGAGAGGCAAGCGCCGTGCCTACGGAGAACAGCAACGCCAGTCCAAGCGCGTAAAGCCGGGTGAAAGCCAAGGCCGGATTCCATTCAGATTTAAGGAGTGGCCTAGTTTAACCCAAACTGTCCGGGCTGTAATGGCACGAATGGACTAGGGCGTTCCGCCCGGGATTGTCCATTAACTATGTCTCCGCAGGCGTCAGTGCGTCGGCGCTGAGCATCAGAATCTCGATTTCCTCGATGATTTCCTCCTGACGCAAGCCGTTGTATTTAAGTCGCAGGGTGTCCTGATTTTTTTCCAGGCGGCGGATGGCGCTGTCCATATGCTCCAGGCGGCGCCGGTTTTCCACCATCAGCGAGCTGTAGAAAATCTCGTAGAGGACGGCGTGAAGGTAGTGGTCGGTCAGTTCTGCATAAAATTCCGGTGGTGTCAGGTAGAGCCGGGGCGGGTAGGGAGAAGCCGGTTTTCCGGCAGGCAATTCGGCCAGGGGAAGCAACTGGCGCATGCGCACCTGCCGTGTTTCGTCGCAATGGTACAGGGCGCTCAGTCTGAGGGGCGCTTTTTCTGGGCCCCGGTGCAGGCTGGCCAGCTGTGCGCTCAGGCGCTCCAGCGTGGGATGGATTTCAGCCGCTACCGTGGCGCCCTCCACCTGCGCCATGCGGCGCGCATCGTTTTCCAGCCCGGCATCCAGGCGGCGCCCCACCGCGATCAGCGTGAAATTGCCCGGTGCTCGTGTTTTCAGGGCGTCGAGCAACTGTTCGTTGAAATCGCCGCAAAATCCACGCTCCGAGCCCACCAGGACAAGCAGTTCTACCCTGGGGCGCGCCATTTGCATGTCCTTGCCATGGAAGGCGAGGAAGTGGCCGGCAGCCGCTTCCATGCTTGCCACCACGCGCCGTTGCGCTTCAAGAAATCCGGTCAGGGTGCGGATTTCAAGCAGGGCCAGACTCTTCATCGCGGTCAGGATGCCGTCGATGTCGTTCAGGGTGGAGATGCGCTTCTGCACCTCACGCCGCTTGCTCATGCCCGGCCTCGCTCAACCACAGTCTGACGGCGTTGCGCCACTGCTCCCTGCCGCCGGAAAGGGAAAGTTCCGAGGCATGCACCTTGAGGAGCAAGTCCTGCAGCAGCGGCTTGATGCGTTCCGGCGCCAGGCCATCGAGCAGGCCGCAATTGAAGGCAGTCATCCAGGCCATCTGGAATTCGACCGGCAGGGGGGCGAGGCGCTCCTGCTTGAGGATTTCGCGCAGCAGCTGGCCGCGCTTGATGCGTGCTTCCATGCTGGCCTCGAGCCGTGAGCCGAAACGGGTGAACACTTCCAGATCGAGGAACTGGAGATAGTCCAGCTTCATCCGTCCGGCTTCTTTCTTGATGCCGGGGTCCTGCGCCGCGCCGCCGATGCGCGAAACCGAACGGGTGACGTCAATGGCGGGCAGGAAGCCGCGGGCGAACAGGTCCTGGTCGAGATAGACCTGGCCGTCGGTGATGGAAATGAGATTGGTGGGGATGTAGGCGGCGATTTCGCCCTGCTCCGTTTCCACGATGGGCAGGGCCGTCATGCTGCCGCCGCCGTGTCTGGCGGCCAGGACAGTGGAGCGCTCCAGCAGGCGGGCGTGGAGGTAGAAGATGTCGCCGGGGTAGGCCTCGCGGCCCGGCGGGCGGCGCAGCAGCAGAGACAGCTCGCGGTAGGTGCGGGCGTGGGTGGTGAGGTCGTCGTAGATCACCAGGGTGTCGTGACCCTGCCACATCCACGCTTCGGCCAGGGTGCAACCGGCGAAGGGCGCCAGGTATTTCAGCCCGGGCATGGCCGTGGCCTCGGCCACCACCACACAGGTGTATTCCAGGGCGCCGGTCCGGCGCAGGGTTTCGATCAGGCCGATGACCGAGGAACGCTTCTGGCCGATCATGACGTAGACGCAGCGGATGTTCTTGCCCTTCTGATTGATCAGCGCATCCAGCGCAAGGGCGCTTTTTCCCGTGCCGTTGTCGCCGATGATGAGCTGGCGCTGGCCCTTGCCGATGGGAATCAGGGTGTCGATGATCTTGTTGCCGGTATAGAGCGGGCGGTTGACAAAATCCCGCTCGATGATCGGGGGCGACAGGATATCGAGCGCGCGGCGGGCTGTAAGATGGGGCGCCGGCAGGTCGTCGAGCGGGATGCCCAGCGGGTCCACCACCCGGCCCATCAGGCCTTCGCCGACCGCAATGCTCAGGCGCTGGCCGGACAGCAGGGCGGTGGTGCCAGCGGTGAGGCGTTCGGTCTGGTGCAGCAGGATGGCGCCGAAACGTTCGCGGGCCAAGTGAAATACCAGGGCGGTGCTGCCGTCTTCGAGCAGGACGATCTCGTCCATGCGGGCGGAAGGCAGGCCTTCGATCCAGGCGATGCCGTCGCCCACGGAGACCACCTTGCCCTGCTCCGAGATGCGCAGCCCGAAGCGGTAGTGGCGCAGCCGCTCCGCCTGTTTGGCAAGCGGGGAGGGGGCGGCGAGCAGGTCCTCGAACGGCATGCTATTCCCCGAAAAACCTGAGTTCGTCGCGCAGGTTGGCATGCATCACCCAGGGGCCGACGGTAATCAGGAAACCGGCCACCAGATCGGGTTGCTCGCCGAATCCGGCTGGCAGTTCCCTGCCCAGCACAGCCTGCAGGGCGGCCGTCAATTCATTACGCTGCTCCGCTGCGAGGGGATAGGCGCTCAGGACATCGAGTCTGGCCTCACGGCCGGCGGCAGCGGCCAGATCCTTGCGCTGCTGCTCCGGCAGTTGCGCCAGATCCTGCAGCAGCAATCCGAACAGCCCCGCCTCCAGTTCGGGCCCGGCGAGGCGTTCCAGCAGGCGGGAGGCGAAGGCCTGTCCCTGTGCCACGCCCTGTTCGGCCGCAGTCCGCAGCCAGTCCTGCTGCTGCCGCTCCACGATGGCCTTTCTTTTCGCCTTTTCCTCGTCCATGGCCTTGGCGACCGCAGCCATCAGATGTTGCCGCTCAATGGCGACTTCCTCCAGCAGTTTGGCATGGGCCGCTTCCCGCTCCGTTTCCCAGCCGGCCAGCCGGCCCTCGAATTGTTCCTTGAGCGTGTCGGCCTGCTGCCGGGTGTCGCGCGCCTCGCTCAGGGCTTCCTCGATCTGGGTGCGCCGCCGGGCAATGACTTCGAGCACCGGCCGGTAGAGGAAGCGTTTGAGTATCCATACCAGTACGAGGAAATTGACGATTTCCAGGATGAAGGTGGTCCAGTCCAGATCCATCTTGGTGCGTCCTTACTTGATGATGTATTCGAGCAGCGGGTTGCGGAACAGGATGATCAGCACGATCACCAGCACGTAGATGGCCAGCGACTCGATCATGGCCAGGCCGATGAACAGGGTGCGGGTGATGGACTTCTCGGCTTCCGGCTGGCGCGCCAAAGCATCGAGCGCCTGGCTGATGGCCTTGCCCATGGCCATGGCGGGAAACATGATGCCGATAGCGATGGCCAGGGCGGCCCCCACGGTGGAAATGATGGTAAACCACGTCATGTCGTTCATGTTTCGGACCTTTCCTTTTCATGGTTGATTTCGGTTCGGGACTGCATGGCGCCGGCCACGTAGATCAGCGCCAGCATCCCGAAAATATACGCCTGCACCAAAGCTTCGATGATGTGCAGCATAAGGAGCGGTATTGGCACCAGCAGTCCCGCTACCAGCAGCAGCAGTAATGCCGCCATTTCCAGGCTCATCATGTTGCCGAACAGTCGTACCGCCAGGGCCACGGTGCGGGTCAGTTCGCTGATGATGTGGAAAGGCAGCAGGATCGGGCTGGGGCTGAGATAGTGGCGCAGGTAGGCGATCAAACCTTCGTTGCGGATGCCGAACCAGTGCACGGAGAGGAAGACCAGCAGGGCCAGCCCGGTAGTCACCGACAGATGCGCGGTAGGCGAGCCGAGGCCGGGGATCAGCCCCACCAGGTTGGCGGTGACGATGTAGAACCACAGGGTGGCGATGAAGGGCAGCACTTTTTCGCCACCCTGGGGCAGGACGGCCTTGATTGCGGCCTCGATGGCGCTGATGCTGCCCTCCAGCATGGCCTGGAGCGGGCCGGGGTCGGTGGACAGGTGGCGTGTGGCGAGCCAGGAGAACAGGCCGAGGAAGGCCATGATGCCCCAGGTGGTCACCACGATGGAGCTGATGGCCAGGGGGCCGAGGTGGAACAGAATGGCGGCCTTTTCCATTACTGGTGTTCCCTGAAATAAAGATAGGCGTTGAAGCCGCCGATCACCAGTCCGAGCAGGAGCAGGCCGATGGTCCAGTGGATCGAGTAGCCTTCCGCCATTTCGTCCAGCCAGCGTCCGAGATAGGCGCCCAGGATTACCGGCAGCACGAACAGCAAAGTCAGTGTGCCCATGAACACAGTCTGCGCCAGCAGGGTAGGCTGCTCCTTTTGGGCCTTTTGCATGCGACGCACCTGTTTTTCGACGTTCTCGCGCAGTTTGTCTTCGTTCATGGTCTTTCAGGCCTCGCCTCTTCCCATGTGCCACAAGCGCCGGAACATCTCCTGCTCCAGCCGGTCCAGGTTCTGCCTGATCTCGCGCAGCTTTTCCTCTTCCGCCAGCAACTGGTCGAGCAGGGCCGCGCTGATGCGCTCGTAATTCTCATCGCGCAGATAGCGCCGGCAACTGATGTACAGGGCATTGCCGACAAAATACAGGATGGCGCCGGGGAAGGCGAGATAGATCCAGTTGTCCTCGCGCGTGCGGTAGCGTGCCAGCCCGTAGCTCAGGGCGGTCATGGCGCACTCGTGGCCGCCCTGGATGCCGAAGCTGCCGGAGGCATCCTCGCCGACGAAGCTGGCCACTTTTTTCACCTGCTCATACTGGGTGGCGCTTTGCAAATGAAGGGTGAATGTGCTCACAACGATGCCTCTGCCATGGCCCCGCGCATGTAGCACTGGTCCTCGTCCAGACCGTCGTAAGTGCCGGCGAGGAAATCCTCGCAATCCTTGAGGGTGGTCGCCAACGGTACGGATACGCCCTCGATGCCGGTGTGTTCGGCCACCACGTGGAAGGGCTGGGTCAGGTATTTCTGCAGGCGGCGGGCCCGCAGCACGATGCGCCGGTCCTTCTCGGACAGGGCCTCGATGCCGAGCATGGCAATGATGTCTTCCAGCTCATGGTAGCGGGCCAGGTGCTCGCGCACCGCCTCGGCCACCCGGTAATGGCGTTCCCCCAGCAGGGTCCGGTCCATCATCTTGCTGCTGGAAACCAGCGGGTCCACGGCGGGGTAAATGCCCCTGGCGGCCTGAGTGCGGGACAGGATCACGGTGGTATCGAGGTGGGACAGGATGGCGCTCACCGCCGGGTCGGTCATGTCGTCGGCGGGAACGTAAACCGCCTCCACCGCCGTGATGTCGCCGCTGCGGGAGGAAGTGATGCGCTCCTGCAGTTCCGCCACCTCGCTGATCAGGGTGGGCTGGTAGCCCACGGTGGCGGGCATGCGCCCCAGCAGGCCGGAAATCTCGCTACCGGCCTGGACGAAGCGGAACACGTTGTCCATCAGGAACAGCACTTCCTTGTTCAGGGTGTCGCGCAGGTATTCGGCATAGGTCAGGGCGGAGAGGCCGATGCGGAAGCGCACGCCGGGCGATTCGTCCATCTGGCCAAACACCATCAGGGTGCGCGGCATGACACCGGCGTCCTGCATTTCGTGCCACAGTTCGTGGCCTTCGCGAATGCGCTCGCCGACCCCGGCAAAGACCGAAACGCCCTGGTGCTGGTGCACGATGGCGTGCATGAATTCCATGATCAGCACGGTCTTGCCCACCCCCGCGCCGCCAAACAGGCCGGTCTTGCCTCCCCGGACGAAGGGGCAGAGCAGGTCGATCACCTTGATGCCGGTTTCCAGCACGCCGCTGCCCGCAGTGGCCTGGCTCAGCGGCATGGGCGGCGTCAGGATGGGGCGGGTCTCCTGCGGGGCCAGCGCGGGGCAGTCATCCAGCGGCTTGCCGAACACGTCGAGCAGGCGCCCCAGGCAGTCCTTCGTTACCGGCACCTGCAACGGACCGCCGCTGTCAAACACAGCCTGGCCCCGTTTCAGGCCGCTGGTGCGGTGCAGGGCAATGGCGCGGACGCGGCACTCGTCCAGATGGCGGTACACTTCAAAGACGTAGCGTTCGTGATCCTGGCTGGCGAACAAGGCCTGGTGCAGGGGCGGCAGGCGGTTGCAGACGATGTCCACCACCGGGCCATGAACTTCTTCGATCACGCCAAGGGCATCGGTTTCATGAAAAGCGGGTGGGACCGGCATATCCAAAGGGCAACGACTCCATGGGGAACGTGGGCATCATCACCTTACACGCAATGGAGGGCGCAATTCAAGGCAAACGAAGCGCATCCCCGGGAAAAACCATTTCGTTGGCCGGGGCTTGAAATTCACCTGCACTTCCCTATCTAGGATGTTGATATCGTCATTATTTCAGAGAGGTTGAATCATGCGTTTCGACAAACTCACCACCAAATTCCAGCAGGCCATCAACGATGCGCAGAGCCTGGCCGTCAATCTCGATAACCAGTTCATCGAGCCGCAGCATCTGCTGCTGGCGCTGCTCGAACAGGACGACGGCGGCGCGGGTTCGCTGCTGCAGCGCGCCGGCGCCAATGCCGGCGGGCTGAAGGCCGCGCTGCAGAAAGCCATGGAGCGCCTGCCCAAGGTGGAAGGCCACGGCGGCGAGGTGAGCATTTCGCGCGATCTCAACAACCTGCTCAACCTCACTGACAAGGACGCGATGAAGCGCGGCGACCAGTTCATCGCCAGCGAGCTGTTTCTGCTGGCGGCGGCGCAGGACAAGGGCGAGACCGGGCGCCTGCTGCGCGAGAA
The DNA here is from genome assembly GCA_002632355.1 of Sulfuricella denitrificans. Taxonomy (GTDB): domain Bacteria; phylum Pseudomonadota; class Gammaproteobacteria; order Burkholderiales; family Sulfuricellaceae; genus Sulfurimicrobium; species Sulfurimicrobium denitrificans_A. Next base: position 18,948 of record NSJJ01000019.1, read on the forward strand.
CGGGGTGGACAAGGCCCATCTGGAACAGGCCATCAATGCGGTACGCGGAGGAGAAAACGTGCAGAATCAGGAAGCCGAAGGCCAGCGCGAGGCGCTGAAGAAATACACGCTGGATCTCACCGAACGCGCCCGCATGGGCAAGCTCGACCCGGTGATCGGGCGCGACGACGAGATCCGCCGCGCGATTCAGGTGTTGCAGCGCCGCACCAAGAACAACCCGGTGCTGATCGGCGAGCCGGGCGTGGGCAAGACCGCCATCGTGGAAGGCCTGGCGCAACGCATCATCAACGAGGAAGTGCCGGAAACCCTGAAGGGCAAGAAAGTGCTGGTGCTGGACATGGCCGGCCTGCTGGCCGGGGCCAAGTACCGTGGTGAATTCGAGGAGCGCCTGAAAGCCGTGCTGAAAGAAGTGGGGCAGGACGAAGGTCGCATCATTCTGTTCATCGACGAGCTGCATACCATGGTCGGCGCCGGCAAGGCGGAAGGAGCGATGGATGCCGGCAACATGCTCAAGCCCGCCCTGGCGCGCGGCGAGTTGCACTGCATCGGCGCCACCACGCTGGACGAATACCGCAAATACATCGAGAAGGATGCCGCGCTGGAACGCCGCTTCCAGAAGGTGCTGGTGGGCGAGCCGAGCGTGGAGGACACTATCGCCATCCTGCGCGGTTTGCAGGAGAAGTACGAGCTGCACCACGGCGTGGATATCACCGACCCGGCCATCGTGGCGGCGGCGGAGCTGTCGCACCGCTACATCACCGACCGCTTCCTCCCCGACAAGGCCATCGACCTGATCGACGAGGCAGCTTCGCGCATCAAGATGGAAATCGATTCCAAGCCGGAAGTCATGGACAAGCTCGACCGTCGCCTGATTCAGCTCAAAATCGAGCGTGAGGCGGTGAAACGCGAAAAGGACGAGGCTTCGAAAAAACGCCTGACCCTGCTGGAAGACGAGATCAAGAAGCTGGAGCGCGAATACGCCGACCTGGAAGAAGTTTGGAAGGCGGAAAAGGCCCAGATTCAGGGCTCCGCCCACATCAAGGAAGAACTCGACCGGATCAGGATCGAAATGGAAGCCGCCAAGCGCAAGGGTGACTGGCAGCAGGTTTCCGAACTGCAATATGGCAAGATTCCGCAACTCGAAGCCCAACTGAAACACGCGGATACGGCGAGTGAAAAAGAGGCCAAGACGCACTGGCTGCTGCGCACCGAGGTGGGTGCGGAGGAAATCGCCGAAGTCGTGTCGCGCGCCACCGGGATTCCCGTTTCCAAGATGATGGAAGGCGAGCGCGACAAGCTGCTGCAGATGGAAGGCAAGCTGCACGAGCGCGTGGTGGGGCAAGACGAGGCGGTGCGTCTGGTGGCCGATGCCATCCGCCGCTCGCGTGCCGGACTGGGCGACCCCAACCGGCCCTATGGCTCGTTCCTCTTCCTCGGGCCGACCGGGGTGGGCAAGACCGAGCTGTGCAAGGCGCTGGCCGGATTCCTGTTCGACTCGGAAGATCACCTGATCCGCATCGACATGAGCGAATTCATGGAGAAGCACAGCGTATCGCGCCTGATCGGCGCGCCGCCCGGCTATGTCGGCTACGAGGAGGGCGGCTATCTGACCGAGGCAGTGCGCCGCAAGCCTTACTCCGTCATCCTGCTCGACGAGGTGGAGAAGGCGCATCCGGACGTGTTCAACGTCCTGCTGCAGGTGCTGGATGATGGCCGCATGACCGATGGGCAGGGCCGCACGGTGGACTTCAAGAACACCGTGATCGTGATGACCTCCAATCTCGGTTCGCAGAACATCCAGGCCATGGCGGGCCAGACCTACGATCTTATCAAGGCTTCAGTGATGGAGGACGTGAAGACCTATTTCCGCCCCGAATTCATCAACCGCATTGACGAAGTGGTGGTGTTCCACGCCCTGGGCGAGGCGCACATCAAGTCCATCGCGCGCATCCAGTTGCAGTATCTGGACAAGCGCCTGGCACAGATGGAGATGAAGCTGGAGGTCAGCGAGGCGGCGCTGTCCGAGCTGGCAAGTGCAGGCTTCGATCCGGTATTCGGCGCTCGTCCGCTCAAGCGTGCCATTCAGTCCCATCTGGAAAATGCACTGGCAAAAGAAATCCTGGCCGGCCATTTTGCAGCCAGGGACACGATCCGGGTGGATTGTCAGGATGGGGTGTTCAGTTTCGTAAAGGCCTGATGGTTATGACCCCGAAAGCCGGGCGCTGCTGCGCCCGGTTTTTTTATGTTCAAAGCCGGGGGTTATAATGTCTTCATGAAACAGACCCAAGGGATTCTTGAACTTGCCAATCGTGGGCGCGGTTTATATGCTTTCACGCCCGAGGTGGCGCGCTGGATCGCGGCTTCGGGCATGACCGACGGGCTGCTGACGCTGTTTGTGCAGCACACCTCTGCCAGCCTGCTGATCCAGGAAAATTACGATCCCGACGTGCAGGCCGATCTGGAACGTTTTTTCGCCCGCCTGGTGAAGGATGGCGATCCGCTGTTCGCCCACAGTCTGGAAGGCCCGGACGATATGCCTGCGCATGTGCGCGCTGCGCTGACCCAGACCCATCTTTCCATCCCGGTGAGGCAGGGCGCGATGGTGCTGGGGAACTGGCAGGGTATCTATTTGTACGAACACCGTCATCAGCCGCAACAGCGCCGGGTGGCGGTACATCTGATAGGGGAGTGAATTTGCCGATCAAAAGCTTGCTGCTGCATGTTCTGCTTGCCGCGCTGAGTCTTTCCGGTGCGGGGTCTGTGCTGGCTGCAGGGCTGAATGACGTGAATGCCGTACCCCATCTCAATAATGCCGGCCGCGAGGGGTATCAGGATTTTCTGCGGGCCGGCACGCATCGCGCTTTTGCCATTGCGCCAGGAGGGGCGTGGTCATGGAAGAGTGGTGAAGTGACTGCGGATATGGCTTCGGATGGAGCGTTGCAAACCTGTCAGAACAGCACGCGCCAGACCTGCGTGCTTTATGCGCTGGACGATCAGGTGGTGTTCAATGCGAAGGACTGGAACACTTTGTGGCGCCCATACAGGAACAGGGCAGAGGCAGCAAAGTCAGGAACCGGCAGTGCGCGTGGTGAGCGATTTTTCGATTTGGCGATCAAGTCGCCGGCCGGCAAGGCCATGAAGCTGTCCGACCTGCGGGGCAAGGTCCTGCTGGTGCATTTCTGGGGGACCTGGTGTCCGCCATGCCGCAACGAAATGCCCGAGCTGGAGAAGCTGCACAAGGCGCTGGGCAGCTCATCCGATATTCAGCTGGTGTTGTTGCAGATGCGCGAGGACTATGGCACGGCAAGCCTGTGGGCAGATGCACAGGGTTTCAGGTTGCCGCTGTTCGATTCCGGCGTGGTGGACGCGGGGTCGGATACCCTGACCCTGGCCGGCGGCAAGCATATACGCGACCGCGAGCTGGCCCGGGTATTCCCGACCACCTATGTGCTGGACAAGCACGGGATGGTGGTGTTTTCCCATGTGGGGCCGGTGTCGGGATGGTTGCAGTATCTGCCGTTCCTGCGCGATACGGCGGCGAGCTCGGGGAAATAGGCAGCGCGTTCCGGTAGTTATCCCGGATGAAATTCGTCGAGCGGGGCCGGCCTGGCGATGAGATAGCCCTGGGCAAAGTCCACGTCGATCGCCTTTAGGCGGTCGAATATCGCCTGGTTTTCCACAAATTCTGCAATGGTCTGGATGTTCATGGTGTGGCCGATGTTGTTGATGGCTTCGACCATGGCATTGTTGGTTTCGTTGCGGTCCATGTCCTTGACGAAGCTTCCGTCGATCTTGAGGTAATCCACGGGCAGATTCTTGAGATAGGCAAAGGAGGATAATCCGGCGCCGAAATCGTCAAGGGCAAAACGGCAGCCCATGGCCTTGAGTTCGCCAATAAAGTGGACCGCCTTGGTAAGGTTGCCAATGGCGGCTGTTTCGGTGATTTCGAAACAGAGATTGTCCGGCGCCACGCCGGTACCCCTGATCTGTGAAATGACAAAGTCGAGGAAGCGTTCGTCACCCATGGATTGGCCCGACAGATTGATGGCGCATATCATGGAAATGCCCTTGTGGGCTGCCAGCCAGTTGAGTGCATTACTTACCACCCAGCGATCCAGCGTCAGCATCAGGTTGTAGCGTTCCGCAGCCGGGATGAACACGCCGGGGGCGACCAGTTTGCCCTCTTCATCCAGCATTCGCACCAGGATTTCGAAGTGGGGTAGGTCCATGCTGCCGGGCGCTGCTGGAACAATGGGCTGGTAAAAGAGACGGAAGCGATCTTCTTCATAGGCCTTGGCAATGCGCCCGACCCAATGCATCTCATTATGTCGTTGCGCAAGTTCTTCATCATCCGCGTGGTAGACCTGCAAGCGGTTGCGGCCACGCTCCTTGGCAAGATAGCAGGCGGTGTCGGCATGACTGAGCAGGCTGGCCCAGTCCTGGCTTTCGCTGGTGATGGCAACGAGACCAACACTGGCGCCGATGGTGAATATCTTGTCTCCCCAGCAGAAGTGGAAAGCTTTTATGGTCTCTATCAGTTCTTCGGCCAGTATCTGCGCTTTGCCAAGGGGACATCTTTGCAGTAGCACACCGAACTCGTCTCCGCCCAGACGTGCCAGCATGTCATTTTCACGCACCCGGGTTTGCAGAACCAGGGTGAGCTGGCGCAGCAATTCGTCGCCAGCTGCGTGACCGCAGGTATCGTTGACGACCTTGAACTGGTCGAGGTCAAGGTAGAGCAGGGCGTGTTGATGGTGATCGGTAATTGCGTTGCTGATCAGGCCGCTGAGCTGGTGTTCAAATTCGCGCCGGTTCAGGAGCCCGGTCAGCGCATCGTGGCTTGCCTGATAGGATATCTCGCGTGCCATGGCGTGTGACTGGGTGTTGTCGTGGAATACCAGCACCACGCCGATGACGCTGCCGTCCCGGTTGCGGATCGGGGCGGCCGAATCTTCGATCGAAAATTCGCGGCCGTCGCGGCGGATCAGTACGGTGTGATTGGCAAGGCCAACGATGCGGTTGCCACGCAGGGCCAGATCCACCGGGTTTTCAATTTCCGTGCGGGTGTTTTCATTGATGATGTGAAACACTTTTGCCAAAGGCATTCCACAGGCTTCTTCTGTCTTCCAGCCGGTCAGTTCTTCAGCCACCGGGTTGAGAAATTCGATGTGACCCTGCGTGTCTGTGGTAATGACGGCATCGCCTATGGACTGGAGCGTGATCTGGGCGCGCTCTTTTTCCTCGAACAGGGATTTTTCGAAACGGCTGCGCTGTTCCCTGTCCTGTTCCAGCGCTCGCGCCATCAGGTTGAAGTCGCGGCTAAGGCGCGAGACTTCATCACGCCCGGTATTTTCTGGAAGGGTGTGTTCAAGCTGGCCTTCTGCGATGGCGTCTGCTGCATTGGAGAGTCGTTTGAGCTGTTGCGTCATGCTGCGAACCAGCAGCCAGGCCAGCAGGCCGCCAAGCAGGATTGCAATGGCGGCGTAAGCCGTGCCCTTGTGCGTGACGGCATCGAGCTCGCTCTGCACGGCCGAGCGGTTCAGGATTACCCTGGCGTATCCGATCAGATGGCCGTTGCTGACGATTTTGCTGATGCTGTCGACCATATCGTCATGCCAGCTCTGTTTGCCCGTGGCAATCAGCTCATGGCTGGATGTGTCTTCGAGAACAAGGTTGAACAGGGTGGGGTCGGTGGAAGCACGAACCTTCCCTTCGTGATCGAGAATAAGGGCGAGTTGCAGGTGCGGTACGGATTTCAGGCTGTCAACCAGTTCGCCCAGGGCTGCTACATCATTGCTGAGCAGCCAGACAGGGGCGTTGGCAGCCAGGGAGTTTGCCATGCTCTGGCTTTCACTGCCGATCTGAAGCTCCATGAAAGCCTGCTGGCGCGTCACCATGTCGGTGACGATCAAACCCATCAGTACGGCATGCAGTGCAACTACCCCGGCGATAATGCGGCCACGGAGACTGTAAAAGAAAAAATTGAGGAGGGTATTCAGCGCCGTTGGACCTTCATCTGGGGAGGCAGGCCGATTACCTCGTCATAGCGCTTGAGGAAAGCCGCCATGGGCTGATAGGTTTCATTGATGGCCAGCTCGAAGTGCGCCTGCTCAAGCTTGAACTGGCTCTGGTCCAGTTCCTTGTCCTTGTCCATTCCGGCCAGTACAAGGGCTACCTGATGAGCCAGTTCGGGTGGCACATCGTCGCGGGCAATGACGCCATTGTGAGGCAGGGATTTTGTTGGCCACAGGGTTTCCATCTCTGCTGCCTTGTCGGGATTGTCGCGTGACCAGTTGCGCCAGAAGCGTACCGTGGTGCCGCACGCCAGCGCATCGCCGGTATAGGCGTTCATGATGGCGGAAATGGGTGAGCCGACATATTTGATCGGATTGTCCTTCACCTTGAGGCCGAGTTCATGCAGGTGCAGTAATGGCAGCATGGTTGCCGCGACGGCGGAGGGGGAAGAGAAACACAGCGTTTTTCCGCTCAGGTCGAGCGGGTTGCCGAGTTTGCTGTCTTTTCGCGCCACCATCATGCCGCGGAAATTTTCATCCGGGGTCATCTTGGCGATGACGCGGTAGCCAAAATTCTGGCTGAATACGGTCTGGTACGGGTTGGGCAAGCCGAAGTGAATGTGGCGGGTGCGGATCTTGTCTTCGTAAGCAGCATAATCACGGGAGGTTTCCACCCTGAAGCGTGTGCCTGGAATCTTGAGTTCCAGATAACGCGCGACGGGTTCATATGCGTTATGAAGGTCCTGCGGGTTGAGGTAGGGGTGGGGGGCAAAGATGTATGTCGTTTCTGCTGATGCGGCGCCACTTGGTTTGTAACCGCTTTCGGCGCCAGCGGGGTTGCCAATAACGAAAAGTAACAGCCAGCAAATCGTCGTTAACAGTTTATTCAAGTTGCCTCCATAATGGAAAACATCCCACGGACCCAAACGCAGAGCCGGCCTCATGTTATCACAGCCTTCCGCTTGTCAGGCCCTTTCCATCACGTGGGGCATGGACGTCAGGCAAGCCACATAAAGCTGTAACAATCGACTGATAAGCTCCGTTTTCTTTTTCTCGTGGCCCAGCCGGGTGGCAACATGAACAGACTGTTTTTCCTGAGCGCAGCACTTTTGCTGTTGTCCTTACCGATGGTTTTGGCCAGTGTTTCGACGGCGCATGCCCGCGATATCGTGATTGCCCAGTCCGTCGACATTTCGGGGCCGCTCGGATACATCGGCCAGGATTACCTGACTGGCGCCAAGGTCTATTTCGATCACATCAATGCTACAGGCGGCATAAACGGGCGAAAAATATCCCATCTGATCGTGGATAATTCGGGGGCAACGGAAAAATCTGCCCGTATCAACCAGCAGTTCCTGGCTTCTGAGCAAAAAATCGATGTGTTTTTTGGTTATTTTGGCGAGGGAAGCCTTGAAAGCCTGGTCAGCAACAGTGCGTTCAAAAACTCAGGCATCCCGCTGGTTGCTCCGCTTTCAGGCAGCGAGGCCGGTGAGCAGGGAAAAAACGTCTTCTTTATCCGGCCTGGTTTTGACGGGGAGGCAGTGAAGCTGGCCGGACCGATGCTTTCTGCTGGCCTGACCCGCGTCGCTGTGGTCTACGCGGCAAACGGTGACGGAAAGTCCGCGTTGAAAGCTGTTGAGGCAATGCTGGCGGGTAGAAACATGAAGTTGACCGGGAAGTATCCCGTCATGACGGATGGCAGCGGCCTCAACGAGGCGATCGGTTCAGCCATTTCGGGTAGGCCGCAAGCCATTATCCTGGCGATCGATACCCTGCCAGCCGCACATTTCGTGAAAAGATATCGTCAACTCGATGCCGGTGCATTCATTCTTGGCCTGTCCCGGATTGACCATAAAATCCTGTTCGATATTGCAGGGAAAGATCTGGCAGCCGGCGTGATGATTGCCCAGGTTGTGCCGCCCCCCGGCGACTGGAAGGTGCCTGTGGTCCTGGAGCACAAAAAAATCATGGAGATCTACCGGGATGAAGCGCCGACCCATCTCACGCTGGAGGGCTTCATTGCTGCGAAAACGCTGGTCAATGCGATGAAAAGTCTTGGCAGGGATTTTACGCCAATGCAACTCGGTGATGCATTGAGAGCGTCCAGAAGCATGGATGTTGGCGGCTATTACCTGAATTTCTCCACACGCCACAACCGTGGTTCCAGCTATGTGGATATCAATGCCATTTCCCGCAACGGCAAGTTGCTGAACTAGCCGGGTTGCAGCGCGAAGGCTTGGGGCTACTGGGCTTTGAGTTCTTCGCTCAGATGCGGTGCGATGGCCTGCAGCAGTTGGCCGAAGATTTTCGGACTGCCGGCGATGATGTTACCGCTTTTCAGATAATTCTCGTTACCCTGAAAATCCCCCACCAGCCCCCCTGCTTCCTGTACCAGCAGGCAGCCCGCCGCGATATCCCAGGGTTTCAGTCCGATCTCGAAAAAGCCGTCGAACCGGCCTGCGGCGGTATAGGCCAGATCGAGCGCGGCCGAGCCCGGGCGGCGCAGACCTGCGGTCTTCTGGATAAGGTCGCGGAACATACCCATGTAGGCATCGATGTGGTCAAAGTTGGTGTAGGGAAAGCCGGTGCCGATCAGGGCGTTCTTGAGATGGATTTCCTTGCTGACCCGCAGGCGGCGGTCATTGAGGTACGCGCCGCGGCCCTTGGTGGCCATGAAGAGATCGTTGCGCGCCGGGTCGTAAATCACCGCCTGATTCAGTACGCCCTTGTGGAGCAGGGCGATGGAAACCGCATACTGCGGAAAACCGTGAAGAAAATTGGTGGTGCCGTCGAGTGGGTCGATGATCCACTGGTATTCGGATTCGCCGCGAACACCACTCTCTTCTGCTAGAATTTCGTGGTTTGGATAGGCTTCCAGCAGGATTTCAATAATCGCGTTTTCCGCTGCGCGATCCACTTCGCTGACAAAATCATTGTGTTTCTTGCGCGTGACAGTCAGTTTGTCGATGTCAAGAGTGGCGCGGTTGATGATGTTGCCGGCGCGGCGCGCGGCCTTGACCGCAATGGTGAGCATGGGATGCATATTTGGTTTCGATGACTTTAATGAACAGAAATTTGGCGCTATTTTACATGGGAAAGACCAGTTTTGAGTAACTCCGTGCTAGACAACATTCGTGTCGTGCTGAGTCATCCCAGCCACCCCGGCAATATTGGCGCGGCGGCGCGGGCCATGAAGACCATGGGACTGCACAATCTTTTTCTGGTGAACCCCAGGCAATTTCCTGATGCAATGGCTGATGCCATGGCATCCGGCGCGAATGACGTGTTGCAGAATGCCGTGATCTGCACCAGCCTGGAACAGGCCTTGCAGGGCGCGGTGCTGGTGGTGGGGTTGACAGCGCGGCACCGTGACTTGTCGCATGTCATGTTGACGCTGCGGGATGCTGCGCCGCAGATTATGAGCAAAGCCACGAATGCGCCAATAGCACTGGTCTTTGGCACGGAAATGTCGGGCCTTTCCAATGCCGAGCTGGAAAAATGCCAGCTGCTGATTACCATTCCGGTCAATCCCGCATATGGTTCACTCAATCTGGCTGCTGCGGTACAAGTGGTGAGTTATGAGTTGCGCACTTGCGGCATTGTGACAGAGCCCATATCAAAAGACTTTCCCCTTGCCCCTTTCGAGGATGTGGAGCGGTTCTATGAACATTTGGAGAGCACTCTGGTCGAGATAGATTTTCATGATCCCCTGGACCCCCGGCGCCTGATGACGAGATTGCGGCGCCTGTTTTCCAGAGCCGGGATGGAAAAGGAAGAGGTAAATATACTGCGGGGAATTTTGACGAAGGCCTGTCGAGGGCGGGTCCCCAAGTAAATAGTTGACTAAATCACTTGGTTATAGAATAATGCGATCATTGTATCCTGTTAGACATCATGTTCAAACATTTACGTGAAGATATTGCAGTGGTGTTCGAGCGCGATCCCGCTGCCCGCTCCCGTTGGGAGGTGCTGACCACCTATCCCGGGGTGCATGCCGTGCTGTTTCATCGCCTGACGCATCGCTTGTGGGGGTGGAAGTTTTTCTGGCTGGCGCGTTTTACTTCCCATTTTGCACGCTGGATCACCGGCATCGAAATCCATCCTGGCGCACGGATCGGGCGGCGCGTGTTCATTGATCATGGCATGGGCGTGGTGATCGGGGAGACGGCCGAGCTGGGCGATGACGTGACGCTGTATCACGGCGTCACGTTGGGCGGTACTTCATGGAAAAAGGGCAAGCGCCATCCCACACTTGGCAAGGGCGTGGTCATTGGCGCCGGCGCCAAGGTGCTGGGGCCGATTTTTGTCGGTGATGGTGCCAAGATCGGCTCCAATGCGGTGGTGGTCAAGGATGTCCCGGCCGGGGCCACGGCGGTGGGCATACCGGCGCGTATTCTGGACAACAACCAGGCGGAAAAACGGGAAAATCAGGCCAAGAAAATGGGTTTTTCAGCTTACGCGATCAGTGAGGACATGAATGATCCCATGGTCAAGGCGGTGCACAGCCTGCTTGATCATACTGTGGTTACCGACCATCGCATCCAGCAGATACTGGCGCATCTCACCCGCCTCGGGGTGGATATCAGTGAAGATGACAAGACGGCGGAGAAATTTGATGTCAATTATTTGAATAAAATAGTTGACTAAAATGGTAGGGTTTCATATAGTGTGCACTAGATGTACCCACCACTAAGAGGCTAAACATGCGTTTGACCACCAAAGGACGTTTTGCGGTAACGGCGATGATCGATCTGGCCATGCGCCATGGCGAAGGGCCGGTGACCCTGGCCGGAATCAGCGACCGGCAACGGATTTCCCTTTCCTATCTGGAGCAGCTGTTCGGCAAGTTGCGCCGCCACGGCCTGGTAGACAGCGTACGCGGACCGGGCGGGGGCTATTGCCTGGCCAAGGAACTGGAAGGGATTTCAGTTGCGGACATCATTCAGGCGGTGGATGAGCCGATCGATGCCACCAAGTGTGGCGGCATGGGGAATTGTCACGACGATCTGCCCTGCATGACTCACGATCTGTGGACGAATCTCAATGTCAAGATTTTCGATTATCTGCAGTCCGTGAACTTGGCCCAGTTGGTGGCTTCCCAGCATGGGCACAAGCATTCGACACAGCTGGACAAGCGCTTTAACCACGGCGAAGCGGCCCTTCTGGCTTGATCAATGGTTCAGGTCTATTTCGACCACAATGCCACAACGCCGCTCGATGAGGACGTGATGGCAGCGATGATGCCCTACATGCGCGGGCACTTCGGCAACCCTTCCAGCCGGCACGGTTTTGGATGCGCAGCTCGCCAGGCGGTTGAAGAAGCGCGAGAGCGGGTGGCATATGCAGCAGGCGCTCAGCCTTCACAGGTGATTTTCACCAGCGGAGGGACGGAAGCCAATAATCTGGCCATACGCGGCATGGCAGCGGCTTTGGTTCCATCGCAGGTGGTCTGGGGAAGCACTGAGCATCCCTGTGTGGCCCGGACATGCCAGACCCTGAAAACACAGGGCTGGACCGAGCGCAAGGTGAGCGTGGATGGCGACGGCCGGTTTGATATGGATGATCTGGCACTGGCCTTGCGTACGACAACGGGCCTGGTCAGCATGATGCTGGCCAATAATGAGACTGGCGCACTGCAGGATGTGACCGAGGTGGCGCGGCAGGCGCGCGCGGCTGGCGCCTGGGTGCATACCGATGCGGTACAGGCGCTGGGCAAGGTGAGGCTGGATTTTGCAGCACTCGGCGTACATGCCATGAGCCTGTCGTCGCACAAGATTTACGGACCGAAGGGCGTCGGAGCGTTGGTGCTTGACAAGCGTGTCGATCTGGTGCCCCAGATGACCGGAGGCAGCCATGAAAAGGGTTTGCGGGCTGGCACCGAGAATGTGCCGGGGATTGTCGGGTTTGGCGCCGCCTGTGAACTGGCGCTTGAACGAATGGCGCAGGATGCGCAGCGAATGAGTGGCATGAGGCGCGAACTGGAAGCCGGTGTCGCCAGTCTGGGCGGCGTAATTTTCGGCTCCGGCGCGCAGCGTCTGGCGAATACCAGCGACTTCGCTTTCCCCAGCATCGAAGGAGAAACCCTGCTGATGGCGCTGGACCGGATGGGTTTCGCAGTGGCGAGCGGCTCAGCCTGCTCGAGTGGCAGCGCAGAGCCGAGCCCGGTGTTGCGGGCGATGGGGATCGAGCCAGAACTGGCCAAAGGCGCGATCAGGGTAAGCCTGGGGCGTGGCAACAGCAAGCAGCAGGTAGAAGAATTTATCAGGGTCTTGCAGGTGCAACTTGAGCGTTTGCGAACCCTGTCAGCCGTAGCAGTCATGTGATTTTTTGGAGAATGTAATGAAGTTGCCGATTTATCTGGATTACTCCGCAACAACGCCAGTGGATCCTCGCGTGGCGGAGAAAATGATTCCCTATCTGACCGAGAAATTCGGCAATCCGGCGAGCCGTTCCCATGCCTTTGGCTGGGAAGCCGACGAAGCGGTGGAAAATGCCCGCAAGCAGGTGGCCGAACTGGTCAATGCTGATCCAAAAGAAATCATCTGGACTTCCGGTGCGACGGAATCCAACAACCTCGCCATCAAGGGCGCGGCACACTTCTACTCGGGCAAGGGCAAGCATCTCATCACCGTGGCCACCGAGCACAAGGCGGTGCTGGATACCTGCCGTGAGCTGGAGCGCCAGGGTTTCGAGGTAACTTACCTTATCCCTGAATCCAATGGTCTGCTGGATCTGGATAAATTCACTGCGGCGATCCGCCCCGACACCATCCTGGCCTCGGTGATGTACGTCAACAACGAGATTGGCGTGATCCAGGACATTCCAGCGCTGGGCGAGATTTGCCGCAGCAAGGGCGTGATCTTCCATGTTGATTCCGCCCAGGCGAGCGGCAAGGTGGTGATTGACCTGCAAAAGCTGAAAGTGGACCTGATGTCCTTTTCCGCGCACAAGATCTACGGCCCCAAGGGCATCGGTGCCCTGTACGTGCGCCGCAAGCCGCGCATCCGCCTCGAAGCCCAAATGCACGGCGGCGGCCATGAGCGCGGCATGCGCTCCGGCACGCTGCCTACCCACCAGATCGTCGGCATGGGCGAGGCGTTTCGTCTTGCCAGGGAAGAAATGGCTGCGGAAAATGAACGCATGCGCATGCTGCGCGACCGCCTCTACAATGGCCTCAGGGAAATCGAAGAGGTATACGTGAACGGCGACATGGACAACCGCGTGCCGCACAATCTCAATATCAGCTTCAGTTTCGTCGAGGGCGAATCGCTCATCATGGCGATCAAGGATCTCGCGGTGTCGAGCGGTTCCGCTTGTACTTCCGCCAGCCTCGAGCCTTCCTATGTGCTGAAGTCATTGGGGCACAGCGACGAGCTGGCGCACAGCTCGATCCGTTTCTCCATCGGGCGTTTCACCACCGAGGAAGAAATCGACTACGCGATACAATTGCTCAAGAACAAGATTGGCAAGCTGCGCGAACTGTCGCCGCTGTGGGAAATGTTCAAGGATGGCATCGATCTGAATACCGTGCAGTGGGCGGCACATTAAGTCTAGGAGAATAAAATGGCATATAGCGAAAAAGTTCTGGATCACTACGAAAATCCGCGCAACGTCGGCTCTTTCGGCAAGGAAGAGGATGGCGTGGCAACCGGCATGGTGGGCGCTCCGGCCTGCGGCGACGTGATGAAGCTGCAGATCCGCGTCAACAAGGATGGCGTCATTGAGGACGCCAAGTTCAAGACCTACGGCTGCGGCTCGGCCATCGCATCGAGTTCGCTGGTGACCGAATGGGTCAAGGGCAAGACGCTGGATCAGGCGCTGGATATCAAGAACACCCAGATCGCCGAGGAACTGGCCCTGCCGCCGGTAAAGATCCACTGCTCGATCCTGGCGGAAGATGCGATCAAGGCCGCCGTGGCTGACTACAAGGCCAAGCATGGCGAAAACGTGGTGGCCGATGCCTGCAAGGGAGCTTGCTGATCATGGCAATTACGATGACCGAGCAGGCGGCCAAGCACGTCAGCAACTTTATTACCAAGCGTGGCAAGGGTGTGGGTCTGCGCCTGGGTGTGCGCACCTCGGGCTGCTCCGGGATGGCGTACACGCTGGAATTTGCCGATGAAATCGGCGCGGATGACCTCCAGTTCGAAAGCCATGGCGTAAAAGTGCTGATCGACGCCAAGAGCCTGGCCTATCTGGACGGCACCGAACTGGACTACACGCGTGAAGGGCTGAATGAGGGTTTCAAGTTCAATAACCCCAACGTCAAGAACGCCTGCGGTTGCGGCGAGAGCTTCAACGTATAAACCTGATGCACTTCGACTTCAGCAAAAACCATTTTGAGCTGTTCGGTTTGGCGCCCGCGTTCCATATAGACATGGATCGCCTGGACCAGGCCTATCGCGAAATCCAGACGCTGGTGCATCCGGACAAGTTTGCCCATCAGGGCGAGCAGGAGAAACGCCTGTCGATGCAGTGGGCAACGCATGCCAACGAAGCTTACCAGGCGCTGAAAAAACCACTATCACGGGCCCGTTACCTGCTGCACCTGAATGGCGTGGATACGCAAGAGGAAAGCAACACCGCCATGCCGGCGGAATTCCTCATGGCCCAGATGGAATGGCGCGAGGCTATCATGGAGGCGAAGGAAGCGCAGGATGTTTCGGATATGGAACAATTGCACAAGCGGCTTCGTGCCGAGATGCGCGGGCAGCATGAGGAACTGGGGCGGCTGCTGGACGAAAAGGCCGATTATCAGGAGGCTTCTGGGCTGGTGCGCAAGCTGAAATTCATGGAAAAGCTGGGCGATGAAATCGATAGCGCCCTGGAGTTGATGGAAGCTTAATCCCCCTCATTTCCCCCTTGTCAGGGGGAAGCCGCTTTTCTCCTCCCCTGACAAGGGGAGGCCGGGAGGGGTTGGGGCCTGTTTGAAAAGGATTTTCATGGCATTACTGCAAATCGCCGAACCCGGCATGAGCGCCGCACCTCACCAGCACCGGCTGGCAGTGGGGATTGATCTGGGGACCACCAATTCGCTGGTTGCCACAGTGCGCAGTGCGCTCGCCGTGGTGCTGAACGATGAACATGGGCGCTCCCTGCTGCCTTCGGTGGTGCGTTATCACGCTGATGGCGTGGATGTCGGCTGTCACGCCCAGCAGAAGCAGGCGATGGACCCGCAAAATACGATCGTTTCGGTGAAACGCTTCATGGGGCGTGGCCTTTCAGATATTGCCGATGCGGCCCACATGCCCTATCGCTTTGTAGACCAGCCCGGCATGGTGCAGATCAGCACGCTTGCCGGGGTGAAAAGCCCGGTGGAAGTGTCGGCTGAAATTCTCAAGGTTTTGCGTCAGCGCGCGGAAAAAGCCCTCGGCGGCGAACTTGTGGGCGCGGTCATTACCGTGCCGGCCTATTTCGACGATGCCCAGCGCCAGGCCACCAAGGATGCAGCCAGGCTGGCAGGCATCAACGTGCTGCGCCTGCTCAACGAGCCCACCGCCGCCGCCGTGGCCTATGGTCTTGATAATGGTGCTGAGGGGGTCTATGCGGTATTCGATCTGGGTGGCGGGACTTTCGATATTTCCATTCTCAAGCTGTCGCGCGGCGTGTTCGAGGTGCTCTCCACCAACGGTGATTCCGCCCTGGGCGGAGATGATTTCGATCACCGGATTTATTGCTGGATACTCGAACAGGCCGGCCTGTCCGGTCTGAGCCATCAGGATACGCGCCTGTTGCAGACTCACGCCCGGGCTGCCAAGGAGGTTCTGACAGAGCATGAGGAAGCGCCGATTACTGCCGTGCTTTCAACAGGTGAAATGGTGGATCTGAAGCTGACCACCGGGGTTTTTGCAGAAATCACCAGAAGCCTGGTCAGCAAGACGCTGGCACCGACCCGCAAAGCGCTACGCGACGCCGGTTTGTCCGTCGAAGAGGTCAAGGGCGTGGTCATGGTTGGCGGTTCCACCCGCATGCCGATCATCCAGCATGCGGTAGGCGAGTTTTTCGGCCAGGAACCGCTCAATAATCTCGATCCGGACAAGGTGGTGGCGCTGGGCGCAGCGATCCAGGCCAACGTGCTGGCTGGCAACCGGGGCGAGGATGAATGGCTGCTGCTGGATGTGATTCCCCTGTCGCTGGGCCTGGAAACCATGGGTGGCCTGGTAGAGAAGGTGATTCCGCGCAACTCGACCATTCCAGCCGCACGCGCGCAGGAGTTTACGACGTACAAGGATGGCCAGACCGCCATGAGCATCCACGTGGTGCAGGGCGAACGCGAACTGGTGAGCGACTGCCGCGCCCTGGCGAAGTTCGAATTGCGCGGCATTCCGCCCATGGTGGCCGGTGCGGCGCGCATCCGCGTCACCTTCCAGGTCGATGCCGATGGGCTGCTTTCGGTGACAGCGCGGGAACAGAGCACCGGGGTGGAGTCTTCAGTGACGGTCAAGCCTTCCTATGGTCTTTCGGACGAACAGATCACGCAGATGCTGCAAGCTTCGCAGGCGTATGCCAAGGACGACATGATGGCCCGCGCACTGCAGGAAGCGCGGGTGGAAGGCGGGCGCCTGATCGAGGCGGTTGAGGCGGCGCTGGCAGAAGACGGACGCTTGCTCAAGGAAGGAGAGGGCGAGAGAATTGCTGTCAGGATCGATGCGCTGCGGGCAGCCATTGCCGGTGACGATCACAGGCTTGTCACCCAGGCCCTGGAAACCCTGAACCGCGCCACGGAATCCTTTGCCGCACGGCGCATGGACGCAAGCGTCAACAAAGCCCTGACCGGGCACAAGCTGGAAGAACTGGAGAGTTAAGTAATATGCCGCAATTGATTGTATTGCCCCACGTCGAACTGTGTCCGGATGGCGCCGTGATTGAAGCCAAGCCCGGCGTGTCCATTTGCGACACGCTGCTCGACAATGGTATCGAAATCGAACATGCCTGCGAGAAGTCCTGCGCTTGCACCACCTGCCATGTAATCGTGCGCGAGGGGCTGGAATCCCTTAACGACGCCGAGGAGCTGGAAGAGGACATGCTAGACAAGGCATGGGGACTGGAACCCAACTCGCGCCTGTCCTGCCAGACGATTGTGGATGCGCAGGATCTGGTCATCGAGATTCCCAAATACACCATCAACATGGTCAAGGAAGGGCATCACTAAAATGCTTTGGACCGATGTGCACCAGATTGCCGAGGCGCTGTACGACAGTCAGCCAGATACCGATCCCCAATACGTGCGCTTTACCGATTTGCACCAGTGGGTAACGAAACTGGATGGCTTCAGCGACGACCCCAACCGCTCCAGCGAAAAAATTCTTGAAGCCATCCAGATGGCCTGGATAGACGAAGCCAGCTGAAATAACTATGATTGAGCGCATCACGATTTCATCGCCGAGGCGCAATGTTCGATCACCAAGATGCTCTGGATGCGCTCAACCAGAGCATCCCCATATCCGAAAAACTGGGCTTGCTGCATGTTTTCCTGCGCAAGAAATTCGGCTTCATCGACCGGATCGCGATCGCCTTGCATGAGGAAAAGTCAGATACCCTCAAAACATTCGTATACAGCAACAGCAATAACGAACCGACGCTGGTTCATTATGAAAGCAGTCTGAAGGACGCATCATCCCTGCAGGAAATTCTTGAAAAGAAACGTCCGAGAGTGGTCAACGATCTGGCTGTTTTTCGCGCCGGATCTCATCAGCACACCCAGATCATCGAGGCCAGCGGTTTTGGTTCAAGCTATACCATGCCGATGTATTCGAACGACAATTTCTTCGGTTTTCTTTTTTTTAATTCCTACTGCAAGGATGTTTTTACCGAGCAGGTGCTCCATTATCTCGACCTGTTCGGTCATCTGCTTTCACTGACTGTGATCAGCGAAATTTCCAATATTCGCACCCTCATGGCTTCAGTAAAGACAGCAAATGACATCGTTCACCACCGCGATTTCGAAACGGGCGCCCATCTGGACCGCATGGCCAATTATTCGCGGCTGATCGCAACCCATCTGGCGGATAAATATCAGCTAAACGACGAACTGATCGAGCATATCTTCCTGTTTTCTCCCCTGCACGACATCGGCAAAATCAGCGTGGCGGACAGTATTCTGCTCAAACCGGGAAAACTGGATGAGGCGCAGTATGAGGAAATGAAAAAACATACCACCAAGGGGCGTGAAATTGTCGATGAGTTGCTGGGCAATTTCGGCCTGGGAAATATGGGGCATGTGGATATCCTGCGCAATATCGCGCAATATCATCACGAGGCTGTCGATGGTAGTGGTTATCCCCAGGGGCTGAAGGCGCATGAAATCCCGGTTGAAGCCCGGATTGTTGCCGTGGCCGACGTGTTCGATGCCCTCACCAGCCGTCGCCCGTACAAGGAAGCCTGGCACAATCAGGAAGCGTTCGATCATCTGCTGAAATTGTCGGGGACGATATTTGACCAGGATTGTGTCAACGCACTGGTCGCGCAGCGTGATGAAATCGAGCGTATACAGGCGCATTTCAGGGAAAACTCCGGTATTTGAAAGACACTGCAGATTCCCATTTGGCAGGCTGTTTTTGCTAAACTGGTGCTCCGGAGAGAGTGAATATGGCTGAAGACAGCGATCTCGAACGTACAGAACCTGCGTCGGGACGGCGAATAGAGCAGGCAAGGGAGAAGGGGCAGGTCGCCCGATCTCGCGAACTGACCACAGTCTCCATTCTGCTTGCCGCGGGCGGCAGCCTCATTTTCATGGGGGGCGGCCTGATGGAGCACATGCGCGCCCTGATGCGGAACGGCCTGACGCTGGACCGGGCCGTCATTTTCGATCCCGATCAGATGCTGATGCAACTGCATCTTCTTTCTCTGGATATCCTGATGACGATGCTGCCTTTTCTGGGCTTGCTGATGGTTGTCACTGTTGCTTCTTCCATATTGATTTCCGGCTGGCTCTTTTCGACACAGGCGCTGATGCCGGATTTTGGCCGCCTCAACCCCATGAAAGGGATTACCCGCATCGCTTCCTGGTCCGGCATCGTGGAAATGGTCAAGGCGATCGGCAAATCCGCCCTGATTGGCGGCGTTGCCTTGTGGGTGGTGTGGCAGAACGTGGGCGACGTTGTTTCGCTGGTCGCCGAGCCGCTCGAGTCGGGCCTTCCTCACCTGGCCCGCATGGTCGGTTTTACTTTCATGGCAGCATCGGGGTCGATGCTGCTGATTGTCGCAGTCGATGTTCCTTTTCAGTTGTGGAATCATGCCAAGCAGCTTCGCATGACCAAGGAAGAAGTGCGGCAGGAATCCAAGGAAACCGAGGGTGATCCGCATGTCAAGGCGCGCATCCGCCAACTCCAGCGAGAGGCGGCAAGGCGTCGCATGATGTCTGAAGTGCCCAAGGCCGATGTGATCGTCACCAACCCAACTCATTATGCTGTCGCACTGCGCTATCAGGAAGGCAAGATGGGCGCGCCCCAGGTAGTGGCCAAGGGCGCGGGGATACTGGCGCAACGTATCCGCGATCTGGGGGAGGAGAATCGTGTGCCGATCCTGGAAGCCCCTCCTCTGGCCCGGGCGCTCTTCCGGCACGCAGAACTGGGGCAGGAAATCCCCGCCAGGCTGTATACTGCGGTAGCGGAAGTGCTGGCCTACGTATACCAGTTGCGCCGCTATCGGACCTACGGCGGCGCAGCACCCGAAACACCACGAGAGTTGCCCGTGCCGCCAGAACTGGATTTTGTAAGGGAAGAAGTTTGATTCGATCAGGAATGATTAAATGAATGCACGGGTGGATGCACCGCCCCTGCTCAACCGCCGTGGCCTGAAAGGCCTGGTGGGGCCGGTTCTCATCATCCTGATTCTGGGGATGATGGTGCTTCCGTTGCCGCCATTTCTGCTCGATCTGCTGTTTACGTTCAACATCGCCATTGCAATGATCGTGATGCTGGTCAGCCTGTATACCCAGAAGCCGCTGGAATTCGCGGTATTTCCGACCGTGCTGCTGGTCACGACCTTGCTGCGACTTTCGCTCAACGTGGCGTCGACCCGGGTTGTGCTGATGGAAGGCCACACCGGTCCGGATGCTGCAGGTAAGGTGATTGAAGCGTTCGGCCATTTTTTGGTGGGCGGCAATTACACCGTAGGCATCATCGTTTTCATCATCCTGGTGATTATCAATTTTGTGGTGATTACCAAGGGTGCAGGCCGGATCGCCGAAGTCAGCGCGCGTTTTACCCTGGACGCCATGCCCGGCAAACAGATGGCCATCGACGCCGATCTCAATGCAGGTCTGATCGGTGAAGATGAGGCGCGCAGGCGACGCGCTGAGATTTCGCAGGAAGCGGATTTTTTCGGCTCCATGGACGGTGCCAGCAAGTTCGTGCGCGGCGATGCCGTCGCCGGCATCCTCATCCTCTTCATCAACGTCATCGGTGGTTTGCTGGTGGGCATTTTCCAGCACAATCTGGATGTGGCGACCGCCGCCAACAACTACACCCTGCTTGCCATTGGCGATGGTCTGGTGGCGCAGATTCCTGCCCTGATCATTTCCACCGCTGCCGGCATGGTGGTGAGCCGCGTGGCAACGGATGAGGATGTGGGTCAGCAACTGGTTGGCCAGCTCTTCAACCGGCCTGCCGTGCTTTACATCACCGCTTCCATTCTGGGTTTGCTGGGCGTGATCCCGAACATGCCGCATATCGCATTTTTTACCCTGGCAGGCGTACTGGCGGGCACCGCCTATTACCTGGAGCAAAAAGCCAGAGCGCCGGAATTGTCCACGGCTCCACCGGAAGTCGTGCCGCCGCCAGAAATGCAGGAAGTGAGCTGGAATGACGTGATGCCGGTGGACGCGCTCGGGCTGGAGGTCGGCTATCGCCTGATTCCGCTGGTGGATCGGGCCCAGGATGGCGAACTGTTGCGCCGGATTCGCGGCATCCGCAAGAAATTCGCGCAGGATATGGGCTTTCTGGTGCCGCCGGTGCATATCCGCGACAACCTCGAATTGCGTCCCAATGCCTACCGCATCAGCCTGAAGGGGGTCGAGATCGGGCAGGGCGAGGCTTATGCCGGCATGTATCTGGCGATCAATCCGGGCCGGGTGCTGGGTACGCTGCCGGGAAACCAGACCACCGATCCGGCGTTCGGCCTGCCCGCAGTGTGGATCGATGCCAATCAACGCGATCAGGCCCAGACTTTCGGCTATACAGTGGTGGATTCCAGCACGGTGGTGGCAACCCATCTCTCGAATATTATCCAGACCCATTCCGCAGAGCTGCTGGGGCGCGAAGAGACGCAGCAATTGCTGGATCACCTCGCCAAGGAATCGCCCAAGCTGGTGGAAGAGCTGGTGCCCAAGCTGCTTTCCCTGGGCGTGGTGCAGAAAGTGCTGCAGAACCTGCTTGATGAGGGCGTGCATATCCGCGATATGCGCACCATTATTGACACCCTGGCCGATCATGCGGCACGTACGCAGGACACCGCTGACCTGACAGCCGCGGTCCGCGTTGCGCTGGGCCGTGCTATCATGCAGCAAATTTACCCGGGAGCCGCAGAGTTGCAGGTGATGACCCTCGAACCCGATCTCGAACAGATCATGATGCATGCCGCGCAGGGCATGGGCGAAGGTTTGGGACTTGAGCCCGGTCTGGCGGAAAATCTCATGCAGCAAACTGCCCAGGCGGTTCAGCAGCAGGAGCAGATGGGCCTGCCGGCAGTGTTGCTGGTACCTGCTGCGTTACGTCCGCTGCTGTCCCGCTTCCTGCGCCGGGTGGCGCCTCAGCTTAAAGTGGTTTCCCACGCTGAAATTCCCGATTCCAGAAACATCCGTGTGACTGCCGTTCTGGGCGCCCGGGCATGAACGTAAAAAAATTCCGCGCCGCCAACACCCGTGAGGCATTGCGTCAGGTCAGGGATGCCCTGGGCGCGGATGCCATCATTCTCTCCAACCGTTCCGTTGACGGCATGATCGAGATCATGGCGGTGGCCAACATGGATGTGGCCTCCCTTGCAACGCCGGCGCTGGCTTCGGCTCCGGTGATCAGTCAGCCGCGCAGGCCGCAATACCAGGAACGTATTCAGGAACCGCGCCTGAGCCCAACGCCCGTTCGCGAAGAGGCGCGTCCGGTCGGGAGGGAAGATATCAGCGTACTCCAGCGCATCCGTCAGGAAGCCATGCTGGATGCCGTTTCCCCGGCTTCATCCAGACAACCCGCGCCGTCACCGGCTGCACCCAATCCCATGGATGGCGTGGTGCAGGAAATGATGCATGAAATCCGCTCCCTGCGCGGCATGCTGGAAGGACAACTGGCCGGCCTGGCGTGGGGCGAATTGCAGCGTAGCGATCCGGTCAAGGTGGAAGTGCTGCGCCATATGCTGGCAGTGGGGTTCAGCCCCGCGCTTTCGCGCCAGTTGCTGGAGAAACTGCCGCCCGGCGGCGATTTCAATCGCGGCATGAAGTGGGTCAAGGCGGCGCTCGTGCACAATCTGCGCGTGGTCAAGGAAGGTGACGACATTATCGACCGTGGCGGCGTCTATGCCCTGGTCGGCCCTACCGGTGTTGGCAAGACCACGACCGTGGCCAAACTCGCAGCGCGCTGCCGGCTCAAGCATGGCGCCAACAAACTGGCGCTGCTGACGACCGACAGCTACCGGATTGGCGCGCACGAGCAGTTGCGGATTTATGGAAAAATTCTTGGCGTGCCGGTGTATGCAGTCAAGGATGAGGCGGATTTGCAGTTCACGTTGGCCGATCTGCAGAACAAGCATCTGGTCCTGATCGATACCGTCGGCATGAGTCAACGCGATCGCCGCCTGGAAGAGCAGGTGGCCCTGCTGACCAGTGGTGGCCGTAGCGTCAAACGCCTGCTCCTGATCGGCGCGAACGCCCAGGGCAGCACGCTGGAAGATGTGGTTCGTGCCTATAAAGGGTCAGGAGTGGATGGCTGCATTCTGACCAAGGTGGATGAAGCCATCAGCTTCGGCGGGGCGCTCGATGTCATTATCCGTCACCAGCTACCGCTACATTACATCACCAACGGCCAGCGCGTGCCGGAAGACTTGCATCTGGCAAAGGCTACGTATCTGGTAGACCGGGCATTCCGCCCGCCTGAAACACATGCTTCGTTCAGCCTCGAAGAAGGCGAGTTCCCTCTTGTGATGGCTGGCGTCAGCGATGACGGCGCTTCAGGCGCGGGGACGCTGCGTGGCTGATGTCGCTCAGGATCAGGCTGCGGGATTGCGCCGGCTGCTGTCGGGCGATTTCGTGAGAATAGTGACGCTTGCCAGCGGCCGGCGCGGTGTGGGCAAAACCACGGCATTGATCAACCTGGCGGCTGCGCTGGCCAAGCGTGGCAAGCAGGTGATGGTGCTGGATGAACATCAGGGCGCGCATAGCGTGGTCGGCATGCTGGGGCTCACACCCTGTTACGACCTGAGTCATGTCGTGAGGCGCGAACGCAGTCTGGAACAGGTCCTGCTGACGGGTCCGGAAGGCATTACGGTGGTTCCCGCCGGCAAGGGTGTAGAGTCCCTTGCCGCCCTGGGCGTCGAGGATCAGGCGTCGCTGGTGCAATCATTCGGTCAGCTTTCGCAACCCGTAGATGTGGTGCTGGTCGACGCTGTTGCGGGGGTCGCGAGCCATGTTCTTCCGCTCAGCCTGGCGGCGCAGGAACTGGTGCTGGTGGTGGACCCTCAGCCAGCCTCGATGACCGACGCCTATGCCCTGATCAAGGTACTCAACCAGGGGTTTGCGCGTCGCAGTTTTCATATTATCGTGAACCGCGTGTCCGGCACTGAAGAAGGAGAGGCCGTGTTCAGGAAGGTCGCAACAGTGGCGAGCCGCTTTCTCAAGGTGAGGCTGGATTACATGGGATGTGTACCGCGCGACGATAAACTTCACCGCGCGACTCAACTGGGACGTTCGGTCGTGGATGCTTTTCCGGCAACAGCAGCGGCGCAGACGTTTCGCGACCTGGCAGAGGCGATGGATCAGTGGCCTCATCCTGAGGGCGAGGAGGGGCAACTGGAAGCTTTCATGCAGCGCCTGATCCAGACCAGTCGCGCCACGGCAGGGGAATCCGGCCTGCAGGGGCGGATGTGAGCGTCAGCATGTACCAGGCGAACGGCAAGCTGCAGAGCAACGAGCAATATGTGGCGCAGTATGCGCCGCTGGTCAAGCGAATTGCCCATCATCTGGTGGCGAAGCTGCCATCGAGCGTTCAGGTGGATGATCTGATCCAGGCTGGTCTGATTGGCTTGCTGGATGCAGTAGGGCACTATGACCCTTCTCAGGGGGCTCAGTTCGAGACTTATGCCAGCCAGCGTATCCGCGGGGCCATGCTGGACGAGTTGCGCGAGGCCGACTGGGCGCCGCGTTCGGCACGCAAGAACATGCGCGTCATCGAAGCTGCTGTCAGCAAACTCGAACAAAGGCTGGGACGCGCTCCCGGCGAGCAGGAACTGGCAAAAGAATTGCAGGTTCCGCTGGATGAGTACCATCAGATGCTGCAGGAGGCGCGTGGCCACCAGTTGGTACACTACGAAGATTTTTACTCTGATGGCGATGATGATTTTTTTGAGCGCCACGCGGCAGACGAGCGGCCCGATCCTCTGGCGCAGATCGAGGACGGAAGCTTCCGTGCCGCGCTGGTGGAAGCAATCAAACAGCTGCCGGAAAGGGAACAATTGATGATGAGTCTGTATTACGAAGAGGAGCTGAATTTGAAGGAGATCGGTGCGGTGCTGGGGGTGACCGAATCCCGCGTCAGCCAGCTTCATAGTCAGGCTGTGGCACGCCTGCGAGGCCGGCTCAAGGACTGGTTGAACCACTGATGCGCGGCGGTGTGGATCTGATCAGTATTGCCGGTCTGCTGCTGGCATTGACTGCCATTGTCGGCGGACAGATTCTGGAAGGGGGACATGTTGGTTCCCTGCTTCAGATCACGGCATTCTTCATCGTAATTGGCGGCACCATGGGCGCGGTCATGCTGCAGAGTTCGTTGCCGGTTTTCCTCAATGGCATGAGGCTGCTCAAATGGGTATTCGTGCCGCCACAGGTGCACCCGGCTCAACTGATCGAGGAAATACTCCACTGGAGCAGTATCGCCCGCAAGGGAGGCTTGCTGGCGCTGGAGCCGCTGATCGACGACCTCTCCGACCCATTCAAGCGCAAAGGGCTGCAGATGCTGGTTGATGGCGCCGAGCCGGACAAGATCCGTGAAGCCCTGGAGGTGGAAATCAATACCTACGAGGAACACCAGCGCCAGGCTGCCAAGGTGTGGGAATCGGCCGGCGGCTATGCGCCCACCATCGGGATTCTGGGCGCGGTGATGGGGCTGATTCACGTGATGGAGAACCTGTCCGACCCGTCCAAACTGGGCGGGGGCATCGCCGTGGCATTCGTTGCCACCATTTACGGCGTAGGCTCGGCCAACATGCTGTTCCTCCCTGTCGCCAACAAGCTCAAGGTGCTGATCGGGCATCAGGTGACGTTGCGGGAGTTGCTGATAGAAGGGCTGGGCTCGATCGCCAATGGTGAAAACCCACGCATTATTGAAACCAAGCTTCAGGGCTATATTGTGTAACCGCACATGGCGCGCAAGAAAAAACCTGAAGAACACGAAAATCATGAGCGCTGGCTGGTTTCCTACGCCGACTTCATCACGCTGCTGTTTGCGTTTTTTGTTGTGATGTATGCCATTTCCTCGCTCAACGAGGGAAAATACAGGGTTCTCAGCGATTCGCTCGTCGATGCCTTCAAACGTGCGCCCAGCAGCCCGGAAGTCATCAAGTTGAACAGTGAAACACCTTCACTGTCCCCGACCGGGAGGCCCAATGTCATCATTCAGCGTGTTCCGGTTAAGAGTGATCCGGCGCAGGAAGTCAAGCGCAAGAAGCAGGAAGAAAACATGAAAGGGATCGCCAGCGACATCCTCAAGGTGATGGAGCCGCTGGTTAAGGAAGGCCAGGTTCGTGTCACACAGGGACCGCTTGGCGTCTCGATTGAAATCAATGCCAGTGTGCTATTCGCTCCCGGTCAGGCATTACTGGAAAAACAATCCACCCAGGTTTTGAGCGCAGTGGCCCAGGTGGTGGCAATGGTGCCCAATGCGGTGCAGATCGAAGGGCATACGGACAATATCCCGATTTCCACGCCCGGCTACCCTTCCAACTGGGAACTTTCGACTGCGCGCGCCAGCAGCGTGGTGCGTCTGTTCATCGAGAATGGCGTCGATCCTGCGCGACTGATGGCTGTTGGCTATGCTGACCAGCGTCCGGTGGAGCCCAATGACACCAATGCGGGTAGAACGCGCAACCGGCGCGTGACGGTCATGATAGAGCCGGATGTCAAAGTGCAAACCAAGGTGCTTCAGTAGTTTACTGATGGACTGTCAGGCTTTGTCGAGGCGACGTCCGCTTGCTGCGCCGCTGATCTGTCCATTGGGTCCGTACAAACTGGCACTCGGGTTGGCTGCGCTCTGAAGCACTGAAAGGGTTTGCTGGTTGTGACGCAGACGGGTATCGATCAGGATGCCATTGCTGCGATTGATCTGGTCGACTTCACGGGCCAGATCAAGCAACTTGTTCCACCTGTCTCGCGTGGCGGTTTGGACTTTAGCGGCGTCAAGATAGGCGGAAATGCCGGAGGCGTTGTTTTCGTAGCCGGCTGCAGTGATGAGGCGAATGCGCTGGGTGCTGAGTCCGGTCAGCTTTTCAATCAGATCGGATTTGCTTGCTGAAAGCTGCAACAGCAGGTCTACATCGCCCTTGATCAGGGCGCCCTGCTCCTGCTTGAGCAGGTGGTGAAATTCCTGAAAGCCACTGTACTCCGCCTCGATCAGGCCGGCAAAGGTGGCGCCTGGGTTCTGGTCCAAATCAGGCCTTATGGCTTGTCAGCAATTCTTTGACGGAGTTCAGCAGACCGTCGGCAATTTTTTCCGGATTGATTTTGAAACGACCCTCGGAGATGGCCTGTTTGATGGCTTCCACTTTGGCAGTATCCACGGGCTGGGCTTCCCCTGTTCCACCGCTCAAAGCCTGAAGCTGGCTTGAGGAAGTCAGGTTTACCCTTGCTGCACTGTCCGCTTTGGTATTTTCCTGAGTGCCCGTGGACTTGTTGCGCACGGTCTTGCTCTCGCCGCTTGCGGTAGCAATGGTCTTGCTGATTGAGCTGTCAATTTTCACGATATATCCTTTGCGCTGATCCTGAGTGTTCAGGCAATCCTGTCATATGTCATAGCGG
The DNA here is from genome assembly GCA_002632355.1 of Sulfuricella denitrificans. GTDB lineage: Bacteria > Pseudomonadota > Gammaproteobacteria > Burkholderiales > Sulfuricellaceae > Sulfurimicrobium > Sulfurimicrobium denitrificans_A. The sequence continues at coordinate 46,176 of NSJJ01000019.1, forward strand.
CATGCGTGAAAGAAACTTTAGCGGCATCCGGGAAATTTTTCTCGCCACAGTATAGCTAAAGAAGTGCCATTCTGAAATCCTGTTTCAGAATGGCACTTCCACGATACCGCCTTCCCGCGCAGTGCCCTTGATGACCTGCCCCGAGCCGCTACGCACCGAGACGATCTGGCCTGCCGCTGCGTTGGTCAGCGCCTTGCCTTCCGCATTGACCTGGAAGCCCTGGCCCCGGGCAAGGATTTTTACACTCTGCCCCTGCTGAATCACATAGGCTGCACGCAGCATGTCGATACGCAGCGGATATCCGGCGGCCACGCTAATGGTGGCGGTTTTCCCCAAAGCCTGCCTGGGATCGGTAATGACGCCGGACGCAAACTGGGTGACATCTTCGCTTCTTGACATGATGTCCGCTTCGGTAAGTGTATGGCCCGAGTTGAAGGGGCGGGCGGCGAACACGACTTCGCTGGTGATGCTGACACTGACCGGAATATATACCGTCCAGGGCGAAGGGACGTTGCACCGGGCGCCAATACTGCTGTTGCCCCACAGTCGGGTTCCGGCGGGAATGAAAAATTCCATGGACTGGCAAACGGGCAGTCTCAACCGGGGATCCAGTGGCGTGGCAGTGACAGAGACAGTGCCGGGCTGTGCTGTACTTTGTTGTTTTGCGTACTGGATGGCGCCATTCCGGATGGATTCGAGATCCTGCCACTGAGAGCTGGCAAACGAGGAGAAGGAGAGAAGCAGGAGCAGAAAAAAAGACGAAACGTATGTCGGCATGGCCTGATTGTAACCGAAAAAGTGGGGGTGCTATACTGCTGCGGCGAATCTCCACACGGCCAATAATGATCATGCCTGCCTTTACCAATCCCACCGATATTGCCCGAGAAACCTTGAAAGCGCTGGCGGCAAGGCGGATTGCCCCGAACCCTGAAAATTATCAGACCATCTATAACGAAATTGCGGGCATACCACCTACGGATAAGCAGGCTAAAGAAGGTCAGGTGTCGCCAAAGTCAGCGGCTCGGAGCGATGCCAATTGGGCTGAGTTGATCCGGGAACTGATCCGCCAGTGGGACCTCAAGCAGAGCGGGGTGACTGCATCGCGCAAGAAAGAAGGATTGGCGCGGGTGTTGAGCAATTTCGCCAAGGACTCTGCCGTGCTGCATACTAAATTGCAGGCGCTGGTTGGCTCGTGGGGCGAGAAGGTCGCCCAGGCGGGTGTGCCGGTCGACGGCGTCGAACCGGAGGCGGGGGTGCAACTTGGTCCGGCTGCCATTGCACCGGAGCCGGTGGCTGGTGTCGAGATTTCTCTTTCCGATGTGCCCGGTGCCTTGCGGGAAATGCTGGCGCAAACCATTCAGACTGGCGTGGCGCCACGTCTGTCGCAGTTTCCCGATCTGCGTGACGAGGCCATTCTGCTGGCCCAGCAGGCACGTGAAGCGCGCGATACACTGACGATCCAGGGCCTGGCAAAGAAACTCAAGCAGTTCTGGATCAAGCTGGAACTGCGCAACGATTCCGATGCTCAGGTGCTGGATGGGCTGGTTCGCCTGTTGAGACTGCTGGTCGATAATATCAGCGAATTGCTGCTGGATGACAAATGGCTGACCGGCCAGATTGCCGTGGTGCAGGACATCATTTCCCAGCCTCTGGATAGTCGCGTGCTGTATGACGCCGAGCGTAGTTTCAAGGAAGTGATATTCAAGCAGGGAAATTTGAAACACAGTCTGATGGAAGCCAGAACGACCATCAAGAACATGATGGCGACGTTTATCGACCGCATGTCGGAAATGTCGGCCAGTACCGGCGAGTATCACAGCAAGATCGAAATCTATGCAGCAGAAATCAGCAAAACAGAGGATATCAACCAGCTTAACCAGATTCTGGGCAATCTGATGAAAGATACCCGCGGGATGCAGCTCGACATGATGCGCTCCCGCGATGAGCTGGAAAAGGCGCACCTGCAGGTCAAGGATGCCGAAGAAAAAATCCGCCAGCTTGAAACGGAACTGGATCATGTCAGCGAGCTGGTGCACGAAGATCATTTGACCGGCACGCTCAACCGGCGTGGCATGGAAGAAGCCTTCGGTCGTGAACTGTCGCGTGCGGATCGGTTGAACTCGCCGATGTGCGTTTCGCTGCTGGATATCGACCACTTCAAGCGCCTGAACGACACTTACGGCCACGATGCGGGAGATGATGCCCTGGTGCATCTGGTGCGGGTAACCAAGGAGGCCTTGCGCCCTTCCGATGTGATCGCACGTTTCGGCGGCGAGGAATTCGTGATCATTCTTCCGGATACGGGCATGGATGAAGCGGTCAAGGTGATGACCCGGGTGCAGCGTCAACTCACCAAGAATTTCTTCATGCACGACAATCAGCGCCTGCTGATTACCTTCAGTGCCGGTGTGGCGCTGAGAGGGGCGGGAGAGGGCGCTGAATCCATGATCTCCCGTGCCGACCGGGCGCTTTATCAGGCCAAGGAATCGGGGCGCAACCGGGTGCTTCCCGCCGACTGAATCTGTTTGCCGTTGCGGCAATTATTGCCGCCTGTCTGTGAAAGCTAAAGCCGCTTGGCTTTGCCTTCGCTGTGAAGTGTGAAGCGTGAAAGGCAGGGTTTTTGCATTTCACGGCGCAGCGGCTTCACCTTTCACGGCGCAGCGGTTTCACTTTTTGCTTCCTGCCGTCCTGGCATGTTCCGTGCTTAATGATCTCCACTGGCAGTGTTATTGGGGGTTGTGGTGATGGTAAGCAGGATAGACGAAGAAATCGGATTCATGAGCAAGGCGCTCAATCTGCATGCGCATCGTCAGCAATTGCTGGCCGGAAATATCGCCAATGCCGACACGCCAGGTTACAAGGCGGTCGATATCAATTTTTCCCAGGCGCTGAAGGATGCTGTCGGCTCCAGTCAGCCAGTGGGTTTGAATACGTCTGCTCCCGGTCATCTGCAACCCCAGGGCGCCAACCCTTTCGGCGCAAAGACGCTTTACCGTCAACCCGCTCAGCCCAGCATTGATGGCAATACGGTGGATATGGATGTAGAGCGTACCCAGTTCATCGATAACGCCATTCGCTATCAGTTCGCCCTGGATCGGGTCAGTGGCAAATTCAAGACCCTTGAACTTGCATTGAGAGGTCAATAATCATGTCCCTGTTCAATCTGTTCGATATTTCCGGTTCGGCCATGACGGCGCAGTCGCAGCGCCTCAATGTGGTGGCGAGCAATCTGGCCAATGCCGATAGCGCCACCAGCGCCACCGGGCAGCCTTATCGTGCCAAGCAGGTGGTGTTCAGCGCCACCCCGCTGGGTGGCAATAATGGTGCTGCAGCCGGAGTGCGTGTAAGCAAAGTAATCGACGATCCGGCGCCGATGAAGCTGATGTATGACCCGAAAAATCCACTTGCCGATGCCAAGGGTTACGTCACCATGCCCAATGTCAATGCCGTGGAAGAAATGGTGAACATGATTTCAGCCTCGCGTTCCTATCAAAGCAACGCGGATGTGATGAATACAGCAAAAACCCTGCTGCAGAAAACCCTGCAGCTGGGCCAATAAGGAGATTAGTCAATCATGACCACGGTTAATGCAGTCACGAGCTCGACTGGCGCTGCCACCACTACCAGGACCGCCGCGCAGCAAAGCGAGGACCGTTTTCTCAAGCTGCTGGTGACGCAGATGAAGAATCAGGACCCTTTGAATCCGCTTGATAACGCACAGGTGACAAGCCAGATGGCACAGCTTTCCACCGTGACGGGTATCGATAAGCTGAATGATGCAGTAAAAGCGCTTTCCAGCTCATTCTCTGCCAGTCAGTCGCTCCAGGCGGCGTCACTGGTCGGGCATGGCGTGATGATTCCCGGTAATAAGCTGGAGTTGGCAAATGGCGCTGCCTATGGCGGCGTTGAGCTGACGCAGGCTGCCGACAAGGTGACCGTCATGATCAAGGATGCTTCCGGCAAGGTCATTCATACCGCTGATCTCGGGCCGCAGAAAACCGCTGGCAGCGTGCCTTTTCAGTGGGATGGCACGGTTGACGGAGGAAGTGCCGCGCCGGACGGTGCCTATACCTTCGAGGTCAGCGCTATGCAGGGTGGGAAAAAAATCGATGCCGCCGCACTGGCTGTGGGAATGGTGGGTAGCGTCTCTCTGGGTGTGCAGGGCGCTACGCTGAATGTGGCCGGATACGGTCCGATTGCCTTGTCTGAAGTTAAACAGATTCTGTAAGGAGATAAACCATGGGTTTTCAAACCGGACTAAGCGGCCTTAACGCATCCTCAAAGAACCTGGATGTCATCGGCAATAACGTGGCCAATGCGAGCACGGTAGGCTTCAAGACGTCGCAGGCGCAGTTCTCTGACGTGTTTGCCGCCTCGCTGGCAGGCGCTGGGGCAAGCCAGATCGGCATCGGCACCAAGCTGGCGGCAGTGGCGCAACAGTTCACCCAGGGCAATATCAGCGTCAGCAACAATACGATGGATGTGGCGATCAACGGGCGGGGGTTCTTTGTTTTGAGCAACAATGGCACGGCGACTTATACCCGTAACGGCCAGTTTCAGCTCGACAAGGAAGGCTATATCGTCACCAGTGGCGGATTGAATGTCACTGGATTCCAGGTTGACAGTTCTGGCAACGTGACCGGCGCGATGGGGAACCTGCGGATGAATACCGCGGATATCAGCCCGAAGCCAACTGCGATCGCATCGCCCGTGGTGAATCTCGACTCGCGTTCGACGGTGCCTACCGGCGGAGCATTCCCGGCAGCGCTCACTGCCATTGTGCCGGCCACCACGCCGCCCACTTACGTGCAGCCTACAACCGACATGTACAACTCATCGACGTCCACGACTATCTACGACAGTCTGGGTAACCCGCATGTGGCAACCCTGTTTTTCGGTAAAACCGCAGCGGCAGGCACCTGGGACGTGCATGCCATTATTGATGGTGGTTCTTACAACGCCGGTGCGGTGCTCACATTCGACCAGCTGGTGTTCGATACCTCTGGCAATCTGACTGCTCCGGCAGGGCCACCGATTGGTCTGGGAACAGCACAGGCCATAGCCTGGGATGCAACCATGGGCGTGGATGTGGCGCAAACGCTCAATCTGAATTTCAATGGCACGACCCAGTTCGGCAGCCCCTTCGGTGTTAATGCGCTGACCCAGGATGGCTTTGCATCGGGCCGTCTGTCAGGTTTTAGCATCGGAAGCGATGGCGTCGTGCAGGGGCGTTACACCAACGGGCAGGTCAATACCCTGGGGCAGCTTGCACTGGCGAACTTCGCCAATCCGCAGGGTTTGCAGCCTCTGGGAGATAACCAGTGGACCGAAAGTCCATCTTCAGGTCAGGCGCTGATCGGTGCTCCCGGTACTTCCAGTCTCGGGGTGCTGCAATCCGGTGCAGTGGAAGAGTCCAACGTCGATTTGACGGCCGAACTGGTCAACATGATCGTGGCACAGCGTGCTTATCAAGCCAATGCTCAGACCATCAAGACCCAGGATCAGGTGCTGCAGACGCTGGTGAACTTGAGGTAAGTCGAGTGAAGCGTGAAGTCGCTGCGCTGTGAAATGTGAAGGGTGTATGGAGAATGATGATTTTCCATTTCACGCTTCACAACGAAGGCGCAGCCAAGTGGCTTCACTTTTCACACGTAAAAGGGAATTCGTATGGATAGATTGATCTACATCGCCATGTCCGGGGCCAAGCATACGCTGTGGCAGCAGGCTTCAACGGCGCACAATCTGGCCAATGTCACAACCACCGGATATCGCGCTGAAAGCAATGCTTTCCGTGCGCTGCCTGTTATTGGCGAAGGCGCCAGGACCCGGGCTTTTGTGGTCGATTCCACTACAGGAACGGATTTCAGTCCGGGGGTTGTCCAGAACACGGGGCGCGAGCTGGATGTGGCGATCCAGGGAAAAGGATGGATTGCGGTGCAGGCGCCTGATGGCAGCGAGGCCTATACCCGAAGCGGTAGTTTTCAGATCAGCCCGAACGGCGTGCTGCAAACCCGCAATGGCCTGAACGTGACGGGTGATGGCGGCCCGATTGCCATTCCTCCCGACAATGACATCACTGTGGCCAAGGATGGTACGGTTTCTGCCATTCCTACCGGCCAGACGCTGACTTCAGTGACCGCGCTGGGGCGTATCAAACTGGTCAACCCATCCGAATCGGACCTGGTAAAGGGGCAGGACGGGCTGTTCCGGCTCAAGAGCGGGCAGCCCGCAGCGGCAGATGTGAACGTTGCGCTGGCATCGAATTCGCTCGAGAGCAGCAACGTCAGTATGGTGGAGTCACTGGTGAATATGATCAACCACGCCCGCAGCTTCGAATTGCAGACCAAGCTGCTGCAGAAAGCCGAAAGCAATGATGCCAAGGCCGGTCAGGTTTTGAGTTTAAATGGTTAATGGGGGTTAGGACATGATTCGTTCTTTGTGGATTGCAAAAACTGGCCTTGATGCCCAACAGACCCAGATGGACGTGGTGTCGAACAATCTGGCCAACGTCAGTACCAACGGTTTCAAACGCAGTCGGGCAGTGTTCGAGGATCTGCTCTACCAGACCCTGCGTCAGCCTGGCGCGCAGTCTTCGCAGCAGACGCAGATACCGTCTGGGCTGCAATTGGGCACCGGCGTACGGCCGATTGCCACCGAGCGTATCCATATGCAGGGCAATCTGCAGAAGACAGAGAACCCGCTGGACATCGCGGTGAATGGCAAGGGCTTTTTCCAGATTCTGATGCCGGACGGTAGCACAGCCTATACCCGTGACGGTTCGTTCCAGCTCGATAGCCAGGGGCAGCTCGTGACCGCAAGCGGTTATCCGGTGCAGCCGGCCCTGACCATTCCTGCCGATGCCGTGAGCGTGACGGTCGGGCGTGATGGAACAGTATCGGTGTTGCAGGGTGGATCTACTGCGCCGACTCAGGTAGGGAGCTTGCAACTGGCCAATTTTATTAACCCGGCCGGGCTGCAAAGCGAGGGTGAAAATCTTTACAAGGAAACCGCCTCGTCGGGTTCGCCATCGGCGAATACGCCTGGCACCAACGGCCTTGGGGTGCTCAATCAGGGTTATGTGGAAACCTCCAACGTCAATGTGGTGGAGGAGATGGTCAACATGATCCAGACGCAGCGTGCATACGAAATCAATTCGAAAGCCATCACGGTTTCCGACCAGATGCTGCAGCGCCTGACGCAGATCTGATAAGGAGCTAGCACATGTTTGACAGCCTGAAATATGTCGTTCTGGTCGCGCTGGTTCTGGCGGGTTGCACCACGGTGCCCCCGGCGGCCGTTCATCAGCCGATGACGGCACGCCCTGCTCCGGCAGCCGAGGCGCCTGGCGGCAATGGATCGATCTATCAGGCGGGTTACACCAATCGCTCGCTGTTCGAGGATCGTCGTGCGCGTAATGTCGGGGATACCCTGATCATCACCATCAACGAAAAGATATCCGCCAGCAAGAAATCCAGCTCTACGGCGGACCGCAAGGGTAGCACCAGCATGACCGTGCCTCTGCTGGGTACGCTGTCAGGCGCAAATGTGCTGAAAACCCCGATTTCCGGCAGCTCGGAAAGTACATTCGAAGGCAAGGGCGATAGTAGTGCCAACAATGCCTTTACCGGAACCATCGCCGTAACGGTGATCGAAGTGCTGCCCAATGGCAACCTGCTGGTCAGTGGCGAGAAGCAGATGAATATCAACCAGGGCGGCGAATTCGTGCGCTTTTCCGGAGTGGTCAATCCGACGACTGTGAGTGCAGCCAATACGGTATCCTCGACCCAGGTGGCAGATGCGCGCATGGAATACAAGGGTACGGGTTATATCGACGAAGCGCAGACCATGGGTTGGCTGGCGCGCTTCTTTCTTTCTGTGTTGCCATTCTGATTTTGGCAAGGGGTGATGAGCGATGAGTAATGTTAGGAAATTTGCGGTTGCCCTGGTTCTTCTATTATCCAGTACGGTTAACGCCGAACGGATCAAGGATATTGCTTCAGTACAGGGCGTGCGAACCAACCAGCTGGCAGGTTACGGGCTGGTTGTGGGGCTGGATGGCAGTGGTGACCAGACGACTCAGACGCCATTCACCGTGCAGAGCATCATCAACATGCTGGGCCAGATGGGCGTGAATTTGCCGTCTGCCAGCCTGCAGCTGAAAAACGTTGCTGCAGTGATGGTCACGGCCAACCTGCCTGCTTTTGCCCGGCCCGGCCAGAATATTGACGTGACTGTATCATCGCTCGGTAATGCCAAAAGCCTGCGTGGCGGCACGCTGATCATGACGCCGCTGAAAGGTGCTGATGGGCAGGTTTATGCGATTTCCCAAGGCAATGTGCTGGTGGGCGGCGTGGGCGCATCCGCTGGCGGCAGCAGTGCCCAGGTCAATCACCTGGCTGTTGGCCGTATTCCTGCGGGCGCAACGGTCGAGAGGGCGGTTGATACTCAGCTGGGGCAGGGTGACTTTATCAGCCTGGACCTGAATACGGGCGATTTTACTACCGCAAACCGGGTTGTTCAGGTGATCAACAGCCGCTTTGGCGCAGGCACGGCAAGTGCCAGCGATGCGCGCCAGATCCGGGTAGTGGCTCCGCGTGACAATAACCAGCGGGTGGCGTTCCTGTCTCAGGTGGAAAACCTGTCGGTCACGGCAGGTAATGGTGCCGCCAAGGTCATCGTCAACGCGCGTACCGGATCCGTGGTGATGAACCAGAACGTGGAAGTCGACAATTGCGCAGTGGCGCACGGCAATTTGGCGGTCACGATCAGCAGCGATACCCAGGTAAGCCAGCCAAATCCCCTGTCGCAGGGAGAAACGGTGACCACGCAGAATGCCCAGATCGATATTACGGCACAGAAAGGCGGGCTGGTGGCTTTGCAGGCCAGCCCTTCGCTTGGCGAAGTGGTGAAAGCGTTGAATGCCGTGGGTGCTTCCCCGCAGGACCTGCTGGCCATTCTTCAGGCCATGAAGGCCGCAGGTGCTTTACGGGCCGAGCTTGAAATTATTTAAGGTGCGTAGACACCCTGTTCATCCCCCTGTTTTCTCTTAGCATGTTGATGGTATAGGCGAGGACAACACCACGCCTCGTGCTGGATTGGCATGGAAACTGCTTGAATGCGGACCATGATCTCCTCCGTATCCGATATTTCCTCTCGGCTGGCGCTCGACGCGCAAAGTGTCGGCCAGTTGCGTCTGCAGGTCAAAACAGACCCTGTTGCCGGCGCACGTGCGGCGGCACAGCAATTCGAGGCATTGTTCCTGAATATGATGCTGAAGAGCATGCGGGAAGCAACCCCAGAGGAAGGGCTGTTCGATAATTCCAATACCCAGCTCTATACCAGCATGATGGATTCGCAACTAGCACAAAGCATGAGCAAGGGTAAGGGAATCGGGCTGGCGGATATGCTGGTGCGACAGATGCAGATGCAGGGTGTCATCCCGAAAGATTCCCCGGTGAGTCAAGGCAAGCTGGCAAGCGGACAATTCGACCGGCAGATTTTGCCGGTTGCGGTGACGAGGCCAGTTCAGGTGAGCCGGCTGCTGCTTGAACAGGCCTTGCCCGAGATTGGTGTCACACCAGATGTTTCAACGAATGCCGGCAACAAACCGGGCTTTTCCGATCCTGCCGATTTCGTGAATTCGCTTTGGCCGCAGGCTACCGATGCGGCAAGGACGTTGGGTGTTCCGGCGCATTTTTTACTGGGACAGGCTGCGCTGGAAAGTGGCTGGGGCAAGCGGGAAATTATCGATGCCGCTGGCAATGCAAGCCATAACCTGTTCGGCATCAAGGCCGGGAAGGGCTGGAATGGGCCTGTGGTAGAAGCCCAGACGACCGAGTACGTCAATGGCGCAGCTCAGAAGAAAATTGAGCTTTTCCGGGCATATGATTCTTATTCGGATGCATTCAGGGATTATGCAAGCATGCTCAAAAACAGCCCGCGATATGCCGCTTTGTTCGGCCAGAACCTCGATGCTTCGGGTTTTGCGCGTGGTTTGCAGCAAAGCGGTTATGCAACCGATCCCCAGTATGCCGACAAGTTGATGCGCGTTATCAACAGCAGCACTTTGCGCCAGGCGCTGGCTTAAAGTTTCTGGACTTTATGCCGTTAAATAGCCAGAGGAATTCAAAATGAGCGACGGAATATTCGGTATCAGTATCACGGGTCTGCGGGCTGCGCAGATAGGCTTGTCCACGGCGGGGCACAATATCACCAATGCCAACACGCCTGGCTTCAGCCGCCAGTCGATTGTGCAGGGCACCAACGCGCCCCTGTATACCGGTGCCGGTTTTCTCGGCCAAGGCACCAATGTCAGCACGGTCAAGCGGATATACAGTCAGTTCCTGGATAATCAGGTTCAGTCAGCCCAAACCAAGAGCAGCTACCTCGACACTTATTATTCCCAGATCAGCCAGCTGGACAATATGCTGGCTGATTCCAGTGCCGGATTGTCACCCGCATTGCAGGAGTTTTTCCAGGGGGTGCATGACGTCGCGGCGAACCCCGCATCGGTTCCTTCGCGCCAAAGCATGCTCAGCTCATCCGAGGCGCTGGTCGCCCGTTTTCAGGCGCTGAATCAGCGCTTTGTCGAAATCCGGGACGGCGTGAATTCCCAGGTCAGCTCCAGTGTCGGCCTGATCAATTCCTATGCCCAGCAAATCGCCACGCTCAACCATCAGGTGTCTATTGCAGAGGCCAGCGCGAACGGGCAGCCGCCCAATGATCTTTATGATCAGCGTGACAAGCTTGTAGCGGACCTCAACAAGGAAGTCAATGTCAGCGTGGTGAAGCAGGATGACGGCAGCTACAACATTTTTATGGGAAAGGGTCAGGCGCTGGTGGTGGGACAGCAGGCGCTGGCCCTGAGCGCCAGGCCGATGCCGGATGACCCGGAAAGCATCGGGGTGGCCTATGTGAATTACGGCGGATCAGCACAGATGTTGCCGCAGGGGAGCCTGGATGGAGGCAACCTGGGCGGGTTTCTGGCTTTCCGCAGCGAATCGCTCGACAAGGCCCAGAACGAACTGGGCCGCGTGGCGATCGGCCTGGCGCAAACCTTTAACGATCAGCATCGTCTGGGGCAGGATCTGAATGGAGATCTGGGGGGGTATTATTTCAACGTCAGGGGGGCAAGCGGAGTACCCGGCCAGAATGCCGTTCCGAGCGCCAAAGTGCTTGCGAATACGCAGAATAACGTAGCTTCCGGTGCCCCCGCCGTGACGTTGACCGATATCAGCAGCGTGACGAGCAGCGATTACACGTTGACTCGTTCCGCGACCGGATTCACGCTGACACGCCTTTCGGATAATACGGCATTGTTCACCAATGCGGCCTTGCCGCAAACGGTGGATGGACTGACCATCGCTGCACCGGGCGCTTTTTCGACAGGGGATAGCTGGCTGATCCAGCCGACCCGCGATGGCGCCAGGGATTTCGGCGTGGCGATCAGGGATACGGCAAAAATCGCTGCTGCCGCCCCGGTTATCGGCAAAGCGGATCTTGCAAACACCGGCACTGGCAGGATCAGCTCCGGAACGGTCAATACGCCGCCGCCCCCGAACGTCAATTTGCAGAAACCGCTGACCATTACTTTTACCAGCGCCAATACCTTCAATGTTTCCAGCCCGACTTCTGTTCCGCCTGTCGCTCTTGTGGGTGTGGCTTATACCGAGGGCGCCGATATCACATACAACGGATGGACGGTGCAGATCTCGGGCGCGCCAGCGACGGGCGATGTTTTTACCGTCGATCGCAATACCAATGGTGTCTCGGATAACCGCAACATATTGTTGCTGACCGGGCTTCAGACCACGAAAACCCTGGAGGGCAGCACGGCAACTTATCAAAGTGCCTATAGCCAGATCGTCAGCTCGGTCGGTGTGAAGTCTCGCGATATCAATGTCACCGGGCAGGCCCAGGCCAGCCTGGTGATGCAAAACCAGCAGGCACAGCAGAGCATGTCAGGCGTCAATCTGGACGAAGAGGCCGCCAATCTGTTGCGCTATCAGCAGGCCTATCAGGCGTCTGGCAAGATGATGCAGGTTGCCACCACCTTGTTTGAAACTTTGCTAAGTCTGGGCAAATAAGGAGTTTATTCATGCGTATCAGCACAGGTACTCTCTATGACCAGGGCGTTTCCAGCGTTCAGCAGCAGACCTCGGCCTTGCTCAGGACCAATCAGCAGGTTTCCAGCGGACGGCGCATTCTTACGCCGCAGGATGATCCAGTCGCTGCGGCCAGAGTGCTGGAAGTCTCCCAGTCGAAGGCGCTGAACAAGCAATATGACGTGAACACAAATTCAGCTACCAGTGCGCTGGGGGTTCAGGAAGTTTCACTGGAAAGTCTCAGCAATCTGATCCTGGACGTGAGAACGGTTGCCGTCTCTGCCGGCAGTTCCACTGTTGATCATACCAGCCTCTCAGGTCTGGCGTCCGGCCTGCGCGGGCGTTACGAAGAGTTGCTCGCTATCGCCAACACCAAGGACAGCAACGGGCAATACATGTTTTCCGGTTACAAGGGCTCAACGGCGCCGTTCTCGCAAATGTCGCCCGGAAATGTGACTTATCAGGGCGATCAGGGGCAGCGGCTGATTCAGATCAGCCCTTCGCGCCAGATTGAAGTGAGCGATGCCGGTTCCGATGTTTTCATGCAGATCAAGAATGGCAATGGCACCTTCGTGACCGCCGCCGGGGCAGGAAATACCGGCACTGGGCTGGTCAGCCCGGGGAGCGTTCTGGATCCCGCATTGTGGAATGCACCTGGCAATAACAAGGATTTCACCATCAAGTTCGCCGTGAGTGCAGCGGTTCCTCCGGTGACGACCTATGACATCATTGATAATGTCTCTGGCAACTCACTGCTGACCGGCGCTGCGCCGGGTGCTGCGCCCTATCCAAGAACCTATACCAGCGACAGTACGATCAGTCTGAAAAGCCAGGGGGCGGAGCCGGCATTCGATTACGGAGCAGACCTCAGTATCAAGGACGCCCCGGCAAATGGCGATACATTCAGCATCAAGGCCAGCACCAACGAGAGCATCTTCACTACGCTCAATAACCTGATTACTGCACTGGATACTGCTGTCGTGCCCGGTAATCAGGCTGCATTGTTGAATAATCTGACAACCGCGATTTCGAACCTGGACAATGGCCTCGTTCGGGTTATGACGGTGCGTGCCTCGGTAGGCACGCGGATGCAGGAAATCGATGCGGTCAAAAGTAGCGGGGAAAGCACTGCATTGGAGTATGAACAGACCCTCTCCACGCTTCAGGATCTGGACTACGCCAAGGCGATCACCGATCTGACACGGCAGCAGGTCGGGCTGGAAGCCGCACAGAAGTCATTTCTGAAAATACAGGGATTGTCGCTGTTCAATTACATTTAGATTTCCCCTTCGGCTACGCTCAGGGGGCGGGTTGCGGCTACGCTCAGGG
>NSJJ01000005.1 GCA_002632355.1 Sulfuricella denitrificans
CCCGGTACACTGCGCTGCCTGTACTGCAATCGCTCCTTGCAGAAATCCGCGCCGGCAGGGGACATTCACCTCCCCACCCTGCCGGCTGCGCTGCGCGACGATTACCGCGTGATCGAGGAATTTCCCGCCAGCGGCAGCGAGGCTGACCTGATGCTGGTCGAGTCGCGCAAGACCGGAGAACGTCAGGTAGCCAAGCTCTACCGCAAGGGAATCAGGCCGGACAGCGAGCTGCTGGCGCGTCTGAGCCGGAATCCTGCCGGGCATGTGGTGCGGCTGGTCGCCCACGGCCTGTCCGGCGGCAATGCCTACGAACTGATGGAATACTGTCCTTATGGCACCTTGCGTGAGCTGTTCGACAGCGGCCCTCAGCCGCGTGAACGGCTGCATGAGATGGTGAAGGAGATGGCCGCTGGCCTGTCAGAAATCCATGCCCAGCGCATCCTGCACCGCGACCTCAAGCCGGACAATTTTCTGGTGCGGGGCAGAGATCCGCTGCAACTGGCGCTCAGCGATTTCGGCATCGCCTCGCTGCAGCAGGCGACGCAGCATTTCACCACTCTTGCCCGCAGCGTACGCTACGCCGCGCCGGAAGCGCTGACTGGCGTACTCGACGAAAAAGCCGACTGGTGGTCGCTGGGCATGATCGTGCTGGAAGCAGCTACCGGACGCCATCCCTTCGAGGGCCTGTCGGACCAGGTCATCAACCATCACCTCGCCACCCGCCCGATTGACGTGCGCAGCGTGTTCGACGACAACCTGCGCAAACTGTGCCGCGGCCTGCTGCTGCGCGACCCGAAACGGCGCTGGAGCGAGCCGGAAGTGGCGCGCTGGCTGGCGAACGATCCCACCCTGCCCATGCCCGAGGAGAGCGAGGCCGCAGCGGCCACGGTACGGCCCTACCGGATCGGGGAGGCTTCCTGCACCAGTGCGCTGGAACTGGCCACGGCGCTGGCAAAAAACTGGAGCGATGGCAGCAAGGACCTGAAACGCGGCGAGATCGGCAACTGGCTGACGCAGCAACTGAACGACCACAACCTGGCACGCAGGCTGCAAGATATTCTCGATGAGCGCGGCGTCAGCGACGACTACCGCCTGCTGCGCTTCCTGCTTGCGGCGGCACCCGACATGCCTGCTGCATGGCGCGGAGAATCCCTTAATGAAGCCGCACTGCTCGCAGCAGCACGCCGGGCCATTGCGGATGACAGGGATGCTCAGGCCTGGCTCGAAAGCATCGCAGCCGAACCCGTGCTGGCCGCATGCGAGAAGGCCGGACACGCCGCGCTGGGCGCGTTTGGACAGCGCTGGCATGATGGCTGGGAGCGCTTTTGCATGCAGTGGGAGGCCGCCCACCAGGCTGAGGAAGAATGGCGCACCACACCCAGGACCATGGACGGCAACGACGAGAGCGCATACGTCAATATCGACGATGTCATGTATTCGCGTCCCCTGCGTCTTGCCCAGCCCTCGCGTCGCAGCCTCAACGCCCGCTTGCTGCTGCTCCTGCATGACGCTGAATTCGCAGCGCTGACCCGCACCGAGGTTCTGGCTGGCCGGGGAGAACTGGAACAATATTGCCCCTGGTATCAGGTAGTGGGAGACATTGCCACGCTCGGGCCAGCGGAGTTACTTGCTGCGCGCCAGTTGCTTCCTTTGGCCAGAGATGACGCCGAACGTGAAATGCGCCGCCTCGGCAGTTACAGCGGCAACCGGGGAAAGAATATCGAATCCCTGCGTGAAGACATCCTGAAACGGCTCCAGCCCATCCTCCAGGCAGGCAGGTCAACGCCGCTGGATGCCTTGTCGCGGCAGGAGCTGGACAGCGCGCTGACAGCCTTCAACGAAACCAGCCGGAAGGCTTTGCAATATGGCTATCCGGAAGAAGATTACCGCAAGCTGTGTCTCGTCGTGGAACAACTGGTCGAACGCGCGCTGGCAGTTGAACAGGCGCTGGGAGAACTGGAATATGAAGAAGACATCAACTTCATGTATCTCCAGCCCAACCGCATCGGCATCGCCTTCGCCATCCTGCTGGTCATTTTCGGCGCTATCGGGCCGTGGACCGCTCTGGCTGGCACAACAGCGCTAGCCGGTCTGGCAGTTTATCGCATCAGGGCAAAAAAACAGGCGGAACACAAGATCCAGAATACCCTTCAGGCACTGGGCCGCCTGAGGTCCGTATTATCCAGGCCGGAACCCTGATGGCATCAGGCGAATAAGCGCCCCAGTTCCACGCCAGGGTCTTCTGCGCGCATGAATGCCTCACCAACCAGGAATGCATTGACATGATTCTGGCGCATACGCTGTACGTCTTCCGCCTTGAGGATGCCGCTTTCGGTGATCACGATGCGATCCCTGGGAATCCGGGGCAGCAATTCCAGCGTGGTTTCCAGCCGGGTTTCGAAGGTGCGCAAATTGCGGTTGTTGATGCCGATCAGCGGCGTCTTGAGTTGCAGCGCCAGTTCCAGCTCGGCCGCGTCGTGCGACTCGACCAGCACCGCCATGCCAAGTTCGTGCGCCACTGCTTCCAGCTCCTGCATGCGCGGCAGATCGAGCGCGGCCACGATGAGCAGGATGCAATCTGCACCGATAGTGCGGGCGCGGCAGATCTGGTAGGGATCGATCATGAAATCCTTGCGCAGCACCGGCAGGTTACAGGCATCGCGCGCTTCGATCAGGTCATTTTTGCTGCCCTTGAAGAACTGTCCGTCAGTGAGCACTGACAGGCACGCCGCACCGTTCCGTTCATAGCTCCGGGCAATCGCGGCCGGGTCGAAGTCTTCGCGGATCACGCCCCTGGACGGGCTGGCTTTCTTGATTTCGGCAATCACGGCCGATTTTCCCGCAGCGATTTTTCCGCTCACTGCCGCGACAAAATCGCGTGTCGACGGCATCGCCTCAGCTTCGGCGCGAATGGCAGCGTAGGGCTTCTTCTCTAGCGCGCGCGCCACTTCCATTTCCTTGACTGCGATGATTTTGTTCAGGATGTCGGACATGGCTCATGCTCCCTTGCTACGGTTTGAAATTTCCACCAACTGGCGCAATTTTTCGCGTGCAGCGCCGCTTTCGATGGCTGCGTGCGCCCTGGCGATCCCTTCCGCCAGGGTTTCCGCGCATCCCGCCACATAGATTGCCGCACCGGCATTGAGCAACACGATGTTGCGCGCCGGACCGGGCAGATTGTCGAGCACGCTGAGCAGCATATCCTTGGCCTGACTTGCATCCCAGACTTTCAGGGATTCCAGATCACAGGTCTCGAAACCGAAGTCACGCGGGTGCAGGGTGTATTCGCTGATTTCACCATTTTTCAGTTCAGCAACCAAGGTATCGCCCGACAGGGTAATTTCGTCCAGACCATCAGAGCCGTGCACCACCATCACATGGCTGCTGCCCAGGCGCTGCAACACACGGGCCTGGATGCCGACCAGGTCGGAGTGAAATACCCCCATGACCTGGTTGCTTGCCCCGGCCGGATTGGTGAGCGGCCCCAGCACGTTGAAAATCGTCCGCACCCCCAGTTCGCGCCGCACCGGCGCGGCGTATTTCATGGCGCCGTGGAAATTGGGAGCGAACATGAAGCCGATACCGATTTCGTCGATACTCTGACCAACCTGTTCCGGCGTGAGATCGAGGTTGACGCCCAAGGCCTCCAGCACGTCGGCTGAACCGCAAGTGGAAGACACCGAACGTCCACCATGCTTGGCCACGCGCGCCCCGGCGGCGGCAGCGACAAAAGCGGAGGCGGTGGAAATATTGAAAGTGTGCGCAGCATCCCCCCCGGTACCGCAGGTATCCACCAGATACCCGGTGCTGGCAACCGGCACCTTGGTGGAGAATTCGCGCATCACCTGGGCGGCAGCGGAGATCTCGCCCACCGTTTCCTTTTTCACCCGCAGCCCCATCAGGATGGCGGCAATCTGCGCCTGGGTCACCTCCCCGCTCATAATCTGGCGCATCAGTGACAGCATCTCGTCGTGGAATATCTCGCGTTGCTCGATCAGACGGGTGAGCGCTTCCCTGGGCGTCATCATGCGCGCTTCTCCTTGAGGAAATTGGCCAGCATCTGGTGGCCGTGTTCAGTCAGGATGGATTCGGGATGGAACTGCACACCCTCCACCTGCAAGGTCTTGTGGCGCACCCCCATGACCTCGCCGTCATCAGTCCAGGCTGTAATTTCGAGGCAATCCGGCATGCTTTCGCGCTCGATCACCAGCGAGTGGTAACGCGTCGCGATGAAAGGATTGGGCAGACCCTTGAATACGCCTACATCCTTGTGATGAATCAACGAAGTCTTGCCGTGCATGAGCTGCTTGGCATGGATAATCTTGCCGCCGAAAGCCTGGCCGATGCTCTGGTGGCCGAGACACACACCCAGGAGCGGAACCTTGCCGGCACATGCCTGGATTACCGCCACCGAAATTCCGGCCTCGGAAGGCGAGCAGGGGCCGGGCGAGATCACAATGTGATCAGGCTTCTGCGCGGCAACCTGTTCCACGGTGATTTCATCGTTGCGGTATACCTGTACGTCTTCGCCCAGTTCGCCGAAGTACTGCACCAGGTTGTAGGTAAAAGAATCGTAGTTATCGATCATCAGCAGCATGTTATTCACTATCTCATTGAATTAGATTGATATTATTAATAATACGCTTCTTAGCATTCATCATTTGTCACCGATCCACCACTATTTCAATGTTCTCTGTGGCAACCAGGAGGCCAGAAATCACTTGGTTGTGAGCCTGTCGGAAGCAGGAATACCAACAAATCAGGAAAACATACGCCATAAGGCGTTTGCATTTTACCAATGCGGCATGGGTACGTATAGGCGGAAAATTGGGATATAAGCCCGCCATGAAACATCAATCTCATAAAGAAGATGTGCCTGCCACGAAATCCACCCATCTAAAGCGATAACAAGACCATATTATCCGCATAACACAATGAAATATATAAATATTTTCAAAAACACAAAACAAAATGGCCTTGGGGATGCCTATATAAGTAAGAAGACAAGACTCTGCTCCTGACTACAGGGTCAAGCGATCAAATCGCAATTTCACTGCTCCTCTCGCTTGACTCTGCACCATGGTACGGAGTTTAGGCTTCGCCACCATAAACAATGCTTAATTGTTTATGTATTGAGGAAGAGGTGAGCCATGACACGGAAAATCGGGCTGACTATTGGCAAGCTGGCTCGCGAGGCAGGCGTGAGCATAGAAACCATACGCTACTACCATAAAAGAGGACTGCTCATTCGCCCCAGCAAACCGGAAATGGGAGGTTACCGTTCCTATAATGAAGGTGATGTCGGACGAATCCGTTTTATCAAGTACGCACAGCAGATGGGATTCAGTCTGGCCGAGGTGACCGAACTGCTTTCACATGCGGATGAAACCAACTGCCATGCGACCAAGGTGCTGGCAGAAAAAAAATTGAAAACGATCGAGGAGCAACTCGTTGCCCTGGAAAAAATCCGCGAAACCCTGAAAACCCTGATAGTGGATTGCCGCCGGGACTGCCCACGGTCCTGCCCTGTGGTCCTCAAGCTTTACAGCCGGTTTGGCCACCTTAAAACCCCTTCATACGAAGCCGAATAAATAGTGACATATTTCACCTGGGTAATGTCCCCAGAAAATACTGGCCAGTAAGCTGAATGTTTTATATGACCTCGCGCCGGCACATTGTTCGATCAATAAGCATATGGGCATGGCATGCTTTGGCCTTCCTCATCCCATGGTTTTGGACGGTTAAGGAATACGCGGGAATGAACAAATATGTTTACGCCACGCACGCTGCACCGGCATCGCCACCACGACCCATCGCCAGGACGGCAATTTGCTGCCTGAGGCGATTAACAACGTAAAGAAAAGCCGCATGGGGGAAAACAAAATTACTCTGTCTGGTATCGCGATGGGCTTGTCGCGAAACGAGTTTGTTTTTTATTACCAACCCAAGATTTCTCTGATCAGCGGAAAAATGTGTGGCGCCGAAGCGCTGATCCGATGGGCCAGGCCGGATGGTTCGCTAGTCCCGCCAAAGGATTTTATTCCACTCGCCGAGTCCACCGGCTTCATTACCGAAATCAGCCGTGCCATGTTTCCCAAGCTGGTGGCAGACTTGCTCATTGTCAACGACATCGACGAAACGCTAAGCATCTCCTTCAATCTATCGGCACAGGATCTGAACTCTCCCGAAATTCTGAATCTGATCCGCTTAGCCATCGACAACCAAAAGATAAATCCACAGCGCATTCAGGTCGAGCTTACCGAAGCTTCGATCATCAACAGCAAAGATACAATAGTGCGTAAAAATCTGGAGGAGCTGGCCGGGCTGGGCGTCACGCTGGCGATGGATGATTATGGCACCGGCTATTCCTCGATCGACTCGTTGAGCCAATGGCCTTTTTCCATATTAAAAATTGACCAGGGTCTGATCCAGCGCATTGCGACCTCGGAAAAATGTGCAACCATCGTTCAAGCCAGTATCCGGATGGCGCACCAGTTAGGAATCAGCACTGTCGCCGAGGGCGTCGAAACTCAGGGCAATTATGATTTTCTCCTGCTTTCCGGATGCACCGAAGCCCAGGGATTTCTGATGGGTGAGCCCATGCCGTTAAGCGAATTGCTCATCTACATCAAAAAAGACAAACGCTGGTCGGGTTTGCCAATCGGCCTCATCCACATGGCTCAGCTCGACCACATCCAGTGGCGAAAGAAACTGATCTATCTGATTACTTGCGCGGGTTTTGGCGACGTGCGTGATGTCTCGATTCGAGACATGGGCCTGGAACTTGACCACCATTCCTGCCGGCTGGGGAAATGGTACTATGGTGCGGGACAGGAATTTAAGGGGCATCCGTCCTTCGACAGGCTTGAGGAATCTCACCGTGTTGTTCACGAGATTAGCGGGGAACTGCTGCTCCTTGCTGAAAACGGCTTTTCTCGTGAAGAAATGACCACCACGCTCCGCCGGCTGATCAAACAATCCAGCCTCATGCTTGAAATGTTGCAGGAACTGGAAAATGAAGCACTGTTAGGTTATTCAGACCTCCAGATTTTCTCGCAATGGGAAGTCAAATAGCGCTTTTGGAAATAATCCGGCAATTGAAGAGGAAAACATGTTCGGGATAAATTACAAAAAAGAAACAGAAACCCTAAAGCTGGAAAAACAAAAACTCGAACAGGCGCTGCTTGTCTTGCAGACGGAACTCGAAGCAGAAAGGGAGAAATCGGACACTTCCGAAGCTCGGTGCAAGGATATGCAGACCGAGTTGGAAAAGTGCTCACACATTTACAGGAATCTTCAGCAGTTTGGCGATTCGTTCCTGCAAATCCAGAGCTCCCAGCTCTCGATCGCTACCCGTATGCACAAGGAAAAAGGGCATGCCATTCAGGCCTCTGTCATTTCAGAGGAAAACCGGGTCACCATGGGAAAAATTGCCGGCAACCTCGAAACCCTGTCGCAGGATACGCAGGTAACCGCCAGGAATGTGGGAAACCTGAGCGAGCGCGCCAGCCAGATTGGCGGCATCGTCAAATTGATCAAGGATATCGCCGGCCAGACCAATCTGCTGGCACTTAATGCAGCCATCGAGGCAGCCCGGGCAGGGGAGCAGGGGCGAGGCTTCGCGGTGGTAGCCGACGAAGTCAGGAAACTGGCCGAACGCACCACCAATGCCACGAGCGAGATTTCTGAGCTGGTAACGAACATTCAATCCGAAACCGTTCAGGCAAAACACCAGATGGAGCAGTGGGCACAGAATTCTGAAACATACAGCCATCAGGGGCGTGCAGGCACGCAAAGTATGCAGGAACTGTTCGCACTCTCTCACCAGATGGAAGGCGTCATTTCCGCTGCAGCGCTGCGCAGTTTTACCGAAGTCGCCAAGATCGATCACCTGGTCTATAAATTTGAAATCTACAAAATATTCATGTGCCTGTCCGACAGGGAAGACAAGGATTTCGCCGATCACACTCACTGCCGGCTAGGAAACTGGTATTACAACGGCGAAGGACGGGACTGCTTCTCCAAACTCCCGGGATATCCGGAAATGGAAGTGCCGCACAAGCAATTCCACGACTCGGGACTGGCTGCTGTGGGTTATTTTCGCGCCGGCGATTATGGAAACGGTTTTTCCGCCATTGCCCGGATGGAATCCGCCAGCATGGAGGTTCTTGCAAATCTTGAACGCATCGCACTGAGTGGAGAAACCGACGCGAGTATGCTATGCCATTCGCAAGCCTGACTCGACAGGCCACTCAATCGGACGGCCATTTTGCTTTCGCAACGGTCTCCGCAGCACCTTTCAACCCGTGTAATGTAACAAACAGGGAATTTTACTGTTCTGGCGCATATCCCAGATTCGGCGCCAGCCATTTCTCGGCGGTTTGCAGATCCCAGCCCTTGCGCTGTGCATAGTCTTCTACCTGGTCGCGATCGATCTTGGACACGGCAAAGTAAGTGGCCTCGGGGTGCGCAAAATACAGGCCGCTCACGGCGGCAGTCGGGACCATGGCGAAACTTTCGGTCAGGGTAATGCCGGCGTTTTCCGGCGCCAGCAGCAGCTCGAACAACGGGCCTTTCTCGCTATGCTCTGGGCAGGCGGGATAGCCGGGGGCTGGACGGATACCGCGGTATTTTTCCTCGATCAGGTCCTCGTTTGTGAGCGCCTCATCCTTCGCATAGCCCCAGAACTCACGCCGCACGCGCTCGTGCAGCAGTTCGGCGAAGGCCTCCGCGAGGCGGTCCGCCAGCGCCTTGAGCATGATGGCACTGTAATCATCGTGCTGCTTTTCGTAATCCAGGACGCGAGCATCGATGCCGATCCCGGCGGTGACAGCAAAGGTGCCGATATAGTCCTTCACACCGCCGTCCTTGGGCGCGATGAAGTCGGCGAGGCACATATTGGGCTTGCCGGCAGGCTTCTCGGTCTGCTGGCGCAGGGCGTGGTAGGTCATCGCGACCTGGCTGCGCGACTCGTCGCTGTAGATCTCGATGTCGTCGCCCACGCGATTGGCGGGGAACAGGCCAATCACTGCGCTGGCGCCCAGCCATTTTTCCTCGATGATCTTCTTCAGCATGACCTGCGCGTCGGCGAAGAGTTTTTTCGCTTCGACACCGACCACTTTATCCTCAAGAATGCGCGGATAGCGGCCATGCAGTTCCCAAGCCTGGAAGAACGGCGTCCAGTCGATGCGCGCGGCGATTTCGGCGAGCGGGTAATCTTGGAAGGATTTCAGGCCGAGCATGGCCGGCACTGGCGGGGTATAGGCTGACCAGTCGGCTTTGAAACCATTGGCGCGCGCCGCTTCGATTGACACCCGCTTGCCGGCGCTCTGGCGCTCCAAGTGGCGTTCGCGTACTGCCACGTATTCGGCCTTGAGCTTGGCGATGTAGTCATCGCGCAGGTCGGGGCTCAACAGGCTGGTGCACACGCCAACGCCGCGCGAGGCGTCCTTCACATATACCACCGGGCCGGAATAATTAGGCTCGATCTTGACGGCGGTATGCGCCAGCGACGTGGTCGCGCCGCCGATCAGCAGGGGGATGCTCATCCCCATGCGCTGCATTTCCTTGGCGACATGGGCCATTTCTTCCAGCGAGGGGGTGATCAGGCCGGACAGGCCGATAATGTCGGCCTTCTCGTCAATGGCGGCCTGCAAAATCTTGGCTGCCGGCACCATTACGCCCAGGTCCACCACGTCGTAGTTGTTGCACTGCAGCACCACGCCGACGATGTTCTTGCCAATGTCGTGCACGTCGCCCTTGACCGTGGCCATGATGATCTTGCCCTTGGCCTGCGCTGCCACGCCGCTCAGTTTCTTTTCTTCCTCGATGAAGGGGATGAGGTGGGCCACCGCCTGCTTCATGACCCGGGCCGATTTCACCACCTGGGGCAGGAACATCTTGCCCGCGCCGAACAGGTCACCGACCACGTTCATGCCGTTCATCAGTGGGCCTTCGATCACGTGGATCGGCCGCTCGGCTTCGAGGCGCGCGGCTTCGGTATCCTCGACGATCCAGGTGGTAATGCCCTTCACCAGCGCATGGGTGAGGCGTTCACCCACCGGCGCTTCGCGCCAGGCAAGGTCTTCGACCTGCTCCCTGGTCTGGCCCTTGAAAGACTCAGCAAACTCCACCAGGCGCTCGGTGGCGTCCGGGCGGCGATTCAGGAGCACGTCCTCGACACGCTCGCGCAGATCCTTGGGGATTTCCTCGTACACGCCAAGTTGGCCGGCGTTGACGATGCCCATGTCCATGCCGGCCTGGATGGCGTGATACAGGAAAGCAGTGTGGATCGCCTCGCGCACCGGCTCGTTGCCGCGGAAGGAGAAGGAGACGTTGGACACGCCGCCGCTGATCTTGGCGTAAGGCAGGTTGTTTTTGATCCAGCGCGTGGCTTCGATGAAGTCCACCGCGTAGTTGTTGTGCTCCTCGATGCCCGTCGCCACGGCGAAGATATTGGGGTCGAAGATGATGTCCTCAGGCGGAAAACCGACCTGTTTGGTGAGGATCTCATAGGAGCGGGTGCAGATTTCCTGCTTGCGCGCCTGGGTGTCGGCCTGACCCTGCTCGTCGAAGGCCATGACCACCACGGCGGCGCCATAGCGGCGTGCCAGTTTGGCGCGCTCGATGAACTCCGCCTCGCCCTCTTTCATCGAGATGGAGTTAATGACGGATTTGCCCTGCACGCACTTCAGGCCGGCCTCGATGATGCTCCACTTGGAAGAGTCGATCATCACAGGCACGCGCGCAATGTCAGGCTCAGAGGCTATCAGGTTGAGGAAGCGCACCATGGCCGCCTCGCCGTCCAGCATGGCTTCGTCCATGTTGATGTCGATGATCTGGGCGCCAGTTTCCACCTGCTGCTTGGCGATTTCCAGCGCTTCGTCGTACTGGCCTTCCAGCACCAGGCGCTTGAACTTGGCCGAGCCGGTGACGTTGGCGCGCTCGCCGACGTTGACGAACAGCGAATCCTTGCCGATGTTGAGCGGCTCCAGGCCGGACAGGCGGCAGGTCTTTTCAACCTCGGGGATTTTGCGTGGTGCCAGGCCTTCCATGGCCTCGGCCACGGCCTTGATATGCGCGGGCGAAGTGCCGCAGCAGCCGCCCACGATATTGAGCAGGCCGTCCTCGCCCCAGCGGCGGATTTCAGCGGCCAGCTGCTCCGGCGTTTCGTCGTAGCCGGATTCGGACAGCGGGTTGGGTAGTCCGGCGTTGGGGTGGGCGCTTACATAGGCGTCGGCCTTGCTGGACAGTTCTTCCACGTACTGGCGCAGCTTGTCCGCGCCGAGCGCACAGTTGAAACCGATGGAGATCGGATCGGCGTGGCGCATGGAATTGAGGAAGGCCTCGGCGGTCTGCCCGGTCAGGGTACGCCCGGATTCGTCGGTGATGGTGCCGGAAATCATGATCGGCACTTCAACCTGATGATCGTCGAAAAACTTCTTGATGGCGAACAGCGCTGCCTTGGCATTCAGGGTGTCGAAAATCGTTTCCACCAGCAGAATATCCGAGCCACCGTCGAGCAGGCCCTGAATGGACTCGGTGTAAGCAGTCACCAACTGGTCAAAGGTAACGTTGCGAAAGCCCGGATCGTTCACATCCGGCGAAATGGTGGCGGTGCGGCTGGTCGGCCCGATTACACCGGCCACGAAGCGCGGCTTGGCCGGGTTCTTCGCCTCGAACTCGTCCGCCACCTCGCGCGCCAGCTTCGCCGCCGCTACATTGATGTCGTATACCAGGTGCTCCATGTGGTAATCCGCCATGGCAACCGAGGTGGCGTTGAAGGTGTTGGTTTCGAGAATATCCGCGCCCGCTTCCAGGTACTGGGCATGAATTTCGCGGATGATGTGCGGCTGGGTCAGCACCAGCAGGTCGTTGTTACCCTTGAGATCGCCCTCATGATCGGCGAACTGGTGATGGCAGGCGCAGCCGCCGTGAGCGTGCGTACCGCGGTACTCCTCCTCCCCCAGCTTGTAGCGCTGGATCATGGTGCCCATGGCGCCATCCAGAATCAGGATGCGCTGTTGCAGTTGCTGGCGGAGAAGAGCGGTGCGTTCGGAGCGTGTCATGATTGTGCGATGTTATTCGGGCGGAAAAGGGTGTAATAATACCACCATCACCCAACGCCCTGAGCGAGAAGGATTATGGAACATCTCACCCCCAAACAGGCATACGATTACCTGCGCACCACACGCGAAGCCGTGTTCATCGACGTGCGCAGCGAAATGGAATTCCTCTTCGTCGGCCACCCTGACGGCTCGATCCTGATTCCCTGGGTGGATGCCCCCGACTGGGAAGTGAACCCGCACTTCGTCTCCCACGTAAAGACAGCCGCCAGCATCAACCGCCCGGTGGTGCTAATCTGCCGCTCCGGACGGCGCTCGGTGGACGCGGGACTGGTGCTGGAACAGGCCGGACTCACCGAGGTATACAACGTGCTGCACGGCTTCGAGGGCGATCTGGATGATGACTATCACCGCAACATGATCAACGGCTGGCGCTTCGAAGGCCTGCCGTGGACACAGACCTGATGGAATGGTTTCGTACCCTGCGCCCCGGCATCGCGGAAAGCGACATCCGCCGTCTGTGTACGGTCGATGCATTGCCGTCTCTCTGCGGCGACATTTATGAAATCACCCAGCAAGCCGGTGACAAGAATCCAGCCGAGATCAGTTGTGTGTGGGGTTTGTTTGCCACCGATGTCGAACCCATTCGCAACGGAGTGCGTTACGCCCTGATCACCTGCCCCAATGCCCTGCAGTGGACCGTCACCACACGCAACGGCGAAACCACCCTGCATTGCAGCATCAACGATGCTCATCCCGATGCCGATTTCGCCGCTTCCATCGGGATGTTTCTGGACAAATTCCACGATGGTCTGGCGGAGGCCGCTGGCATTTAAACATCAGATGGTCTTGTACGAGACTTTCACCCCTCGTAACGAAAAACCCCCTATTGCCCATTCACCACGCGCCAGTGCTGCTCCATCATCCAGCTTAAATGCGCCGGCATCGCCCCGACAGTGACCTGCCTCGCTACCGCAACGTCGCTGCCTGGCCCAGTATCAGCCAGCGCAGGCCACTGCGCAAGCGCCAACAGCGCCAGCAGCACCGTACCCAGCTGAAATGTGCCACCTATCCATTGCTTCATGACTTACCCTCCTGTATGAGCATGGTGCAGGAAGGGTGTTGCCATACTATTTCCGCCCGAAAAAATTTGTATCAATTTGTTTCAGGGCTGGCGAACCTCTTGATTTCTAGCCCAGCGTCACGCCAAGCGCCTTGCCGATCAGGTAGGTCGCCCCGCCCGCAGCGGCGCCGATTGCCAGCATGCGCAAACCGCCGGACAGGGCATGCCTCCCGGTAAACAGGCTGAGTGTCGCGCCCACTGCGAAAAGCGCGACAGCTGTCGCGCCCATTGAAAAAAACAACGCCGGAGCGCCCGTCGTGGCCAGAAAAGGCAGTAACGGCACCATGGCCCCCGTGGCGAAGGAAAAGAAGGAAAACAGCGCAGCCCCCCATGGCGAACCCAGCTCCTCAGGATTCAGGCCCAACTCCTCGCGCGTCAGCGTATCCAGCGCATGATCCGGATCGGCAATCAGTTTTTTCGACAGGCGCCGCGCCTCTTCACGCTCCAGCCCTTTGGCCTGAAAAATCAGTGCCAGTTCGGCCGCTTCTTCATCCGGATATTCCTTCAGTTCATCACGTTCCAGCCCGATCTGATATTCGTACATTTCGCGCTGCGATTTCACCGACAGGTATTCGCCCGCCGCCATGGAAAACGCGCCTGCCAGCAGACCCGCAATACCGGAAAGCATGATCATGGCGCTCTGGCCCGATGCGCCCGCCACTCCCATAATGAGACTGGCATTGGAAACCAGGCCGTCGTTGACACCGAACACTGCCGCGCGCAGGTTGCCACCGCCCATGTTCTTGTGCCGCCGCCCCACCTGTTCCAGGGAAATCGGCATGACATGGTTTGCCGGATTATAGATCGACATGCCACGCACTTTCATTGCTGCCAGCACGGCACGTAAGGCGCGGGGGCCCAGCTTCCGCACCAGGACCGCCACCAGCTTTGTGCGCAGGTCGGGGATATAGGATAAGGGAGGTTCAATCCCCTTGTTGCGCATCGTCCCGGCCCAGATTTCCGCCTGCCGCTCGGCGGCCCCGGCCAACTCGAGAAACAGGATCTGCCGCACCGTACCAGATTCAGCATCGGAAATAACCCGATACAGCCAGGCGGAACGCTTTTCCTCATGCCATCCAGCCAGTTCATTCATTCGGCTTTTTCCCCATGACGTTGTAGTGCATAATAAAGCCCAATTCGTTCGCGCATTCGAGAATCGTGGAACTCCTCAAACTCAATCTGGCCATTGAGCCGGATTTGCAGAATTTTATCCAGTTCGTGCTGACTGCCGTCGGTAATCTTGGCGGGAATGTCTTTGTCGCCTCTTTGGCAACGCTCACGCTAATTAAAGAACTTCGTTCCGCCGGTGCTGGAACGGGTTATCCGCTGCCGGCCACCCTCGAACTGGCAGAGCGCAAGCTGCTGGCACACTGGGGAAATGACGGTCGTCACCTGGCCGTCGCCCTGTTTCCTGTCCCGCCCGATCCGACTGCCGTCAGGCAGTTGTACCAGCATCTGCAACAGTCCACCGCTCGCGCAGATCCAGCCGTACTGTTGCGTCGCACGGCGGAAATGGAACGTTTCCTGAACGAAACACGGGAACGAACCGAACAGGAAATCCGTGCCATGCAAGACGCACTGGAGCAACGCCAGGCCGAGCTCTCCGCCACCATCCAGCGCGCAGAAACTGATGCCCTGACCGGCCTGCTCAACCGCCGTGCCTATGACGAAAAGCTGCAACAGGCCTACCGTCGCGTCCTGCGGCAGAAAAACGAGTCTCTTTCACTGATTCTGTTTGATCTGGACTATTTCAAGCAGATCAATGATGAATTCGGTCATCAGTATGGTGACGCCTACCTTAACAAAATGGCCCACGCCATGCGCGAGGTGGTGCGTACCGACGTAGACCTGCTTTTTCGCTTCGGTGGGGACGAATTCGCCATGCTGCTATTTTGCGACGCCCAGATAGCCTGTAGCAAAGCGATGAAAATCCTGGCACAAATGAATGGCAAAGTCAGCATTGGCATTGCCTGCATTGCGCCCGATGACAGCAATCCGCCCGAGCTGGAGGATTTCATCCACACTGCCGACAAGGCCCTCTATGAAGCCAAGAATGCCGGTCGTGGGCGGGTGGTGGTGAATGGCTGCCCCCCTTCCAGCGGAACCGGCTGTGCTCATTTTTGCCAGCCTCGAGAGACAAAATGAGCCACGTTATCGACAGCATTCGGGAATGCAAGCTGGTGTATAACACCGCCGTGAAAAACGAAAGTGCAATGATTTTGTTGCGCTCCAAACTGGCAGCGATTTCAACACGTCTTGGCTTTTCCGATCTGAAACGGGAAAATATTGCGCTGGTTGCCTCCGAGATTGTCAGCAATCAGATCAAATATGCCGAAGGCAAAGGCGTGATCCAGATATGGCAACAACCGGGGCCGGTGCTGGATATTTTCGCTCTCGATTTCGGACCGGGCATTCCTGATCTGCACGCCGCCGAGGCCGACGGATTTTCCACGGCAAATACACTGGGCAAGGGCTTGGGCAGCATCCACCGCCTGAGTGACCAGGCCTATCTCTACTCCCGCCAGGAAGGCAGCAGCCCGGTCCGGCGCTGGAATGGCACTGCGGTGCTGGCCCGTTTTCTGCCAGGGGCCCGATCCAATGGCAACACGGCTTCTGCAGACAATAATTCCCCCTTCGATATCGGGTTATATTCGCGCGCCCTTTCCGACGACCGCTTCTGCGGGGACCGCGTGTATCTCCACCGCGAAGGCGCGAAACTACGCTGGCTGCACCTGGATGGACTGGGCCATGGCGAGGAAGCCGAAAAAACCACTGCCAACCTGGCCGGACTGTTGCCCCGCTGCGCCGACCCTGCTGCCCTGCTAACTTCCGTAGACAAGGAGCTGCACCACACACGGGGTGCCGTGGCGATTATCGGGGAGGTGGACATCGTCGCAAAATCACTGGAAATTGTCGGGGTGGGAGACATGCACGCGCATTTCTTTGAACAGGAAGCGTCCCACAAATATTCTTTTGCGCCCGGCGTGCTTGGCAAGGAACATAAGTCCGCCGCCAGCAATATTCTGAAATTCAATCAGCACGGCCTGATCATCACCGCCAGCGACGGCATTCGCAGAAACTGGGATAGCAATAATTTTCCCGGGCTTTTTCATGGCCACCCCCAGTTGATCGCCTACCTGCTGGGGAATATCATGGCTCGGATATCAGACGATCAGTCGCTGTGCGTCGTAAGCTTGAATCATTAAATAAACAATCCAAGGAGATTTCACATGGCGCAACAGGTCAGCACCAGCCAGATTCTGGCAGACACGCTCAAGCTCCAGATCGGCAATATTTCTTCCGTGATCGAGAAACAGGGCCGCACCATTTTTGGTGGCAGCAACCTGCTTGACCCAGACGAAATTACCGATTTCTGCGTCGAATTCCTTGAACTTCTGGTCACCCTGCTCGAATCGAAAGATCCTGAAGACGACGCCTCGCCCCAGTTCCACGCACTGGAAATGTATTTCAATAACCTGTCGCGTCAGATTCTGATGCGCGGCGGCCGGGTGGAAGACCTGGTGCGCTATATTCAGTTCATGCAGCGCACTTTGCTCGAGATGCTGTCGGAAAACAAGAATATCAGCGTCAAGGAAGCACGCGCCATCCTGCTCTACCTGTCTGGCATATTCAATGAGCTGATTCTCGCAGTGTTCGCTGCCTATCTGGAAGAAAAGGAAAGCACCATTTTTGCGCAGGAAAAGGAGTTGCGCGAGACTTCCACCCCGATTACCGAAATCTGGGATGGTGTTCTGACCCTGCCCATTATCGGCACACTGGATTCCAGCCGCACCATGATCGTCATGGAAGCGCTGCTCAACCGCATCGCGCGGGATCGCGCCGAGGCCGTGGTAATGGATCTCACCGGGGTCAAGAATATCGACTCACAGGTCTCCCATCACCTCATCCAGATGGTGCGGGCGGTACAATTGATGGGCTCGGATGCCATCATCACCGGAATTCGTCCTGAAATCGCGCGCGCGCTTACCAGTCTAAACATCGACCTGGGCAACGTGGTGACTCGCGCCACCCTGTCCGACGGACTGAAAGAAGCCTTCAGGCGTCTCGGCATTCAAGTTTCCAAGCACGCCTGAATCCGGGGCTGGCCAGTTGACTGACTTCACCAAACCATCAGGCATGCACCTGACGGAGATCGGGCGCGGCGTGTTTCTGCTCGAACCCAGTCTCAGCCTGGACATCAGTGCCCGCGACGAACTCATCATAACGGTGCTGAGCATCATTCAACAGAGCCAGGCAGACAAACTCTACTATGATCTCGCCGACCTTCCCCTGATCGACCCGCTTTATTACCAGTGGCTCAATATGCTGGCGCGTGCCTGCCGGGCCGTGAATGTCACGATGGCCTGTATTCGCATGCAGCCAACTGCGGCATTTGGACTAACAAGCTACATGGAAGGACGCCCGGATTTTTCAGTCGAGCGCGGCGTCCGCTAAAGCGAGGGGGGGTTGCTGCCCGCAAAACCGGCTAAGCTGCGGTTATCCGCCGGTATTGCACCGCTTCCGCCACATGAGTGGCGCTGATTTGTTCCGCCCCGGCAAGATCGGCGATGGTGCGCGCCATATTGAGGATGCGGTGATAGGCACGAGCAGAGAGGTCAAGACGGGTGATGGCCTGTTTGAGCAGCATCATGCCGGCCGCATCCGGCTGGCAATGAAAATCGATTTCCTTACTTGAAAGCCGGGCATTTGGCTTGCCCTGGCGCGCCATTTGCACCTGGCGCGCTACCTCCACGCGGACCCTGATGGCAGCGCTTGATTCTCCCACTGCGGCCTGGGTCAGCTCACGCTCCGGCAGGGCCGGCACCTCAATCTGCATATCAATACGATCCAGCAAGGGGCCGGAAATTTTGCTTTTATAGCGTGTCACCTGATCCGGCGTGCAATGGCACTTGCCGCCGGGATGACCGAGATAGCCACAAGGGCAGGGATTCATCGCCGCCACCAGCTGGAATTGTGCAGGGAATTCCGCCTGCCGGGCAGCACGGGAGATGCTTATACGGCCGGATTCGAGCGGCTCGCGCAGAGTCTCCAGCGCCTTGCGGTCGAATTCCGGCAGTTCATCGAGAAATAGCACGGAATGGTGCGCCAGACTGATTTCACCCGGACGGGGGTTACCACCGCCACCCACCAGCGCCGCGCTGGAAGCCGAATGGTGCGGAGCACGTAAAATTCTGCGGCGCCAGTTGCCCAGTTTGAAGCCACCATTCAGGGACTGGATCGCTGCCGCTTCGAGTGCTTCATCTTCCGTCATTCTCGGCAAAATACCGGGCAAACGGCTGGCCAGCATGGATTTTCCGGTGCCAGGCGGTCCGGACATGAGAATGCTGTGACCGCCCGCTGCTGCTACTTCAAGAGCGCGCCTGGCGTGAACCTGACCCTTGACATCACTGAAATCCAGCTCCGTCATATCCATTTCCAGGTCTGTTACCGGGACATGGCGAATGAGTGCTTCCTGCCCGGCCAGATGGGCGCAGACTTCAAGCAACGAGCCCGCTGGAAAAACTGCCGCATCTTCCACCAGAGCGGCTTCATCCGCATTGCTACGCGGCAGGATAAAGGCACGACCATCCTTGCTGGCCTTGTAAGTCATGGCCAGCGCACCTCGAATCGGGCGTAGCTCACCTGTCAGCGCGAGTTCTCCGGCAAACTCATATTCCTTGAGACGTTGCTGAGGCAGCTGGCCAGAAGCAGCCAGAATTCCCAGTGCAATAGGCAAGTCGAAACGCCCGCTTTCCTTGGGCAAATCGGCAGGCGCCAGATTGACCGTAATACGCCGGGCAGGAAATTCGAAACGTGCATTCTGCAAAGCAGCGCGTACCCGGTCACGCGCTTCCTTGACCTCTGCTTCTGGCAGGCCAACCAGGGTGAAAGAAGGAAGACCATTGGCCAGATGCACTTCCACCGTTACCAGTGGAGCATCCATGCCATTCAGGGCGCGACTGTAAAGGACGGCAAGGGACATGCACTACCTTGGGTAAAGGGTATAGAAATAGCCAACTTCCAGGATTTTAGCTGAAACAGCAAGATCGACAAATCTTACATTTTTTCCAGTGCCACCGCACCACTCCAGTCTGATGAGGGGGGGGCAGCACGTAATTCCGAAATGCGTTGCAAATATATTTCTGCAATCTTGTCTTGCGGAAAAATCTCATGGATCTTTTTCCACAACTCCTCACTTTGATCCCACTGTGAGGCTTGAAAGGTATCAATCGCATGCCTGCTCAAGGTGATCAGCTCATTATCCTGACAAATGGTATAAATTCCCACCGGCGTGAGCTTTCCCTTGACTATGACCACATCCACTTTTCTTAAGTGCTCACACCGTTCCAGCATAGATACTGTAAATTCGCTTAACAGGATATCCGTGCCATAGAGTTTATTGACCCCTTCCAGGCGTGACGCAAGATTGACCGTATCACCGATAGCGGAATAGTCGAAACGATCATCTGAGCCCATGTTGCCCACGATCGCGCTGCCTGAATGGATCCCGATGCGCATGTAAAGCGGCGGCAAACCTTCCGTGGCAAGTGATTCACGCATTGCGGCCATTGCAGCCTGCATTTCAATAGCGGCCTGACAGGCATGATCGGCATGTTTGGGATCGTCCAGTGGTGCCCCCCAGAAAGCCATGATGGCGTCGCCGATGAATTTATCCACGGTGCCGTTGTGACGCAAGATGATGCGCGTCATTTCTGTCAGATGGCGGTTGAGCAAGCGGGAAACATCTTCCGGATTCATTTGTTCTGAAATGCTGGTAAAGCCCTTGAGGTCAGTGAACAGGATCGTGACCTCCCGCTTCTGCCCGCCCAGCTTCAGTTTCTCGGGGTGGGCGATCATTTCAGCCACCACCTGGGGTGGAACATAATGCTCGAATGCCTGCTTGATTTGCCGTTTGCGTTGCTGTTCGGCCAGGAAAGCCATACCACCCTGACCAACATACATCAGCACGATCCCAACCAGGGGTGCGCCCGCTGGCAGCCAGATATTACGGTAGCGGAATAGCCACCAGTCGAGTCCCACAACGGCCATCATCAGGACCAGGCCCAGCAGCGCGCTCAGTACCGGTCGCCAGCGCCACATACCAAGGGCGGACAATAGAATGCTTATGGCAAGCAAAGCGTATTTTGCTGCTGGATGGGCCTGCGTCAGGGTGATGCCGGTCAGCACGTTTTCCAGGATGCTGGCATGCAACTCCACACCGGGCGTGAGCCAGCGGGTTGAAGCCGTAAATGGCGTGGAAAAAGTATCCGCCTGTGCAGCGCCGGCATCGGGGCTGGCTTTGGTGTCTCGCCCCACCAGCACGATCTGGTCGCGGAAAAATTCTTTTGGCAGGAATTTTTCCGGATCGAGTGCCTGATAATAGGAGACATAAGGGAAAGTATGATCCGGCCCCAGATAGCGAATCATGGGGGGTTTCGGCAGTCTGACAGGTGGCAGCATCCCGGGACGGGTCTGATTGAACTTGTCCAGGATGACGCGCCAGAATGCATCCCTGTTGTCCGGCAACTGGCGAATGATCATATCGCCATCCAGCGTCATGGTTGCCAGTCCGCCGATTGCACCCGCCTGGGTAAAGTCGCGCAAAGGATCGACTCGCAGCCATTGACGGGCATATGTGGTTTCCTGGAAAACCCAGTCTGCGGCCAGTACCACATTGCCCGCCCGCCTGATCGCATCTGCCAGTTGGCTATCCTGATCCGGAGTGGAGGCGACGTCCATGATCAGGTCGAATGCGACAACTGCAGCACCCGCCTCACTTAACCTGTCCACCAGTTCGGCGTGCAATCCCCTTGGCCATGGCCAGCGCAAGCCAATCTCGGCGAATGAAGGCTCGTCGATGCCGATAATGGTAATCGGTAGTGTGGACTGCATGGGTGCGGTATGCACCGATAGCAGGTCAAAGCCTTTTTTTTCCAGCAACTGCCACTGGGAACTCAGCCCCGCCAAGGCTAACAAGACGAAGGTGACAAGGGAAAGCAGGGGCGTTTTTAGTTCAGGGCGAAAATGGACACGCCCCCACAGCTCAGAAACGATATTTGGCATCTATTCCATAAAAGGTGGAATTATTCTTCGAGAAAACATTGGCCACCACGCCATCGAAAGACCAGTGCTTGTCCTGCGTTTCCCAATAAGCCCTCAAACCCGCGTCCCATCCGGCATGAAGCTTCTGGCTATAATCCGTGTATGTATTGGGGTTGTTCACGTCCTCCGACCTTTCCACCCTGGAATAACGTTCTCCGCGCCAGATTGCCAGCGCATTGATAAACAGGCGCCGCGGGCCAGTCCAGGTTGTACCGAGAATAAACTGGTGGCGCGCCAGATAGGGAATGGGAAACCCTTCAACGCTTCTGTCATTAATCAGTTCAGAGTCGGTGTAGATATAGCGCGAATAAATCGACCAGCTCGGGTTAAGTATATGGTTCAAGGCTGCCCCGGCAGAAATGGCTTGTCCTTCGTTGAATTGTGGCGTGCCCTCCAAGGCATCTACGCTGGCTGCATTGATCAGTCTATTGCCTTTGAGCTTATCCAGGCCTTCCAGATAACTGCTCTGGATATCCGAAACCTGGCCATTCTTGACCCTGCGCTTATCGAAGAACAGCGTGGAGAAAGTATGGGGGTTCCATTCCCATTCCATTTGCGCTTTTGACCGGACGATACGCCCACCAGGCGAAACCAGTTGAGCGTCGACCGGGATGCCCGCAGTGGTGACTGAACCTAAAGTGCTGACAGAAGCCGGGCGTGTCCATTCCTGATAGGCAGCACGCAACAGAGCGCTTCCCCAGTGCTGGACCAACCCAAGTCTTTTGTTGATGCGTTCTTCAGTATGCTCGTTGTGGGCATAGTCAAAGGTTTCAGGATAACCCACAAGCCCAAGGCCTGAATCGGCGGTTTTGGTATAGCGTTGACTGAAAAGATCGGTTTGCAGCAACAGGGTATCGCTGAGCGAGAATCGCCCCGAAATATATGCATCGCGAGAACGATCTTTGGTGGTAATGTTGTTGACCACTGGATTGTCGGGATAGCTTGGTATCGTGATCGCCAGTGCCTGCGGGGTTTCAAGCGAGGCTGATTCATACCCCCAGCTGAATTCGGTTTTGTCGCCCAGCGCAAAAGAGTGCCGTAACTGATATTCACGCGTATCCGTGTTGGTCAAGTAATTCAGTTCTCCATCCGGGGTGTGGCCCGAGAGACCCGTTTTTTCCTTGCCGTCTCCAATTTTTATCCAGAGTTGAGCGCTGGGTGAAAATTTGTAATTACCGCCCATATCCACCCGGTCTGCTCTATAGGTGACAGGAAAGGTTCCGAGCTTTCCGTCGGTATCAGTCTGGGTGGCGAAGCCAAACAAACCCAACTCATGAACGGGGTTTGCACCCAGTGCAGCGGTAAGTGTAGTACTGTCTGCGCTGATAGCCGAAGTACCGGGATCGAGTCTCACATGCCCGGCATCGAAAAAATAAGCCAGCGGGAACAGCGAGTTCGAATA
Organism: Sulfuricella denitrificans; assembly: GCA_002632355.1. GTDB lineage: Bacteria > Pseudomonadota > Gammaproteobacteria > Burkholderiales > Sulfuricellaceae > Sulfurimicrobium > Sulfurimicrobium denitrificans_A. The sequence goes on from NSJJ01000005.1 coordinate 22,694, forward strand.
CCCGTTGGCTGTGATATAAGGCTGATATGCCTTCATTTCTTCCTGATAGTTGTAGCGCACACCGGCATTAAAATAATTTCCGGGTTTCGGCAGCAGGGTCTGAAACCGGTTACTGCCGCCAAACGCCGTGGGGTCGACCAGATAGCCCTGGAACAACTCGGAATTCTTGTTAAACAGGCTGGGGTAACGATCCGCCAGAAACAAATGGCTGCCGCCCCAGAAGGGGGAATAGGACTCCTGAGCATGATTGAACGCCCACTCTTCCAGGCCGAAAAAAGCCAAAGCGCTGCCCAGATTGGCCGTCCCTTTCTGATCGTTGGCTATCTGGTTCAGGGATTTCAGGTAAGGCATGCGCTGCATGGCCTCCCGCCCTTCGGCGATGGCCTTGCCGGATTCAAAGTAGTCTCCATGAATGATACTTGCCAGCATGTAGGGAAATGGATCCTTCGGATCCAGTATTTTGGCACGGTCTAACTCTTCCAGAGCACGCTCGACACGGTCCATCTGGTAGTAAGCCACTGCTGTATACATGTGCACCCGGGCGTAGCGAGGCTCGATGACGCTGGCTTTGAGGAAAAACTCCAGTGCTTGTTGCGTGTTACCACGCTTGAGTTCCAGCAATCCCCGACCAGTCAACGCAACATAGTCGCCCGGATTGTCCTGAAGCGCCTTGCCATATTCAGCTTCAGCGTGTTTGAAATTGTTGGCGAAGGTTTCCAGCGTCGCCAACTCGCCACGATAGCCCGCTCCGTGGGGATTGATAGCAAGCGCCTGATTTAGGTCTGAGCGACCATTTTTGATATCCTCCCTCTCGCTATTAACCGCACCCAGGCCATACCACCCCCTGTCGTCCTCGGGTTTAAGGGCGATCGCTGCCAGATAGGCGGACTCGGCACCCTTGGCATCGCCCTGTTTCCTGGCCAGCGCCCCCATGTTCAGGTAAGCATCCACGATATGGGGTGTTTGCGTCAGGGCAAGCTTGAGCTGACTTTGACTTTCTGCATTTTGATCAGAAAACAGGTAAACACGCGCCAACTGGCTTGCAATACGCGGATTACCGGGAAATCTTTGACGGGCCTGCTGGAGTAATTCACTGGCTTTGCCTTGTTCGCCGCTGTATACCATCAGATCAGACAGGATCAGATAAGCGGCAGGTTGTTTGAGTTCCGGCGTTGCAACAAGCCGCTGCAAAATATCCAGTGCGGACTTGAACTGCCCCCCCTGAATCAGGGCAACCACACGTCCCAGAGCCGTCAATTCTCTTTCACCATCCACCGGAATCCGGGTGAAATAAGATTCGGCTTTATTCACATCTCCGCGGTGCAATTCCACATAAGCCATCCCCAGCAATGCGCCAGCTGCATCAGGCTGCTGCTCCAGAGCTGCGCGGTATTGCTGCTCAGCCAAAGTCCATTGCGCCAAATCCACATGAATATTTCCGCGCTGTACCTGGCTGATGAAATCGCCGCCCTTTAACCCGGCCAGTTCCTGGCGCAACTTCGTCACGGAATCATCATGCAGGTAAATGTGACGCAAGGTTTCGACACTATAAGCACTAACCCATTGGACGCGGTCGTGTGGATTGCTGATAATAATCTTGACCGGTGCTTTTCCGACTTCCGCGATTGCCTGCTCGTTTCTGTTTACCGTCACTCGGCCCTGCTCGTTGTAAAAATCCACCGTCCCGCTCAGAACCGTCAGGGTCGATTTACCACTTTCATCCACGTCCATTTCCCAGTCTGTGCCGCGAATGGCAGCAGTCGCAGAAGGCGTTTCCATGGTCAGGCGATTCGATATTTGCTTCGACTGCGTCCAGCTTCTTCCCTTATTCAGGCGTACTGTCGTGTCTTGTTTATTCTGGGGATCCTGCACCTGCTTGATTTGCAACTGACTATTCTGGTTGAGGCTAAGCTGGGTTTGATCTATGAAAAGAAGTGCCATGCGGCTCAAGTCACCGGTTCTGACAAAATTTCCCGGAAACAGCCCCTGATTTACGCTCGCTGAACTCCACTGCTGTGTATTTTCGGGTCGATATTGCCCAACGCCCTTGAGGTTCACGATTTCTGCAATGGCCGGGCCAAGGATTGCCTGGGCGCTGACGGGAACAAGGAAAATCGCCAGAAAGGCAACTGCCTTCATACCCTGCTGGATACGCTGAATGTCCATCATGATACCTCCCGATCCGATCTTTCTTAATCGAAAATGTGGCGCGGGGTGTGGACCGTATTTGCGGTTGCTGCCGCTCGGCTCTTTCTATTTCCCGCCATTTATTAGGGATTTGCCTACACCCTTGTTTTTTCTTCAAGCATATACACAAAAGCAAGGTGTTACAACGAACTTTGAGGAACATGGCAATCAATAAAAAACCCCTGAAACTTTACGTTTCAGGGGTTTTTTGATTTACTACAGCGCATCGCTACGCATATTTGGTGCCGGATGTCGGAATCGAACTGACGACCTTCGCATTACAAGTGCGCTGCTCTGCCAACTGAGCTAATCCGGCGATGGGTGTGGATTATAAGGGAGCTTGGCCTGGCGGGCAAATCTCTCGTAGGTTTTATTGCTTATTTAACGACTTTCAGCGATGGCTTGCCGCGCTTGGGTGCCGGATTTCCGGATTGTGGCTCTGTATCGGGTTCGGTTTGGGCGCTTTCGGGCGAATCTTCTTCACGACCAAAAAAGAGTCCCTGTCCATTTTCCTTGGCGTAAATACCGATAACTGCGGTTATCGGCACAGAAATCTCGCGAGCTACGCCACTGAAACGCGCCGAAAAGCCCACCCAATCGTTATCGATAAGAAGATCCGGAGTGGCGCTTGCGCTGATATTGAGCACGATTTCGCCTTCCTTGACGAATTCCATAGGGACCCGGCAATTCTTATCAACAACAACCGCAAGGTAGGGCGTCAAACCGCTATCCGAACACCACTCGTAAATGGCACGGATCAGGTAGGGCTTGGTCGAGATTTCCTGTTCAGCCATTGATTACTTCCGCATAGCCTTTTCGGAGGGGGTCATTGCCTCAATATAGGCTGGACGAGAAAATATACGCTCAGCATATTTCAGCAACGGGGCTGCCTGCTTGGGCAACTCAATACCATAAAACTCGAGACGCCAGAGCAAGGGCGCAATCGCCACGTCAAGCATGGAAAATTCTTCGCCCAGCATGTATTTCTGCTTTGCAAAAATAGGTGCCAGCTGAGTCAGATTGTCGCGAATTGTGACGCGCGCCTTGTCCGCCGCCTTTGGCGTGCCATTGACGATGGCACCAAGATGCGCAAACAGTTCCTGCTCAAAGCGATAAAGGAACAGGCGCGCACGAGCACGCATCACAGGATCAGCAGGCATCAGTTGTGGATGCGGAAAGCGCTCATCGATATATTCGTTAATGATATTCGATTCATGCAGAATCAAATCCCGCTCAACCAGAACTGGCACCTGGTTATAGGGATTCATGACAGCCAGGTCTTCTGGCATGTTTTGCAAATCAACGTCTATTATCTGGAAATCCATGCCTTTTTCGAACAACACAATACGGCAGCGCTGGCTGAAAGGGCAGGTGGTTCCTGAGTAGAGGGTCATCATGGATTTATGCTACCTCTGGAGATGGGTTAAATTCATTTCTTGACTCGTAAAAGTCATGGCGCCGGTGGCGCTTTTCAAGCGCACCGGCGCACAGTTTTTGAAGCTCTGGGATATTTAGTGAATATCTTTCCAGAATTCTTTCTTCAGGTAGTAGGAAACAATGAACAGCACACCGAGGAACAGAAGAACAATCACACCGAGACGCATGCGGGTCTGCTGTGCCGGTTCGCCCATGTAAACTAGATAATTCACCAGGTCGGCAACCGTAGCATCATATTCAGGCGTGGTCATGGAACCGGGCTTGCTCATCACAAGGTGCTTGGTTTCATGCTCACCGTGCTTCTCCACGTGCATCTCCTGCTCACCCTGCATCGCATACAGCACGTGAGGCATTCCCACCTTGTCGAATACCGCGTTATTCCAGCCGGTAGGGCGAGATTCATCACGATAGAAGCCGCGCAGGTAGGTATAAAGCCAGTCTGCGCCGCGAGAGCGGGCAATCACGGTCAAATCCGGCGGTGTAGCACCGAAGAACTCTTTTGCATCCTTCTTGCTCATCGCCACATCCATGGTCTGCCCGACTTTTTCCGCGGCAAACATCAGGTTTCCCTTGATCTGGTCATCGGTCAGGCCGATATCCTTCAAGCGGTTGTAGCGCATGTATGAAGCGCTATGGCAGTTGAGGCAATAGTTGACGAAGGTCTTTGCACCACGCTGCAACGAGGCCTTGTCGTTCAGGTCATATGGCGCCTTGTCGAGATGCGCGCCACTGCTTGCCATCGCTACTGCGGGTGCAGCCAGCACCAGCAGCAACAGTTTCTTGATCGTATTCATGTTAACGAACCCCATTCTATGCGTATCAATTAACCCGTCACCCGTTCTGGAACAGGCTTGGTCTTGTCAATCTTGGTATACCACGGCATCAGGAAGAAGAACGCGAAATAAATCACGCTCAGGATCTGTGCGTAGATGGTATACAGCGGGGTAGACGGCAATACTCCAAGAATACCCAGACCTACGAAGCTGATGACAAACAGAGTCAGCGCGATTTTGTAAATCCCGCCGCGGTAGCGGATGGATTTGACGTTGCCCCTGTCCAGCCATGGCACAAAAAACAGGATCATCACAGCCACACCCATGGCAATCACACCTGGGAACTGGGAGCCAAACATCGGCGGAACAGCCCGCAGAATGGCGTAGAACGGTGTGAAATACCAGACTGGCGCAATATGCTCTGGCGTCTTGAACGGATCAGCCGGTACGAAGTTGTTGTATTCCAGGAAATAACCGCCCAGGTCCGGCGCAAAGAACACCACGGCCGAGAACACCATCAGGAACACCACCACACCGACGATATCCTTCACCGAGTAGTAGGGGTGGAAGGGGATACCATCCAGCGGAATATGAGTAACGGGATCTTTATTCTTCTTGATCTCGATGCCATCCGGGTTGTTGGAGCCGACTTCGTGCAGCGCGATGATGTGCGCGGCAACCAGCCCAACCAGCACCAGCGGCACTGCGATGACGTGGAAAGCGAAGAAACGGTTCAGAGTGGCATCGCCAATCACGTAGTCACCACGAATCCACACGGAAAGATCCGGACCGATATAAGGGATAGCGGTGAACAGGTTGATAATCACCTGGGCGCCCCAGAATGACATCTGGCCCCATGGCAACAGGTAGCCCATGAAAGCTTCGGCCATCAGCGCCAGATAGATCAGCATACCGAAGATCCAGATCAGCTCGCGCGGCTTGCGATACGAGCCGTACATCAGGCCACGCATCATGTGCAGATACACCACGATGAAGAATGCCGAAGCGCCGGTGGAATGCATGTAACGGATCAGCCAGCCCCAGGGCACATCACGCATGATGTACTCGACCGAAGCAAAAGCCAGGTTGGTATCCGGCTTGTAGTTCATGGTCAGGAAAATACCGGTCACGATCTGCAGCACCAGTACCAGCATGGCCAGGGAACCGAAGAAATACCAGAAATTAAAGTTTTTCGGTGCGTAATACTCGGAAAGGTGAGCCTTCCAGTTGGATGTCAGCGGGAAACGCTCGTCAATCCAGCCCACCATTTTAGTCAGACTGTTCATTTATTTAGGCTCCCTTGCTGTCATCGCCGATCAAAAGGCGGCTGTCACTCAAATACTTGTGCTTTGGAATCACCAGATTCGTTGGGGCAGGCACGCCAGAAAACACGCGCGCAGCCATATCGAAACGGGAACCGTGACAAGGGCAGAAAAAGCCGCCCGCCCAATCTGGACCCAGGTCTGCAGGTGCCATTTCGGGGCGATAGGTCGGCGAACATCCGAGGTGGGTACAAATACCGACTGCAACAAGGATCTCGGGCTTGATGGAGCGCGTGGCGTTCTTGCAATAATCCGGCTGCTGCGGAATTTCCGCCTTGGGGTCAGCCAGCTTGGGGTCGTTCTTGCTCAGCGCATCCAGCATCGCCTTGGTGCGGTTCACAACCCACACCGGCTTGCCCTGCCACTCGACATTCAGCATCATGCCCGGCTCGATCTTGCTGATATCCACCTCTACCGGAGCGCCCGCCGCCTTGGCGCGTTCGCTTGGCAGCATGCTCATGACAAAAGGCACAGCAGCGCCCACCGCCGCGACACCACCGACTGCGGTGGTGGCGGCGATCAGAAACCGCCGTTTACTGCGATCCACTTCTTTCTTGCTCATATCCGCATCCCTGTTCAACGAGACCAAAAAAATTCAAAGGCGTAATTGTACGAATTTCTACCCGACAATTCCATCCTTTTTAAGGAAATTAGTGATTTACCACTGAATCACATGGCCTCAAAATCGTCCAGGTCCGCTGGCGTATTGAGGTTACAGAACGATTGAGTCTCATCGAACAAAGCAACCGTGCGGCACAGGCTGGACTGCCATTCCCCCACCCTGCGCCCGCCTGCGGCAAGAAAATGCCCCAAACCCTCGCGTAAATATGTGTAGCCCAGGCAGATTGCCGGTTGCATCTGTCCCGCTACGCAGGCCACCGCCAGTTCTGCCTTGTCGTTTATCAGTGCAGCGTATAAACGATGAACGAGGTCCGCAGGGAGGAACGGCGTATCACAAGGCACGCTCAGCCATAACGGATGAGTCACATTTCCCATCCCCCGGTGCAATCCTGCCAGTGGCCCGGGAAAGCCCGACATCTCGTCCGGCAGTACGGCATACCCCATCTCACGGTAACGTTCCAGATTGCGGTTGGCGCTGACAATTACCTCATCCACCTGAGGTGCAATACGCTCCACTACCCACCTCACCAGTGGTCTGCCCTGCAGCAACAGCAGTCCCTTATCCGCCTCTCCCATGCGCTGCCCGCGCCCGCCAGCCAGAATGATTGCCGAAATTTTCTGCATTGCACTCACGATTCAAGAAGCGCCTTGATCACCGCCCCCGCCAGCATCATTCCGAACAGCGGCGGCATATAGCTGATGGTGCCATTTACCGCCCGCGCACGGCCCGGCCCATCGACTGGCTGTGGCGGCAACGGGGCGCTCGGCTGCTCATCCGAGAATACCGTCAGCACCCCCTTGCGCAGGTTGTAGTGGCGATGCAAACGCTTGCGCATCTGTTTTGCCAGCGGGCACATCTCGGTCTTGCCAATATCAGCAATTCTGATCTTTGCCGGATCGAGCCGGTTGCCCGCGCCCATGCTGGAGGCCACGCGAAGGCCGCGCTTCACACTTTCACCCACCAGCGCAACCTTGCAGGCGAGGGAGTCAATGGCATCGACGACATAATCGCAGTCCGGCACCAGTTCGTTAACATTCTCGGTATTGAGGAAAATACGCTTGATTTCAAGCTCGCATTCAGGATTGATATCCATGATGCGCGCCCGCATCAGCTCGCCCTTGGGCTGGCCTACGGTAGAAATCAGCGCCGGGAGCTGGCGATTGATATTGCTGGCAGCCACCACATCATGATCCAGCAAGGTCAGGCGTCCCACGCCGGCGCGCGCCAGCGCTTCGGCGCAGTAGGAGCCGACTCCGCCCAGCCCCGCGACAAAAACATGCTGTCTCGCAAGCCGGGCCAGGCCTGCATCTCCCAGCAAGATGTGCGTACGCTCGAATTGGGGCAACAAGCCTTTCATAGGTTTTCTCCGGAATGAGTTTCGGCGGGTTCGACATGAATAATGACCGAGGTTTGCGCCAGTTGATACGCAATTTTTTCCTCGATGCGGTCACATAGCGCATGGGAAGCCTGAACACTGGTCGCGCCAGGCAATAGCAAATGGAATTCGATAAAGCGTCGTGGCCCCGCCTTGCGGCTGCGCAAGCCATGAAAAGACGCCCCGGATGGCAGCATGGCGGCAATCGTAACCTCGATGGAACGAATTTCCTGCTCAGGCAAAGCGGCATCCATCAAGCCGTCCAGTGAACGGCGCAACAGCTTCACGCCTGTCATCACGATATTGCCGCCCACCGCGACCGCCATGACGGGATCAAGTATCTGCCACGCCGGCGGTGCGAACATCACCACCACCAGCCCACCCAGCACGCCGACCGAAGTCCAGACATCGGTGAGCAGGTGCCTGGCATCCGCCTCCAGAGTAATGCTGTCCTTCTCCCGGGCCACCTTGAGCAGCATGCGCGCCGCTGCGAGATTCACCACTGCAGCAAGGGCGGAAACCAGAAGACCCGGACCAAGATGGGACAAAGGCAAAGGATGTGCAAAACGCACCATGGCCGCGTAGATAATCGAGACCGCAGCCACCAGAATCAGTGCGCCTTCGGCACCGCTGGAAAAATATTCCGCCTTGTCGTGGCCATAGGCATGACCGGCATCCGCCGGACGCGCTGCGATGGTCAGCATCCAGAAGGCCATCAGGCCAGCCGCAAGATTGACCAGCGACTCGGCTGCGTCGGAAAACAGGCTCACCGAATCCGTCATGAACCAGGCCCCGAATTTGAGCGCCATGGTGACGACGGAAGCGGCGATTGACAGCAAAGCCATGCGTTGCAGGCCATTCATGCCAGCGCCCCCAGCACGGCACGGGCATTGATACTCGTCGCCCTAGCCACTTCCTCAACAGTGATGCCGCGCAGTTCAGCCAGGCCTTGTGCGATTTGAGGCAAGTTCCCGGGGCTGTTGCGCCCTTTGCCCACCCACGCCGGCGCCATGTCCGGCGCATCCGTTTCCAGCACGATGGCTTCCAGAGGCAGGGTTGCCGCCAGTTCCCGCAGACGGGTTGCGCGGGGATAAGTCATGGCACCACCGAAGCCCAGTCGAAAACCCAGCCTGATAAATTCATCAGCCTGCTGGCGGCTACCGTTGAAGGCATGGGCAATTCCACCGCTCACCCGGATACGACGCAAATATTTGAGCACATGGTCCTGTGCGCGGCGTATATGCAACAGCACCGGCAAACCGGAATCCCTGGCAATTTTCAGCTGCTCGACGAAATAGAACTCCTGAGCCACAAGGTCATATTCTGGCACAAAGAAATCGAGACCAATCTCGCCAATAGCCACCGGTTTTTCACTTGATACCATGGCGCGCAAAACATCCAGATCAGCGACCTGGGCACGATCGACATACATGGGATGAATGCCTAATGCCGGATAACATCCGGGATAGTGCTTGCAGCAATCCAGCACTGCTGCGAAATTTGCCCTTTCCACCGCGGGAACGATCTGCACCCCTACTCCGCCCGCGCGCGCGGCGCCAGCTACCAGATCGCGATCCGGATCGAACTCGGCGGCATCAAGGTGGCAGTGAGTGTCAATCAACATGGCAGGGCTTGCAATGCATTATAATGGCCACCATTATATGGCGATTACGCTTTCAACAACGCTGCACCGCCCCTCTGATTCAGGATTCACGAACATGCAGACCAGAAAAACCATCCCTATTCACGATGCCGCACTCGACGACGAAGCTGCCAGCGCCTGCTCAGGTGGCGAACCCTACGCATTGATGGTGCTGGGAGACAGCATGCTGCCGGAATTCGAGAATGGCGACATCATCGTGGTCGAGCCGGAAGGTCTGGCGACCGATGGTTCATTCGTGGTGGCTTTTCACAAGGATGAGTATACCTTCCGCCAACTGCGGATCCGTGACGATAAATGGTATCTGAGCGCACTCAACGACCTATACCCGACGGAACAGATCTCCGGCCCTGACGCGGTCAAGGGCGTAGTCATTCAGAAGAAGAAACCCGGCAAGCGCAGCTCGATGAAATCCTATATTTAATTAAATTCCGAATCAGGTCGCCGCCTCCCCACCACGACCTTCTCGTCCGGCCACGAAAATCGCGTTTCTTAATATCCGCACAAATTGATAGAATGCGCGCCCGTGCAAAAATGCCGGGCCTGGGCTGGGCATTCCAATCGCAAGAAGTCATGCCCTTATATTTTCATGGTCAGCACACATCAAGACCATGGACCAGGCTCAACAACTCACCCCCCGTTATTGCGCAGAACGGATTGACCCGCCCCCTGAGGCGAACCTCATCCACGCGCAAAACACTGCAAGGGCTTTGCCATCAAACCATGAGTGACATGGCGACAAAACGGTTACAAGGAAATGACTATCGATGAAAAGCATGAAATCTGACATTGCACGACTGCCTGTATTGGATGCTTTCAAGGCCATAGCCTGTCTGCTGATCGTATTGCATCACCTCTCGGTCTACGGCCCCATGTCGGATGTGGCATACCCGCTTTTTCCCGGACTGATTGACTGGCTTTACCAGTATGGCCGTATGGCTGTTCAGGCCTTTTTTGTCATGGCCGGTTTTCTGGCGGCCCGGAAACTCGCCCCACTCGGGATATCGTTAGTCAATTCCCCCTGGCCCATTATCGGTCAACGCTATGCACGGCTGGCCATTCCCTATTTTGCAGCGCTGACACTGGCCATTGGATGTGCTGCGCTGGCAAGGAACTGGATGACTCACGCCTCCATTCCGGAAGCGCCGAGCTTACCTCAGCTACTTGCGCATGTGCTTTTGCTCCAGGATCTGCTTGGTCAGGAAGCGTTATCCGCCGGCGTCTGGTATATCGCCATCGACATTCAGCTTTTCGCCCTAACCGCCCTCCTGCTCTGTTTACCCGGACGCATCGGCCTGCCCTCAGAAAAAACCGGGGCGATGACTCCGGTACTGGTTGCAGCGCTAACACTTTCCTCGCTATTCGTATTCAATCGGAATCCGTCCTGGGACCAAACCGCTTTCTATTATTTTGGTTCATATGGCCTCGGGATGCTCGGCTACTGGGCCTCCAGCAGCCGCCACAGCGCGCGGTGGCTTGCCCTGCTGGCAGGCTTGGTCATTGCTGCATTGCTCATTGAATTTCGCAACCGCATTGCTGTCGCGGGTGTTCTGGCGCTGCTGCTCGCCGTGTCAAAACCCTATAGCGGCCTGGAAAGCTGGCTGGTTTACCGCCCCTTGGCTTATCTTGGACGCATTTCATTTTCCATCTTTCTGGTCCATTTCCCCCTGATCCTTCTGGTTAACGTGAGCTTCTTCCATTTTTTCCCACAGCAAGCCGTTGCCAACGCATATGGAATGATGCTTGCACTGGGCATCAGCATCCTAGGAGGCGGGGTATTTCATAAATGGGTTGAAAGCCGGACCTTCTCCAGAAAACTGCAATTGCTGCTACCTGCAGGACTACTGGCCAGCAGTTTGCTGGCGGCGTCGGGAGTAAGCTAGCGTCTGCTCAGACAAGTCTATCCAGGCTGGCAAGCAAGTTGCGCACTGGCGTGGGAATAGCCGCATCAACCGCATCCTCCACACTCAGCCACAAACCTTCATGCTGGCGCACCTCGGGCCGGATTCGCCGGACATTGATGATCAGAGGCTGAATATGCAGGCGGAAATGGGTAAAAACATGGCGCAAGACCGGCCCGTATTCAGGGCTATCGCTCTCGAATCCGAAACGTGATTCGCCTTGCTGCTGCGCATTTTCGACACTGTCACTTTCAGGGAAACACCATAAGCCGCCCCAGATTCCAGACGGAGGGCGCTTTTCCAGAAAAATTTCGCCATGGCGCATAAAAAGCAGCATGGTGGTTGTTTTCTCTGGCAAAACCTTGCGCGGACGGGGCTGGGGAAACTCAGCCTGGCGGCCTTGCAGATTCGCGATGCAATTCGCACCGACCGGACAGCGTTGGCAATCCGGCTTTCCGCGTGTGCAGACAGTTGCCCCCAGGTCCATCAAGGCCTGGGTATAGATCTCCACCCCGGTTTCGGGAAGCAATGCCTCGGCATGGCGCCAGAGGCCATCTTCCACCTTTTTTTCACCCGGATACCCTGCTACTGCGAAGTAGCGTGCCAGCACCCGCTTTACATTGCCATCCAGGATTGCCCGGCGCTCACCGAAAGCAAAAGCGCTGATGGCCGCCGCAGTTGAACGCCCTATGCCTGGCAGCGCCAGAATCTTTTCGAATTCACGTGGAAACCTTGCAGCATGACTTTCCGCCATGATCTGCGCCGCCCGGTGCAGGTTTCTCGCCCGCGAGTAATAGCCCAGGCCACTCCAGTGGGCCAGTACTTCATCCTGAGCGGCGGCAGCAAGGGTGGCGATGTCCGGGAAGCAGTCCAGAAAGCGCTCAAAATAGGGAATGACCGTGGCAACCTGGGTTTGCTGCAACATGATTTCAGACAACCACACTGCATAGGGGTCGCGCCTGCCCTGCCACGGCAAGCCATGGCGACCATGGTGCCGCTGCCAGCGAATCAGTTGTTGCGCAAATTCTGACATTAGTGGAATAAACCTTTGAGCCCTTCCTTGAGAGCGTCCTGCGCGCGTACTTTGACTTCGTGTTTGACGCTTTCCGTGACCAGCGCATTGAAATCCAGCGCAAATACAGGCGCAGCGAATGGGCCGCTGATGCGCACCGGCACCGTCACCCCCCTGAGCGATGCGAGCTCGCGCCCACCCTGCCCTTCCAGCGTGCCGACCACAGTGGCCCTGGCCAGATAATTCAGTTTTTCGCCGCCAAGATCGATGTCCCCTTTGCCGGCCAGACGCAGCAGCGGTGATTTGGCCGAAAAATCTTCATTGTGAGCAACGCCGCGCTGGATATCGAAGCTTGCCGTGAGCTCGGAAAAATCGGTTTTCTCCTGCGCACTGGCAGCCTGGACGCTTTCTCCCTTCAATACGCCGAGACGGGATTTGGCCTCGCGCAAAGTAGCAGCGACATTAATCCCCTTCACGGCACCATCGCGCAAATTCAATACAGCCTTGCCCTGCAATGATTTTTTCATTGCACTCACTGTGCCGCCATTCGCAGCGACATCCAGGCTGACACCGCCCCTGCCTTCAAGCACATCCTTAGCGAATGCATCCTTCATCAGGGGACCAATGCTGATGCCGGCAATATTCTGTTTCATTACCACTGCCGGACCCGCAGCGCTCAACGACATGCTGCCGCTGGAGCTTCCCTGGTACAGATTCGCTGCCAGCGGACTCACCTCCAGCCTGCCGTCGCCGGCCTTGAAATCCAGCCGGATATTGCTTGCCTTGATGTTATACAGCTTGAGACTGCCGACCTTGATGCTGCCGCTCGCATTCAGTGTCTTGAGCGCGGAAAAATCCAGCGGTGTCTCCGCCTGCGCTTCGCCTTGCTTCGACCTGGCCGGCAGATAGCGGTCCGCGTCGATCCGGTCCACATCCACATCGAGGCGCAACTGCGGCTTTGTAAATGACCCGGCCCCCAGGTTGGCCCTGATCGTGCTCTCGTCGAGCAGGGCGATCAGCTTTGCCGTCACCTCCTGGTGCTCGATATTTAGCGCTGCCGATCCTGTAATATCCATCTTCATCGCGGCCTTGGGGGGGGATTCATCGCTTGCAGCGAAATGGGCTTTGATATCGCTCAAGGCAAAATATTGATTCTTCAGATCGCCTTTCACCGGTGAAGACAGCGTCCCTTTATAGCCGCCCCCCTTCTGAGCGAGGCTTACATCCAAATTAAGCATACCTGCGCTGAATGATTGCCCGTCCCCCATCACTGCGGGTAAATTTGCCACCAGGCCGATCTCGCCCTGTGTCTGCTTGACCCTGGCCACCAGATCAATCTTGCCCGTTGCCATTTTTTCTGCCGACCAGGCAATTTTTGGCGCCAGCACCCTGATGTCGACATCATCCGTTCCTTTCAGTCCGGCAATGGCCACAGCCAGGTTTTCGGCCAGCAGCGCGCCGGCCCTCTGGTCAAAGGCAACATCCCCTTTCACCCCGACTGCAAGATTTCGCAAGTCGGCAGCCTCCCCCATGATTTCGAGATTCATTCCCCGGACCGAAAAGCGTCCGGCATCGGTATCGAAAGTCAGTTCTGTGGCCATTTTCACATCTACCTTGAAGCGTGGCTTATCCTCCTTCAAGCTGAAGCCGAGATCCACTCGTGATGGTTTGCCGTTTACCAGGCGGCCCGTCCTGAGCTCTACCTGGCTCAGAACGTACTGATGTCCTGCCAGATCATCCCTGAAATTCAATGCACTTTTGCTGACGTTCACGCTATCAATGTCGAATTTGATCTGCTTGTCTTCCTCTTCCTTTTTCAGCAAATCGTCAAAGTTGGTGCTGCCATCCTTGTAACGTACCAGATTGGCGCGCACGCCTTCCAGCCGCACCTGCTCCACCACCAGCGCTTTCTTTAGCAAAGGCAGCCAGGACAGATTCAGGCGAGCCCGCTCGATGGCTGCAAATTCCCGGTCCGACCCGAATTCGCTGATCGATGCGCGCCCCAGGTCGAATCCCAGGCTGGGAAAAAACGCCAGCTTGATGTCGCCAGGCAACGTCAGCGTGCGTTGCTTCTTTTCCTTCACCATCTGGATGATTTGCGGCTTGTAGTCATTGGGATTGATGACCAGAGAAACTGTTACCAGCAACAGGACAGCAAGAAAAGAAATGCCGGCAATGGCTGCAAAGCCATATTTGAGAAAGCGGCTCATTAGGGTCTGTCCATAAAAACAGGGATGAAAATCATAATGGACCTTAACGCAGCCTCCATTCAAAGACAAGCACCCGCCCCTGCGTTACCGAACAGACACAGTCAACCGCAACCCACATTTGCCCCACCGGCAAAACCAGATGCCCCGCATCTCGCCACCAAACCTAATAATCAACTTTCACAATTTTACGTATCTCCTTATTTCTAAAGCATATAAATTTTACTTCATCTTTTTCGTCTAAGCCTTTGTCGCATAAGAGAAAAACCTGATTTCCCCCCTTGACCATGCCTGTTTTTTTATCTATAGTGGGAAAAAGTGGCGAAGGGTGGGTTTTTGTGGGAGAACCCGGTCAGTAAACCACAGCGCAAAGGGGTGCCATGTTTCGCGGTGTTGCAACATTAAATCTGGACAGCAAGGGAAGATTGGCAGTGCCGTCCAGGCACCGCGATTTTCTTCAGTCCTATTGCGCCGGGCGCCTCATCGTCACCGCCGATCCCAGCAAGTGCCTGCTGATCTACCCTCTGCCCGACTGGGAGCCGATTGAGAAGAAACTCAACAGCCTTTCCAGCTTCAATCCTCAAACCCGCAGCCTGCAACGCCTGCTGGTCGGCAATGCCAGCGATGTCGAGCTGGATAGTGCCGGGCGCATCCTGGTCCCTACTCCCTTGCGCCAGTTCGCCGGTCTGGAGAAAAGTGTGGTGCTGGTGGGGCAGGGCAATAAATTCGAATTGTGGGACGAAGCGCAATGGAATCTGCAACTCGCTGAAGCGCTGGTCTTCCGCGATGGCGGCATGCCGCCGGAACTGGAAGGCTTCTCGCTGTGACCGATGCCGCGCAGCACGTCACCGTGCTGCTCGACGAAGCCGTGGATGCGCTGAATATCCGGCCTGACGGCATTTATATTGATGGCACATTCGGCCGTGGAGGTCATAGCCGTCTGATTCTGGAAAAGCTGGGCAAGGACGGCAGGCTGATCGCCCTGGACCGTGACCCGGCGGCAATACAAACGGCGCGGGCCCTTACGGACCCGCGTTTTCATATCTGTCACAGCAGCTTTTCCGGCATGGGGCAGATATTGCAGCAAATGGCCATCGAGAAGGTGGACGGCATCCTGCTGGACCTGGGGGTTTCCTCGCCCCAGCTGGACGAGGGGGAGCGCGGCTTCAGTTTCCGTTTCGACGGTCCGCTGGACATGCGCATGGATACAAGCAAGGGGCAAACCGCGGCGGAGTGGCTGGCGCAGGTGCCGGAGGATGAACTGAGGGAGGTCATCAAAAGCTATGGTGAAGAACGGTTTGCTAAACAGATTGCAAGAGCGGTTGTTGCGGCGCGAGCGGGAGGGATTCTCGCTACTACACGACAACTTGCCCAGATCGTGGCAAAAGCGGTACCCCGGCGCGAGCCAGGCCAGGATCCGGCGACGCGCACCTTTCAGGCTATACGGATTTTCCTCAATCAGGAACTTGAGGAGCTGTCGCTAGTGCTGCCTCAGTGTATGAATCTGCTTGCGCCGCATGGCCGACTGGTGGTGATCAGCTTCCATTCGCTGGAGGACCGCATCGTCAAGCGCTTCATGCAGGGCGAAGCCAATCGCGACACGCTGCCAACACGCCTGCCGGTGCGTGCCAGCGAACTCCCGCAACCGCGTCTGGCCCTGGCTGGCAAGGCGCGACGCCCATCCGCAGCCGAAGTGGCCGCCAACCCCCGCTGCCGCAGTGCGGTGATGCGGGTGGCCGAGCGCAGCGAGGAGGCGTGATGGTGAAATTGAACCTGTTGCTGATGATGATCGCGATTGCATGCGCCATGGGAGTCGTCACATCCCAGCACAAGGCGCGCAAACTATTCATCGACCTGCAGCAGGAACAGTCGCTGGCCAAGCAGATGGAAGTCGAGTGGGGACAATTGCAACTGGAGCAAAGCACCTGGGCCATGCATGCCCGCATCGAAAAAATCGCCTCCAGCTATCTGCAGATGCGCGTGCCTGAGCCGGTAAAAATCCAGGTCGTCCCGCTTCAGGCGCCCGAGCGCAGGACGGCGCAATGAGCCTCGCCTCTACCGCTCTCAGAGTGCGCCTTCCACTTTGGCGGGCCTGGCTGGTAGTCGCACTGCTGCTGCTGTGGTTTGTCGCCCTGCTGCTGCGCTCGCTTTATCTGCAGGTCATGAACACCGATTTCCTGGTCCAGAAAGGGGATGCGCGCTATAGCCGGGTCATCGAAATTTCCGCGCATCGCGGCATGATCACCGACCGCCAGGGCGAACCGCTGGCCATCAGCACGCCCGTCGAAGCCGTCTGGGCCAGTCCGCAGGACATCGAACTGAGTGCCGACAAAAAACAGCGTCTGGCGAAACTGCTGGACTTGAGCAAGGCGGAAATCGACAAGCGTCTGGCCGACACCAGCAAGGAATTTTCCTACCTCAAGCGTGGCGTACCCCCAGAACAGGCTGTAAAGGTCATGGAACTGGGCATTCCAGGCGTTTTTTTGCAACGCGGATATCGCCGCTATTACCCGGCTGGCGATGTGACAGCGCACATTCTGGGATTTACCGGCATCGATGACAATGGACAGGAAGGCATAGAGCTGACTTACCAGAAATGGCTCGCAGGCCAGGTGGGTAGCCGCCGCGTCATCAAGGATCGCCCGGGGCACATCATCGAGGACGTCGAAAGCGTCAAGACCCCGCAGGAAGGACGCAACCTGGCGCTGAGCATCGACCGCAAGATCCAGTATCTGGCGTTTCGCGAACTCAAAGCAGCGGTGGATGAAAACAAGGCCAAGGCGGGCGCCATCGTGGTGCTGGACGCAAAAACAGGAGAGATTCTTGCGCTTGCCAACCTGCCTTCGTACAACCCCAATAACCGCGTCAAGCTGAACCGCAACAGCACCCGCAACCGCAGCATTACCGATATTTTCGAGCCCGGCTCAACCATGAAACCGGTCGCCATTGCAGCCGCGCTTGAGACCGGGAAATACACACCTGAGAGCCGGGTTGAAACCTCCCCAGGGTATTTTTCCATCGGTCCCGCGACAGTGCATGACGCGCACCCGCAGGGTTTGCTCACGCTCTCCCAGGTGATCCAAAAATCGAGCAATGTCGGCGCGGCCAAGATCGCGCTCACCCTGGAGCCGGAATATCTCTGGAGCGTTTTCAACCACATGGGTTTCGGCCAGTTGCCGCAAAGCGGCTTCCCCGGGGAAGCGACCGGCAAGGTACGTCCCTATAAGACATGGCGCCCCATCGAACAGGCCACCATGTCCTACGGGCACGGCATATCGGTCAGCCTGCTGCAACTGGCGCGCGCCTATACCGTCTTCGCCAGCGATGGCGAACTGAAACCCTTGTCCATGCTCAAGCTTGATGAAATGCCGGCAGGCGAGCGCGTCTTCTCACCCAGAACGGCACAGGAAGTGCGCGCCATGCTGGAACTGGTAGTCCAGCCCGGTGGAACTGCACCCAAGGCACGCATCACGGGCTACCGCGCAGCAGGAAAGACAGGGACGGCGCACAAGCAGGATGGCAACGGCTACGCCGCGGACAGATATGTGTCTTCATTCGTCGGCTTTGCCCCGGCATCCGACCCGCGCCTGATCGTCGCCGTCATGATCGACGAACCCAGCAATGGCCAGTACTACGGCGGAACCGTTGCCGCTCCTGTGTTCAGGAACGTCATGGGCGGAGCACTACGCATGCTGTCCGTTCCGCTTGACGCGCCCACCACCAACACCCTGCTGCCAGACGATGCTCCGGAAATCAAGGAAATGGTATGAAGCTGGCCGGCCTCGACCTTCCGATTAGCCACCTCTGTGCTGACAGCCGCAAGCTCCAGCCTGGAGATGCCTTTGCTGCCTACCCTGGAGACGAATCCGATGGCCGCAATTTCATTCCCCAGGCCATCGCTGCCGGGGCAAATGCGGTTTTATGGGATAGCGACGGCTTCATCTGGAAAGATGAATGGAAAGTCCCCAATCTCGGCATTACCGGACTGCGACAGACCATTGGCGGCATCGCCTCTCAGGCTTGCGGCGAACCTTCGAAAGCGCTCTGGACCATAGGCGTCACCGGCACCAACGGCAAAACCTCCTGCGCGCACTGGATCTCCCGCTGCCTTTCTTCAGCAGGCAGAAAAACCGCGCTGCTCGGCACGCTGGGCAATGGCTTTCCGGATGCGCTGACGCCCTCCGCCAACACCACTCCGGATGCAGTCACGCTCCACGGCCTGCTCAAAGAGTATCTAGACCAGGGCGCCGGCGCGGCGGTCATGGAAGTGTCCTCCCACGGCCTGCATCAGGGCCGTGTCAACGGCGTGCACTTTGCCGTGGCGCTGCTGACCAACCTGTCGCGCGACCACCTCGACTACCACGGCGACATGGACAGCTATGCCGCCGCCAAGGCCATGCTGTTCGACTGGCCGGGGTTGCAATATGCAGTCCTCAATCTGGACGACGCTTTCGGCGTGAAACTGGCGGGCAAGCTGGGATGCAGCGGCATGAAAGTGGTGGGCTACGGCTTCGAGGGCGAAACCGAAGGCTGCCATATGCTGGTCCGTGGCCGCAACCTCCGCATGGACGAAAGCGGCCTGCGCTTCGAAGTGGCCACACCATGGGGTAAAGCCAGCATCACCAGCGCCATGCTGGGCCACTTCAACGCCTCCAACCTGCTCGGCACACTGGCTGTGCTGCTGGTCAGCGGCATTGCTTTTGAAACCGCTGTGGATGCACTGGCTCGGGTCAAAGCCGTTGCCGGACGGGTGCAGCAATTCGGCGGCGCAGACAAGCCCCTGGTGGTGGTGGACTACGCACACACCCCGGATGCACTGGAAAAAGTGCTGCTGGCCCTGCGTGAAATCAAAACCGCCCAGAGCAGTCTGATCTGCGTATTCGGCTGCGGCGGCAACCGTGACAAGGGCAAGCGCCCACTCATGGGCGCAGTCGCTTCCCGGCTGGCAGACAGCAGCATCGTGACCAGCGACAACCCGCGCAACGAAGACCCGCGCGCCATCATGGATGAAATTGCCAGCGGCATGGAAGCCAACTTTCATGTCGAGGAAGACCGTGCCGCCGCAATCGACCGTGCCATCCGTCAGGCTCGCCCCGGCGACGTGGTGCTGATCGCAGGCAAGGGACATGAAGATTATCAGGAGATCAAAGGCGTGAAATTCCCGTTTAGCGATGCAGAAGTCGCACAGCGTTCCTTGCAGGGGTACGCGCCATGCTGACCCTGACCCAGGCCGCCGCCGGCATCCAGGCCAGCATGCAGGGCGCAGATGTGACATTCACCAGCGTCACCTCGGACAGCCGCGCCATTACGACCGGCTGCCTGTTTGTCGCGCTTAGGGGTGAACGGTTTGACGGCCACGATTTTGTCACCCAGGCCATCCGGCAGGGCGCCCTGACCGCCATGGTCGATCAGGCCGCGGCTGAACGGCATGCGGCGGAGTGGCAGGGCATGCCGCTGCTGGTGGTGGCGGATACCCGTCTTGTCCTGGGGCAACTGGCCGCCTTCTGGCGCGGCCGGCAGAACATCCGTCTGGTTGCGGTCACAGGCAGCAACGGCAAGACCACGGTCAAGGAAATGCTTGCCGCCATCCTGCGCGAGGCCGCCGGAGAACAAGCGGTGCTGGCAACCGAAGGCAATCTCAACAACGACATCGGCATGCCCCTGATGCTGCTGAAACTGCGCGAGCAGCACCGTTTTGCCGTAATCGAAATGGGCATGAACCATCCCGGCGAGATCGAATACCTGACCCGAATCGCCCGCCCCGACGTGGCCGTGATCAACAATGCTGGCGCCGCGCACCTGGCTGGCCTCGGCAGCGTGGAAGAAGTGGCGCGCGCCAAAGGCGAGATTTTTTCCGGACTGGCCAGCGATGGCTTGGCCGTGATCAATGCCGACGATGCTTTTGCAGCGCTGTGGAAAAAACTGGCCGGTACTCACGCCATCATTGAATTCGGCCTGGATCACCCGGCACAGGTGAGCGCAGCCTGCCAGACCGGGCCTCTGGAGAGCGAACTGCAGTTGCGCACCCCTGCGAGCGAATTCCAGGTGAAATTGCCGCTTCCCGGACTGCATAACGTGCGCAACGCCCTGGCTGCGGCTGCGGCGGCAACCGCGCTGGACATCAAGCCAGAAGCCATTGCCGCCGGCCTGGAGAAATTCGCCGGGGTCAAAGGCCGTCTGCAGCGCAAGCCGGGGCTGCATGGCGCGACCTTGATCGACGACACCTACAACGCCAACCCGGCCTCGGTCAAAGCCGCGATTGCCGTGCTGGCCAGCATGCCGGGCAGAAAAATCCTGGTGCTGGGCGACATGGGAGAACTGGGCCCGGATGCAGACGAAATGCATCGCGAACTCGGCGCATCGGCCAGACAGTCCGGGGTGGACATCCTGCTCTGCCATGGCGACATCTGCCGTGCGACAGCGGCGGAATTCGGCGCCAATGCCTGGTTCTTCGAACGCATCGAAGAACTGCTGGCGGACCTGGAAAACCTGCTGGCGCCGGATGTGACGGTACTGGTCAAAGGCTCACGTTTCATGCAGATGGAACGGGTAGTGAAAAGTTTTGAAGTGAAGGGTGAAAAGTGAAGCGTGAAATGTATGGTCTGGCTGTGAACGGGGAGAGGGGACTGCCGCCAATGGCATACCCCGCTTCACGCTTCACTTTTCACATTTCACTTTTCACACTTCATATTTCACGCTCAACGCAGGAGGCATCATGCTATTAGCCCTCGCCCAGTGGCTGGCAGAAGACATCCGCGCTTTCAACGTGTTCAACTACATCACCCTGCGCGCGGTGCTGGCGATCCTGACCTCGCTGCTCATTTCCTTCATGGTCGGCCCCGCCATGATCCGCAAGCTGACCGCCTACAAAATCGGCCAGGCGGTGCGCAGCGACGGGCCGCAAACCCACCTGGTCAAAAGTGGCACGCCCACCATGGGCGGTGCGCTGATCCTGGTTTCCATCAGCGTCTCCACCCTGCTCTGGGCAGATCTCAAAAACGACTATATCTGGGTGGTTCTGCTCACCACACTGGGTTTCGGCATCGTCGGCTGGGTCGATGATTACCGCAAGGTGGTGCACCGCAACCCCAAGGGGCTATCGGCCAAATCCAAGCTTTTCTGGCAATCGCTCATCGGCATCAGCGTAGCAGCCTATCTGTCCTACCGTGCCAACCTGCCGGTACAGACCGAAATGATCGTGCCCTTTTTCAAGTCCGTCTCCATCCCGCTGGGTGCGATCGGATTCATGGTGCTGACTTACTTCGTGATCGTCGGCGGTAGCAACGCGGTCAACCTCACCGACGGTCTGGACGGCCTTGCCATCCTGCCCACAGTGATGGTGGGCGGGGCGCTCGGCATCTTCGCCTATGTCGCCGGCCACTTTTACTTTGCCCGCTATCTGGGTGTGCCGCACATCCCCGGCGCGGGCGAGCTGACCATTTTCTGCGCTGCACTGGCCGGAGCGGGGCTGGGTTTCCTGTGGTTCAACGCCTACCCGGCCGAAGTATTCATGGGCGACGTCGGCGCATTGGCGCTGGGTGCTGCGCTTGGCGTAGTGGCGGTGATCGTGCGCCAGGAGATTGTATTTTTCATCATGGGCGGCGTGTTCGTGGTGGAAACCCTGTCGGTGATGATCCAGGTCGCTTCATTCAAGCTTACGGGCAAGCGCGTGTTTCGCATGGCGCCGCTGCACCATCACTACGAGCTCAAGGGATGGAAGGAAACCCAGGTCGTGGTCCGCTTCTGGATCATCACCATGATGCTGGTTCTGGTCGGTCTTTCGACCCTGAAACTGCGCTAGAAAACGATGGGAGAACGGGAAGAAATGCTGCAACTGGCCAACAGAAAAGTACTGGTACTGGGACTGGGCGACACCGGCCTGTCCCTGGTGCGCTTTCTGCTGCGCCATGGCGCACAGGTGAGTGTCGCCGACAGCCGTGAAGCACCACCCCACGCCACCCGTTTCCATGCCGAATTTCCCGGCACCCCGCTCCACGCCGGGCCGTTCCAGGATGACATCTTTCACGCCATCGACATGATCGCGATCAGCCCCGGCGTGCCGCTGGCCGATCCCCGGGTCGCTGCGGCCCTTGCACGCGGCATACCGGTGGCAGGCGACGTTGAACTATTCGCCATCGCCGCCGGTACAGCGGCCAAGACACTGGCCATTACCGGCTCCAACGGCAAGAGCACGGTAACCGAGATGACCGGCGCCATGTGCCGCGCTGCCGGCCTGAAAACCATGGTCGCCGGAAATATTGGCCTGCCGGTACTGGATGCGCTGACAGAAGCGGAACAGAACGGCATGCCCGACGTGTTCGTGCTGGAGCTCTCCAGTTTCCAGCTGGAAACCACTGCCAGCCTCGATGCCGCAGCCGCGACCGTGCTCAACATCAGCGAAGACCACCTCGACCGCTATGCCGGCATGGATCACTACAGTGCCGCCAAAACCCGCGTCTTTCATGGCTCCGGGGTCCAGATCCTGAATCGCGATGATGCCCGCACCATGGCCATGGCACTGCCGGGACGGACCATCGAAACCATCGGCCTCGATGCGCCCGTCAATGCCCTCGACTGGGGCCTGCTGAGCCAGGACGGCCAGCAGTGGCTGGCCCAGGGCGCCAGGCGATTGATGCCGGTGAGCGAACTGCCGCTCGCGGGTCTGCACAATGCGGCGAATGCACTGGCCGCGCTGGCCTTGTGCCGCGCCATCGGGCTTCCGTTCGAGCCCCTGCTGAACGCCCTGCGCCATTTCAGGGGCCTGCCGCATCGTGTGGAAAAAGTGGCCGAAATCAATGGCGTCACGTTCTACGACGATTCCAAGGGAACCAATGTCGGCGCAACCGTCGCAGCTTTAGTCGGTATGCCTTGCAAGGTGGTGCTAATCGCCGGCGGCGACGGCAAGGGGCAAGACTTCAGCCCGCTTGCCCCGGCCGTGGCGCGACATGCCCGTGCCGTGGTTCTGATCGGACGGGATGGCGCCACCATTGGCGCCCAGCTGGAAAACACGGGCGTCCCCCTGCTACGTGCCGGCAACATGGAAGAGGCCGTGCAGTTCAGCTTCAGGCAGGCACAAGCCGGAGATGCCGTGCTGCTCTCGCCAGCCTGCGCCAGCTTCGACATGTTCCGCAATTACGTACATCGTGCCGAATCCTTTATCAGCGCAGTACAGCAACTGGGCATGGAGGTTGAAAGCTGATGTACTACCCGGCCTCCCAGCATGTCCGATCAGAATACGACCAGCCCTTGCTGTGGTCGGTTCTCTTGCTGCTCGCGTTCGGCCTGATCATGGTGTATTCCGCCTCAATCGCCAGCGCAAGCGCAAGCCGCATGACCGGCTTCAATGAAAGTTATTTCCTGCTGCGTCAATGTGCCTTTCTGGCTGCCGGATTGATTGCCGGCGCCGTCGCATTCCAGATCCCTCTGCGCGGCTGGCAGCAGCTTTCCCCGTGGCTGTTTCTGGCCGGAATCGTTCTGCTGGCCCTGGTGCTGATTCCCGGCGTCGGGCGCGAAGTCAACGGCAGCCAGCGCTGGCTTTCCCTTGGCGTAGCCAACCTGCAGCCTTCCGAATTCATGAAGCTGATCGTGGTGATGTATGCCGCCGACTACACCGTACGCAAAGCCGCGCTGATGGACAACTTCACCAAGGGTTTCATGCCCATGTTCCTGGTGATGCTGCTGATCGGCGGTCTGCTGCTGCGCGAACCGGATTTCGGCGCTTTTGCCGTGATCATCTCCATCGCCATGGGCATCCTGTTCCTGGGCGGGCTCAACTGGCGCCTGTTTGCGGGCCTGATCGTGCTGCTGATCATCGGCTTCCTGCTCCTGATCTGGACCTCGCCCTACCGCATGCAGCGCATTATTGGTTTCATGGACCCCTGGGCCGACCCCTACGGCAAAGGCTATCAGCTATCACATGCCCTGATCGCCTTCGGGCGCGGCGAGTGGCTGGGTGTCGGGTTGGGCGGCAGCGTGGAGAAGCTACTCTACCTGCCGGAAGCGCACACCGATTTCCTGCTCGCCGTGATCGCCGAGGAACTGGGCTTCGCGGGCGTTGCCGTGGTGATACTGGGATTTGCCTGGATACTGGTGCGCGCCTTCCTGATCGGCCGTGCCGCCGAGAAGCAGGAGCGCCACTTTTCCGCACTCGTCGCCCAGGGCGTCGGCATCTGGCTGGCGGTGCAGGCCATCATCAATATCGGCGTCAACATGGGCCTGCTGCCGACCAAAGGCCTGACCCTGCCCCTGCTGTCCTTCGGCGGCAGTGGCATTGTCGCCAACTGCGTGGCGCTTGCCGTACTGCTGCGCGTGGATTATGAAAACAGACAACTGCTCAAGGGGTACGCCGTATGAGCGGGACCCTCATGATCATGGCGGGTGGTACAGGCGGGCACGTGATGCCGGCGCTTGCCGTCGCAGATTACCTGCGGAGTGAAGGCTGGAAAGTGATCTGGCTCGGCACACGCAACGGCATGGAAGCCACATTGGTGCCGCAACACGGTTACGAAATGGCATGGATCAATTTCTCCGGCCTGCGCGGCAAGGGTTTGCTGCGCCCCGTGCTCTTGCCGCTGCAACTATTGAGAGCCTTTTACCAGAGCCTCAGAGCCATCCTGACCCACCGCCCGGATGTGGTGCTGGGCATGGGCGGCTACCCGGCCTTTCCCGGCGGCATGATGGCAGCCCTGCTGGCAAAACCGCTGGTCGTGCATGAACAGAACTCCATTGCCGGCCTGACCAACCGCGTACTGGCCTGCCTCGCAGACAAGGTGCTGGTGGCATTCCCCGGCGCATTCAAGGGCGGCAAAGACAACCCCCTGCCCTGCGGCAAAGTCGAAACCGAATGGTGCGGCAATCCGGTGAGATCCGACATTGCCGCCATCGAGGCGCCTGAATCACGCCTTTCCAACAGGGAAGCGCAGCTGCGTGTTCTGGTGGTGGGCGGCAGTCTCGGTGCAGCAGCGCTGAACGAAATTGTTCCCCAGGCCATGGCCTTGATTCCCGTCCCGCAACGACCGCAGGTCGTTCACCAGTCCGGCACCAGGCATATCGAAGCGCTGCAGAAAAATTATCAGGCTGCCGGAGTTGAAGCAGATTGCCAGGCTTTCATCGACAACATGGCCGGGCAGTATGCCTGGGCCGATCTCGTAATCTGCCGCTCCGGCGCCCTGACGGTGGCAGAACTCGCCACGGCAGGCGTAGCCAGTTTGCTGGTGCCCTACCCCCATGCGGTGGACGATCACCAGACCACCAATGCCCGGTTCCTCAGTGATAGCGGAGCGGCGCTGCTGATCCCGCAAAGCGAATTGACAGCCGAAAAGCTGGCGGCACTGCTGCAGGAACTGACACACAAAAAGTTGCTGACCATGGCACAGGCCGCGCGTGCACGGGCAAAACCGGAAGCCACGCGACACGTCGCAACGATATGCAAGGAGCTGGCTCATGCGGCATAAGGTAAAAAACATACACTTCGTCGGCATCGGCGGTTCCGGCATGAGCGGCATTGCGGAAGTTTTGCTGAATCAGGGCTACAAGGTCAGCGGCTCAGACCTATCTGCCAATGCCACTACCCAGCGCCTGAAAAAACTCGGCGCCAAGGTGTACAAGGGGCACGCCGAGGATAACGTCAGCAGCGCGGATGTCGTGGTGACTTCGACGGCAGTAAAGGAAGACAACCCTGAAGTCATTGCAGCGCGCGAGCACAACATCCCCATCGTGCCGCGCGCCATGATGCTGGCCGAACTGATGCGTTTCAAGCAGGGCATCGCAGTTGCCGGAACGCATGGCAAGACCACCACCACCAGCCTCATCGCCAGCATTCTGGCCGAAGCAGGCATGGACCCGACATTCGTCATTGGCGGCCGACTGGAAGCGGCAGGCACCAACGCACGCCTGGGCTCTGGCGATTTTCTGGTCGCCGAAGCGGACGAGTCGGACGCCTCCTTCCTGCTGCTCAGCCCGATTCTGGCGGTGATCACCAATATCGACCAGGACCACATGGAAACCTACGGCCACGACTTCAACCGGCTCAAGCAGGCGTTCGTGGATTTCACCCAGCATCTGCCCTTCTACGGCATGGCCGTGGTGTGCGTGGACGACCCGGTGGTACGCGAGATTCTGCCGCGCATTACCAAGCCGGTGTGGACCTACGGTCTGTCCGAAGACGCCAAGGTACGAGCCACCAAGGTAAAAGCCAGCAACGGACAGATGAAGTTCACAGTGACCCGCATTAACGGCAAGACCACCAAGCTCGATATCACCCTCAACCTGCCCGGCATGCATTACGTGCTGAACGCGCTGGCGGCGATCGCAGTGGCCAGCGAAGTGGGTGCCCCGGATTCCGCCATCGTCAAGGCGCTGGCCGAATTCAAGGGCGTCGGACGGCGCTTCGAGCGTTATGGAGAAGTCAGCCTGTCTGAAGGAGGACGCTTCACCCTGATCGACGATTACGGCCACCACCCGGTGGAAATGGCCGCCACGGTGGAAGCCGCGCGCGGCGCCTTCCCCGGGCGGCGGCTGGTACTGGCATTTCAGCCCCACCGCTATACCCGCACACGGGACCTGTTCGAGGATTTCGTCAAGGTGCTGTCCAGCGTGGATGCCCTGCTTCTGACCGAGGTTTACCCGGCAGGCGAAGCGCCCATCGTGGCGGCGGACGGTCGTGCCCTGGCGCGCGCGGTGCGGGTGGCCGGCAAGGTGGAGCCCATCTTCGTTGAAAGCGTAGGAGCATTTCCGGAAGCCGTTCATGCCATGGTGCAGGACGGCGACGTGGTGCTGGTGATGGGTGCAGGCTCCATCGGCCAGGTGGCCGGAAAGCTGGCGAATAATGCCCCTGCGGAACAGAAATAACGGCAGCCATGAACATGACCGAACCCAATAATTTCGCCCCTGCCGGACTACGCGGCAAGCTGCAGCTCGATGAGCCGATGTCGGCCCACGTGAGCTGGCGCGCGGGCGGCAGGGCGGAGCGCTGCTATACCCCGGCGGACCTGCAGGATCTGGCGGCTTTCCTCGCCACCTGCCAGGGCCCGGTGCATTTCGTCGGGCTGGGCAGCAACCTGCTGGTACGCGACGGCGGCCTGCGCGGCACGGTCATCCTGCTGCACGGCGCCCTGAACCGGATCAGCATGACCGATGAAGAACTGGTATATGCCGAAGCCGGCGTCAGCAGCCCGAAAGTGGCCAGTTTCGCAGCACAGAAGAATCTCGAAGGCGGCGAATTTCTCTCCGGCATTCCCGGCACCGTCGGCGGTGCCCTGGCCATGAACGCAGGCTGCTACGGCAACGAGACCTGGCAATTTGTGGAGCGTGTGCTCACCATCGACAGCAAGGGCGAACTGCACGAGCGTTCGCCACAGGATTACGAGATTGGCTACCGGCACGTCACGCTTCACCCTTCACGCTTCACCCTTCACGCGGGGGAATGGTTCGTCGCCGCCTGGTTCCGTTTCACACCGGGTAATGGCAAGGCTGCAAAGCTGAAAGCCAAACAATGGCTGGCGAAACGCATGGCGACCCAGCCACTGACCCTGCCCAATGCAGGCTCGGTGTTCCGCAATCCACAAGGTGATCATGCGGCGCGTCTGATCGAGGCCAGCGGCTTGAAAGGACTCGCCATCGGCGGGGCGCAGGTATCGGAAAAGCATGCCAACTTCATTGTCAATCTAGGCAATGCGACGGCAGCGGACATAGAAAGCCTGATCGAAACGGTGCAGGAAAAAGTAAAGCAGGCACATGGCGTGGAACTGGTCACGGAAGTGCGCATCATCGGCGAAAGAAAACAATATGCAGAATAAAACTCCTCACGCTTTCGGCAAAGTGGCAGTGCTGTTCGGCGGCAAGTCCGCCGAGCGCGACGTATCGCTCAAAAGCGGCGCAGCGGTGCTCAGGGCCCTGCGTGCCGGCGGCGTGGATGCCCACCCCTTCGACCCGGCCGAGCGCGACCTGCATGAACTGAAAACAGGCGGGTTTACCCGCGTCTTCATCGCCCTGCACGGGCGCTATGGCGAGGACGGCACGGTGCAGGGCGCGCTCGAACTGATGGGCATCCCCTATACCGGCAGCGGCGTGCTGGCTTCTGCGCTGGCCATGGACAAGTGGCGCACCAAGCTGGTATGGCGCGCCGCCGGTCTACCCATACCGGCATTCGAACTGCTGACGGCACAATCGGATTTCGACGCGGTTGCCGAACGGCTCGGCCTGCCGCTGTTCGTCAAGCCCGCCAACGAAGGCTCCAGCGTCGGCATCAGCAAGGTCAAGCATGCCTCGGAACTGCGCGAAGCCTATGAGCTGGCGGCCAGTCACGATGCACTGGTGCTCGCCGAGCAGTACGTCGGTGGCGGCGAATACACCGCAGCCATGCTGGGCGGCATTGCCCTGCCGGTGATCAAGATCGAACCGGCGACCGAATTCTATGACTACGAGGCCAAGTATTTTCGCGACGATACGCGCTACCTCTGCCCCTGCGGGCTGCCGGCGGCACAGGAAGAAGAAATGCAGCGCCTGGCGCAGCAGGGCTTTGCCGTGATCGGCGGCGCCGGCTGGGGACGGGTGGATTTTCTCATGGATGAAGCGGGCAAGCTCTATCTGCTCGAAGCCAACACCTCGCCGGGCATGACCGATCACAGCCTGGTGCCGATGGCGGCGCGTCAGGCGGGGATTTCCTTCGAGCAACTGGTGGTGAAGGTGCTGGAGCTGTCCCATGTGGGATAAACCGGCCCTCATGCTGTGGCTGGCGAATCTGCTGTATGCGGTGGCTGCGATTCTGCTGATGTATGCCGTGCTGTTTCTGGTGGTGCACCTGCCGCTATTTCCGCTGCGCGAGGTCAAGGTGAATGGCGAATTGAAACATGTGACGCGAGAACAGGTGCAGTTCATCGTGACCCGGGCGCTGAAGGGCAACTTCTTTACGCTGGATCTGAACAAGACCCGGCGCACGTTCGAGAAGCTGCCCTGGGTGCGCGACGTGAACGTGCGGCGACGCTGGCCCGACAAGCTCGAAGTGACGCTGGAAGAACATGAAGTGCTGGCGCGCTGGAACAACACAGCACTGGTCAACACCCAGGGCGAACTGTTTCAGGCTGCGTCGGACCAGCCCTTGCCGGTATTCAACGGCCCTGACGATAGCGTGAAGGAAATAGCCAGCCAGTACCAGTTTTTCAAGCAACAACTGGCAATAACCGGGCATAAACCGGTTCAGGTCAGCCTGTCGCAACGCCGCGCCTGGCAGATCAGGCTGGATGACGGTCTGGTGGTAGAGCTGGGACGCGAACGCATGGAGCAAAGACTGGAAAAGTTTGTCAAGGTTTACGATCGCTCTCTGGGCAGGCTGACTCAAATGAAGAAAGTGGTCGATTATGTGGATCTGCGTTACCCCAACGGTTTCGCAGTGCGCCTGGGCAACACCGTGGCGCAAAAACCGGCAGGGGCGTAAGGGGAAAACAATGAGCAGGATCAAGGAACAGAAAACGCTGATCGTCGGGCTGGATATCGGCACTTCGAAAATTGTTGCCATGGTGGCGGAAATCCGCCCCGACGGCCGGATGGAAGTGATCGGCATCGGCCACCATCCCTCGCGCGGGCTGAAAAAGGGCGTGGTGGTCAACATCGAATCCACCGTCAACGCCATCCAGCGCGCGCTCGAAGAAGCCGAGTTGATGGCCGACTGCAAGATCGTCAATGTCTACACCGGCATCGCGGGCAGCCACATCAAGAGCTTCAACTCCCACGGCATGGTGGCGATCAAGGACAAGGAAGTGTCCCAGATGGACGTCGACCGGGTGATCGAAACCGCCAAGGCGGTGAACATCCCGACCGACCAGCAGATCCTGCATATCCTCACCCAGGAATTCATCATCGACGGCCAGGAAGACGTGCGCGAGCCGCTGGGCATGAGCGGCATCCGCCTCGAGGTCAAGGTCCACATCGTCACCGGTGCGGTGTCGGCAGCGCAGAACATCATCAAGTGCATCAAACGCTGCGGGCTGGAGGTGCGCGACCTGATCCTGCAGCCGCTGGCTTCCAGCATGGCGGTGCTGTCCGAGGATGAAAAGGATCTCGGCGTGTGCCTGATCGACATCGGCGGCGGCACCACCGACATCGCCGTGTTCACCGATGGCGCCATCCGGCACACCGCGGTGATTCCCATCGCCGGCGACCAGATAACCAACGACATCGCCATGGCCCTGCGCACTCCGACCAAGGAAGCGGAAGACATCAAACGCAGCCATGGCTGCGCCCTGCGTCAGTTGGCCGACCCCAACCAGATGGTGGAAGTGCCGGGCGTAGGCGAGCGTGAAACGCGCCAGCTGTCGCGCCAGACCCTGGCCGAAGTGATCGAGCCGCGCGTCGAAGAGCTGTATTCGCTGGTTCAGGCCGAACTGCGTCGCAGCGGCTTCGAAGACCTGATGTCCTCGGGCATCGTCATCACCGGCGGCAGCGCGGCCATGCAGGGCATGGTGGAGCTGGGCGAGGAAGTGTTTCACATGCCAGTACGGCTGGGCGTGCCCAACTATTCCGGCGGGCTGGCGGAAGTGGTGCGCAATCCGCGCTTTGCCACCGGACTGGGCCTGCTGATGTCAGCGCAGGAGCAACATCAGCGCCATCAGATTGCCACAATGGGAACCACGTCGCTGCAGCAGATTTTCGAGAAGATGAAGAGCTGGTTTCAGGGAAACTTTTAGTGTGAATTTGTAGTTTTGGGTTTGAGTTCTGGAAGAACGGTAATTAAAAAGGAGGAACAAAATGTTCGAAATCATGGAAGCACCAATGCAGGATGCAGTTATCAAGGTGATCGGCGTGGGCGGCTGCGGCGGTAATGCAGTTGATCACATGATTCTGAGCGGTCTGGACGGGGTGGAATTCATCTGCGCCAACACCGACGCACAAGCACTCAAGCGCAGTCAGGCCAGAACCCAGCTTCAGCTGGGTGCGCATATCACCAAGGGCCTGGGCGCAGGGGCCAACCCGGACATCGGCCGCGCTTCCGCGATGGAAGACCGCGAGCGCATCGCCGAGATGATCCAGGGCGCCAACATGCTCTTCATCACCGCCGGCATGGGTGGTGGAACCGGCACCGGCGCTGCGCCGATTGTCGCTGAAGTCGCAAAAGAACTGGGCATTCTGACCGTGGCCGTGGTTACCAAGCCGTTCGCCTTCGAAGGCAAGCGCTCCAAGGTGGCACAACTGGGCATGGAAACGCTTTCAGCGCACGTCGACTCGCTGATCGTGGTCCCTAATGACAAACTGATGCAGGTGCTGGGCGAAGACGTCAGCTTCCAGGACGCCTTCAAGGCCGCCAACGACGTGCTGCACGGCGCGGTGTCCGGCATTGCCGAAGTCATCAACTGCCCCGGCCTGGTCAACGTGGACTTCGCCGACGTCAAAACCGTGATGTCTGAAAACGGCATGGCCATGATGGGTTCCGCCTCCGCCTCCGGCGTGGACCGCGCCCGCCTGGCCGCAGAACGCGCCGTGGCCAGCCCGCTGCTGGAAGACATCGACCTCGCCGGCGCGCGCGGCGTGCTGGTCAATATCACCGCCAGCATGTCCCTCAAGATGAAGGAATACTACGAGGTGATGGAAACCATCAAGGAATTCACCGCTGAAGACGCGACCGTTATCGTCGGCACCGTGATTGATGAAAACATGGGAGACACCCTGCGCGTCACCATGGTTGCCACCGGCCTCGGCGGACCCGTCGCACGCCAGCAACCCAAGCCACAACTGGTAGTACGTAACGGCACTGATAATACTGCGATGGAAATCAATTACGCCGAGCTGGAAACACCCGCCTGCGTACGCAACAATCGACGCGGCGGCGAACGGAGCGCCCAGCTCGAAGCCATGAAGGCCAACGGGGTCGATTTCCTCGACATCCCGGCCTTCCTGCGCAAACAGGCCGACTAGCACTCCTGACGTTCCTCCAGAACGGGAAACCGGCCACCAGGCCGGTTTCTTCCTGTGCGCTTTTCTGGCTAAAACCCCCTTCTAGCCGTTATCATTACGGCCCATGTCCTATCCAAACAACATTGTTCTCGTCGGCCTCATGGGTGCAGGCAAAACCACCGTGGGCCGGATGCTGGCCAAGCACCTTGGCATGCGCTTTATCGATTCCGACCACGAAATCGAGCGCCGAACCGGCGTCAAGATCCCGCTGATCTTCGAACTCGAAGGTGAGGAAGGCTTCCGGAGGCGTGAAACGGCTGTTCTGAGCCAGTTGTGCCGGATGGATAATGTCGTGCTCGCCACCGGTGGTGGCGCGGTATTACGCGAAGAAAACCGCGGGTTACTCAAACACAGCGGCACGGTGGTCTACCTGCGCGCGCAGGTGCGCGATCTCTACCTCCGCACACGGCACGACAAGAACCGCCCTCTGCTGCAGACTGACGACCCTCAGGCAAAGCTGCGCGAGCTATTCGGCCAGCGCGACCCGATTTACCGCCAGCTTGCCGACATCATCATGGATACCGGCGACCAGAACCTGCACGTTCTGGTACGCCGCCTGATACAGAAACTCACCGATGGACAAGATCCAAACATGCAAACCCTGACCGTTGATTTAGGCACCCGCTCCTACCCGATTCATATCGGCGCAGGCCTGCTGCAGCAGGCACAGCTGATCCTGCCGCACCTGGCGCAGAAGCGCGTGGCGATCGTCACCAATACCACAGTGGCGCCGCTTTACCTGGCCCAGCTCACTCACACCCTGACCGAACAGGGTATCAGCGTACTGCCCATCATCCTGCCGGACGGCGAAGCCTACAAGAATAGCGAAACCCTGAACCAGATCTACAACGCCCTGCTGGAAAACCGCTGCGAGCGCAAAACCACACTGATCGCGCTGGGCGGCGGAGTGATCGGTGACCTCACCGGCTATGCGGCGGCAAGCTTCCTGCGCGGCGTGCCTTTCATTCAGGTGCCGACCACCCTGCTGTCTCAGGTGGATTCCTCGGTGGGCGGCAAGACGGGCATCAACCACCCGCTCGGCAAGAACATGATCGGCGCCTTCTACCAGCCGCAAGTGGTGCTTGCCGACACTTCCACACTCGACACTCTGCCCGCGCGCGAACTGGCGGCGGGCCTTGCCGAGGTCATCAAATACGGCCTGATCCGCGACCTGCCGTTTTTCGAATGGCTGGAACAGAACATGGACCGTCTGCTGGCCCGCGACAAGGATGCCCTGGCTTATGCCATCCGCCGTTCGTGCGAGAACAAGGCCGAAATTGTGGCCGCCGACGAACGCGAGGGCGGCGTACGCGCCCTGCTCAATCTCGGCCACACCTTCGGCCATGCCATCGAGGCCGGCATGGGCTACGGCAACTGGCTGCACGGCGAAGCGGTGGCTGGTGGCACGGTGCTGGCGGCCGACCTGTCGCGTCGCATGGGATGGATCAGCGAAGAGGACGTGGAACGCACCCGGCGCCTGTTCCAGCGCGCCGGACTGCCGGATCACGCACCCGACCTGGGCGTGGATGCCTATCTCGACTACATGGGCCTGGACAAGAAAGTGGAGGGCGGCAAGATGCGCTTCATCCTGCTCAAGCGCATCGGCGAAGCCTTTGTTACAGGGGATATTCCACCCGAACACCTGAAAAATGCACTTACCGGTTTCGTCCGGAAATGAGCGCGCTGGCACCCTACGCCGCCGATTCCGCGCACACGCGCGGGCGCCGGCAGCATGAGCCGACGCCGCCCGGGCGCAGCGATTTCGAGCGCGACCGCGACCGCATCATCCACTCCACCGCTTTCCGCCGCCTGGAATACAAGACCCAGGTGTTCGTCAACCACGAGGGTGACCTGTTCCGCACCCGCCTGACCCATAGCATCGAAGTCGCGCAGATCGGCCGCACCATTGCACGCAACCTGCAGCTCAACGAGGTGCTGGTCGAAGCCATCGCCCTGGCTCATGACCTGGGCCACACTCCATTCGGTCATGCCGGCCAGGACGAACTCAATGCCTGCATGAAGCAACACGGCGGTTTCGAGCACAACCTGCAGTCGCTGCGGGTGGTGGATTTGCTGGAGGAGCGTTACGCTGAATTCGACGGCCTCAACCTGTGCTTCGAAACCCGCGAAGGCATCCTCAAGCACTGCTCCCTGCCCAACGCCAGGACGATGGGAGACGTGGGCGAGCGTTTCCTGCTGGACCAGCGCCCCAGCCTGGAAGCCCAGGTCACCAATCTGGCGGACGAAATCGCCTACAACAACCACGACGTGGATGACGGCCTGCGCTCCGGCCTGATCACGCTGGAACAGCTCTCCAATACCAGCCTGTTTGCCCGCCACCTCGCCATGACGCAGGAAAAGCATGCCGGTCTCGACGGGCGGCGGCTGATTCATGAAACCGTGCGGCGCATGATCAACACCCTGGTGATGGACCTGATCGAGCAAAGCTCCAGCAACATCCGCGCCATCGCACCCGCCAGCATCGATGATGTGCGTCACGCCCCTCCCCTGATCGCTTTCAGCCCTGCGCTGGTCAACGAGCAACGCGAACTGAAGCAGTTCCTGCGCGAGCACCTCTACCGCCACTATCAGGTGAACCGCATGAGCATGAAGACGCGCCGCATCGTGCGCGAACTCTTCAATATCTTCTTTGAAATGCCGTCCCTGCTACCCCCGCAATATCAGGAAAAAGCCACCACCGACAAGGCGCGCACCATTGCCGACTACATTGCCGGCATGACCGACCGCTATGCCTACCGCGAGCACCGGAGACTATTCGCGATCGAAGAAATATAAATGATGAAACTTCTTGCAAGCGCGCTGCTGCTGGTTTCGATACCCGCCGCCAGCGCCGGGCAGGTGCTCTGTCATTACACTTATGGCGGTGAGACAAGAATTCTGGCCGTCCAAGCCGTGAAATCACCCTATGCGGTCAGGGGAGTCAAAGTAGGGTCGTATTTCCAGTTCCGCCCTGTCTTTCAATCCGAGCCCGCCGACCAGGCAGCCATCAAAATTTACACTTATGTCGAGCGGGATGAAGGCCCGACGCTGATTCACCAGTCCAGTTTTCCCTATCCCCTCCTGCAGAACAGCGCAGCCAGCCCCTATGGTTTCAGCGGCTTGCATCGCGTCTACGAACCGGCACGAGACGGCGAGTTACAGTACTGGTGCGAGATGGATGCGGGAACAGAGGCCAGGCAATGAGCCTGCTCCAGATCAGCAGGCGCTGGTGCCAGCATGCATTAACCGCTTTTTTGCTCATGGCTGGCCAGGCCATGGCTGACCCGGTCCGTCTGATATTCGTCGGCGACATCATGCTTGACGACGGACCAGGACGAACGATCCAGTCAGGACGCGACCCGCTGGCTGACTTCGCAGCCACGCTGGCTCAGGCTGACATCACGATAGGCAACCTGGAATGCCCGATTGCCACCACCGGTCAGCCGCTGGAGAGCAAGATTGTTTCCTTTCGCGCCCATCCCCGCGTGCTATCCATCCTCAAGGGGCGCTTCAACGCCCTGAGCGTCGCCAACAATCACTCCGGAGACTATGGCAAGGATGCTTTCCTCGAAACCCTGACGCTGCTCGAGCAACACAGCCTGCCCTACTTTGGCGGCGGTCGCAATCTGGCTGCCGCCCATGCCCCTTTGTGGATTGAACGTCAGGGAATGCGCATCGCCCTTCTCGGCTACAACGAATTCAAGCCCCGTTCCTTCGAGGCCGGGCCGGACTGGGCCGGCATCGCCTGGAGCGAAGACAGCCAGGTCGTGGCAGACATCCGCGCCGCCCGTGCCGCCGGCGCAGACCTGGTCATTCCCTTCATGCACTGGGGCTGGGAGCGCGAGCGGCAAGCCGACGCACGCCAGCGCCAGTTGGCGCGGAAAATGATTGACGCCGGAGCAGGCATGGTGATCGGCAGCCATCCCCACGTAACCCAGGGAGTGGAATACTACAAAGGCAAACTCATCGTCTACAGCCTGGGGAATTTTGTCTTCGACGGCTTTGATCCACCCGAACCCGCCGAAACCAGGAAAGGCTGGCTGTTACGCCTGAGCGTGAATCGCAACGGCGTAGCCAGCTGGGATACCCTGGTCGCACAAATGGATCAGGAAGGCACCCCGCATCCCGTTCCCGGCGCCATGTCACCCTGCGGGAAAACGGGTGAAACGGTAGTCAGCCTGTGTAAAAACCCATAAGGCCGTTCGGCTTGAATCAGCGCGTCATCTTCAGATAGCCGCCAACCTCGGCGACCTGTGACTCATCCAGGCTGGTTGAGGTTGTCGATCCTATCGCCATGCGCTCGTCTACGCTCCACGCCTGACTGGTGCTGCTGGTCGATCCTGCCAGGGATTGCTCGCGCAGCTTGCCGAAACGCGCATCGACCGGAGAGTCGAAAGAATTGTCCAGCAAGGTGTGCAACGATTTTCTTGACAATGGCATCTGTTACAGGATAATCACATCCACTTTTATTAAACAGTTGTTGAGTCGCGCCCATGCCGTTACTCCTGAAAATGACAAGAGTAAACTCCGCCTTGCGCGAAATTCTCAGAAAAATGGCGAAAAAGGGGACGCTACACTATTATTACTTGGTGGAAAAGGGGACGCTACCCTATTTTTACTCATCCTCGATAACCTTTTTGGGTCGGCCTTGGGGGCGAAATTCCCAACAATAGGGTTGCGTCCCCTTTTCCACCGACTGGGAGGTACACCACAAGCGATCCCATCGGGCTCGATGGCGGGGCAAACCGGTATGCCTATGTGGATGGGAATCCGCTGAAATTCGCAGATTCCAATGGGTTGAAAGTTGTCCCTTGTCCAGAGGGCTTACCTCCGGGAGCAATATGTCAGAAAGATGGGCCAGACCCTGCGGATCCGAATTTCCAAAATGCGCCGATGCGAATTGCGGGGCTGGGTTGCCACCTTTGCCCCCTGAGGATCCATGCGTCGAGAGTTGCAAGTCTGATCCGTTGATAAAGCCAAGTTGTTTCGCAATAGGACAAATGGCTCGTGTTGCATTTGGAATACCCGGCTTTCTAGTGTCAGGGGGCTGTAATCTCGCGGACTTATATCAATAAGTTCAACAATGCCGGAAAAAGAAAAAATCATGTCCAGCAAATTAACAAAGACTTTCTGCCCGGATTTGGGAATTTCGAGGCTATCGGTTTCTGCGATATCCTTCTACCAACAGAAATTGTCACCACATAAGGGGTGGTGCTGCGCATATAGAGCGCTTACCGGAGAAGAATCGTGCTCTGAATATGCAAAACTTAGGATCGAGCATATGGGTTTTTTTGCTGCCATCCCATCGGTTTTTGAACGATTAAGGGCTTGCGGCCACGCGCACGTGGCCTTGATGCAGCAAAGCAAAGCGGGAAAAGGAAAGGGATCAAGAAAAAATAAAACTTATGTGGATGGGGCAAAAACGGACGTCGCAGCAGAGGCATGTTGTGCGGGGTGCAATTTGTTATCTTGGCTAAAGTGAAAAATGTACGCATGCAAGCTCGCCGCGTTCCAGGACCCGGGGAATAAAGGGGACGCTACCCTATTATTGTGCTAGATTTCTGAAATGCCCAGACTTTCCAGAACGGTATTTTCCGGTGTTCCACACCACATCACGCAACGCGGCAATAGACGCGAAGATATCTTCTTTTTAGAAGAAGATCGCACGGCATATCTGGCATGGCTCAAGGAGTACTGTGAGAAATTCGAAGTTGAAATACTCGCCTATTGCCTCATGACCAATCATATTCACCTGGTTGCAGTTCCAACAACCGACGATGGTCTGCAGAGAGTGCTCAAGCCACTGCACATGCGGTACGCCCAACGTATCAACCGTGCACGGGGTTGGAAGGGACACCTCTGGCAAGGGCGTTTTTTTTCTTCGCCTCTGGACGAAACTTATTTGTGGGCGGCGGTGCGATACGTGGAGCGCAACCCTGTGCGTGCCGGGATGGAACAGCACGCCGAGAATTACCGCTGGTCAAGCGCCGCAGCACATTGCGGCAAACGATTGGACGGGTTACTGAATCCGGAATCTGGCTGGAGCAAGCATTTTTCTGTGGTTGAAGACTGGTCGGCCTGGCTCTCCGAGGGAGATGAAGCGGAAGAAATCCAGATTTTGAGGCGGAATGTCGATAAAGGACTGCCCTGCGGTTCTGCAGGCTTTATTGAGAAACTGGGGAGCCAGGCAGGACGCCTGCTGGAATTTCGTCCTCAAGGCCGACCCAAAAAGGTTAACGATAATGAGTAATAGGGTAGCGTCCCCTTTTTTCCGTGCCTTTTTTCCGTGATCGGCATTGCCGGGCTCTTTCCGCCTTTCCCCCAGCCGCCCGGCCTACTTTGTCCCCTCATCCGTCACGAACCCGATAGGCCGTTTCCTCCCCGGCTCCGGTGGCCGCATCAACTCCCGGATCGCATCGATCAACCCCGCGATCGCCTGATCATGGGAATCCAGCTTGCGCTCGACGCGGCTCTCCAGCTCGGCCAGCTTGTAATAAAGGGGACGCTACCCTATTATTCGCACCGGCTTCGGCTACGATGCCCTCAACCGCCTGACCCAAACTTCCAATGGCGCAACGCCCCTTGTCACTTACGCCTGGGACTGTTAATCAGCGTGCAAAACCGACCAGGAAAACGGGTGAAACGGTAGTCAGCCTGTGTAAAAACCCATAAGGCCGTTCGGCTTGAATCAGCGCGTCATCTTCAGATAGCCGCCAACCTCGGCGACCTGTGACTCATCCAGGCTGGTTGAGGTTGTCGATCCTATCGCCATGCGCTCGTCTACGCTCCACGCCTGACTGGTGCTGCTGGTCGATCCTGCCAGGGATTGCTCGCGCAGCTTGCCGAAACGCGCATCGACCGGAGAGTCGAAAGAATTGTCCAGCAAGTTTGCCAGCGCCGACGTCATGCTTTTCAGAACCATGACATTGCGCGGGCGGACAAAGTAAGTGCCGGGCACCGCGCCAGGCTCACTCCAGCTCACATTCTGGAAGCAGATCTGAAGCTCGTGAGGAATGCCGTTGCTATCCTGATAGACGTAGCGATCCTCGGAGCCTTCCGCACGCCCAGACGGCATTTCGATACCGGCCGCCTGCATGTAACCCCGCAAGGCAAGACCGCACAGCTCAGTCACACCGGCGTTAACCCTGCCTGTCGGGGCGGCCGGGTTGTCTCCCGGCGGATGCCCGGTGCCGTCGTAGTAGCGATCGTAGGCGATCGCCCAGCCTTGCACATAATCACTGGCGATACGCTGATAGATAGCGTTGCGATAAACGTCCTTGCCGATCGTCGCAGCACCGATAATCAGCCCGATGATGACCAGAACGATGGTTAACTCGATCAGTGAAAAGCCACCTTGCCGAAGCTGCGTTAAAAAGACAGGACGGGATATTGAATGATTTTGGGTAATGGGATATTGGCACATCATGGTTTGTCCGTAATCAATAAAGTCCGGCAGCGTCAGCAGCAACTGCATTGCTGTAAACAGATGTTTCCAGCAAGACCGATTCATCGAGCATAGGCTGGAAATCGATTACCGACTGGATAGCTCCCGTCCAGCTGATAACCGACGAGATTTCGGTGGCGATGGCCGCGGCTTCTGCGGCAATTGCTATGCCAAGGTCCACCGACGCAAGAACCAGTTCGGCAGACAAGGCACCGGCAGAAAGCAGCGAATCAGCCATGGCAAACGAGACTGAAGCGGTTGCAGCCAGAATCCCCGCTCCGGCCACAACCACGGCCGAAGTCGCCAACAAGGTGTTGACAAAAGCTTCTTCTTCCGCCAACTGGAGCTGGCTCTTGTAGTTGACGAAACCGGCATGCATCAAAGCGGCGGCAGTAGCGGCATTGAAATGAGCATGGCCTGCCGCCGAAAGCTCACCAGCGCAGGCAAGGCGGTCAAATAACTGGCCGAAATCCGCGACCTGTACCACATCATCGTAATTCGTACTGACTGGTTGCCCCGGTGCGGAAAAATATCCCGCAGTCGTGTTGCTGCCATCGAACAGGTTGCCATCGCCATCGGCATCGCGTGCACCCGGCAGTGCCAGCGCATAGGCAACATTTTTTATCATTGCCCCACTTGCGTCACGGATATTGAGCGCACCTGAATTAGCAGTACTGGTACCTGCCAGGCGTAATTTATAACAGAAATCCATGCCATTAATTTGCCCTAAAGGCGTCTCGGCCGCTGTTGCACTTCCATAATGATAGACAAGCTCTATGGGATGGGGCGGGATAATGGAGGGCGCATAAAGGAGAATCAGCGTTGGATCGTCCCTCGCAGTAGTCACGAGCGGAAAAAATCGGTCTGCAGCAGTATCCATATTTGCTACCGCGCTGCGGTAAACCCCGTAGCGCACATTCCTCAGGTCCATGCGTGCCAGCCCGAGCGTCACCAGTGGAAGTCTGCCGACGGCTGCGCCACCGCAATGCTCGAGCCCATCTCCCGTCGCACTGGTGTCCGGGCATGGCAGGCGATGATTGGCGGCGACGAAGCCCACCAGCGCCTGACTGGCATCGGTCAATATTTGTGGGGCCTCAATTTCAGCGATGCGCTGGCTTGCAATACCGCCAAAACGCCACAACAGCACACCCACCAGGCCAAGCAACGTCAAGGCAGTCGCCAGTTCGATCAGCGTATACCCGCGAACTGAGCGAATTATCATGGCAGCAGCCCCTGGGCATCCAGCACCTGAGTGCGCCCGGCTGCTGTCACAAAATCGGCCGCTGTCAGTGCTTTAAAGTCAGTCGCGGAAACCTGTTTCGCTTTTGCCTCAGTAAGCGCGATTTCTGCCTGGACAAGCGCTGCGATAGCCGCTGCCAGGGCTGCATCGGCAAGCACCTGTCCCGTGACAGTTACCACTGCAGTAACAACGGTCGACGTACCAACCGAAATAATTGCCTGGAGCACCGCCGAGGTGGCTTGGGAAAGTGTTATCACGACACCGACAGTTGCAAAAGCGATTCCCCATATTGCAGCTTCCCTGTTGCCTTCCATTGTTTCAACGTCAAGGTCGCGAAAACGCAGGTAAAGATCAGCAAAAATGTCGATATCGCAGGCCGCATAAGTGGCCCGCGCTGCTCCATTGACAGCGGAAAGCCGTGTAGCGCAACCCAGGCGCGTAAACAACTCCCCGGCGCCAATAGCGCGGGTTTCATCATCATAGTCTGCACGGCGCGACGCGCCAGCCAGCTCGAACTGTCCGGCGACCCGGTTCAGCCCATCGAAAGACGAACTATCGCCATCGGCATCTCCGGCACCGGCGATCGCCAACCCGTAGGCAATCGGTATGCGTTGCGCTCCGGCAGTAAGCTGCGTTCCTGGCGCGCGGGCGATGTTAAGCAATGCGGCACAAAAATCGAGCCCGTTCAAATTACTCAGTTTGACAGGGTCTTCATTACATTCATTATGTTCAACTGGTGATAGTTTGTGTTCCGCCACCGGCAAAAGCGGGTTATAGCGATGCTTCAGCGTGGCAAGATCAGCATCCATGGGCACTGTGGCGCTGGATGCGCGATAAACACCATAACGCACCGGTTCGGGCAAGTTAAGTCCGAGGGTGCGCACGGGCAACCAGCCAAGACTTGCGCCAGCGCTACAATCTTCGTTGCCGGTACCGTTCGTGTCAGGGCAAGGCAAGCGGCCATGAGTCAGAATGAAGCCGTTGAGGGCATCTTCGGCGCTGTTCAGCGATGTTTCTGTCAGGCGCGCGATTGCAGGCAGGCTTTTGAAAGAAGGCAGAAATTTCCACAGCACCAGTCCGATGACACCGATAATAACCAGCACTATGCTCATTTCAACCAGAGAAAATCCGCGATTTCCGTTATATCTGGGGTGCAGGCTCATTCCACGGCTCCTTTCATATCAGCCGCCCTGAGGATGTCTTCGGCCCCGGAAAACGCCGGAAGTGGAGGGCCTCCCTGAGTGGAAGTGCCGCTGGTAGGAGCATCACGAAGCTGAATGTAGGAAGCCTGCATGTCATTGGCCGTCTTACGCGCTGTTACGGCTGCAGTTTCCAGATTGGTCGCAATATAATCCTTGTTCATATAGTTGTCATAGGATGCAACGGCCGTATTCAGGGAAGCCAGAATAGACGCCTGTGAGC
Source organism: Sulfuricella denitrificans (assembly GCA_002632355.1). Taxonomy (GTDB): domain Bacteria; phylum Pseudomonadota; class Gammaproteobacteria; order Burkholderiales; family Sulfuricellaceae; genus Sulfurimicrobium; species Sulfurimicrobium denitrificans_A. The sequence goes on from NSJJ01000005.1 coordinate 65,242, forward strand.
CGACCGGATACGCATTCAAGATCGGATTTCTTACCGCGATGTAATTGTCATACGCAGTATTCATTGCCGTCAGCTTGTTGGCGGCATCCTGCTCGGCCAGAGTGGCAGCGGCGGCCAACGTCGTTGCCTTGTTTCTGAGATAGACCGCCCCCGCCTGCTTGTCAGCATCGGTCGGATTGGCCGCAGCATCGGCTTCAGCAACGACGGCGGCAGCTGCCATATCGTTGGCTTCCTTGCGCCTGGCCTTCGCATCTGCATCGGCATTGTGGTAGACACGTGCAGCCTGGGAATACGTCTTGTATGCATCCAGCGCTGCTGACAGATTATTGTTGCCCGCCACGGCGTAGAGGCTGGCAACATTACCATTGTAGGCTGCCAGGGCAGCGTTGGCAGCACCGCGCGCGGCGGCTGCATCTTGCTCCGCCTTGTCTGCATCGGCTGCGGCGTCATCGGCAAGTTTTTTCAAATTTGCCAGTATCTCGGGCGGGAAAGTGGGGTTATACGCGAGTATGACGCCTGCCTTTGCCGTCACAATAATGGCTGCGGCCAGTGCAGCGAAATCGAGAGGAAGGTTAAGCGTGCCGACAGCGAGTGCTGATGCCGCTATTACAAGCCCAGCCGTGGCGAAACCTATGGCAGAGGTATCAAACGGTATCTTTGCGCAAGCTGCGCAACCCACCAGCACCACGCAAGCGGCGCATGCGGCAGTGTCCACACTCAACGCAGTTGTTGCTTTCGTGAGCGTCGCTGCTCCAGCAATCAAAGCAGCGACACCCAAGGCCACCGATGTAATATTCATGGCGACGGCTACGCCGGCATTGAGGGCCAACACGCCAGCATTGATCGTGTTTGCAATCCTGAAATCTGTAACCGTGACGCCCACCTCGACTGCATGCGCTATGGCATCGACACTGCGCGTGGCTGGCGGACATTTTAACGCGTCCCCCAAGGCGTAAAAACTGCGCGACTGGACGATGTCATCATAACTTGTATCACTTGCCCGGGCAGGAGATTCCAGCACGGGCGCTGTTGTCGAGGCATTCAATCCATCGAAAAGATTGCCATCCCCGTCAATATCGATGCCACTTTCTGCCAGCGCATAGGCGACGTTGACCGGCGCTCCGGACGCACCCGGAATATATGCCGATGCAGCGCTTGCGCCGCTCCCCGCCGTCGCATCGGAGGCCAGTGTCAGGCCAACGCAGAAATCAAGCGTATTGATATTGGGCGGGACAAAGGTATGGGTTGTCGAATACCCGTTCAGCAGCGTGGGCAACATTAAGGGCTTATACCGGTCTGCAGCGATGGCCGTCAGGTCGGCCCCTGCGCCGCGATAAACGATATAACTCAGCCGTGCAACACCACGTGCCGGGGCACTTGCATTCAGGCCGAGAGTAACTACCGGAAGCCAGCCTTTTTGTGAGGAAGTGCCGCAGTTTTCGAGCCCGCTGCCTGTCGTATCCGGGCAAGGAAGCCGGCCTTTTTCGGCGATGAAACCAGCCAGCGCACGGTCAGCAGCGGAAAGTTGCGCCGTGCGCTCACTTTGAATTTGCTGTGCGCGATCAGCCTTGAGCAGGGCAAAGCCGGCAACAATCGCTATACCCAATATACCCAGCAGCACAGTCAGCTCCCACAGCGAAAATCCTTGCTGCCGCCAGGGTTTGCTGTCTGGAATTAGATTTAACCGCGAACCGGTCATGATCGACAACATCCGTTCAATGCATCGGCGCCAGCGATGCCTGACGTATCAGTTCGTAAATTGGCAGCAGCAGCGCGACGACAAGGAGGATAAAAAACGCTCCAGCCGCGAGGATCATGACCGGTTTGATGATCTCGGAAAGCGAAGCGATCAGGTGAGCGAGGCGCAGGCGGTATTCCTGTGCCAGATGCTTGAGCTGATGATCCAGCGAACCCGTTTGCTCACCAACCGCGATCATACGCACGGCCATGGCAGGGAAGCCACCTGCCTGGCGCATGGAAGGCGCAAGCAATTCACCACGGTCGACCGATTCCCGCACCTTGTTGATGCGCTCGCGATAAAACTCGTCGCTCAGTGAGCGTTCGATGACGCTGAGGCTGCGGATGATATCGACACCGGCACTGACGAGGATGGCCAGATGCTCGGTGATGAATGCCATGCCCGCGGCGGTGACAATGACACGCGCGACCGGCAGTCGATGCGCCAGACGAAAGGCAAACCGGCGCGTGCCGCCGTGCAGTTGAAGCATGAGCCAGATCACCACGACAGTCAGTGCCATCAGGGAAAGCGAAGACGCAGCATGGCGTTCCAGCCATTTCGACATGGACATGATGACACGCGTAATCGCAGGCAGTTCGAGGTGCATCTGCAGGAACAGGTCAGCCAGGTTCGGAATGACGTAGTACACCCAGAAAAGCGCGGCGCCAAGCATCGAGGCAAATACGAAAGCGGGGTAGATCATCGCCCGCCGTGAATCGCGGCTGAGCGATGTCATGCGCTCGATATGTTCTGCGGCTTCCATCAGCATGCGGTCAACCGTACCGGTTTCTTCACCGATCAGCATCAGATTGCGCACCGATTCGGGGAATATGTCGGGATGGCGGCCGAGTGCTTCGCTGATCGATGCGCCGGCATCAAGATCGGACAACAGCAGACGCGCAGCCAGGGCAATGCGCTTCTGGTCCCAGTCACTCTCTTCGGCGATAGCTTTCAGCGCATCCAGAATCGGAACACCGGCACGGGTCATCACCGCCAAATCACGCAGCAGACCGCTCAATTCGATGGCCGGCAACCCGCGCTGCCGCAATCCGCTGAATACGGACACCAGCGAGGATGACCAGGTCGGCAAGCGATACAGTTGCAGCACAACCGCATCGTAATGGCGCTCCAGCCATAGTTTGGCGGAGAGATCGTGTTCAGCCACCAGCCGCATCAATCCAGACTTGGTGCGGCCACTGGAGAATAACAGACGGTAAGCGTAGGTATTCATGAGCGGGTCGATTCCGGGGTTTCGCCGACGACGCGGCTGACTTCATCGAATGTGGTCTGCCCTTGCCCAATCCGCCACTTGGCCATTTCGAGCATCGGCCGGAAACCGGCTTCAAGAGCGGCCTTACGTAGTGCAGTACGGTTTTTTCCTTCCGCTATGGCATTCGCAAGGGATTCATCCACATTAAGGATTTCATAGACCGGCAGGCGGTCTAGATATCCGGTATGAGTGCAGCGGTCGCAACCGCTGCCGCGCATTACCTGATCGCTGGCATATTTGCCCAGCCAGTTCCGCTGCTCATCACTCAATTCGACTGGCGTGCTGCAGAAAGGACAGTTGCGACGTACCAGTCGCTGGTTGACCACGGCAATCAAGTTATCGGCAATGATCTGCGGGTCCAGCCCCAATGGCATGAGGCGCGGCACGACGCCAAATACGCTGGAAACGTGCAGCGTAGTCAACACCAGATGGCCTGTAGCAGAAGCGGTCACCGTCGCCAGTGCGGTTTCGGCATCGCGTACCTCGCCCACCAGGATCACATCCGGATCGTGGCGCAGAAAATGGCGAAGCGCAGTACTGAATTCGTAGCCGGCACGCCGGTTGACCTGGGTCTGGCACACGGTCGGCAAGCGGTATTCGATCGGGTCCTCGACGGTCAGAACGTTGCGCTCGATCAGTGCCTGCAGTCGAAGGGCCGCATGCAGCGTAGTGGTTTTGCCGCAGCCAGTCGGTCCAGTGAGCAGCACCATGCCTGCAGGCTTGGCAAAGACATGTCGCAGCAGAGCAACATCTTCTGCAAGAAATCCCAGGTGCTCTAGACGAGCCAGATCGGTGCGTTCCGGCAGCAGGCGCAACACCATGCGCTCGCCATACTCGCTGACCAGGGTGGAAACGCGGATCGTGAACGCAGTATCGAGAATGCTGGTCTGGAAGCTTCCGTCCTGCGGTCGCCGCTGTTCCGAAATATCCATTTCTGCGCCCAGCTTGACGTATACCACCAGACGCGAAAGTGAAACAGGCAAGGCGAGCATGGGACGCAACACGCCGTCGATGCGGAACAGAAGATGATAGCTGGTGGCGGAAGGCTCGACATGCACGTCAGTCGCGCGTTCGCGCACAGCCAGATGAAGCACGTATTCGAGCAGTTTTTCAGGGCTGCGAGCATGGTCGGTATCACTGGCCAGCGTAGTAATTTCCCGTCTGATCAGTGATTCGACCGGATTCTGGGTAAAGTAGTAGGCTTGCCGCACCATCTGCGCAACCTGAGAGAACTCACCCTGCGTAAAATTGGGCCGGAGGCCGCAACGACGCTGCACCAGTTCGGTCACGGCTTGCGGGTCGCCGTTTCCAAGCAGAATATCGACGCCATTTTCCGACCGCATCAATGGCATGAAGCCGTTAATCAGGCAGAGCTCGCGATTGAACAGTGCCAGTAGCTGAGAATCCGGGGCTGGCGCCATATTGGCATCCATGAAAGCAAACCCCCGCTGCTCGGCCAGGCTGATTGCCAGGTCATGCTCGGTGAGCAGGCCATGCTGAAGCAGCAACTGGCCCAGCCGGCCTCCCTCGACACCCTGCTTCTGCAGGGTGTAGTCAAGCTGCGTCTGCGTCACATTGCCACGCAGAAGCAGTTGTTCACCGAGAGGGATGGACACCGGGATATCCAGAGAAGGTTCTTTACTGCGATCCATTTTATTTCCTTGCCTGAAATTGCAGGTCCGGGTAGTAGCTACCCCGCCTGCTTGCTGACCTTGTGTTCGAGCATGAACAAGGTCCACGCATCCGTACCACCGCTGGCGGGCAAGCCATACTGGTTGCGGAAGGCCTGCAACGCTTCGATGGTATGAACGCCGACCATGCCATCGACCCGAACGGCGTAATAGCCTTTTTCTGCCAGCCGCGCTTGCAGCCAGCGTATGTTTTCTCCCCGTGCCTCATCTGTGAGTTCGAACGGCAGAAATGCCGGGCGCCATAGCAGCCAAGTGCTTGCATGACTCTCCCACTGACAGTAAAAACTACCGGCCTGTCGCGTGATACGCCATCCGGCAGGTAGCTGGGCGATTAGCAGTCCGCTTTCAGCCAGGGAACGCTCGATTGCAGGCTGAATTTCTGTATCCATATTGTTTTGCAGCACGCCAACCCAACTGCCCGCACCCAAGCTTTCCATGCAGGAACTGAGCGGTTGCGCGACAATGGCCTGAACAGGAGCACTTACAGGTTCAGTTGCCGGCACGGGGCTACGCATCGTGACTGAAGAAGGAACTCCGGCCCATGCCACGACCCCAATCCCCAGGCATGCCAGGACAGTCAGCACCCATTTGCGCACATGGCGTTGCGGTTGCGCCCGGCGAGCAACACCGACCTCGCCTGCCGCCATATCGACAAGCCGCTTCCCGATTTCACGCTGTTCACAGGAAACGACGCCATACATGCAGCGATCCATGATCAGATGCACGCGGCGCGGATTGCCCCGGGAGTGGCGGTGCAATGCACCCTGTGCAGCACTGTCCAGGCGGATGCGGCCATCGCTGCTGGCGCGTGAAATACGGAAATCGACATAGCGCGAACATTCTGCGGGGGTAAAGGCGGACAGACGCGTATGCTGCACGATGCGGCTGGCCAACTGACGTATTTCCGGCTTGGCCAGCACATCCAGCAATTCCGGCTGGCCCGAGAGTACGATCTGCAGCAATTTGTTCTGGCGCGTCTCGAGATTGGACAGCAGACGCAGGAGTTCGAGGCTGCTGGTATCCAGATTCTGCGCATCGTCGATCACTACGACGCAGGTTTTACCGTGCGAGTTCTGCTCGATCAAAAAATGGTTTAACCGGTCAATGTCATCTGCCAGATCAGCGCCAGCTGCCAGGCCGAAATCTCGATTGACCGCCAGCAGCAGGTCACGCCCCTGCAGAAATGTATTGAAAACGAATGAAACAGCGCAATCCGCTGCGATCAGCTCGTCCATCAGGGCGCGCAGAAAAGTGCTTTTACCGGTGCCGACCTCGCCGGTCAGCAACATGAATCCCTTGCCGGCCAACATGCAATGCAATGCTTCGGTAAATTGCCGCTCGATGCTCTCGGTGCGGAAATAGCAATCGGCATCGGGGGTCTGGGGAAACGGGTTCCGTTCGAGTCCCAGAGAGCTCAGATGCAGGGGCAAAGTTCCGTATTCGCTCATTATCGTTCTCCAAACTGGACAACGTAGCGCCGCACGGTTTCGGAATCGGGATAGCGCTCTGCGAGTGCTGCGACGATACGGCGCGCTTCATCGCGCCGCCCCTCTTTCCAGTTCAGGACCGCAAGGTTGACCGATGCCGATTCATCGCCCGGCAGCCGTCTTACAATCTGCTCATAGAGCATCGCCGCTTTTGTGTATTCCTTGTTATGCAGCGCTTGCCAGGCACGCAGTCGCAGCAAGGTGATGCTTTCAGGCGGGAGATTGACTGCAAGCTGTTTGAGCAGGGCCTCTGCCTTGTCGTCACTGCCCTCATCAATGGCCAGTCTTGCGGCCATTGCCAAACGGTTTATTTCATCGACAGCGGGCTTCGCCTGAGCCGAATCGTGCACGATTACGGTAGCCTGGGCGATGCTGTTTGACTCATCTGCAGCAGGCTGGTCTGACGCTTTCGGCTTCTCCGTTGCGCGATGTTCGACTGGGTTCTGCACCACCGCTTTCACGACAGGCCTTTCCGCAAGAACGACAGGCGCTGGAGCGGACGCCTGCGGGGCTGGCACACTGGATTGCGTCGCCGGGACAGGCGCCGCCAGTGGCGCTTGTTCAACGGCTGGAGTCGCTGGCATTTGACGCGCCGGTACTGCCAGGGCAGGCGTGCTCGTGGCTATCGGGGGCAACGCTTCCTTCGTCCGTTCGCGCAACACAACCAGCGCGGCGCCACCGATGACTACCGCCGCAACGCTACCAATACCTGCAGCGTAAAGCCAGCGCACCGTCGACTCCGGGGCCGGTGGCGCGTGCTGCGCAGGCACGCGCGGCCCTGCCGGCATGCCCTCCGCAGCCTGCTTGTTTTCAAGCGAAGTGATCGCTGAATAGATCAGGCTCACAATTCCTTGACCCTCAGCACCATGACGAGCTCGCGGCTTTTGTGCGAGGTGGATTCCGCACCAAACAACCGCCCCAGGATAGGCGTGTCGGAAAGACCCGGCACGCCGCGATCATTGCTGGCGGTTTTCTGGTCGATCAGGCCGCCGATGATCACGGTATCGCCATCCTTGATATTCAATGTGGTGGTCATACCCTTGTAGCTGATTTGCGGCAAGGTGACCTTGTTGCCGGCACCGACATCCTGCAAGCGCAAACTGACTGGATCGACCTCGGTCTGCATTGGATGTATCAGCAGGTCGATATCGCCGCGCTCTCCGATAAATGGCACCACGCCGACGACCACGCCGGCAAAGATTGCGTCGGTCTGCACATCTGCGCTGATAGTCGATGCACCACCGCCTGGATTGGAAGTGGTTACCGTGGATTTGGCAACGAAGCGGTTGCTGGTACCGACGCTCAGCAGGGCTGGCGTATTGTTGCGGACGCGGATGTTGGGATTCGACAACACTTTGACGTTACCAAAATTGCGCAGCACGTTCAGGGCTGCCGAAATGGCATTGTCGCTGTACATCAGCCCCGATGAGCGGCCATCGGCCAGGCCGACACTACGGGAGGGAAGCGTAAGCGTGCGCAGAGGAAGGCCATCAAGACCAGGCAGGTTAGCCGAGGTTGAACCGGCATTGATCGGGGCATTGCCCACCATGCCGGCAAGATGGTTGCGCATCAAATCCCAATCCACGCCGAACTGGAACTGATCGTTAAGTTCGACATCGAGCAACTGCGCCTCGATCAGCACCTGACGGCGCATGACCTTGGCGAAACGTCCGATCAGTTTCTCGACCATGTGCATCTGGGAGGGACGGGCATTCACATACAGCGTACCGGATGAACGGTTGAGCGAATACACTGCACCCATCTCGCGGCGGTCATGTTCGCCGCTTTGCTGTTGTGCTGCCGCCTCGGCAGCGCCTGCCACCTGCCCCGCAAGGATCTCTTTCTTGTCAACCTTGCCTTCCTTGGTGCCGAGGATACGCTTGAGGTTAGCCTCAATCTCACTGTAAGGCTCGATCTGCTTGGTGCTGCCACCGGTCACGTTGACATTGCCGCGTATCAGGTCGCCCCCTGCTGAACCACCACCTGAGCTGCCGCCCGAGCTTCCGCCGCCCGACATCGATCCGAAAACATTACCGCCGGAGGTAATGTTCATGTCCATGCGCATATTCAGAAAATCGAGATTGAACAGGCGCTGCTCGTATAAGCCGATTTTGATGGTATTGCCCTCGACCTGGCCGGAAAGATCGAATGCTTCGAGCACATTGCGGAACAGCTCTCGCGCAGAAACGCGGTTGAGGTAAAGGCTGGCATGTCTGTCGAGCGCCAGCACTTCGGGGTCGACCAGCATGTTCATCTTTGACTGTTCGGCCAGCACTTGCAGAACGGCCGAAAGGCTGGTGTTGCGCAGATTGACGGTAACCACGATATCCTCAAGCGGGTCGTGTTTTGGCGCGACAGGCTCAGGTTCTGGTGCCTGGAATCTTTTCTCGATACCCTTCTGGTTTGCGTCCTGCGTCTCGCTCAGCTTGGCGGACTCTTCAGCCAGGTGTTCGGTCACTTTTTTCAGCGTGGTTTTTTCTATGGCAGGCAGTGTGCCGAGGCTGCGCGGTGTCGGACTTGCACAACCCGTCATAAGAACAACACTTCCCAGAAGAATTACGGCTGTGGTGAGATGGCTACGCAGTGCATGCGGCGCCCGTGGACTATACGGAGATTTTTTCATTTCATCGCTCGCTTGGTCACTAGAGTTCATTGTTTAATTTCGCCATAAGGGTGTAGAAACTGACCGCCAGGGTGCGATCGTCGAAATAGGTGTCGACAGCCCGGGTCGGAGCGGCAAAGCAATGCCCACTGGCCGGCAGCGTGCTATGTATTCCGTCTGCAGGATTTCCATTGCCATCACGGTCTTCACCTGGCGCAAGAACCACGAACGCGGGATTACTCACCACATTGCCGCCGCAGTTTTCTGCTCCGCCTCTTGCGTTGTCGCCAGTGAGGTAAATCTGGGTATTCGATGGCACCTGAGATGCCGCAAACCGCAGTGCGCGCATCAGGTCGGCACCATCCGCATAGCTTGCCGACCCGACCGGATCGCCGCTCTGCTCCTCGGCACGTGCAAGGTCTGCGCCTGCCGCCCGGTAAACGCCATAAATGGCGCGCGCCAGGGGCGCGGGCGCAGTCAGTCCGGCCGAAAGATAGGGAAACCAGCCGACATCGGGGCCAGCCGGTCCGACGGAGCAGACCCCCTCATTTCCGCTACCGTCGGTATCGGGACAGGGCAGCCGATGGTGGGATTTGGCAAAAGCGACGACTGCTCCTGCGATGGTTGCAAGGCTTGCATCTGCGTTAAGTTTATTCCGGCTGGCGCTGAACAACCCCAGATAGGCCGCTGCTGCCGCAGCCGCAATGATACCGAGCACAGCCAGGGCTAGCGTCACTTCCACCAGCGTAAACCCGAAGCAAGGACGTCTGGTAAGGAAAGGCTGCCATCTGGATAGCGTTGCGGGTAGTGGAGTCATTTTACGGACCCGCCTGAGGGTTTGGTCTGGAATAGAGGTGCCGAATAGTATTGCTGCTGCAAAGTTTTCAACTGTGCCGTATAAGCTTTGATTTTCTTTGGGTCAGCCCCCCCCTGCTTGCTGACTTCGTTCTGCAAGTCGGTCGCGATGCGCTGTATTTCGACGACCTTTGCCAGGTTGCCGCGCAAGGCGTCGATATCGATGCCGTTAACCGTAGACGTTCCAGTGACCTCCTTGATCTTGACCAGCAGGGCATCAACCTGTTTGGGGTCAGCACGCCGCGATTCCTGCATTGACTTCACCAGGGCCATCTGCATGGACTTCAGTTCGGCAATCTTTTTTTGCCGTTCAGCCTGATCTGCCTTCCCCGGCATTCCTGTTATTGCAGCATCCGGTCCGACATTAGCCCAGGGAGGGCTTCCCTGATTGAGTTGCAGCGCCGGAACCGATGCGGATGACCCCTCTAAGAGCGCACTTCTGTTGCCGCCGGTCATTGGGCTAGTGGCCGAAAGCTGTGCCGCACTGCGTATACCCAGCCGCATGCCAATCCACAAAGTAGCCGCCAGAACAGCCAGCGTAAGCAGCACGACAAGCACAATCGATTTTTTGCTCATTTCCGTACCTTAAGGCGTGTTTGTTGATTTCGGCGCCAAGCCGAGCACATGGGGTTCCGGCAAACGCAATACGGTGCGTTGATTGCCCCGCTTGATTACGATCTGTTCCTGCGTAATGGAGGTCAGGGTACCGCCGTCAGGCAGCATGTCCCCGATCCCGAGAAGCATGCCGTCGATGACCACTTTTTGCAGATCGGGCGATATATACACCAGCGAGACGACTGTCCTGGCTGGCGGGTTCTGCCCTTCCACCGCCGAAGTCTTGTGCGGCCCGGAATACAGGGCAAGCATCGCCGCCGGGGCCTGAGTCGAGACTGTTAAGCGATCGACCTGATCGAGTGTATTGTCGAGCCCTTTAAGATGACGAATTTCCACTTCGCTTGACTGAAGCTGCTGATTTAGCTCAGGCGATGCGCCGGATGAAGGAACGATGAACGGCATCGGGCGTGTGGCCGCCACAATGGCCCAGCCGGTTGCGGCCAGTGCCAGTGTTGTCAGGATCGCTGCTGCATATTTCATCATCATCTGGCTCCGTCGTTGTCTGTACTCCGGCGTAACGAATAGGAGAAGAAGCCGGGCAACTGGCTCTGGTTACCCGGGTCCACTGCGTTTACCTGATATCCGTGCGCTTTCAGCGCTGCCAGGAAACCCGAGAGGGCGACATCCATTTCGGTATCATTCAAAGGCATGCCATCCACACGGAAAACGCCCTCCCGTGACAGAAGTTGTACCCGCATCACCCGTACGTATTTTTCTGCTGACTGGTGTACATCGGCCAGAACGGCAATGGGATCGGGGCCACTTGCCGCGCGTGCCAGATTGTCGATAAAGGCAATGGTTGGCGCGTGACCGGCAAGTAACTGGCGCGGAGGAACGTCCTGCCCGGCTATACGCCCGGCAATGGCACTCGTTTCCTGATTGAGGCGATCGGCATGGGCCTGGATTTGCATTGCCTGAGAAGTCCATGCCGCAGCAACCGAAAAAAGGCCCAGTCCGATCAGGGCAACTGCGGCAGCGATAAGCACCCTGAAATGATCGACTACAGCGACAATACGCTCGCTCAATGGGTTGAGTGCGTTGCGCCATGACATTGGCTTTGTGAAGCTCTCTGCGGCAGTACGAAATGATCCGGCGGCAGAATCGAATCGTTTTGCCGGGGCGGTGACTACTTTCATGCCGGTGCGTTGCGAATACAGGCTGGTCAGGTGCGAAACATCATCGCCATCCGGAGCAAGCAGGTCATACCAATACACGTGGGGCTGTTCGTTGGCCGATAGCAATTTCGAACCGGCATTATCGATCAGACTGTTCAGCGCGATATCCAGATCATCCGGGTCATCCGAAAATGCTGTTGTGGTGACATAACTCAACACTTCCGACCGTGATAACAGAAAGCGGAACTGACGGCCGGTGCGGCACAGCACAGCGCCATGGCGCTGCGCCAGCTTCAGCATGCATGCTTCGATCGAATAGGTGAGGCCAATCGATGACTCGCCTTCAAGCCAGGCAAAAATCGCATTCCAGTTCGCGACTGGAACAGCGGAATACAGAACGCGACAACTGCCACCGGCATAAATCAGGCGATGCACCAGAATATGTGACTCGCCATCTACCAGGCCTTCAGAACGCACCTTTTTCTCGATCATCGACGGAGCAAACTCGGGTTTGGTGTCGACAGTCGCCACACCGGACGGTGCGCCATCGAAATCGGTGAGAATATGGCATGAACCGGATAGCACAGGACGTTCCGGTGAGGCTTGCCAGGCGTTATCACGGAAGCTGTACCAGACGCCTTCAAGCGACATGATCAGAGCGGGCTTCATAACGGCCTTTCAGAAATACGAAAGTACACAGTTCCACGCAAGCTTAACAACACTGGATAAGCGGGTGTTTCAGGGGCCTGGAAAAGACCTTCGTCAGACTTGGTAACCGACAGTTCGAACTCTTCGGCCTGAAGCAATTGCCCCTTGCCGCGTGCGGTTGTAATCAGCAGCTGGTTGATTTCTTCACGCTTCAGATGTTGCTGGCGCAAGTTGATTTGCCGTTCGCCCCAGTTTTGCGGCAGCACGCCAAGGCCTTGCGCGCGCGCCTGCAATTCATTCGCCGAGATAAGCAAAATCCGGTTCTTTTGGGCCAGATTCTCGCGGATGCGTGCATCATTCAAATCTGCTTCGGCCTGTGCCAAGGCATGCTCTGCTCGCGGAAGCGCACTGCGCGCCCGTTCAAACCCGACAACCCCGGCGAGCAGCAGGGCAAGCGCGCACCCCAGCAGGAGCAACCCGCCAGAGCTGCTTGCCCTTCCAGACTTGCTTTGGGGAGTGGTGGCGTTCATTGATCCATGACCCAATGTGCGGTGCGCAAAACAATACGGTCTTCGTCACGATTCTGACCGACCCCCGTGGCCGTTGGTGCCGCCTCTGCGTTGGCATAGGTGTTGTTCGCTTCCCATTCATGCCCCGGCTGCTGATGCGATGGCTCCGAAGAATTCAGCCTGGCATCCTGCGCACGGAAACGGCCTTCGAGCGCATCCGGCTTGCCGTCGACCAGCTGATCGAGATAGCGCGCCAGGTCCGGCGTCAAGCCGCGAATCACCATCACATTGCCCGCCCCGCTGATCGTGCCGGGAGGATTCCACTGGAAACACACCTGCAACTCGGCTGCATTGCCATTTGTGTCCGTATATTCGAAGCGGTCTTCCTTGCCCTCGCCACGGCCTGGAGGCATGCGTATGCCAATACGCTGCATCAGGGCGCGCAGATCCTGTACGGCCAAACCCGGATCGCCCATACCGACCGCGTTTTGCGCAAAACCCTGGCCATGGCAAATACGCAAGCCGGTATTGCTGTAATTCTCCGGCAAACCGGCGACGGCGCCGTTCAGATTGCCGCTTGAGGCTGGCTGGCCGCCGATCTGGGTTTCATTGCCATTCACCATGCCGGTCGGTGCAACCTGGCTATCGCCGAGCCTCACGCCGGTACGCTGGTAGTATTGATCGTAGGTTTTTTTCCATTCATAGATGAACTTGTTGCCGACCTTCTGATATTCGGCGTTTCGTACGACATCCTTGCCAATCGCCACAGCGCCGATAATCAGACCGATGATGACCAGCACAATGGTCATTTCGACCAGCGTAAAGCCACGCTGTGTCGTGCGAAAGGTAACAGGTGGGTTAAGCATGGCTGGACTCCTGACGGGTTTACTGGTTCATCTTGTAATGGGCGATAACCGTGGCGACCTGATCTTCATCAAGATTGGAAGGTGTAGTGCCCGTCTCGCCGTATTTATGCTGGTTGCTGACATCCCATTCGACGCCGGGAACATTGCCTGTCCCATTGGCGACCAGCTCCTGGCGGAACAGACCTTCCCGCGCATCCGCCTTGCCATCAATCATCTGGTCGAGCATGCGGGCCAGATCAGGCGTCAGCCCTGTGATGACCATGACGTTACCCGCGCCCGATGGCGTGCCGGGCCGATTCCACTGGAAACAAACCTGGATTTCCTGCGGGTTGCCATTGGAGTCGAGGAAAACATAACGGTCTTCGCTACCTTCGGCACGTCCCGCCGGCATGCGGACACCGGCACGCTGCATCATGGTGCGCAGATTGAACTCATCGTTCGCACCAGCCGCCTGCATCGCACGAGCCATGTTTGGCCCGGCGGCGCCGCGGCAAATCGCGGGCGGCTGTGCTGCCGAGGTCATGTTGCCGCCAGAGGGAACCGCAAAATTTGCCCCGTTGACCATCATTTGCGGCGCCACCTGATTATCCCCAGGAACGACCCCGGTACGCTGGTAATATGCGTTGTAGGCCAACACCCACTGGTCGAAGAACTTCTGTTTGACCTTGGTGTACTCAGCGTTGCGCTGTACATCCTTGCCTATGGTAACGGCACCGAGAATCAGGCCGATGATGACGAGCACGATGGTCATTTCGACCAGGGTGAAGCCGCGTTGTGTAATCTGTTTCATTTGTCATCTCCGAATAACATTACGACGGCAAAAACCAATTTGACCAATTTCTGGTTTCACCGTAGCAAGGCACTGTTAGAAAATCGTTAGAGAAAACAGGGAGGCGAGGGATGCTTATCGTTTTTATAAACTAAGCAAATAAAAACAAGATGTTGATGGATGTTGAATTTTTTATCCGGTGAAGACCGAATTTACGTGAGGGTACTGAAACCTGGAGGTCCCCAGGGGCCCCCGGCTACCGATGCCACAGGAGTCAACCCGCCGGCATCATGAATCAACGGCCGGGCGTCAGTGCCATTTATTCTGCTGACAGTAAGCCGGTGGTATCGCCGGCACCCCGTCGAAACAAGCTGTCCAGTCCTGCTGCGGCGTGCATCTCCAGAGTTTTTGCCTGTTGTTCCCGGCTGATGGCAAGGGCTTGTCGGAAGCATGTTTCGGCCTGGGTTCGATTGCCCGCGTCAAGGCCGAGCAGAGCTTCACCCTTGAGACAAAGAAGCTCCGCCTCGAGATGATGATCACCCAAAGTCTCTCCCACGTTCAGCGCATTTTCTACCCCCCCCAGCGCCGCCTCGAATTGCCCCAGGCAAATATGTGCATCCGCCAGCGGCCCGAGGACAATCAGCATCACACCGCGCATGGCCTCGCGCGTCAGTTCAATGCATCGCTGAATTTGTCCGACGCCCTTGGCATGCCCCTGCATTGCAAGCGCCCAGCCGCGCGCGAGGGACCCGCCAATCTGCCACAGTTGAAAACCATGACTATCGGCCAAAGCCAGCGTCTCTTCTGCCAAGGCCAGGGCCTCCCCGGCCTGTCGCAAGCGGCAATGCAGGATGGCAGCGAAGGTCAGTGCGTATGCCAGACTGAAAGGATGTCCGCTCTGCCGCGCCCTGGCCAGCGTTTCCGTACTGGTTCTTCTGGCCTGTTCGGGTTCGCCGAGAAACCATTGCACCCACGACAGGTAGGAACCGCTCGTAACATCAACATCCTCGCCGAACTGGGTCACATGGCTTTCATGGTAACAGGGCTGATATAGCGCCAGGGCTCGTTCCAGGTGATCGCGCGCCGCCTCGAACCGTCCCTGCCAGAAAAGGGTGTTGCCCATCGAGAAATGGCCCTGCTGGATTTGCACCGGGTCGCTGCCGCGTTGAGCCATGTTCAGGAGTTGCTGTGCCAGTTCAGCAGCGTGAACGTAACCGCAGCGGGAGCTCGCACTGGCCCACAATCCCCATACCGCACGGAACATATCCGGGCTGCCCTCGTGCAGGTCACACAATACAAGCGCATGCGAATGAGCACTTGCCGCCTGTTCGGAAGCATAGCCATCCAGGGCGATCACCGCCAAACCGAGGCTGTTCTGGAGATCGAATTCCAGTTGCGCCCTATCCTGATCTGGCGGCAGCCTGTCGATCAGGCTCAGCCCTGCCCTGAAATGCATGATAGCCTCCTGGTCGGCGGAATGCTGGGAAGCGAGCTTCCCGGCCTGGAGCCAGCAAGAAGCAGCCAGCCGATATTCCGCGCCTGCTTCCAGATGCTGAGCCAGAATTTCCGGGTGCTCTACAGGAACACGAGCTTCCTCATGTTGCAGCGCCTTGGCTATGCGCAAATGCGCCGATTGTCGGTCGGACCGGGTCAGGGACTGATAGGCAGCATCCTGTATCAACGCATGCATGAACTGATAAGTTGCTTCGTCATCACTCCACACGATTCTCGCATCCCGCAACTTTTGCAACGAATGTTTCAGCGCATCCGGCGCTAAAGGTGAGATTCTGCGCAGCACATCGAAAGTGAATTTACGCCCGATGGTCGCGGCTAATTGAGCAGTGGCTTTCGCCGGCCCCGTGCTATCCAGGCGTGCGGCAAGCAAGTCATGTAGCGTTGCCGGGATTGCCGACTCTCCCTCGGAGAGAGCAATTTTTACCAGCTCTTCAGCAAACAAAGGAATGCCCTCAGCACGCTCGACGATATGCTGCAGCGTAACTTGTGCGATATCCGGAGCAAGCATGCCGATCAATTCCGTTACCTCGTCGTCAACCAAGGGCTCCAGCAGCAGGTTTGTCACCTGATCTTCACGCCAGGGCGACTGGAACTCGGATCGCGCAGTAAAAATCACAAAAGTTGGCACGCTTCGCTGCTGATTGATGAACCTCATCAGCAGTTCCAGGGTAGATGGATCGATCCAGTGCAGATCTTCCACAACGAGCATCAACGGTTGTTGTTCTGCCAGACTATGCAGAAGACGGAGCAGGATATCGAACGTATCCTCGCGCTGCTGCCTGGAAGGCAACGCCGGTTTCTGGTGCGGCGCTGCCAGAGGGAGCTTGAGCATTTCCGCGAGCAGGGGTGCTGCCTCAGAAGCCAGTTCAGGATGAAATTCTTCCAGATGTTTCACGAGTTTGAAAAATTTTGTTCCCGCAGTATCGTTGTCCGTAAACTTCAAGATGGAAGTACAGTGTGCAATCAGAGGATGGAATGGAGACTGGCTGAATTCCGGAAAACAGCGTAATTCCCTTACCTTACAGGCCTGCTCATTCAGCTTTTCCTTTACGGCGAGCATCAGGCGCGACTTGCCGATACCTGCGTCCCCCCTCAGCAGTACAGCACGGCGGGAGCCATGCCGGGTTTCTTCCCACAAGTCCATCAATGCGATGATTTCAGCTTTGCGTCCGACCAGCGGAGTCAACTTCGCGGCAGCCGCCAGTCGGTGAGTCGCCCCGGTTTCCCCAATGAGCTTGAATACCTCTATTGGACGTGTAACCCGCTGCAGCTGCTGTACTCCCAGGCTTGTGCAATCGAAATAGCCAGTAACCAGGCGATGTGTCGTTTCACTGATGGCCACTTCGCCGCTTTCCACCAGATACCGCAAGCGGATGGCGGTCGAAGTTGTTGCTCCAACAGCGTCGGGTACAGCCATGCTGCCGCCAGTGATAATCAGCCCGGTATGAATACCCGCGCGCACTCCAACACTGGAGGATTTATCCCGGGTAATCGCCTGCGCAGCTTGTAGTGCCTGGCGGGCTGCATTCTCGCAGGCCTGCGGGTAACCGAAATATGCCAGCAGGTCGCCCGTGTACACTTCCACAACGTACCCCGAAAAATGACGTATCTTTTCGATCCAGCGTTGTCGTGCAGGCAGCAGCAAGGCCATTGCTTCATCCGGATCTTCCACTCCATCCACAGACAACTCGCAATAGAGAATCGTTACCTGACGCCGTTCCGCCTCAAGAGGTGGAAAGAACGCCGCGGGCAGTTCAACCGTCGTTCCGCGTACCAGAGGTTGTAACTCGCCCTTGCGAATACACTCCACCAGATCATGCGTCGCTTTTCCGGGCTGCACTCCAAGTTCATTTTTCAGAATGCGGCAGCATGTTGTATATTTTGCAAGGGCACTGCCGCTTTCTCCGTTCAAGGCAAGAAGCCGCATGGACCGTCTGTGGCCTTCCTCGTCCCAGGGAGCCAACTCGGTGTAGCGCAGGGCGAAAGATACCGCCTTTGAAAAGGCGCCCAGTTGCTCATGGCAATCCGACAGGCGCATCAGCCATGTCAGGGCGCGGAGTCGTAGCGCTTCTCGTTGCATCAGCAACCAGTCCTCGAACTCCTGGCAATCAGGCAGGAAAAAACCGGCCATGAATTCTCCCCGGTAGAGCCCGGCCACATTCTCCATTTTCGCCAGACATGCTGTGCACCGCACGGGCAGAAAAGGTGTGGTGCAAAGGGGAGGCATAGCGGAAAAATCCGCCACATCGAACCAATGAAGCGCAGATGAATCAAGGCTGACAAATTCCCGGTCGACCAGCAGGCAGGGAGTAGCAGGCTGCGCATCGTTCAGCACCTGGCGCAGATTCAGCAATACCTGCCGAAGATTACTTAAAGCCGCGTTCATGGGAAGATCCGGCCAGAACAGCTCTGCCAGCTTTTTTCTCGGGTGAGGTGCCGTTGTCTCCATGGCAATGTAGGCCAAAAGAGCACGACCTTTTTCGTAGGACAATCCATCGTTGCGCTCGCCCGGGCGTTCGAGTGAAAAACCGCCCAGCAGTCTGAGAGTAGGAGCACATGGAATGCTGCTTACGAGTGATTTGGACACCAAATGGGGGTTCCCGTGAGATGAAACTTTATTCTACAAGTTTCCGGGCCATCCGGGGGAGGATTATCGACCCGGATTACCGGGCGAGATCAGCCTTGGCAGCGTTTCCTGGGGCTATAAAGCAGGACAGGAATACTGGAACAGCACGGCCCCAGAATTCAGTGGTGGGAGAGATGGAAATGTCGCAAAAAATGGCTGACTGCCAGGTAGGCGCCTAGCCAGCCCAGAAAGGCCGAGATACCCAGCAACATGGCCACATCATTCATGGCCAGCCCCCCCAGCCTGAAAGTTGAGCCATAGAGGCTGGCGAGCCGGGTAACGCTGATATTCAGCAGCTGGGTGCTCGTAGCAATAATTCCCCACGCCGCCAGGCCGCCAAGCAATCCCTGAAGTGCGCCATGATAGAGAAATGGCAGGCGGATAAAACGGTTGGTGGCGCCGACCAGCTTGCTGACCTCAATCTCCTCCTGTCGCGTGAGGATCTGCAGGCGGATGATGTTACCCATCCCGGCAATCAGGCCGAACGCCAGCAAGACAGCGAGCATGAGCGTGAGTTGCTGCCCCAGTTCCAGCAAGGCATTCAAACGTCTGGCCCAGGCTGAATCGAGTTCTGCGCTTTCCACACCCGGCCATTGCGAAACTTCCAGGCGCAATTTATCCAGCAAGGCCGCATCATTTCCCTTCGCGGTGAGGATGTAGGCGTCAGGCAGCGGATTATTCGGCAGCCCGGCGGCAAGGTCTCCGAGGCCATTGCTGGCGGAGAGCTCCTTTAACGCCTGTTCGCGGCTGACAAAGCGGAATGTCCTGATTGCGCCATGTGACTTGAGTTTCTGCTCGATCTGGCGCTGCGCGTCCCTGCCTGCGTCGAGTTTGAGGAACAGGCTGATCTGCGGCTGGATTTCAAGTGAGCTGGAAACCTGGGCGAGATTGGAAAGCAGCAGATAGAGTCCGGCGGGCAGGCTGAGGGCGATGCCAATGACGCTGACCGTGATCAGGGTGGCAATGGGTGTGCCGGCCAGACGCCGCAACGTGCTCATCAGGGTACGCCAGTGGCGGCTCATGAGGCCAGTCTCCCGTGCTGGAAGTGCAGGGTGCGATTGCCGAAGCGCTCGATCAGTTGCTCGTCATGAGTGACGATGACCACGGTGACGCCGACCTGGTTGAAGGATTTGAACATTTCAAGAATCTCGCCGGCGTAGGCGCTGTCGAGGTTGCCGGTAGGCTCGTCCGCCAGCAGGATGGACGGGCGGTGAACAATGGCGCGGGCGATGCACAGGCGTTGCTGTTCGCCGCCGGAGAGTGCAATGGGCATGGCCTTCTCGCGCTCCAGCAGGCCGACCTTGTCAAGCGCGGCGCGCACACGTTTGGCAGCCTCGGCCCGGTCGAAGCCGGTGATCTCGAGCGGCAGCATGACATTGTCGAAGGCGCTGCGGTCGAAGAGCAGCTTGTGGTCCTGGAAAATCAGGCCGAAGTTGCGGCGCAGGAACGGCACCGCCGCAGGGCGCAACTGGCTCAGGTTCTGGCCATTGATGATGATGCTGCCGCTGCTCGGCGGCTCAATGGCGACAATCAGGTTGAGCAGGGTGCTCTTGCCCGCGCCGGAATGGCCGGTGACGAACACCATTTCTCCTTTTTCGATGGTGAAGCTGATGTCCTTGAGTGCTTCGTAGCCACCGGGATAGCGCTTGCTGACTTGGCTCAGGCTGATCATTTTTCTTCCGCGCCCAGCCCGCCCAGCGCCAGTTCGGCGGCGCGCAGCACGGCACGCGCCTTGTTGCGCGTTTCTTCCCATTCGCTCTGCGGCACCGAGTCGGCCACCACGCCGGCCCCGGCCTGAACGAACAGGGTGCCGTCCTTGATTACGGCCGTGCGGATGGCAATCGCCAGATCCATGTC
The DNA here is from genome assembly GCA_002632355.1 of Sulfuricella denitrificans. Lineage (GTDB taxonomy): Bacteria > Pseudomonadota > Gammaproteobacteria > Burkholderiales > Sulfuricellaceae > Sulfurimicrobium > Sulfurimicrobium denitrificans_A. The sequence continues at coordinate 85,405 of NSJJ01000005.1, forward strand.
GCCGTTGTAACCGAGATAACCCACTGCACCGCCATAGATGCCGCGCTTGGTCGGCTCCAGTTCGTCGATGATTTCCATGGCGCGCACTTTCGGCGCGCCGGACAGTGTGCCCGCCGGGAAGGTCGCACGCAGCACGTCCAGCGCCGATACGCCCGGCTTGCGGCGGCCTTCGACGTTGGAAACGATGTGCATCACGTGCGAGTAGCGTTCGATGACCATTTTCTCGGATACCTGCACCGTGCCCGTTTCGGCGACACGGCCCACGTCGTTGCGCCCGAGGTCCATCAGCATCAGGTGTTCGGCCAGTTCCTTGGGATCGTTGAGCAGATCGGCCGCCAGCGTTTCATCCTCTTCGCGCGTCTTGCCGCGCGGCCGGGTGCCGGCAATCGGGCGCACGGTCACGGTGTCGGCTTCCAGTTGCACCAGAATTTCCGGCGAGGCGCCGACCACATGATGGTCACCCATGTCGTAGTAGAACATGTAGGGGGAAGGGTTCAGGGTGCGAAGCGCCCGGTACAGGGAGAGCGGCGAGGCGGCATAAGGCTGGCTCATGCGCTGGGACAGCACCACCTGCATGATGTCGCCATCAAAGATATAGCGCTTGGCTTTTTCCACGGCGGCCTTGAACGCATCTTCGCCGAACTCGGAAGCGGCCTGCTGCGGAGCGGCGACCGCCGATTCCGGCATTTCCACCGGCCGGCGCAGCATGCTGCGCAGTTCCGCCAGGCGCTGCTGCGCGTGGGCAAAGGCGTCGGGCTGGCCCGGATCGGCATAGACGATGAGGTAGATCTTGCCGGAGAGGTTGTCCATCACCGCCAGTTCGTCGGACAGCAGCAGCAGGATATCGGGTGCGCCAATGACATCCGGCTTGGCCGTGCCGGCCAGCTTCTTTTCGACATAGCGAATGGTATCGTAACCGAAGTAGCCGGCCAGGCCGCCGGAAAAGCGTGGCTGTCCGGGACGCTCGGCAACCTTGAGACGAGCCATGTAGGTCTGGATGAACTCGAGCGGGTCGGCGCTTTCCAAGCTTTCAAGAATGGCGTGATCGCTTTCGACGCTTACCTGCTTTCCGCGCACCACGATACGGGTTCTGGCGGGCAGGCCGATGAAGGAGTAGCGGCCGAAGCGTTCACCGCCTTCTACCGATTCGAGCAGGTAGGAATAGGGCTGGTTGGCGAGTTTAAGATAAAGCGACAGCGGGGTGTCGAGATCGGCCAGCGTTTCCAGCGCAAGCGGGATGCGGTTGTAGCCTTCTGCGGCAAGACGGTTGAATTCCTGTTCGGTCATGATATTGATTCCGTATGTTTTACTGAAAAAAGAGTGGCGGGCGCTGCTTATTGCCAGGCACGCCATCGCCAGGAGAGCCCGGCGCTTTTCAGTTCAACTCGGAGTTTGTTCATGACTCAGATTTTCACCATCAGTTTTGTGGCATCCAGCAGGCTGGGCACCACGGCGTCGAGGTCTAGCTCTTCAACGCTGCGCCCGCGGTTATAGCCGTAAGGCACGCAGAACACATGGCAGCCTGCCGCACGAGCGGCCTGAGTGTCATTGAGAGAGTCGCCAATCAGCAGCAGTTCTGCCGGTTCGATGCCGAAATGTTTGCAGGCATGCAACAGCGGCATCGGGTCCGGTTTGCGCTTGGGCAGGGTGTCGCCAGAAAGAATCAGCTCGAAATAGTCGAACAGGCCGGTGTCTTTCAGCAGCGGCACGGTGAATTTTTCCGCCTTGTTGGTGATGCAGGCGAGGCGATATCCCGCAGCCTTCATTGCCTGCAGGCCCTCCACCACGCCCGGAAATGGCCGGCTTTCGCGGCTGACCACCTCGGCGTAGTGCTTCTCGTAAATCGGCAGGGCCCTGGCGAACAAAGCCGCATCAGGTTCCGCATCCATCTCGCGGGTGAGCACCCGCTTGACCAGGCGGGAAACGCCATTGCCGATATAGGTCGTGACGGTTGCCAGCTCCACCGGCGGCAGGGCAAGCTCGGCAGCCATGCGGGTAGCCGCCTCGGCCAGATCCGGGGCGGTATTGAGCAATGTGCCGTCAAGGTCGATGACGACCGACTTGAGGCGCAGGGGAAAAGTAGGTTTTGTCATGGATCTCTAATGCTTTGCAGGTTGTTCAGGCGCAGATTCTGCAGCCTGCTCGCCTTCAGGTTTGGCTTCGCCCTCGGCGGCAGCCTCATCGGCGGGCTTTTCCGGGCCGTGGGCGGCTTCTTTTTTATCCGCGTCGGCACGCTTCCAGCCCGTAAGGATGGAAGTGGGCGTATAGGTATTGTTTTCCTTCATGCAGTCTTCAGGCAGCTTGTCCGACAGACGACAGGCGAAGCCGATGGATTCTCCATCCTTGGCCTTGTCGCCACCGCTCAGCAAGTCGCAGCCGGCCAGCGGCAGCGCCGCGGCCAGCAACAAAAGAGCAACGGAGCGCCCTGACATGCGGCGCTTAAACCTTGGCCAGTTCTGCACGCATTGAGGCAATGACGGAATCGTAGCGGTGCGGATCGCCGTCCTTGGCTGCGCCGAATACGGCTGAGCCGGCTACGAAGGTGTCAACGCCAGCGCGGGCAACTTCCAGGATATTGCCGGGGCCGACGCCGCCATCGATCTCGAGGCTGATATCCAGCCCGCGTGCGTCGATCATCTGGCGTACCTTGCGGGCCTTGTCGAGCACGTAGGGAATGAACTTCTGGCCGCCGAAACCGGGGTTGACGGACATCAGCAGGACCATGTCGAGCTTGTCCAGGGTGTATTCCAGCACATCCAGCGGCGTAGCCGGGTTGAACACCAGACCGGCCTTGCAGCCGCTTTCCTTGATCAGGCCGATGGTGCGGTCGATATGCTCGGAAGCCTCGGGGTGGAAGGTGATATAGGTGGCGCCAGCCTTGGCGAAATCGGGGATGATGCGATCCACCGGCTTGACCATCAGGTGCACGTCGATCGGTGCGGTCACGCCATGTTTGCGCAGGGCTTCGCACACCAGCGGGCCGATGGTCAGATTGGGGACGTAATGGTTGTCCATGACGTCGAAATGAACGACATCTGCGCCAGCGGCGAGAACATCGTCGACGTCTTTGCCGAGGTTGGCGAAGTTGGCCGAGAGGATGCTGGGCGCGATACGGTATTGAGGCATGATGATTCCTTAAAAAAGCGGGAAAATTTGTATTTTAACCCTAATTTGCCCCTCTGGGACAGACGCGCTGCGAAGCAATCGCTTCTGTCCTGAAAGGATTTGACGTTATTTGACGGACAGGAAACTTCCCGCTTGCAAAGCTGGTGAGCCAGTTAATATTCCGGGTTGAAGTTCCGGATAATGACGCCACCCGACTTTTCGTCGTATTCAACCTCAAGCAGTTTGCGTGCTGCGGCTTCGTCCAGCAGTTTGCTGAACGAACCAAACCCGTAATAACTTTCATTGAAGCCCGGTTTGCGACGCTTGAGCGCCTGTTTAACCATGGATCCCCAGATTTTTTCCTCTTCCCCGCGCTCCAGAAAGAGCGCTTCCACCGTGCCCATGACCAGGTCGATGGCTTCCTGCGTCTTGTCGTTTTCTTCCCTGGGCGCAGTTCTGGGTGTAGCTTCGCCTGTTCCCTTGGTGGCGGGTTTTTTCCTGACGCGCGTTTTGGCTTTTTCGGCTTTCTTTTCCGTTTCCCTGACCAGATCGTCGTAATAGATGAATTCGTCGCAATTGGCGATCAACAGGTCGGATGTGGAGTTTTTAACGCCCACACCGATCACCGTTTTGTTGTTCTCGCGCAATTTACTCACCAGGGGCGAGAAATCCGAATCGCCGCTGATGATGACGAAAGTATCGACATGGGATTTGGTGTAGCAGAGATCGAGCGCATCCACGACCATGCGGATATCGGCGGAATTTTTGCCTGATTGACGCACATGGGGGATCTCGATCAGTTCGAAAGCGGCCTCATGCATGGAGGCCTTGAATTCCTTGTAACGCTCCCAGTCGCAGTAAGCTTTTTTCACCACGATGCTGCCCTTGAGCAACAGCCGCTCCAGCACCTTGCGGATATCGAATTTCTGCGCGGGCTTGGCATCACGCACGCCCAGGGCAACATTCTCGAAATCGCAATACAGGGCCATGTTGCGAATTTTTTCTGCGGCCAGGGACATGGCAAACTCCAGGGGAGTGATCAATATGACGATAGTATCGGCGGAAATGCAGAAACAGCAAGCGGGAATCCATCGCCCGCGGCTTCAGGATTGAAGTGTTTACACTTGAACCGTGAGCTCCCCCTCCAGTGCTGAAAAACTTGTCCGGACACCGAAGGCATTAAGGGATTTACGATACGCAATACTGTGGCCCTGAAAAATCCGAACCGAAGCGCAGGCTGGTTCCGGATATATCGGAACGGACAGTCCACTTTTTCGCAAACTCAGCGATCAGCGTCCGGCTGATCGGTTTGTGGTGTTACGGGCTCTTCGCTCTGAGTGCCGTCAGGCGCATGCTTGCGCTGCAGCTTTTCTTCTTTTTTCTGCTTTTTTGCCAGTTCTTTCTGGCGTTTTTCATAAGAATAATTGGGCTTTGCCATTTTCGTTCCTGTTCTGATCGGGTTGTCGACAGGTTAACCCAGGCACCAAAAAAATGAAATTGATCAGGATTTGACACGCCCGGGGCAACTTTCAGTATTTTATTGCTGCGGGCGATATGCCCAGCGCAGCATGGCAATGCCGGCAATGATCATGGGCAGCGACAGCCATTGGCCCATGGAGAGCCCCAGGCTCAGCAAACCAAGAAAGTTGTCCGGCTCACGGGCAAATTCCGCCAGGAAACGGAAGCTGCCATAGCCGATCAGGAACAGCCCCGATATTGCTCCAGCCGGGCGGGGCTTTGCGGAAAACCACCACAGCAAAGCGAACAGCGCCAGACCTTCAAGAGCGAATTGATACAGTTGCGAAGGGTGACGCGCGACGCCGTCTCCGGCCTGGGGGAAGATCATGCCCCAGGCAACGTCCGTGGGTCGCCCCCACAATTCGCCATTGATGAAATTACCGATACGTCCGGCCCCCAGCCCCAGCGGCACCAGGGGCGCAATAAAGTCGGTCACGCCCAGCCAGGATTTTCCGCTCTTGCGAGAAAACAGCCACATCGCCGCCAGTACCCCGAGAAAGCCGCCATGGAAGGACATCCCGCCCTGCCATACGGCAAATATTTCCAGGGGATGCTGCAGGTAATAGGCTGCCTTGTAAAACACGATATAGCCCAGCCGCCCGCCCAGTACCACGCCCAGCACGCCATAAAACAGCAGGTCGTCGAGCTCTCGCCTGTGCCAGCCCAGATCGGGGCGGGCGCGCATGCGGTAGCGCCCGAGGCCTAAAAAAAGGGCGAAGGCGGTGAGATACATCAGGCCGTACCAGCGAATGGCGAGTGGGCCGATATGGAGAGCAACAGGGTCGAACTGGGGGTGAATCAGCATGGGGCCCAAAGAAAAGGTAAAGGGCGAAATTTACCACAGCGGGTTTATTGCGGTGCACTTTTGACCTGATTTAGCCAGTTGTTGAAGTTATCACAACTTGCTGCGACCCCCTGTGGGCTGCCACTTTTCTGCCCACAGGGGATTCGGCTTAACGTCTAGGAAACGCGTGTGGAGCGTGGCAGCTCAGGCATTCTCCCGGATTTTTGGGATGACCGCCAAGATTCAATGCCGCAGAATGACAGGTGAGGCATCGATCCTTGGGCACCTTGTACCCAGTAACGCCACTGCTAGCGGTATACCCGGTCAGGTTGGGCTTGACTTTTCCGACCTCTGTTTTTGTGTGGGTGCCATGGCAGGTGTTGCATTTCACCATGATGTGCGTCATGTAGGATTGCTTATGCTGATTGACCAGCGTCACATTCGTTTCATGACAGCCTCCGCTCAGACAGGAATACTCATACTCGACAGCAAAGCTGGTGTCGAAGACTTGAGCCGGAGCGGGGGAGCCACCAGCCGCAAGCAGATTTGATGGCAACGCACCGGCCAGAAATGCAAGAACGACAGCCAGCATGGCATTGAATGAAAGGTTACCTTGTGACATGCTTTTTCTCCTATACCTTGCTGATGCGTACGGCGCAGTGTTTGTAGATCGGTTGGCCACACACCGGATCAACCCAGTTCATGGTGAGACGATTTGCGGCCACCAGACGACCGCCGTTCTGACTGATGTCGGAAGGGTCCAGATCGCCGAAATGCATGGGGATGAATACCGCACCGAGTGCAACGGTATCCGTTACCCTGGCTTTGAGGGTGATCGTGCCGCGTCTTGAAGTCACAGCAACCAGACTGTCAGTCACGATGCCAAATGCAGCCGCATCCAAGGGGTTGATTTCGACGTAGTTTTCCGGCGACATCTCATGCAGTTGGGCCACACGCTTGGTTTTTGTGCGCGAGTGGAAATGCTCGATTACACGCCCTGTATTAAGCCAGAAAGGGTAACTGGCGTCGGGCACTTCGGGCGGAGAGACGTAATCGACAGCCCACAGGTACGCCCGGCTCTTGTTCTCCGGGTCGATCCAGACTGCGGTTTGATCCTTGCCGTACTGGGCACGGTCCCAGTTGGTATTGAATTTCCCGTCCGTATACAGCCGCTTTCCGCCCAGTACATTGCTGGTGGTGGAAGGCCAGGCAATGCCATTATTGGCCTCAATGTTGGCATAAGTCATTCCACTCATGTCACAAGGACGACCGCTGGAAACCTGCTTCCATTCATTAAAACATTGCTCAGGCGTGGTATAGGTGATGAGCGGATTCCCATTCTTGTCGCGGAACCGGGCATCCAGGGCGGCAAGTTTCTGGGCCACCATACGAATAATGTCAAAATCCGAGTAGGCGCCGTAATTGGGCCGCAGATTGAAGTCAGGCGGGTTGACGGCCTGCTTGCCCAAGTTTACCCGACGCTCTGAGCAAGTGTACGTGCCTGTTTTTTCTCCCCATTGTGCAGCAGGGAGAAACAGATCGGCAAAATGATATGTCTCCATCGGCATGTAAATATCCTGCACAACGGTAAAGGGTCGCCTGGAGTTGGCAAAATTTAGGCAACTATAAAATCCGTTAAGATCCGGCAGGGTAACGGCCGGGTTGGTACAGGCAACCCAGAACACTTTCAGCAACCCGTTCTTCATCATGTCTACCATACTGTTGATGGTGGGTTGCAAAGCCTTGTCAGAGGTAACAATCGTGGTTGCATGCTCGGGGATCTTTCCAACCGGGACCTTCCATAAAGTTTCCACAGTGGCAACATGGGCCGGGTTGTAATAATTCCGGTAGCCTGCCAGCGCAGAGGAGCCACCTGCTTCACGGTTACTCATGGCTGTGGACTGCCCCGTGATCGAGAAAGGAGCCGATCCGGCGCGGCCGATCTTGCCCATAATGAGATGCATGGCGCAGATCAGGCGTACCGTATCGGTGGCCCCCATGGATTGGTAAACCCCCTGGATGAAGAGTGACCAGACCTCGGGAGACTGTCCCAGCCACTGGGCGGCTTTCTGGATATCTGCGACCGGCACGCCGGTGATACCTGAAACGTAGCTGGGCGTGTATGAGGCCACCTTGGAAGCGAGTGCGGCATAGTTGCGGGTGTAAGTGTTGATGTAACTGCTCTTGACCCAGTTATTGGCGATGATCTGCTGAATCAGCCCGTTCATCAGGGCTACATTGGTGCCAGGATTAAGTTGCAGGTGCAGGTCCGCGCTGCGCGCCGTCTGGGTACGGCGCGGATCTACCACGATCAGTTTGGGTGCGCGTGCAGACTTACGTGCATTGGCAATGCGGCGCCACACCTGCGGATGCATTTCAGCCGGGTTGGTGCCGATAAGAAAGAAGCAGTCCGTACTTTCAATATCATCGTAGCAGCCGGGTGGGCCATCGCTGCCAAAAGTACTCATGTAGCCGTACACTGCCGCGGCCATGCACAGCCTGGTATTTGAATCCATGGTGCTGGTGCCGATTGCGCCCTTGCCCAGCTTGCCCATGGAATAGTATTCCTCCAGGGTCCATTGGCCGGTGTTATAGATACCGATCGAATCGGGTCCGGCACTATTAACGCCATCAATGATTTTCTGGCTCAACAGGGTGATGGCCGCGTCCCAGGTGATGATATCCCAGCCGCCGGAACTGTTGCGGCGCATGGGATATTTCGCGCGCTCGGCCACACGCAGTTCCTGGTCGTCCAACACTTTGTACTCATACAAACCCTTGACGCACACGCGCCCCTGGTTTGTCGGGTGGAATTCATTACCCTTGACAGCAACTGCCTTTCCTGTCGCATTAACGCCGATTTTCAGACCGCACCCGACCGAGCAGTATCCGCATACGGAATACACCCAGTTGACGACATTGACGAACGTATCGTCCGCACGGGCTTCGCCGGTGCCCAGATCAAGAAAAGCACCTGCCGCGATAGCCTGGGTGGACAGCAACGCACTCCATTTAAGAAAAGTGCGGCGTCCCTGGTTACATGCCTGTGCATCTTCCTTCAGTTTTTCGATTTCTGCGGCAGAGAAATTGATTGATTTCCCACGCTGACATTCATTACTCATTCTGCTTCGCCCCCTTGTTGTTAGTGGACTACCTGAAAATCACAAATTGCACTCCACTTGTAATCGTGTGATCATTTATTTGGTGCGAAGCGAATACTGCGGGCATTTGGATCAAGCGAAAATGAAAAATGTCACCAACGTAAATGCATCGAAATGGGATGATGCATTCGCGAGTGGGATGCTACTGATATGGCCAAACTGCCGGTTTTATCATTGGCGGATTAAGTCACTGCCGCAAGCACGAACAAACAAGAGAAACCGGACTGGGAACACGCTTATGGGAAGCTTCGCCACAGACATTCAAGAGCTGGATAAATTTGGCGAGGCCGGACCGTGCCGTCATAAACTTCCAGAAGAAAGATGCCTCACGTGCATTCTTGATTCATCCGAATTTTTTCATGGCCTTCCCATCGGGACAAAACTGGCGTTGCAACAGGGATTGCGCCGAAGAGAGTACGGCAGGCGGGAAAAACTGTACTTCGAGGGGGAAAAAGGACAATACATCTACATTCTGGTATCCGGGGAAGCCAAGGTCTACAAGTCCCTGAGTAACGGAAGACAGCAGATCCATAAAATCGCCTCGATTCCCGGAGACCTGATTGGCTGCGAAGACATGTTTCTTGAAGCCGCCAGCAGTACTGCAGAAGCTATCGATAGCACAAGTGTTTGCTGCCTGAAAACCAGTTTCCTGCTTAACACCATGACAGGACACGGTGAACTATCCAATGTTTTGATGAAAGCCATGTCACGCAACCTTAACGCGTACATTCGCCACATCGCCAACCTGGGGGGAAAGAATGCGCTGGCGCGCGTTGCGTCCTATCTTTATTACCTTCACGAAACACATCGGGAACGCGGCTGGATGCTGGACATGCTGCCGGCCTCGCTGACCCGGGTTGAACTGGCAGACATGCTCTCGATTACCCAGCGGACGCTGATCAGAAGCTTGAAGACCCTGGAGGTCGGAAACGTTATTTCGATTGTCAGGGAGGGCTTTGTCATCTCGAACGTGAATGAGTTGGTACGAATTGCCGATGCGGACTAAGCTGACAAATTTTTTCACGACCCCTCCGGTTTATCGCCCTTCTGCCCATCAGAACCAATGAATCTCGCCTGATAGCCAGAGCCTGACCGCTTAACCTCCACCATCGAAATGACGGGCCATCACCTGAAGATTCGTTGCCACAAGGGCCAGTTCTTCGGTCGCCCTGCCTACCTGAATGGCGCTTGTGGTGCTTTCTCCGCTCAGGACCGAGAGATGTTCCATGTTTGCCGCTACTGCTTCTCCGGCAGAGGATTGGCGACTGGTCGCGCCAGCAATGCGTTGCGCCATTCCGCTGACCTCCTGAGAGGCAGTGGTGATGGAGTGAAGACTTCTGCTGCATTCCTGAATGATCAAAAGGCCGTCTTTGACCTCGTTTACAGCCATATCCATCGTGGCAGCGGCCGTGCCGGAGATGTTTTCAATTTCCGCTACCATGCGTGTGATATCGGCAGTGCTCATGGCGGTTCTCTCCGCAAGTTTTCTCACTTCATCCGCGACCACTGCGAAACCGCGGCCCTGTTCTCCTGCCCGGGCAGCTTCGATCGCCGCGTTGAGCGCCAGCAGATTTGTCTGATCAGCAATTTCCTTGATGGCCTGGGTAATTGCGCCAATTTTGCCAATGGACTGGCTTAATTCATTGATCGTCATTCCTGATGATTCAACTGTCCGGGCAACCCTGGACGTGACATCCATGCTGCTCGCCATTTGCGAGTTGCCATGTTCGACGATAGACAGGGTTTGCGCGGTGGCGCTGGCAGTTCCACCCGCATGCTCGGCAACTTCCCGAATGGATGAGCTCATCTCCTCCATGGCGGCAGAAACCTGCTTGATGCGTTCTGACTGGGCGTGGGAGCGGGTGATCACCTGCGACATTTCGTGTTTCAGGTTTTCGCTATGGGCGGTGACAATAGATGAAGCCAGCGCCACTTCGTCAAGTATGACCTTGAGATGAACTTGTGTGCAGGCGAGAGAAGTCAGCACGCACCCGGCCTCGTCCTTACCCCCGATATCTATCTTGTTGTTGAGGTTGCCCTCGGCGATCTGGTCGAACAGTGCGACGATTTTGTTCAGGCCGCGGTCGATAGCCCCTGAAAGAAAAACACCCAGTCCGACGGAAAAAAGAATTCCCATTGAGGTAAGCGCAACAACGTAATCATGCTGCCCGTGATAACCAAGCAAGGCATTCGCAAGCAGCAGGAGGTTCATGACGGCAATCAGTCCGATCAAAACCGTCTTTGCTGAATAGCCCCTGGCTTTGGGCAGGACCAGCGGTTTGCCCGCGTTCAGATCCCGGTACAAGGCTTCGGCAGAAGAAATCTGTTCGCGCGAAGGCGGCGAGCGCACCGACATGTATTCGACGATCTTGCCGTTTTCCTTTACCGGCACCACGAAGGCCTCGACCCAGTAGTGGTCGCCATTTTTACACCGGTTTTTGACGATGCCACGCCATGGCTGTCCAGTCTTGATGGTATTCCAGAGCCAGGCAAAGGCCGCTGGTGGCATGTCGGGATGGCGCACGAGATTGTGATTTTTCCCGATCAGTTCCTCTCGACTGAAACCGCTCAGTTCGATAAAAGCATCATTGGCATAGGTGATGGCGCCTTTGAGATCGGTTTTCGACACGATGGTGCCACTGGTGAAAGGCTTTTCGATACCGCTGACAGGCAGGTTGATTTTCATGATTTCAGTTTTCCGTCCAGGAGTTTTGCTGCGCTTGCCATGCTTTCCACCACTGCTTACGCTTTGGTGCAGCTTCCTGCTTTTCCGACATGACGTTTTTGGCAAATTCCGACCATTCCTTGGTTGAAAAGCCGGCTTCTTTCAGGCTGCTGGCATATTTCTTGTCTGCAATGAGGATATGCTCTTGCAGCCAGCGTTTAAGCAAGCTCAGGATTTCCAGGGAAACCGACTTGCCCTCTGCCCGATGCATGCTTGCAATGTTGCCAATTCTTGCAATAAAGGCACGGTGCTCGAGCAAATGAGCGTCAAATTCCGCTACATCATGCCCGGCATCCTTCAATAATTTCTCTTCCAGCGCAAAATGTATCCGGGTGTAATCGACCAGGGCATCAAGAATCTCGACAGTAATTCCGCTACTTTCGAATTGCGCGACGGCCATGCACAGGCGGTTCAGAATCCCCACCAGCGTTTTGTGCTGCACGTCGATTTCTGCTATACCCACGCTCATGGCATCGTTCCATGCAAAGAAAACCTTGTTTTCCATTGCCACATCCCCTGTTGAGCATTCGATCTGTTTTTGAAGAAGTGCTAATGCGTTCAAGCATGCTGCATGCTAATGCAGATATACCCATTAAGACATCAGGGAAACCATGATTTTACTAATAAAAACATTGATCTGAGTCAACGATCATAATCGTTTGACATGCTCCCATGATGGTGCGTGGTGTAGATGAGCAAGCCGAGTTAGAATGTCCGGGTAATGATTTATCAAAGACAGGAGCCTTGCATTCATGCCGCAGTACCGTTCACGTACCACCACCCACGGCCGCAACATGGCCGGCGCCCGCGCCCTGTGGCGCGCGACCGGCATGACCGACGGCGATTTCGACAAGCCCATCATCGCCATCGCCAATTCCTTTACCCAGTTCGTGCCGGGGCACGTCCATCTGAAAGACATGGGTCAGCTGGTGGCACGCGAGATCGAAGCGGCTGGCGGCGTGGCCAAGGAATTCAACACCATCGCGGTGGATGATGGCATTGCCATGGGCCACGGCGGCATGCTCTATAGCCTGCCCTCACGCGAGCTGATCGCCGACAGCGTCGAATACATGGTCAACGCCCACTGCGCCGACGCGCTGGTGTGCATTTCCAACTGCGACAAGATCACCCCCGGCATGCTGATGGCCGCCTTGCGCCTCAACATCCCCACAGTGTTCGTGTCCGGCGGGCCGATGGAGGCGGGCAAGGCGGTGATTCACGGCAAGACCATTGCGCTGGACCTGGTGGATGCCATGGTCTCTGCGGCTGACGCCAATGAGTCTGATGAGGATGTCGCCACACTGGAGCGCTCGGCCTGCCCGACCTGCGGTTCCTGTTCCGGCATGTTTACCGCCAATTCCATGAACTGTCTGGTCGAATCGCTGGGCCTGGGCCTGCCCGGCAACGGTTCGCTGGTAGCGACACACGCCGACCGCAAGCGCCTGTTCCTTGAAGCCGGACGCCTGATCGTTGCGCTGGCCAGGAGTCATTACGAGCGCGACGACATGTCGGTGCTGCCACGTTCCATCGCGACTTTCGAGGCCTTCGAGAATGCCGTGGCGCTGGATATCGCCATGGGCGGCTCCACAAATACCGTGCTGCACCTGCTGGCAGCGGCCCATGAAGCCGGTGTGGATTTCACCATGAAGGATATCGACCGCATGTCGCGCAAGGTGCCGCACCTCTCCAAAGTGGCGCCCAGCATCCAGACCTACCACATGGAAGACGTGCACCGTGCCGGCGGGATCATGGCCATCTTGGGCGAACTCGATCGCGCCGGGCTACTGCACCGCGACCTGCCGACCATCCACAGCCCGTCCATGGGCCAGGCGCTGGAACACTGGGACGTGCGCCGCACTTCGGACGAAAAAGTCAAAACCTTCTACCGCGCCGCACCGGGCGGCGTGCCGACGACAGTCGCATTCAGCCAGGACAAGCGTTTCGCCGAACTGGATATGGATCGCGCCAACGGCTGTATCCGCGACCTGGCCCATGCCTACTCCCTCGACGGCGGCCTGGCAGTGCTGTATGGCAACATCGCCGAGGACGGCTGCATCGTCAAGACCGCAGGGGTCGACGAAAGCATTCTCAAATTTACCGGCCGGGCGCGCATTTTCGAAAGCCAGGACGATGCCGTGGCGGCCATTCTTGCCGACCAGATCGAGGCCGGCGATGTGGTGGTGATCCGCTACGAAGGCCCGCGTGGTGGGCCGGGCATGCAGGAAATGTTGTATCCCACCAGTTACCTAAAATCCAAGGGCATGGGCAAGGTCTGCGCCCTGCTCACCGACGGACGCTTCTCCGGCGGCACCTCGGGACTCTCCATCGGCCACGCCTCGCCAGAAGCGGCAGAGGGCGGCGCCATCGGGCTGGTAGAAGAAGGTGACAGCATCGAAATCGACATTCCCAATCGCAGCATCAACCTGATGGTGTCGTGGGAAGAGCTCTCGCATCGCCGTGCCCTGATGGAAGAAAAGGGCGCCAAAGCCTGGCAGCCGCTCAAGCGTGCACGCCTGGTATCCCAGGCTCTGCAAGCCTATGCGGCGATGACCACCTCAGCAGCCAGGGGTGCGGTGCGCGACGTGTCGCAGCTCAAGCGTTAAACATGGCCCTGCCCAGCCACGAGCACAAACTTACGCTCGACGAAGTGCTGTCCGAACTGGTGGCGGATGGCCTCGTGCCGCAGGTGAATGCCGACAAGATCAACTTCCCGGCACGCAACCTGGGGGGCATCAAGCTGCACCCGCTGGTGGCGGTAGCGGGCCAGAAATGGAAAAATCCGCACCCTCCATTCCAGAATCTGGATCTCGAAGAGCTGACCCAGTGGCTGGCAAAGAAGGTTGGCCTGCCCTATCAGCATATCGATCCGCTCAAGGTGGACGTGGCCTCGGTTGCCAAGGTCATGTCGCATGCCTATGCCTCGCGCTTCATGCTCTTGCCGATCGCGGCAAGTTCACGTGAAGTGGTGGTGGCGACGGCCGAACCCTTCGAGCGCGAGTGGGAAAGGGAAGTAGGCCAGATGCTGCGTTGCGAGATTCGCCGTGTGATTGCGACTCCGGAACAGATCAAGCGTTATCTGCCGGAATTCTACAACCTGGCGCGTTCCATGAAGGGCGCGCTGAAAACCCATGAGGGCTCCGGCCAGACCGGGATAGTCAATTTCGAGCAGTTGGTGGAATTGTCGCGCAGCGGTCATCTCGACGCCAACGACCAGCATGTGGTGCAGATTGTGGACTGGCTGTTCCAGTACGCTTTCGAGCAGCGGGCCTCGGATATTCACCTTGAGCCACGGCGCGATGCGGGCAGCGTGCGCTTCCGCATCGATGGCGTGATGCATCAGGTTTATCAGATTCCCTCCCCGGTGGTCATCGCCATCACCAGCCGCATCAAGGGCCTGGGGCGCATGGACATCGTCGAGAAACGCCGCCCGCAGGATGGCCGCATCAAGACACGCACGCCGGACGGCCAGGAAATCGAGTTGCGCCTCTCTACCATGCCCACCGCTTTTGGCGAGAAACTGGTGATGCGGATTTTCAATCCGGACGTGATCGTGCAGGACTTCAAGGATCTTGGTTTCGGCGAACAGGAAGAACAGCGCTGGAACCAGATGGTCTCCCAGCCCAACGGCATCGTGCTGGTCACCGGACCGACCGGCTCGGGCAAGACCACGACACTGTATTCCACACTGCGTACTCTGGCCCAGCCGGAAGTCAACGTCTGCACGGTGGAAGATCCCATCGAGATGGTCATGCCGCAATTCAACCAGATGCAGGTGCAGCACAATATCGGGCTGGACTTTGCCAGCGGCATCCGCACCCTGATGCGCCAGGACCCGGACATCATCATGGTGGGCGAGATACGCGATCTGGAAACGGCGGAAATGGCCATTCAGGCAGCCCTGACCGGTCACCTGGTGCTCTCCACCCTGCATACCAACGATGCCCCTTCGGCAATCACCCGTCTGCTCGATCTGGGCGTACCCGGCTATCTCATCAACTCCACCTTGCTGGGCGTACTTGGTCAGCGCCTGGTTCGCACCCTGTGTCCGCACTGCAGGGAAAAATCCGCCATCGACGAGGACGCCTGGAACGCCATGGTTGCGCCCTGGAAAGCCTCGCCGCCAGCAAGCATCAACGAACCCAAGGGGTGCCTGGAATGCCGCATGACCGGCTATCTTGGCCGCTCCGGCATTTATGAAATCATGCTTCTTTCACCGGCGGTGAAAAAGCTGGTTGCCGGATCTGCCGATATCGCCCCGATCAGGGAACAGGCTTACAAGGAAGGCATGAGGCCGTTGCGCATCAGCGGCGCGCAGAAAGTGGCTGCGGGGATTACCACCATGGACGAGGTGCTGCGCGTTACCCCCCCGCCGGGACAATAGTAGCCAGGGCGGGCGGCTATTCAGAATCTGTTTTTGTTCAGGTTTCTGTCAGCTTGTGTGTGCGAAAATTCTTGCAATGGCAGCAGGTTGGTTTAAGATAACCAGCTCCAGAATGAGTGGTTTTGTTGCAGAGTTATTATTTACTATGTTTTTTGAGGAGTCGATTATGAAAGCTACCTGGTTGGGAATGGCCGCTGCGGCCGCTGTGCTGGTTTCCGGTTACGCCAATGCTGCTGATGAAGCAGCCATGGCAGCGTTGGCACAGAAAAGTGCCTGCATGAGTTGCCACAACTTTGACAAGAAAATTGTCGGCCCGGCTTACAAGGACGTGGCTGCCAAATACAAGGGCGACAAGGGCGCTGAAGCCAAGCTGGCCGCCAAGGTAAAAGCCGGCGGCAAGGGCGCATGGGGCGAAATCCCGATGCCTCCTAACGCTGCAGTCAAGGACGAGGACATCAAGTCTCTGGTTCACTGGATTCTGACCCGCAAGTACTAAGCCGCAAGCGTATTCAGCGGTTAAAAGCCAGCCTTCGGGCTGGCTTTTGTTTTTTGGAACACGGAAATTTCTATAGAATAGAGCGCTTGATGAATCAAACGATGATTTTGGGGAGAACAAATTGAAATCACGCCTGCTTGCCGTGCTGCTCGCTACCATGCTGTTCAATCTTGCCGCTTGCGGCAAGAAAGATACCGCGCCAGGCGCGGATGGGGCTGTGGTGGTAAAAATAGGCTCGATTCAGCCGCTTACCGGACCGCAATCGCATCTCGGCAAAGATAACGAGAACGGCACGCGCATGGCGATCGACGACGCCAATGCGAAGGGCATCAGCATCGGCGGCAAGAAAGTCCGCTTCGAACTCTTCAGCGAGGACGATCAGGCTGATCCGAAAACAGCCACCATCGTGGCGCAAAAAATGGTGGATGAGAAAGTGAATGGCATCATCGGTCACCTCAATTCCGGCACCACCATCCCGGCCTCGAAAATCTATTTCGATGCCGGCATCGTGCAGATTTCTCCTTCCGCTACAAACCCAAAATACACCGAGCAGGGTTTCAGGACCGCGTTCCGCGTGATGCCCAATGATGTGCAGCAGGGCAAGGCACTGGGCGATTTCGCCGTGACCCGGCTTGGGGCAAAGAGAGTTGCCATCATCGATGACCGCACGGCCTACGGACAAGGCCTGGCAGACCAGTTCGGGGCGGCTGCAAAGGCGGCCGGTGCGGAGATCGTCACTCGCCAGTACACCACGGACAAATCTACGGACTTCATGGCGATTCTGACTGCGGTGAAATCTGAAAACGCTGACGTGCTGTTTTTCGGCGGCATGGATGCCCAGGGCGGACCGATGATGAAACAGTTCAAGACCCTGGGGCTGAACGCGAAATTCCTCATGGGCGATGGCGGCAGCACGCCGGAATTCATCAAACTGGCTGCGGGTAGCGCCGAAGGGGCCTATAGCTCCCTGCCCGGCCTGCCGCTGGACAAGATGCCGGGTGGCAAAGCATTCGGTGACAAGTTCACTGCCAAATACGGCCAGATCCAGCTCTATGCCCCATATTGCTATGATGCCGTGAGCGTCATGATTGCCGCCATGCAGAAGGCCGACTCCATTGACCCGGCGAAGTATTTACCGGTATTGGCCAGCATCGTTTATGACGGAGTGACGGCAAAAATCAGTTTCGACACAAAGGGCGACATCAAGGATGGCGCGATCACCCTGTATCAGGTGAAAAATGGCAAGTGGGAGGTGCTGGAAACGGTGGGTGGCGCCGAACCGGCCAAGTAATTTATCTTGGATATCTTTCTCCAGCAGCTCATCAACGGCCTGGTCCTGGGCAGTGTCTATGCTCTGATCGCGCTGGGCTACACCATGGTTTACGGCATCCTCGAACTGATCAATTTTGCTCATGGCGAAGTGGTGATGATCGGCGCCATGGTGACGCTGGCGGTGGTCAACATGCTGATGGCCAGCGGCGTCGATCTGCCCGGCCTCATGATCGTCGCAGCCGGACTGCTGGTGGCGGTCGCCGTATGCATGGCGCTGGGCTTCGTCATAGAGCGCATTGCCTACCGGCCCCTGCGCCGCGCGCCGCGCCTGGCGCCCCTGATCACTGCCATCGGCGTTTCCATCGTGCTGCAGAATGTGGCCATGCTGATCTGGGGCCGTCAGTACATCTCCTTTCCGCCCATCCTGCCGTCCACACGTCACGACATCGCCGGGGCGGGCATTACCGACCTGCAAATTTTTATCTTTGTGCTGGCGCTGGTATTGATGGCGGGTCTGGTGTTGCTGGTGCAGAGAACCCGCATCGGCCGCGCCATGCGTGCAACCGCGCAGGCACCTGAAATCGCCGGCCTGATGGGGGTGAACGTCAACGCCGTGATTTCGTTTACCTTTATTCTCGGCTCGGCGCTGGCTGCCATCGCCGGGGTGATGGTGAGTGCATACTACGGCATTGCGCACTATTACATGGGCTTTCTGCTCGGCCTCAAAGCCTTTACCGCAGCGGTCCTGGGCGGCATCGGCAACATCGCCGGCGCCATGCTGGGCGGCTTGTTGCTAGGCGTGATAGAGAGCATGGCCGCTGGCTATATCGGAGATCTCACCGGTGGCTTCCTTGGCAGTCATTACCAGGACGTGTTTGCCTTTTTTGTCCTGATCGGGGTGCTGGTGTTCCGGCCCTCCGGCCTGCTCGGCGAGCGGGTGGCAGAACGGCCATGAACTGGAGCAAACTCAAATCCGACCGCCGTATTGCGTATGTAGCATTCATCGCACTCGGACTGGTGTTGGCCGTTGCGCCTTTCCTGGTGGGCGCCGGACTGGGCAACGGCTGGGTACGTATCCTGGATTTTGTCCTGCTCTACATCATGCTGGCGCTGGGCTTGAACATCGTGGTCGGCTATGCCGGCCTGCTCGATCTGGGCTATGTCGCCTTCTACGCTGTCGGCGCCTATCTTTATGCCCTGCTGGCTTCGCCGCACTTTGGCCTGCATCTCCCTGCCTGGTTCATCCTGCCGCTAGGGGCGCTGGCTGCCGGAATGTTCGGCATGATGCTGGGCACACCGACCCTGAGGCTGCGTGGAGACTATCTGGCCATCGTGACGCTGGGCTTCGGCGAGATCATCCGTATTTTTCTCAACAACCTCAACTCGCCGGTGAACATCACCAACGGGCCGCAGGGCATCAGCATGATCGACCCGATCGGCGCTGGCGGGGCTTCGCTCAGCCAGTCATTCGAGCTGTTCGGCATGCAGGTGCCCGGCATTTATGCCTATTACTACCTGTTCCTGGCGATGGCACTGCTGGTCGTGTTCATCTCGTTGCGCCTGCAGGATTCGCGCATCGGGCGCGCGTGGGTGGCGATCCGCGAAGACGAGGTTGCAGCCGAAGCGATGGGCATCAATACGCGCAACATCAAATTGCTGGCTTTCGCCATGGGTGCGAGTTTTGGCGGCATTTCCGGAGGGCTGTTCGCCGGTTTCCAGGGCTTCGTCAGCCCGGAAAGTTTCAACCTGATGGAATCCATCATGATTCTGTGCATGGTGGTCCTGGGGGGGATGGGGCATATCCCTGGCGTGATTCTGGGGGCCATCCTGCTGACCGTCCTGCCCGAAGCACTGCGCTATATCGGCCCGCTTGAAGAATTTTTTTTCGGGCGCGTAGTAGTTGACCCGGCCGATCTGCGCATGCTGATTTTCGGCCTGGCGCTGATTGTGGTAATGATTTTTCGCCCCGCCGGGCTGTGGCCGTCGAAGGTACGCCGGCGCGAATTCAGTAGCGAGGCCGAGGTGCTTGCTCACGAGCAGGAGGCGCTGTATGACGCCAGCAAGTGATGCCTTGTTGTCTGCGGAAAATGTGAGCAAACACTTTGGCGGGGTGGCAGCGCTGAACGATGTTTCCTTCAGCATCAGGCAGAGCGAGATTTTTGGTTTGATTGGGCCCAACGGTGCGGGCAAAACCACGCTCTTCAATGTACTCACCGGACTGTACACGCTGAGCGCTGGGCATATTACACTGGACGGTCACGCCATTCACGGCCGGAAACCCAGTCATGTGACGCGTCTGGGACTGGCGCGGACCTTCCAGAATATCCGCCTTTTCGCCAACATGAGCGCGCTGGAAAACGTCATGGTGGGATGTCATGTGCGTACCCGCGCAGGCGTACTGGGCGCCATCCTGCGTGGCGCCGGAACGCGTGCGGAAGAAACAGGCATTCTCCAGCGCGCACATGAGCTTCTTTCCTATGTAGGCATCACCAAACACTCGCAGGTGCTGGCAAAAAACCTCTCTTATGGTGATCAGCGCCGTCTGGAAATCGCTCGTGCGCTGGCTACGGAACCCAAACTGCTGGCGCTCGACGAACCGGCTGCGGGCATGAATGCGAGCGAAACGGCGACACTGGAACATCTTTTACAAACCATTCGCGCCGATGGCGTGACCCTGCTGCTGATCGAGCACGACATGAAGCTGGTGATGAGCCTGTGTGACCGGGTTGCCGTACTGGATTATGGAAAGAAAATTGCCGAGGGCGCTCCTGCCGAAATCCAGCGCGACCCGCAGGTAATCGAGGCCTACCTGGGCGGGAGCGTGACATGAGCCTGCTAGAAGTTCACGACCTGAACGTTTCTTATGGCGGGATCAAGGCGGTCCGGGGCATCAGTCTTGAAATCGCTGCAGGCGAGCTGGTGTGCCTGATCGGTGCAAATGGCGCGGGCAAATCCACGACACTCAAGGCGCTGGCGCGACTTCTTCCTGCCAGCGGAAAAATTCTTTATCAAGGCAGATCCATCGTCCAGATGCCGGTATACGACCTGGTACGTCAGGGGATCGCGCTGGTGCCGGAGGGGCGGGGGATTTTCGGTCGCCTCAAGGTTGAGGAAAATCTGCTCATGGGCGCATACAGCCGCAGCGATATACATGGCATCCGGCGCGATCTTGATCATTCCTACCACCTTTTTCCACGCCTGTTCGAACGCAAAACCCAACAGGCCGGCACGCTTTCCGGGGGAGAACAACAGATGCTCGCCATTGCTCGCGCCCTGATGAGTCGCCCGCGCCTGCTGTTGCTTGACGAGCCGAGCATGGGGCTTGCTCCCTTGATGGTTAACAAGATATTTGACACCATTCGCGCCATTTCTGCAGATGGCGTGACCATCCTGCTGGTGGAACAGAATGCCAGACTGGCGCTGGATGTCAGCCATCGCGCTTACGTCATGGAAGGCGGGACGATTTGCCTCTCCGGAGAGGCTTCCACGCTACTCGATGATCCGCAGGTGCGCCACGCCTATCTGGGCGAATAAGCGTGCGGCCAAAGCCAGGCCCCGTAATTTCCTGAATTGCGAGTAAATGAATGTCTTTTCGCACGCTCCGTATCCTGTTTCTGCTGTTTTCTCTAGTCATCATATCTGGCATCACCTATTGGGAAAGCATGGTGGTAAGGAACTGGCACAGGCCGATGGAGGTGGCCATATATCCGGTAAACGGTGACGGCTCCGGGGAAGTGGATAAATATATCAGCGCCCTGAAGCAGGATGATTTTTCAGAAATTGGACTTTTCATTGCAAGCCAGTCCGAGCGTTATCGGGGCAAAAGCCTGCCTGCAGTTAACATCCGTCTGGCCGAAACAATCAGAACCCTGCCGCCTTCTTTTCCGGAAGGACCTCGCTCCACTTTCTCTGCCGTCAAGTGGAGCCTGTCGTTGCGCCGTTTCGCTTTTGAACATACTCCCTTCTGGCGCAGCCTCGGCGTTATCCGGCTGTTTGTTGTATATCACCTGGGTGAGGATGGTGTGCCGCTGCAGCACTCGCTCGGACTTCATAAAGGCCTGGTGGGTGTGGTGCATGCATTTGCGCTGGACCGGCAGAAGGCACAGAACAACGTGGTTATCACACATGAACTGTTTCATGCCCTGGGAGCATCGGACAAATATGACACGGCGAATCAGCCGATTTACCCTGAAGGTTTCGCAGACCGTGAAGGCCCGCGCTACCCGCAGCATATGGCTGAAATCATGGCAGGGAGGATCGCCATAACACCTGAAGTAGCGCGCATCCCCGCTGGCCTGGAGGAGTGCGTGGTGGGATACAAGACGGCCTGGGAAATCAACTGGTGATGCAGCGCGCCATCATCCGCCACAGGTCAACCGTGAAAGCGTGTGAGGAAGTCTTTAATACTTGAACTTTTTACTGTACTATCACTCTCATTGATCGAGTGCTAAAATATTCGCGTAAGGAGAAACCAATTTATGACAGACGCTCTTACCTTTCCCGTTCCGAGTTCGGCAGGCAGCCTGGAAAGTTACATCCAGTCCGTCAGGGCAATGCCCCTGCTGACACCCGAAGAAGAGCATGACTACGCAATGCGCCTGAAGCGTGACAATGATGTCGAAGCTGCTCGCATGCTGGTGATGTCGCATCTGCGTGTTGTTGTGAGCATTGCCCGGGGCTATCTCGGCTACGGGCTGCCTCAGGCAGACCTGATTCAGGAAGGCAACATCGGTTTGATGAAAGCGGTCAAGCGCTTTGACCCTGATCGCGGGGTGCGGCTGGTTTCATTTGCCGTGCACTGGATCAAGGCCGAGATTCATGAATTCATCCTGCGCAACTGGCGCCTGGTCAAGATTGCAACCACCAAGGCTCAGCGTAAACTATTCTTCAACCTGCGCAGTCTGAAGCAGAGCCTGGGTACCCTTAACCACGAAGAAGTTCAAACCATGGCACGCCAGCTCGGCGTCAAGCCAGAGGAAGTGGTTGAAATGGAGACTCGTCTCACAGGTCAGGATGTTGCCCTGGAAGGCAACAATTCGGATGAGGAGGACAGCTTCGGCCCGATTTCATACCTGGTGGACCCCAGCGCCGAACCTTCTGCGCAGCTCGAGCAGGACGATACTGCACGTCGCCACAGCGAAGGTCTGGCAGCCGCGCTGTCCAGCCTTGATCAACGTAGCCGTCGTATTATCGAAGCACGCTGGCTGCAGGAAGATGGCGGCTCCACACTGCATGAACTGGCTGCGGAGTATGGCGTATCCGCCGAGCGCATCCGCCAGATCGAGCAGAAGGCCATGCAGAAGATGAAAGTGTTGATTGGAGAAAACTGATTCGTTCCGGAGCGTTTTTAAGCCCGGCATAAACGAAAAAGGCGCTGTGTAAAAACAGCGCCTTTTTTAATGTTCTTCGTTCCCCTGATCAGGAAAGAATCACCGAAAAAAAACTGAGCCAGGACCAAGCGATCAGGGTAATTACCACCGTCATCGGCAGATTCTCTTTAGTAAACAAGTGTGCCATTGCAATATTCTCCAGATAACATACTGCATATTCTAATTTATTTTTCGTCTTCCCTCAATGTCCTGCGCGGAATCCTGGGATCGTCGTCGTCCATCAGGATGCGCTGGGCAGGGCCTTCCATGTCTTCAAACTGACCGCTCCGGATCGCCCAGAAAATTCCGACGCCGGCGATGATGACCATGAACGCAGCCAAACCCAGCAAAAAAACCAGAATCGATGTCATGAGATATTCTCTTAAACCTGTCGTAAACGCAGCGCATTCAGCACCACGACCAGCGAACTGACCGACATGCCGAGGGCAGCCAGCCAGGGTGGAATATACCCCATTGCAGCAAAGGGCAAAGCCAGTAAATTATACCCCGCTGCCCAGATAAAATTTTGCCGCATCACGATCAGGGTTGCCCGGCCCGCCTGCAGGGCACGCCAGATGTCGGGCAATTTTTCCGACAACAGGACAATGTCGCTACTGGCGCGGGCCACCTGTGTCCCTCCACCCATGGCCAGAGAAACATCAGCACCAGCCAGTACAGGGGCATCGTTGACGCCATCACCCACCATCGCCACGACAGCCCCATCCCTTTGCATGGTCTTCAAGGCCGACAATTTGTCTTCCGGTCGAAGTGCGCCACGGCTATCTTTAATTCCCAGTGTATTAGCAATATGTCTGACTGTCGCATCCGAATCGCCGCTCAGAATTGATATACCCAGACCACCGGCTTTCAGCTGTTCCACCAACGCCATGGCATCCGGCCGCAACGCATCCGAGAGTTCGAATGCCGCCAGAGTCTCACTTTCGCTGCACAGCCAGACCACGGTTGCGCCTGCCACCACATCCAGCTCGGGTTCCGGACCTTCCCGGGTCACAGGCGAAAGCATGCGATTCCCCAAGGTGTAACGGCAGCCGCCGATCAGTCCCGACACCCCTTTGCCCGGGTAATTCTGCGCATCGCTTACAGCAAGCAAATCTTTTCTTTCCAGGCTCGCCAGAAAGCTCTGCGCCAGAGGGTGTTCCGAAGCCTGTTCCAGGCTGGCCGCCAGGCACAGGCAGGCATGAGCATCCAGCGTGCCGAAGGGCCGTACCAGATTCAATTTTGGCTTGCCGAAGGTCAGTGTTCCTGTTTTATCAAATACGACATGCGTTACCCTGGCCAGGGTTTCCAGCGCATGCCCCCTGGTGAGCAGAATGCCCTGCCTGAGAAGGTGCGACCCTGCCGCCGCAAATGCTGCCGGGGCGGCAATGGAGAGTGCGCAGGGGCAGGTCACGACCAGTACGGCCAGCACGATCTCAAGCACTCTGGCCGGGTCGTGCCACCACCAGGCAATGGCAACGATCAGCGTCAGAGCCAGCAGGCCATAAGTAAACCGGCCTGCCACCCGATCCGCAAGCTGCGCCAGACGCGGCTTTTCAGCCACGGCCTGATCCAGCAGCCGCACGATCCCGGCGAGAACCGTATTTTCACCAGTCCCGGTTACGCGCACTTCGAGCGGTCCTTCGAGATTGATGCTACCGGCGATGACCGGATCACCTGTTGTCTTTGCTACGGCGCGACTTTCTCCGGTCAGCAAGGCCTCATCCACGCTACTGATACCTGCAGCCACCATGCCATCGGCGGCAATGGCCTCTCCCGGCTTGACCAGAATCGTATCCCCCTCGATCAAGTCCAGCACTGCCACCGCTTCCTGCTTGCCATCGCGCAAACGCAAAGACATTGCCGGCACCAGTTTGAGCAGGTTTTCAGTCGCCTCTACCGATTTTTCTCGTGCATTTCGCTCGAGAAAGCGTGTGGAGAGCAGAAACAGGGCAAACATGGTAATTGCATCGTAATACACCACGCCCTCACCTTGCAGCGTGACCCATACACTACCCGCAAAAGCGGTAATGACTGCCAGACTCACCGGCACATCCATATTGAGGTGGCGGGATTTTATTGCCCACCATGCACTGACATAGAAAGGCACTGCCGTGTACAGGAACACCGGCAGCGTCAACACCAGACTGGCATAACGCAACAGATGCGCGGTTTCCGCATCCATGCCCAACGCAGCACCGGCATAGAGCGCGACGGCCAGCATCATGACCTGTGCCGCCGAAAGCCCTGTGACTGCAATTCGCCGGATATCCCGGCTGCGGCCCTTGCGCCGCAGCGCTTCCTGCTGCAGGGCGTTATAGGGGTGGGCGTTGTAACCCAGCAATTGTATTTCCTTGAGAATGCGGGATAACTGGATTTCCCGCTCATCCCAGCTGATGCGTGCGCGATGGTTGGCGTAATTTACCTGCACGGCCTTGACGCCAGGCAACTGCTGCAGATGCCGTTCATTCAGCCAGACGCAAGCCGCACAAGTGATGCCTTCAAGAATCAGCGACGCCTGCTTGATGTGAAAACCATCTTCGATTACGAAGCTTTTTTGGATTGCCGGGTGGTCGTAGAGTGCGAGCCTGGAAAGCTCGGCGGGAATCAGTTCATGCCCGGTCCCGGGCATTGCAGTGCGATGGCGGTAGTATTCCTGCAAACCGTTTTCGACAATGGCCTGAGCAACTGCCTGGCATCCCCTGCAGCACATCCCATGTTCCTGCCCCTCTATCTCGACGGGAAATTCGGCATCCGGCGGTACGGGCAGGCCGCAGTGGAAACATGCCATTTCCCGATTCATTGGGAAGCGGATACCTCAAGATGTTGCTGCATTTCAAAAAGGTCGTCACCTTTCTGCAATTGCACTGCGACAACCCACATGCCAGGCAGTGTCATCGTTACCTGTCCGCGGTAAACGCCTGGTGCGGTTTCCGCAAGTTCAACTAGCTGTTCAGGCTGTGCCAGTCCTGGCCGGGCAATTGCTACCTTGGCTGCAATCCCCTGCAAGGGCCGGGAATTACTGTCTTTGACCGTCACTGAAACACGCGGACTGCTTCCCTGCCGAATCACATCCAGGCCGGCAATGTCGACCTGCCAGCCTAGCCTGCGCTGTTTCTCTTCACTTTTCATGAATTGATTGATTGTTTTGGCGGCTTCTTCTCCGTGCGGAACCACGCCGGAAAAAGCGGTATGAGCAGATGTGGATGACTTTTTAGCTGGGGGTAAAAACCACTTTGCCACCGAAGCTGGCACACCCTGCCCTGAAATCATCAACAGCCCACCATCGATGACGAACAACAGCAGAAAAAACCCAATAATTACCTTCGGACCCCAGTGCAGCTTGCGCTTATCTTCTGTCCGGCGCCCTCCTACCAGCGTCAGAACCGTTGCAGTAGCGAGAAATACCGCCATGTGCATGGAAACGACATCGCCTCCCGGCCATTTAATAACGCTGAGTCCCAGATAAGCTGTAACAGATATTGTGCCGCTGATCACGCCGCGCCAGTAATTACTGACACCAAATAAACGCAACAAGTAATACAGGACGATGATCAGTAACGCACCGCCAAAGAGAGTCTGAAACATTTTTATCTCATTCGTGTTTGTAGTCGAAACGTGTTTCCAGGTGCAGCGCCTGTTCCGGAGCGCTTTTCGGTGTTACGACAAACTCGAACTTGTGTGTGCTTTCAGCCAGTTTCAACGGGAGTGAAACACCTGCCTGAATGATGAGACTCTTCCCGGCATGCACGCGCACTTCCTTAAAGTTGCCCATATCCAGCGCCTGCTGCGGCAAGCCGTTCGTGCTGATCTCATACAGCTCGTCTTCAACAGATTTGTTGGTGATACGTAGCTGATAGCGATTACGTATATCTCCATTCGACAGCATCACGAACAAAGGCTGACGCACCTGTTGCACCGCTGCGTCAATACTGCTGCGATGGCCAACGCTGCTGACCAGCGCGCCTGTCATGATCGCCAGCGCAAAGCCCCATCCAACAATCTTGAGCCGCTTCCAGTGCAGTTTGGGTTTGGCTGGCACCTGCAATGCAAGATTGGCTTCTGAATCATAACGGATTAACCCGCGCGGGTAACTCATGAAATCCATCATATTGTTGCAGGCGTCGATGCACAAACCGCAGGCGATGCACTGATATTGCAATCCTTTGCGAATATCAATCCCGGTCGGGCATACCTGAATGCACAACTTGCAGTCGATGCAATCGCCATGTCCCTTGGCTTTGCGCTCCTCCAGCGTTCTGAGTCCGGCGCGTGGAATCGCCCGGCCCGCAACGCCTTCACCACGACGGGTGTCATACGCGACCGCCATGGTCTCAGGGTCGTACATCACCCCCTGAAAACGCGCATATGGGCACATATAGAGGCATACCTGTTCGCGCGCCCATCCTGCTGCGATATATGTTGTGAGCGTCAATACCAGAACGGTAAAGTAAGCCACGCTCGGCGCTTTTCCGGTCATAAATCGCACAATCAGCTCTGGTGCATGACCGTAATAGAGTACGAAGGTGAGTGCAGTCCAGAACGCCAGACTCAGCCACAACAAGTGCGTAATAAATATTTTCAGTATCTTTTCTTTATTCCACGGCTGGTTGTAGAGCCGCTGACGCGCAGGCCGTTCTCCCTGGATCAACTTCTCAATCGCGATGTAAGCATCGGTCCACAGGGTCTGGAAGCAGAAATATCCACAAAAGGCGCGTCCGATCAAGCCGGTTGCAAAAAATAGCAGCGCGCCTGCAACAAACAGAAGCAGTGAAAGCCAGAATATATCCTGAGGATAAACGACCAGATCAAACAGATAAAATTTTCGCCCCGGCAGGTCGAACAACACGCTCTGAGATGGCGCCTCATGGCCGCGTTGCCAGGGCAGCCATGGCAACAGAAAATAGACGCCATAAGCCAGCGCCATGGTCGCCCACTTGAAAGTTCGAAATTTACCTTTTACCGAACGGGTAAAAATGGGAATGCGCTTCTGATAAAGCGATGAAGAATCCTGATCTGCCATGTCCGCTTTCCTGAAAAGACAAGGGCCCGCTCGCGGCGGGCCCTTATTATATCAGGGTTTCCTAATATTGTTTACTTTGCACCACCGCCCAGCCCATACACATAAGCTGACAGCAGTTTGATCTGCTCAGGCTTGAGGCGTGTTTCCCACGCTGGCATGACGCCGCGATTGAGGCCGTTGGCAATCACTTGCCTGATCACTTCCACCTTTTTCTCATCGCTGTCCTGAGATGGAACATCTGCCCACAGCCAGATCTTGTCGGTCAGATTGGCCGAACCAATAACCTGCCGTCCCTTGCCACTGTTGTCGTGGCAGTAATAACAGGCTGCTGCATCACCGTGGAACAGGGCATCACCCGCCTTCACCTTGGCAGCATCTGCCTTTTCGCCTGAGAGCGAAGCAACATAATTGGCCAGATTGTCCAGTTGATCATTGTTAAGCACTTCCTTGAATGCGGGCATGTAGCCGTTGCGCCCCTTGGCAATGGTTTCCTGAATCTTTTCATGAGTACCACCATAGAGCCAGTCATCATCGGTCAGATTGGGGAAGAAGCCTACCTTTCCCTGTCCGCCCGCCTGATGGCAAGGCGCGCAGTTATCGGAAAAAATCGCCTTGCCTGCTGAATTGATAAAGCTGGTCAGTTCAGGATCCTTGGAAATCTGTTCAAAGGAAGCGGCCGTCACCTTATCAAAATAGGGCTTCTGCATCTGCTCCGCATCGTTCATATCCTTCATCAACTGCGCGCGGGTGTTCCAGTGCCATGACTTTTCAGCGCCCTTATCATTGACGTATTTAACTGTATTGAAACCCGTGGTGAAATGCTTGCCGACTGGCCATGCCGGGTAAATCATCCAGTAAATGATAGACATGACCACTGTGGCATAGAACCCCATCAGCCACCAGGCTGGCAACGGGTTACTGTACTCCTGCAGATCGTCATCCCAGACGTGGCCGGTGGTTTGTACGCTGTGCGGTTTTTGCTGACTCATTATTTCGCTTCCTTTGTATCTGAATCTTCATCGAGGAATGGTATGTCCTTGTGAGATTCCAGGCGCTCGCCACGTTTTTTGCTGCCAAACACGTAAATCAGGATCAGGCAGAACACAATGAAAAATATCAATAGTGCGAGCGGTTTTGTATTTTCATCCTTGGAAAACCAGTGCAACCATTCCATCTGACCACCTTGATTAGCGGAATTTGACGAATTCGTCGTTATCGTACTTGCTGAAGTCCACCATGGTGCCCAGCACCTGCAAGTAAGCCACGACTGCATCCATCTCGCTAACATTGCTGCGATCGCCGTCAAAATTACCAGCCTGCGCCTGCGCTATCAGGTTCTTCTGCGCATCCGGAATGTGCAGCATTTTTGCCACATCGGCGCCAAAATCCTTGACGTTCCTGTCGTACTCGCCCTGAGTCAGCGAATAAGGCACCCCGACCTGGCGCAACGCTTTAAGCCGTTCCGCCACATCGGAGTAATCCAGCGCCGTCGTCAGCAGCCAGGGATAACGCGGCATCACGGATGGCGGCACCATGGACTTGGGGTCGTTCAGATGCTGCACATGCCATTCATTGGAATATTTCTTGCCGACGCGCGCCAGGTCCGGCCCGGTACGCTTCGAACCCCACTGGAACGGGTGATCGTACTTGGACTCGGCCGCCAGAGAGTAATGTCCATAACGCAAAGCCTCGTCACGGAACGGGCGGATCATCTGAGAGTGGCACAGGTAGCAACCCTCGCGCACATAAATGTCACGTCCACGAGATTCCAGCGGGGTATAAGGACGCACGCCATCTACTTTTTCCACTGTCTCCTTGATGAAAAACAATGGTGCAATTTCGACCAGCCCACCAATGCTGATTGCGATCATGGTCGCAATCAGCATCAGGCCGACGTTCTTTTCAATCCATTCGTGTTTGAAATTAAACATATTATTTCTCGCTTAAATCTTTTACCTCAGGCGGGCAACAACGTTACCCACCTGCTCCCGTTTCTATTTTACGCCGCTGCTTTGGCGGGACTGACTTCCAGCCGCGCACCCTGAGCATTGGCCTGACGAATGGTCATGAAGGCATTGAACACCATCAGCAACATGCCGGTCAGGAAGAACATGCCGCCAATCGCACGCATTGCGTAGTAGGGATGCATTGCGGCCACGGACTCGGCGAAGGAGTATTGCAGGTTGCCGAAGTCATCGAAAGCACGCCACATCAGACCCTGCATGATGCCGGAAATCCACATCGCGGTGATGTACAGCAGGGTGCCGATGGTAGCCAGCCAGAAGTGGAGATTGATCAGCTTCTCGCTATACATCCTGGTATCCCACAGCTTGGGGATGAGATGGTACAGGGAACCGAAGGAAATCATGGCCACCCAGCCCAGCGCGCCGGAGTGAACATGACCCACAGTCCAGTCGGTGTAGTGCGACAAGGCATTTACGTCCTTCAGCGACATCATCGGACCCTCAAAGGTGGACATGCCGTAGAACGACAGGGCCACGATCATGAAGCGCATGATGGGGTCGGTGCGCAGTTTGTCCCATGCACCGGACAGGGTCATGATACCGTTGATCATGCCGCCCCAGGATGGCAACAGCAGCATGATGGAGAAGGTTGCGGCCAGGGTGGAGGTCCAGTCGGGCAGCGCAGTCCAGTGCAGATGGTGCGCACCTACCCACATGTAGAGGAAGGACAGCGCCCAGAAGTGCACTATGGACAGTCGGTAGGAATAGATCGGACGGCCCGCCTGCTTGGGCACGAAGTAATACATCATGCCCAGGAAGGCCGCAGTCAGGAAGAAGCCCACCGCGTTATGGCCGTACCACCACTGCGTCATCGCATCCTGGGTACCTGCGAACAGGCTATAGGACTTGAGCGTAAACAGGCTGACAGGAACCGCCAGGTTGTTGAACGTATGCAGCAACGCGGTGGCCAGAATGAAAGACAGGTAGAACCAGTTGGCTACGTATATGTGTGGTTGCTTGCGCTTCATGATCGTGCCGACAAAAACAAGCAGGTAGGTTACCCACACCACTTCGATCAGCAAATCGATCGGCCATTCCATTTCGGCGTACTCGCGCCCCTGGCTGTAGCCCAACACGTAGCTGATCGCAGCCAGCACGATGACGGCCTGCCAACCCCAGAAAGTAAAGCTCGCCATGCCATCGCCGAACAGGCGCGCCTGGCAGGTGCGCTGCACAACGTAGTAGGAAGTAGCAAATAACGCACTGCCGCCAAAGCCGAAAATTACAGCACCAGTATGCACGGGGCGCAGACGGCCGAACGTGATATAGGGGATATCAAAATTGAGAAACGGCCAGGCAAGTTCTGAGGCGATGTAAACGCCAACGAGCATACCTACCGCCCCCCACACCAGGGCCATGATCGTAAATTTCCGAACAATATCGAAGTTATATTGATCGGTACCCGCGACGCCAACTGCCGCCATAACTTTCTCCTTTTATTTTGAAGCGAGCCACTACTTCACCAGCGAGGCACATTGATCTTTCTGACAGAACAGCCATCCCGATAGGCAAGAGAAAGGCCAAGCGCTTTGGTTTCGCCTGGCCCCAACATCTTTCAACAGTTGTTTCTGATAAGAACCAACGTGCCAATTACTTTAATATGAACTGGACGTGCACTGCCCGACAATATAGCCTGAAACGGCCATAAAAACACTGACCAATGTCAACTTCGCCGAGTTATTTTAGGTTGCGGCCCGCAAAGAATCGCGCCTGGAGACTGACAGCGCCATTACTTCGCGATCGCAGGCCCCCCTCTGGACATCGCCCGTAGTTGCTCGAGCTGATTTAGACGCACGATTCGGCGCTGGGTGGAGATCAGAGATTCATTTTCAAAACGGGAAATCACCCGGCATACGGTTTCTTCGGCCAGGCCCAGATAATTTCCAATATCGCTACGTGACATGCTGAGCCTGAGTTCGACTCCCGACTGCCCGTGAGATTCAAGGCGCCGGGAGAGGTTCACAAAGAAACTGGCAAGCCGCTCTTCTGCCCTTTTTTTCCCCAGAAGCAACATCATTTCCTGATGATGATTTATTTCCTGGCTCATAATCTTGAGCATCTGGTACTGAAGCCCCGGCGTATGCTCCACAAGTTCTTCATAGCGTTCAAATGGCACTTCACACACACTGGTCGTCTCAAGTGCTCGCGCCTCGCTGTTATAGCGCTCGGCCACCAGGGAATTCAGGCCCATCAACTCTCCGATAACATGAAAACCTGTCACCTGGATTCGTCCGTCATCGGTTAGAACGGATGTTTTCACCGATCCGCTTCGAACCGCAAATACCGCCCGGAATGGCTCACCTATGGAAAAAAGCGGCTCACCTCGTTTGTAGGTGCGGCGGTTTTTTACGAGCGTATCAAGAAGACTGAGATCAGTATCGCCGCCCACGGCCGAACATAGCCCGTAGATCCCGCAATCCGTGCAGGCAACGGGTGTGCAGGTATCTTTCTCGGCCTTGGCGATATTTGTGCGTTTGAGTGGAAAGCTGACAGCAAGCATGGCAAATCAGGCGTCGAATGCCGCATGCGGCAGATCGGTTATACGATATTTTCCACTTTGCACTGCCACAGCCAGTTTTTCCAGCGTCTGTTCATGCAACATGTGGACGACTTTTTCTTTGATCGGCTTCCAGCGTGAGTGCATGGGACAAGCGGTTTCATCACTGCAAACCTTCAAACCCAGAACACAATCATCGGTAAAACCCTTGCCCTCGGTCAGCGCCAGCACCTGCATCAAGTCAGTTTTTTCAACTTCCTCGCGCAAGCAAAATCCGCCAAGACGCCCGCGAAAGGAATAGAGCAAATTACCCTTGCACAGGTTCTGCATGATTTTTGCGAGATAGGCGGATGGAACACCTAAATGAGCAGCAATTTCGCGGTTTAAAACAGGCTCGCCACGCGGTTGCGTAGCGATATAAATTAGCGCTTGGATAGCGTACTGACTGGTTCTGGAGAGTATCATGGCCGTATCATTATGACGTAATTCAGAAATTTGTAAAGGATGGCGCTGTCCTGAATCCACGGAAAACCATCTAAATCAACCGGGGCAAAAGCAGGCATTGTGCGACGCGGGACGGGTCTGGCGCAACTTCAAATTCAACCACTCCCAGCAAAGGTGTGCCGAGGCGCTGCCGCAACGCTTCCAGATTCGCTTCAAAATACGACATTTCCGGATCAATCCGATTCGCCACCCAGCCGGCTAAAGTCAGGCCCTGTGAACGGATGACCTCTGCTGTAAGCAAGGCGTGGCTCAGACACCCCAGTCGCATCCCGACCACCAGCACTACCGGCAAACCCAGTTCCCGAGCCAGATCGGCCCCATCCTGGCGCAGGTTCAAGGGTGTTTTGAAACCACCGACCCCTTCGACAACAACCACATCTGCGCAATCAGCCAGCCTCCGAAACGAACTCTGGATGCATTCAAGATCGATGGTGATGCCAGTTTCTTCCGCGGCAACATGGGGCGCAATCGGAAGCATAAAGGCATAGGGATTGACCCACTCTACAGGAACCTGCACGCTGGAGGCCCGGCACAGCGCAGTTACGTCACTGCACACCATGCCGTTAGACTGCCTTTCGCAACCGGCAGCAACCGGTTTCATGCCTAGCACAGTCTTTCCAGCCGCGCGCCAGGCATGCAGCAGTGCACAAGAAATCAGCGTTTTTCCGACATCGGTATCTGTTCCAGTGACGAACACGCCTCTAGGCATGGCCATCACCGCCCCCTCTGGCCGGGCACTGGCATCTGGACCACCTGCCGCCCGTCAGGCAACTGATTCGGCGCCCAGGCATGGCCGTAGATTACCTCATAGGTAGCAGGAAGCTTGCCGTCCTGACGCAGCTTTTCGTATTCGCTTTCCATGCGCTTCCAGGCGCTCTTGCCTGCCAGTCCCTGGCGCCGCCCCTGGGTCGCATTGTGCGCCCCCAGCGCCTTGAGGTCGCGCATCAGGCCAGAAGCCGAATCATAGGTCAGGGTGAAATACTCCATATCCATGACCGGCTCGGCAAACCCCGCCCGCATCAGTGCATCGCCAATATCGTGCATATCCTGAAAGCGGCTGACATGGTGGTAGCCATCGACCTTGGCAAATGCCTGGCGCAATTCCCTGAGCGTATCCGGGCCGAAAGTACTGAACATCAGCAGACCATTGGGTGCCAGCACCCGGCGCATGCCGCTAAAAGCGGCATCCAGATCGTTGCACCACTGCAACGCCAGGCTGGACCACAACAGATCCACACTACCCGATTGTAGTGGCAGAGCTTCGAGATCGCCGCAAATATAAGTACTGGAAGCGGATTTTGCAGGCAGCATTTTTTGCCACCATGACGGGCGTTCACCGCGAGCGATGTGCAGCATACCGAGGGCAAGATCGAGGGAAATCAATCGTGCATCTGCATAATGCCCCTGCAGTAATGGACGGGCATACCCTGTCCCGCAGCCCGCATCGAGAATGACTGATGGACGATGTTTGATAAATTGCAGGCGCTCTGCCATGCGATCAGCCACCAAGCGCTGCAGCACAGCCACCTGATCATAACTTTTCGCTGCCCGTTCGAACGAACGTCGTACCTGTTGCTTGTCTATCAAAAACGCGTCAGTCACAGAAAAAATTCCCTTGTTACGCGCAAAAAAATATCGGGGTGCGAGAGGAAAGGCGCATGCGCGCATCCCGGGATCACTTCCAGTCGGGCCCCTTCGCTTTGCCCCCCCATCCACCGGGCCGCCGCCACTGGAGCGAGCGTATCGAGCTCACCGTGCAAAAGTGCCAGCGACATCCTGAAATCGCCTGTTTCGCTGCGCAAATCCGTTTCCAGAAGCACATTCAGTCCTGCCTTCAGGACTTCGGCGCTAGGCCTTCCCCTGGCAAAAAGGGCAACGCGCAAATATTTCATGACCGTGCGCAGCCCCTCGCCATTACGCGCCTGCAAGGACAGAAAGCGCAGCAGCGTGGCAGCATAATCCCGATCCAGATCGCGTGCGAAAGCCTGAAAAATGGCCGGGTCGATGCCGCTGGCCCAATCATTCCGCTGCGCGAAACAGGGCGAAGAACCCACCAGCATCAGACGTCGCACCTGTTGCGGCTGATCCAGTGCCCAGCGTTGCGCCACCAGCCCCCCCAGCGACCAGCCGATCACATTGACCCCGGAAGGCAGGGCTTCGGACACCCCCTGTGCCAGTGCCTGCAAGTTGTATGGCTGGCATGACGTGCTTGTACCATAACCCGGCAGATCCAGCACATGCACCCGGAAATAGCGCGCCAGATCAGCGCGCACCCCGTCCCAGATTCCGCCATGCATGCCCCAGCCGTGGATCAGGGCGAGATCCGGGCCGCTGCCGGTGATTTCGACGTGCAAGCTCATTGCCGCTCCAACTGGTGCAGCGCATCCAGCAGCAATTCGACATCTTCCCGGCTGTGAACAGCGGAAAGCGAAATACGCAGCCGTGCCGTTCCTTGTGGCACCGTAGGGGGGCGAATCGCCGGGACCAGTATTCCCTTTTCCCGCAAAGCCTGGCTGACTGCCGAGGCTTCCTTGCTGGAACCGATCAGCAGGGGCTGGATCGGCGTTTCCGATGGCATGAGCTGCCAGTGCTTCAGTTTCAGGCCATTGCGCAGTTGCGCGATCAGTTGCTCCAGCCGCTCGCGCCGCCAATCTTCGGTTTTGATAATGCGCAGGCTTTCCTGCAAGGCGAGCGCCAGCATAGGCGGCGTCGCGGTGGTGTAAATATAGGCGCGAGCATTCTGCACCAGCCCGTCAATCAGCTCCAGCGTCCCCGCGACGAATGCGCCGGACACGCCCGCCGCTTTGCCCAGCGTGGCCATGTAGATGATGCGTGAAGAGTGAAAGGTGAAAGATGAAGCGTAATGCTCGAGGATGCCACGGCCGGTTTTGCCTAGCACCCCGAAACCGTGGGCGTCATCGAGCAGCAGCCAGGCGTCGTATTTCTCGCACAGGGCGAGCAGCCCTGGCACCGGCGCAAGGTCACCATCCATGCTGAAAACCGCGTCACTCACCACCAGCTTGCGACGCGCATGCGAAGCCGCAAGCTGATTTTCCAGCGCGGACAGGTCGAGATGTGCGTAGCGCCTGAAGCGGGCGCGGGAAAGTAGCGCCGCGTCGTTCAGGGATGCATGGTTCAGCTTGTCGGAAAAAATCGCGTCATTGCGTCCGACAAGCGCGGTGATGATGCTCAGATTAGCCATATAACCGGTGGAAAACAGCAACGCAGCAGGCAAGCCGACGAACCTTGCCAGGCTCTCCTCCAGTTGATGATGCGCCAGCGAGTGACCAGTCACCAGGTGGGATGCGCCGGCACCTACGCCAAATTTTCTCGCGCCCGCACAGGCAGCCTCGATCAGGGCTGGATGATTGGCCAGGCCGAGGTAATCGTTGCTGCAAAAAGACAGGAGATCAGCCCCATCCACCCGCACGCGCGCGCCCTGCGGCCCTTCCAGCATTCGTCGATGGCGCAGCAGGCCTTGATCGTTGCGTTGTCGCAAATCCTGCGCGAAATGGGGAAAAGACATGAAACAGTGCTCACGCCGCCATTGCGCGGATTCCCAGCTTGTTGAACAGCGCCTGGTCGGAATCGGTATCCGGGTTGCCGGTGGTAAGCAGTTTTTCGCCGTAGAAAATCGAATTGGCACCAGCCAGAAAACACAATGCCTGTACGCTGTCGGCCATCTCGCCTCGGCCGGCGGATAGGCGCACCAGGCTGGTCGGCATGGTAATACGTGCCACTGCGACGGTGCGCACGAATTCGAGCGGGTCCAGCTGGCTGCTCTCCGCCATCGGCGTACCCTCGACCTGCACCAGCATATTGATCGGGACCGATTCAGGCACCGGGTCCAGATTCGCCAGCTGGGCGATCAGCGCCGCACGCTGGGTACGCGATTCGCCCATGCCAATGATGCCTCCGCTGCAGACCTTGATGCCGGCCTTGCGAACTCGCCCCAGAGTATCGAGGCGGTCCTGATAGGTGTGAGTGGTAATCACCTGGCCGTAAAACTCCGGCGCGGTGTCCAGATTGTGGTTGTAGTAATCGAGCCCGGCATCCCTGAGCTGCGCGGCCTGCTCTTCCTTGAGCATGCCCAGGGTAACGCAGGTTTCAAGCCCCATCGCCTTGACTGCGCGCACCATTTCCAGAACCGGCAGTAAATCCTTCTGCTTCGGCCCGCGCCAGGCCGCACCCATGCAAAAGCGCGTAGCCCCTGTTTCCTTGGCTTTGGCGGCAGCAGCAATCACCTCGTCCAGCTTCATCAAAGGCTCTCGTTCGACGGGTGTTTCATGGTGCGCCGATTGCGAACAGTAGCCGCAATCTTCGGAACAGCCACCGGTCTTGATGGACAGCAACGTACTCACCTGGACTTCATTGGGATCGAAATGCTCGCGGTGCACCGTCTGCGCCCTGAAAATCAGGTCATTGAAAGGCAACGCGAACAGGCTTTCGATTTCCGCCACTGCCCAGGGCGTCGTCCTGATCACGTGTTTTATCTCTGCTACGTTATTCATGTGTATTCACCTCAATTTCCATATCCTGCCAGCGCTCCCGCTGCACCCGCAAAAGATCGCGAATACCCCAGGGAATCACCACTGCTGCAAAAATGGCCCAGACTGCCAGCAGGCCATACCAATTATTGAACAAACCGTAAATCGGCTGGCCGAACACCACCATGGCGCCGGCCACCCCGTAAAAGCGATAACCGGCAAAACGGTTGTAGTGAACCACGGCGGGATTGGGGTGATGAGCCACCGATGCGTACACAAAAATCGAAGCGGCAATCCAGATCATCAAAACCGGCGGAATCAGCACAGCCAC
Source organism: Sulfuricella denitrificans (assembly GCA_002632355.1). Lineage (GTDB taxonomy): Bacteria > Pseudomonadota > Gammaproteobacteria > Burkholderiales > Sulfuricellaceae > Sulfurimicrobium > Sulfurimicrobium denitrificans_A. The sequence continues at coordinate 123,079 of NSJJ01000005.1, forward strand.
CATGCTGGCAAGATTGAATATCCGGGCAGAAAACCGTTGCTGGTCAGCACTGATGATTTTTTTCTGGTTCATTACATACTTTACGCAAATGTTAAAATGGCCCGAATAATCAGAGATTACGGCAGACTTGTCAAATCGTTGGACGTCCGTTATGAACAGCAGCTTAAATATTATGCACGGAATTTTCCCTCATCACTGCCTGCTGTGCGGCGCCATTGATAGCGAAGAAATGCTCTGCCCGGCCTGTCACGCCGGCTTGCCGTGGCACCTCGATCTTCACTGCCCGCGCTGCGCCCTGCCCACGACACAGGGCGAGATTTGTGGCCTCTGCCTGAATGCCCCACCCGCTTTTGACCGGACGATTGCGGTCATGCGCTATGAATTTCCTCTGGACTGTCTGATTCAGGAGTTGAAATACCGCCACCAGCTTGGTCTTGTCCCCCTACTGGGAAGCATGCTCGCCAAACACATCAAACCACTTTCGTGTTGTCCGGATGTGCTGGTAGCGATGCCGCTGCATCCCTCTCGCCTGAGGGAGCGCGGCTTCAATCAGGCGGTGGAACTGGCGAAGATCGTGGCAGGGCAGTTAGAGCTGCCACTTCTCGCCCACGGCGCTGAACGTATCCGCGCGACACCGCCCCAGGTAGGCCTGCCCTGGAAGGAACGGGCAAAAAGTGTGCGCGGCGCCTTTTCCTGTTCTATTGATCTGCAAGGCAAGCATATAGCCATACTGGATGACGTCATGACCACGGGCACCAGCCTGAACGAACTGGCTCTTGCCCTGCGGAAACGGGGTGCTGCGGAGATCAGTGCCTGGGTCGTGGCAAGGACTTTGCCGGATTAACCTTTCAGCCCCTCCGACAAGGAGAGGCAGGGAATGGTTATTGCAATTGCTTCAAACGCTGTTCAGCAAAAGCCTGTAATTCCGGCGACAGCCCCCCCCCCTGCCGGGCACGGCGGAATATTTCAGCCGCCTTGGCGGACTGGCCGTCCGCCTGCAGCGAAATACCCAGCCCGATCAGCCATGGACCGGAGGCTGGATTGCTTCGCAGTGCGGCAAGGTAATGATCGATAGCCTCCTTGTGGTGATCGCCGCGCTGCAGCAATGCAGCCAGAAAACCATGATATTCCGCATTTTCACCGGCCGGTGCGTTGCGTTGCAGGGTTGACAGCGCGGCTGCCACATCATTTCGCTCAACCTGAATCCGCGCCAGGGTCATGGCATAGCCGACATTTCCCGGCTGCAGTTCCAGCCCCTGCTGCAATAGTTGCTCGGCACGTCCAAGCAGGCGTGACTCAATCAGCAAGGCGGCCAGCGCCTGCCGCGCTGCAGCATGACGCGGATCGTATTGCAGGGCTTGCCGCAAGCTCTCTTCAGCTTCACCCAGGCGGCCCTGCTGCAAGCTGGCATATGCCTGCCGGTAGGCATTTTCTGCACGTTGTTGCGGATTGAGCTGACGTATTTCCTTGTTGATATCCGTTGCAGAAAGGGGGGCTGTCTGTACGGCTTTGATTTTAGTCTCGGTCACCCCTGCTTGCGGTTTTTCCACGACCGGTGTGGAGCGGGCTTCCTGCTTAGGCGGCATGGTCGCGGCAGGGAGCGGTTTTTTTTCTTCGTGCTCGGCTGGCGGCGTACTGGGTAAAAAACTCAGGTTGGCCGCCAACTGCAAAACTGATGGTGTATTGTCTTCAACAGGTTCAGGCGCGGGAACCGGAGTACTTGCAACCGGCTCACTGACCTTTGCTGGCGGCTGAACCTGCTGGCTGGTTTTGTCAACCGGTTTGCTGACTTCCCAGTAAATACCGCCCGCAGCCCCAGCCAGCAGGAGTAACAACCCCCAACCCCAGGAAACATACGCAGACCGCCTGGTACTGCCCACTGCCCTGACCTGCGCGGCAGTTGTGCCGGTATCGGCCTTGCGCTGCTCGAGTTCCTGCAACATTTGGTTGATCAGACTCACAAATCCCCCTTACCTTCGCCCAAGCAGGCCGGACATGAACCCTCGCCACCCAAGGCTGCGTGCAGCTGGCGTATCCGCTACCGCCGCACGGACATGCTGCGCTTCAACCAATTTCCCGCCCTGACCATAAGTCAGAAGCAATGCCTTGTGGGCAAGAATATTGACCAGCCTTGGCACACCGCCACTGGCACGGTATAGCTGGCGGATTGCACCTTGAGTAAACAGTTTATCCCCTATATATCCCGCAATGGCCAGCCGGTGATTCACGTAGGATTCCAGCTCGCCCCGGCCCAATTCTCCCAGCCGGTAGTGAAAGCTTATTCGCTGCTTGAGTTGACGTATCGATTCCTGATTCAGCCTCTCGTCCAGTTCCGGCTGACCGAACAGTACGATCTGCAGTAGTTTTCGTTTCTCGGTTTCGAGGTTGGTGAGCAGACGCAAGGCTTCCAGCGTTTCCAGCGGCATGGCCTGAACTTCATCCAGACACAGCACCACGCGCTTGCCTTGGCGTGCGTAATTCAATAATCCCAGCGTCAGAGTACGGAGCAGATGATGCTGGTCCATCGTGGCGTCGATGGCGATATTCAGATCTTCAGCCACTGCCAGTAGCAGGGTGCGGGGCTCAAGATAGGGGTTGGGAATGTAGGCCGTGACAAATCCGCCTCCCAGGCTGGCCATGAATTTTCGGCATAGCAAGGTTTTACCCGTACCCACCTCGCCGGTGATCTTGATGAAGCCCTCACCCGTGCGGACAGCGACCAGCAGGGTGTTAAGCGCCTCCTGATAGCGGGTGAAGGCAAAAAAGAAACTGGTATCTGGCGTGATGCCGAATGGCGGTTCGTTGAAACCGAAATGCGCCCGGTACATGTCAGCCGCTAAACGCCGTCACTTCCACGCTCCACTGCTGGCGCTCTCTGCCTGCTCGCTGGCGGAAGGCCGGCCCATGCCCTGGATACGGCGCTGACTGTCGAGGATATCCTGCTGCCAGTTGCCATCGCTCTGAATGACTGTCGGTTTGAGCAGAATTACCAGTTCCCGCTTGACTGTCGCGCGGTTGTTATTGCGAAACAGATTTCCCAGCACAGGAATATCGCCCGCGCCCGGTATTTGCGAGCGGTCACCGCTTGTTGCCTGCTTCATCAGACCACCGATCGCGACAATCTGGCCATCCTGAGCGCGCACGATGCTGTCGGTTTCTGAAATATTGCTGGAAGCCAGCGGAAGGTTGATCGACCCGGCGGAACCCAGATCAACCACCTTGTTTACCGTGGACACCTTGCTGACGGATGGATGGATATGCAGAGTGATATTGTTGTTCTCGTCAATTTGAGGTGTCACGTCCAGCGCAATGCCAGAAAAGAATGGCTGCAAAGTCACCGAAGGCGTGGTGGTCGTGGACGTACCCGTGGTTGTGGTCGTCGTCACATTGGTCACAAAAAACTCATCCGTACCCACCTTCAGCACGGCCTTCTGGTTATTCATGGTTGCGATACGCGGGCTGGAAAGCACTTGCACATTGCCCTGGGTTTGCAGAAATTCGAGCAGGGATCCGAAATTCTGATTCGCGATGGCGAAACCAAACACACCACCGGCTGCGCTCAGGAGCGGGTTAACGTTGATGCCATCCAGAGTTGAATTGGGCCGGATAGGAATGCCGTTACTGTCTGTAATCGAAGTGGTCAACTGCACCCCGGTATTATTGCCGGAATTGACAACAAAGGTATTGGATGAACGGCCCAGCGCCACTGACGTTCTCCCCAGATTGGCGATGCCGGCCCAATTCACACCTGCCTGATAGCCGTCATTCAGCTCAACTTCAAGAATTTTGGCTTCCAGTATCACCTGGCGCTCAACCGAGAGTTGGGAAGCATTCAGGAATGTCGACACATCACGCAGCTCGGAGGGCATGGCACGAACCAGAACCACTCCTGATTGTGGATTCACGACTACACTGCGACCGCCATCGCACCCTTCCACGCCACGACCGGAGACGGTTTCCACGGATCGCTGAGCACCGCCCACTGCTGAAGAAGCGCTGCCCGTGCGGGATGGCATTTTGCAGCCGATCACGGTACGAACCGAGTCCTCCAGATCGCCCCAGAAATCATTGCGCGTCGAAGTGTAAATGGTGCTGCTGTCCTGAGAGGTTGAAACACCCCCGCTGGAAGAAGAAGTCGTACCCGCTGAAGAAGTGCCCGAAGTTGGAGGCGTACTGCTGATTGAGCCCGAGTGTACCCGTGTATCAGAACCGCCGACGCGGCGCCCAACCAGGTAATTCACCTTGTAGATGCGATTCTGCATCGCCAGCGGCTGAATATAGATACGTGATCCATCCACCTTGTACTCGTAACCGTAAATTTCACGAATGGCGTCTAGCGCCTCAAATACGGTGACATCCTTCAAATTGACCGAAACCGTCCCGGACACTTCGGGGTGAACCAGCATGCTGTAACGTGTGCCATTCACGATTCCCATGAACACCTGGCTGGCTGAAGCATTATTCACTACCAAATCGAATTTCTGCTCCAGCGGTTTGCTTCCTGCTCTCGGCATCTCGATCTTGAGCGGTGGCAACAAGGCGGTCCCCACAACGTCATTCTGAATGGCCTTGGCCCTATCCTGGCCTGCTTTGGACATCTCCGCATTGATCTGCTCGAATGTCGCGTCGTATTTTGCCTGGGAGGCGCAGCCTGACAAGGCCAGGATTAACAATCCGAAATATTGTTTCCGCATCATGATGCCTTTTGCTTAGAGTTTCGTTTTGGCTTGTTCTTGCCACGTTTCAGCGTTTCAGCCTGTGGCGGTTGGGCAAACTGCTTATCCACATCTGGAAAGAGTTTGAGCACTTGCCGACCTTCTGGCCCGACCAGTATCGCTTCGCCCTCGCTGACCTGAATCAGCTTTGCATCACCAAAACGCTCGCCCACCACCAGCAGCTGACCACTGATCACTGCGCTTCGAAGGCCCGGGCGAATCACGACCGATTGCAACACCGGCCCGCTTGCCACTGCCGCGACATCCCCCATCATCCCGGCCTCAGCCGGTGGACGCGTTGGGTCGGGCAGCATGTCTACTGCAAAAGAGAAATCAAAAGGCAATACACAGAAAAAGAGAAACGGCAGCCATTTTGTGCCAAGCTGGCGCAAGGGTCGCGTATTTCTTGTTACACCGTTCATATCGCCATCCATGTCTTGTCCATGCTCAGCGTATACAGCGTAATCGTCAGAGTAACGACAGGGTATTCTTCCACCCGCATTTCAGCCTTGCCCCAGATCATTCTCCACGGCAACTTTTCCAGGGTATCAAGATATTGGGTCAGTTCCGCATAACTTCCGGATACGGAGATCTCGACGCCGTGCTTGAATATCTCCGGCCCGGACGGTTTCGACTCGCCGGTTTTGGGCTGCGTCGCATCTGTTGGGGCTTCGAGCACACCGCTGACCGGCAGTGTCTTGAGCGACACGAGCTTCAAATTGCGATTTTGCGACAACACATCTTCCAGCAGATGCGCCATCTTTTCCGATGGAACCAGATTCTGCTGAACATTCAGCAGCGCCTCATGGCTCTGTGCCAGCCTCTGATTCAAGGCCGCCAGTCTGATGCGAGTTGCAGCATCGGGATCAGGCTGGCCACCGCTGATAACACTCTGGATTTGGGTCTGTAATTGCTGGATTTGTGTCTGCTGAAGATTTATATCCTGAGTCAGACGCTTTTTCCTGCCCAGCAAAGGATCTGTCAACAGGGCGCTCAGCAGGCTCCACGCCACCACCAGAACCATGAAAAAAATCAAGGCGCGTTCGCGCGAATTACGCGCATTGAGCATTGCTGCATAGCGTTCCCAATGTTTTTTCATTTCGCATCCTCCGCTGAATTGGAATGCAGAATGAATTCAAGGTAATTCGGTATTTTCTGTGGCTGATCCTTGGCCGCAGGTTCAAGTTTCGGCCGCTGCATTTCAAGAGCGGCAAAACTGCGCCCCTGCGTTGCCACTTCCTGATTCAGGCGCAGAATATATGCTGGCACCAGATCCGGGCGCAAAGTACGCCCGCCCAGCCGCATCTCCTTGCCTGCACCCTTGATGGAAAACCCGGTCAGCCAGAGTCCATTGACCGTCTGGCGGGCAAAAGCGCGCATGTAGCCGGAGTAACCTTGCGTATTGCCCAGAGCGCCACTCTGCAGCACTTCCAGCACGGCCTCCTCGCCCTTGAGCTGCTGTTCCATTTCATCGACCTGAGCCTGGAGCGCCGGATTCTTCTGACGAGGCGCATGCTCGGCAGCCACCTTGACGAGCCGGGCCTGTTCCAGTGCCAGCGCGTCGGCCCCCGCCTTATTCTGCTTCTCCAGCAGCAGCACCTGACGGTACTGGTAACCGTAAAAGATCAACACGATCACTATCAATGCGGCCAGCGCCTGAATCAGCATAAGCGCGGCAAACCACTCGCGCTGCTTGCGAAAAGCGGGGTTGACAAGATTGATCTGCTGACTCATTGCGTTACGCTCTCGGTTCGCAAAGCAGCCCCCAGCGTCAGGAAACACTGCATCCGTTGCACAGGACCCGCGCCTGGCGCCGTGGAAAAATCAAAAATTTCATCCATATCCAGAGTGGACACCGGCAAATACAGATTGCTCGCCAGATACGCTTCCAGATTGACCTCCGGCGGCAACGGTGCAAGCACAAGTTTGTTGATGGTGATAAAGCTGAACTGCCGTTCGAAACTGTCCATCGAACGCTGCAATTCCAGCGTAATGCGATCGTAATGGCGCTGGCGCTGCTCGCTGTCCGACTGATTCAATTGCGCCAGAGGGACATCGATATGACGTGAAGAATACAGCTCGCCGTCGAAAGTGAAAGTCAGCAGGCCGCCATTTTCATCGAAGGACAACAAAGCCAGACCACGGTCCTTGTCTTCCAGCAGGCTCGCGATATTGCGCTGCGCCAGTTCCGGGATATCAATCACGTTCACGGGCAATTTTGCAGCATCGAAATCCGTCATGCATTTCCTGATCACATCATTGCGCGCCGCTACTGTATAAAGCGAGCGTTTGCGCGACTGGGCGTTCTTGTCAGCGGGGATTTCAAGTACATCCACGGTTGCATCATCCACTGAAAAATCCAGCATATCCTTGATACGCCAGCGCACGGCAGTTCTTAACTCGGCTGCTGGAACATTTGGCGCCTCCACGACCAGCATCTGGTAATCGCCCGGATTTAACAGGAAGCTGCTCCTGTAACTGCCCAGTCCGTACTCTTTGACCAGTTTGTCCAGTGCAGGCGCATCTGCCGCGCTTTCGCGGGAAAAGGCGCACATGGTCACCAGCGGCTTGCTGTCCGTTACGCGGCGAACATGGGCAAGGCACACCCCGTCAGGGGTGTGCTGCATGGCCATCCAGCCAGGTTTCAGTTTTTTTCGAGAAAAAAGAGGCATAAATAAGCCAATCAGACAATTGGCTCGAACTTAAACGAATAAGTTATTGTTGTCAATCGCTTTTCTAAAACCTTTCCTGAAATCAATACATTTCCCTCAAATAGATAAACCTGCTCTTGTAAATACCGAAAGTGGCACGCGAGGCCGGATCTTTGTCAAACGCCGCACCTGTCTGCAGATATGGCATGGACAGCGGAGTAGTGGCCTGGCAGGTCAAGTCACCTGTCGCACCGTTATCGAGATCGACGCAGATATATGTATTGATAGCCACGGAAGGTTTATTGAGCAACAGCGTCCACTTTCCGTTACCCAGAGGCGTCAGGCTGGCGATCGTAACGCCTGCGTTACTTAGCTTGATATTGTTCTGAACAATAGGCGTAGTGTGGTCGTCGGTATTCTGCAGCCAGTACTGCCCATTCCAGTATTGCGCCTCTATGGCGATGGGGAGTTTAAGTTGTTCTGACCCATAAGCATTGGTCAGATTCAATCGACCGAAGCGTGCATCGCTTCTACCCACCTTGGCGTGATTGTTGGCGCCAGCCACCACATTGACCGTATCCAGATCATAGGCCGACAAAATCGCCCCATCGCTGTCCTGAGGCGCCACGCCAATATCCAGCAGGGCAAAGGGACCATTCGGAACGGTACCGCGATAAAGCGTGAATGGCACGGTGATATTTGCCAGGCCCCCTGAAAAAACACCTGCAGTCGCCTGGGCTGGCATCAGGCAAGGGTAGGCAGGCGTCACACCGCATGGGGGAAACGGGGTTCGGGTTGCTGCGCTGTTTACCGCACCCATCCCAAGAGGGCCGCCTGACCCGGCCGTCACAGCGGCCAGCGGATCAAGCTTGGCGAACTGATTTGCCGCGGTGGCCGACCAGGTGTAGTTTTGCAGCGTCGTCGTGCCATCCACCGCCTTGGCTGCAAGCGTAAACATCGCACTCATAGGCTCGCCCATATAGGTAAACTTGCCGATATAAACTGGAGTCGACGCCGCAGTGGTAAGCGCCGCACCTGCCAGTGTAATGGTCAGACCACCTGCGCTAACTGCAGCCGCAGTCGTCGACAGCACCGTGCCGGATGCGCCCGCACCCACGATCCTGAGGTCATCGCCTACCTGCACACCAGCGGATGAGGGCAGCGTAAGGGTGCTGGACCCTGCCGTAATCGAACCTGCCTTCACGATATCGGCGCGATTCCCGATCACACCGTTGGACAGTGCAAACTGCGCAGCATAAAAACGCCCGACATTGCCGCTGGTGGCACCTGACACATCCCCAACGCCAAGATAATCGCCATCGGCAACGCTTGGCGTCAGCTTGATGATACCGACCTCGTTCCAGCTGAAGGTCGTCCCGCTAGCAACGCCATTGGTGAAAGCACCAAATGCAGCACTATTGGCCAGTGCGGGATTATTGGTCAAACCCAGGCCGCCCACCAGGAATGAAGTCAGCTTCACGCCTTCGGCAACGGCCTCCCGCCCGTAGCTGAATGCCGTGCTCCCGGTCGAAGTCACTGCCGTGACCGTGGCAGAAAACGCCTCACCCGCCTTGACGAATTTGCTGCCGGTGGCATCCGCAGCGCCGGGGTTCACCAGATTCGGCGAAGCAGTCTGCTTGATGGCGGACAAATTGAATGCGAACGGCTTGACCACGAAGGCGTTTGATGTGCCTCTCAAGGTGGCGGCCACAACGGGCGGCGTTTTGGTGGCGTCAGCCGTCAATGTCTTCTTCGCATGCAGCTTGACCTGCCCCACATCGCTGTAAACGAAGGTGAAAGGCGCATTGCCGTTGGCGTCGAAGGTCATGCTGACCGGGCTGAAGCTCGTTACGCTACCATTGTCGTTGCGCGCAATGGTCGTGGCAGTTCCCCCGTTCACGCTCATCAGGTTGCTGGAATAACACGTTGCCGGGTTATTGCACTCATAGGCAAAATCGACTGCCTGCGCTCCTGTCAGCCCGGCCTCGCAAGCTTTTGTCGTGGTATTCGAGCGCACCGAACGCAAGTAATAAGTCCCCCCCGAGGTTCCCGCCACCTGGGTTGGAATGGTTGCCACGCCCCCCCCCAGCGTATCGGAAAAAATGAATCCCGCCGTGTTGAAAATCGTGGAACAACTATTCGACAACACGCAGCTCGCTCCGTCCGGACAGCATTTTCTGGGATTGATCGCAGTGACCTGCTCACCGGATAAAGTAACTGTGACTGTCGTAGGATCGACCGCCAGTGACGGGTAGCTCAGCGTGGTACTGGCTACGCCAGCGGCATTGAAGGCAACCGTGGTCGAACCCAGCGCTCCGCCATTGGTGGCCAGGGTTGCGGTCTGCCCGTTGACCGCGGCAGATGGACTGGTGCACGGACTGCTGCTGTTGGCGCATGCCGTGACCGTCGCCGTGGAGGAAAGACAGGCAATGCTGCTTGACGGCAGGGACAATTCATAATGATCCACGGCCGCCACGCAGGCGTGAGTTTCGTTGTACAGTACCGTCACATCGGCCTGCACCAGCGCATCCCTGTATACCATCACTTCATCGATACGCCCCGCGAAGCGATAGCCGGTATTCTGCGTCCACCCGCCCACCTGCAGGGTGGAACTCACCACGGCAGTTGCAAGGTTGGGTGTACTCTGACGCTGGCTGAGCGTCTGGATGACGCCATCGATATAAAGCTGATTGGACGTCACGCTGCCGTTGGTAAACACGGCCACGACATGGTGCCAGCCGTTGGCAAGGCCTGCAGACGAAATGCCGTAAATATCGCTATTGGCCGTATTGAAGCCGAATGAGCCGCCCTGCAGCCACAAATCATGCTGATTCCAGCCGATGGGCATGACGCTGTCGGTGCCATCCCAGTACATCCAGAAGGCCACGCTGGTCTTGGCTCCTGCAGTCGTGGAAACCGGCAGTCCACTGATGGTGAACGCACCGCCGTTGGAATTGGGGCCGGGCATGGTGGCGTAACCGCAGGTGCCGGGATTGCCCGTTCTGGCCGGACTGGCCAGTGCAGGCGCAGGGTTGGGGTTACCGATCACGGTCCCGTTGAAAGGGCCGCCAGCATAGCCCGCGGTGTCCTTCACCTCGCCCGCAGTCCCGTTCCAGACCGGCTCTTCCAGATGAAATTCTGCGATCAGTGTGGCAACGATGACATTGCCGGTATTGGTCGCCGTATTGTTGGCCGGGACGTTGTCGATGACCGTGCCCGTCACGGTTGCCGTATTGGTAATCGTGCCGCTTGCGTTCAGTGCAACCCCCGTAACCAGAGTCAGCGTTGGCGCGGTCGCTCCGCTGGCCAGGGTTCCAGTCCACCCGCAGGTCACGATCTGCGCATTTGCGCTGCAAGACCAGCCGCTACCGGATGACGAAACGTAACTCAAGCCTGCCGGCAGGGTATCGACCACCTGCAGCGAACCGGACAGCGTGCCCGGCCCGTTGTTGGTGACATTGAGCGCATAGGAAACATTGGTGCCGGGAATCAGTGGGCCTGTCCGTGTCATGGTCATTGAAAGGTCGGCCGTGGGCACGATGGTGCCGACGCAGACATCATCCACATGCCAGTAGTCCAGATCGTAGCCACTGCCCTTAAGCTGCCGGAAACGCAGGCGGAAGCCCGGATGTTTTGCATCCGCCGGCAGCACAAAGCTGGCGTTATATATGCTGCTGGTCGTGCTGCCGTTCGCCAGGTACTTCGCCAGTTGCGTCCACACGCCCGCGCTATTGTAGTACTCCGCCACCAGATCTTCGCCGGCATCGGGCGCGCGATTCGTGCTCCCGCCCCCGCTTTTTACCCAGTATTCGATATTGCCGGTCACGCCCGTCATGTCGGTGCGCAAGGTGGATGCCACCACATAACCCCAGCGCAAATCCAGTTCGTGGCTGGCGGAACTGTAATCCGTCGTTCCAATCCTGGCGTCACCGATGGTCGAACCCGTTGGCGCGCCTTCTGCAGTAATGCTCCAGCGCCCCAGTCCACCCTCGAAATTGTCGCAGAAGGCCCCGACATAGCTGCTGGCCGGCGCCTCGCTGATGACCACGTTATCCATGTGCCAATAGTCATAACCGACCACTCCCGGCGCACCGCCGGAACCGGATTTTCCGCTGCCGCTGGGTTGATAAAAACGCAACTTGAACCCTGAGTGCAGCGCATCGTCAGGCAACTGGATCACAGGCGTGAATATCTCCCCGTCGCACAAAGCAGCCGACGGGCTTGAAGGGTATTGCGCCAGCGTTTTCCAGGTGTTGTCGCTGGCCAGATACTGCACCAGGTAATTCTCGCCTATTGCCTCTGGGCACTCGCTGAACGTGTCCATCCCGCGCCGGATCCAGAAGCTGAGAATGGCGGCGGGACGCCCTGCCAGATTGACAACAGGGCTATCCACCGACACGATGTTCCAGCGCGTAAACATTGCACGCGTCGAATTGGCACGAGGATTCGCATAGGTGGTCCATGGCGGGATATCCGAATCGATCCCGGCGCACCCCGTATTGCCGGCTGCGCCAGTGCAGTTGGTGACATTGGCGGGGGTGACTGTCCACCCGTTGCCCACCGACCCCGCATTCGAACGCTCGAAGTCATCGCAAAATATCTGTGGAAAAGCGCCGGTGCAAACCGGTGACAGCAAGGTATAGGACTGGCCAGTGAAATTCCCGTTGCCTAAGCCAGTCCCGCCAAGCCGAAGCCCACCCGAAACGATCGTATCGTTGTCGACCAGGTCAAGCCGCAAAGTGCCCGGCGCACCCGTGCCGGTATTCGCCGTGACAGTCCAGGTTGTGCCGCTACCGGTCACGGATGCAATGCTCGCACCGCTCGCGCCGCCGGCCTGGATCAGCGCGAAATCACCTGCATCCACGCCAGTCACGGCGTAATCAAAGACAACTGTCCAAGACACCGTTTTGTTCGATGTCGTCGGATCAAAACTGGCCCGATCCATCGACACGACCGATGGAGGCGGTACAGCAACGATGATTCCGCCCGGCAGGGTATATGTTGGACTCAACGTGCTACCGCAGGAATTATTGCTTGACGCTACAAAACTGGCATCATAATTTCCGGCAGCGGCAGGGGCCGTAATGGTGAAAGTCTCGCTATAGGTTCCGTTACCGTTATGATCGGGTGTATTAATACAGCTTGTCCCAGTTGCAGGATTGGTCTGAAATTCAACAGATCTCCAGTTCGACCCTCCCGTATTGGTCTCGGAAACAACCACCGTAATGCTCGCACCCGGCGCCACAGTCACGCTCGCCCCGCCATTCAGCGTAACGGAATTGATGGTCAGGGCGGCACCGGCATTCCCGGCAATCGCCAGAACCCCAAATGCAAGGCAGGCAAGCCGGAACGCCGCCCACAGGAAAATCGATATGGTTTTCATGCCGTCACCTCCGCACTACAACTTAACCTGCAACTGCCGCTCGATATAATGCGCACCGCCCGCCGTGCCGGGACAATCGCCCCCGCCGTCCGGCTGATTGCATGCTGTCGATTCGACCTGGTAAACATCCATATCCGGTGTCGCGCCGGCAAATTTGGTGCAGCGCACCGTGATCCGGAATGAGCTCAAGGTTGGCGCGGGAGCAGTAAATGAAGTTTTGGTGACGCAGGAAGCACTTCTCAATTGCTGATACACGCCCCATTCGATACCTGAACGCGCCGCCTGGTATGCCTGGGAACCCTGCACGTCCATGGCCGATCCTGCATGCTGGGAAGCAGAAAAATTGGCAATCAGCGCCGCCAGCCCGGCCATCAGCAACAGCAGGAAAATCGCATTGACCAGCGCAAAGCCGGATGAGGCATGTTTTCGGAGCGCGTTCATGGCGAGTTGTCCACGTGCACCTGGTGAAACAGGGTAATCCATTCATCCCCCGCCGTATTTTGCAGCTTGATCCATAAACCGACCAGCGCGCTACGCTGATTGGCCAGAGGCGAATAGGAAAATGCGCAGTCAGTCACCCCTGTTGCCAGCACCGCTGCCGACCCTCCCGGCGGTGCCGACTGCGCAGCGGCAATCGCATATCCGGAATAGCGCGTCAGCGTACCGCCTGCGCACCCGAAGCTCACCGGCCCGGTGAGTACCTGAAAACGGCGGCTGGGCGAGCGCATTTTCTGATCGGAGGGCTGCGCTGCAAATGCGTTGGCAAGCAGGGTCACTGTCGGGGCGGCAACGGTATCCACAACAGCGCGATTGTTACAGCCAGTGCCTGAAACACAATAGGCATCCGCAGGACTGATGCCGGGCCCCAGGTTATAGACCACAATGGAATTCCCGGCAGCGATTGCCGGCGGCGGCCCGAGCACATCGAAGGTTTTTTTGCTGACATCCACGAAATCCAGAATATTGCCGGCAGCCGGGTTATCCTCTTCAGCCAGATAACGCCCGCCGCCGCTGGTCAGCAGGAACTCGATGTATTTTCCGGAAGCATCAACCCGCACGCTGTTGGGAAGTGCGAGACGGAGGTCGCGGCCGATACGGCGCAGGGCGGTATCAGCCACGTCGGTGATGGCGGCACGGGCCTCTGCGTCCATGTACTGCTGGACCGGAACGCGAATGAACATGCTGACCATGGCCGCAACGATTCCGGTGATGACAATCGCCACCACTGCCTCGACCAAGGTAAATCCGCGTTGAAATCCAGTCATGGCTGTCGAGAATTCATCATGGCATATCGTTGGGCGCATAGCGGGTGCGATACCCCTCCAGTGTGATGCTTTCATTTCCGCCGTTGTAATCGACCTTGACTGCGACACGCAGCACATCCGCCGCCGGCAAAAAACCTGCCGCCACGCCGAAAGCCGCATCCTGAGCCACCGTCACGGTAGCGCTATAACCGGGTGGCACAGTGACGTTCCCGCCGATATCCGTTCCACCACCGGCGAGGGCAAAGCCATTGTAATCATTGACATTGTCAAATGGCGTGACCAGAGAGCCCCGCGCTTCGCCGGCTTCCGGCCCCATCGCCTCCGCCAGGGAACAGACCAGGGTAACCGGATCGTAATTGTCCGGATCGCAATCGGTAAAAGGCATCAACTCGACCTCTTCGAGCAGGGCTTCCGCCACCGCCAAGGCCTGTTTGCGCAGCATCGGATCGGCACTGTGCTTGAGCGAGCTGTTCAGCACCGACATCAGGCCCACCACACCGACGCTGACCACGACGATAAAAATGATCACCTCGATAAGTGATATGCCCGACTGGGATCGAATGTTCGCCTCAGTGAACATAGCCGGTTTCGGCCTCCACTGTGACGGGCACGGCCAGGTTCACCACGCTGATCGATGCAGCCGCATTGGGCGTGCCAAGCGGACCAAAAGTGATTGTTGCGGGTACTGCGGTAAATCTGACGTCTGCATTGCGGTACTTGGTATCCGCAGTCGCATCGACGATATAAGGCGTTGTGCCATCCGGCCCGGCCAGATTGGCATTGCAAACAGCGGCGGGGTTCGCCGTCGCCACCCGGAGTCTGACCGTCTTGTTATCTGGGAACTCAACGCAGACCAGCCGCCGCTGGGCGATTGCGGCTTTTTGGGCAAAGCGCAAGGCAGACAAAGTCTCATCATGGAAGCCGCGTTCCTCGAAACCGTGGGTGCCGAAAAAACGCGGTGCGACAAACGCGCCGAGGATACCGATGATGATCAGGGTGACAACCAGTTCCACCAAGGTAAAACCAGCAGAATGACGTAACAATGCCCCTTCCGGCTCCAAACAAGAAAGCCTGCTGGCACGTACACGCCTACTCCTGAAATTCAGCCCAGCCTGTTTCATGACAAGATTTCCAGACCAGAAATACAAGGGGGCGTACTGCCCCCCTTGTTGTGTCAATCAGGCGTGGATGCCACGCCCCTGCTCATCTGACGACTTCCTTATTAGCAACCAGATTTGTCGGTTACATACACGGGAGGCACAGTGGCACTGGTCGCTGCAGTGTATGTCACAGAGCAGTTGGCCGGGGTAGCGGCATTGGCATGGCGAATATCATTTGAAGCCAGGGTGACGGTAAAATCAGCGGCCGGGTTCAATGTCAATACTTTGGCCAATTCCACAACGTCCCTCGCGTAACCATATGCCAACAGCACAGCGGTGCCATTGATCGTGACCGTGGCAGTCGCACCTGGTGCAAGGTTAGATACACCAGCAGCAGCAGCCTTGGCGTAGATCATGGTGTCCGCGCCACGCATCGCCGCCTCTACACCCTGCATTACGCCACCTCGCGCATCCTTGCTAAGGTCGACAAACTTCGGCAACGCCGTGGCGGCCAGAATACCGAGAATCACGATCACAACTACCAGTTCGATCAGGGTAAAACCTTTTTGCGCTTTCATTTCAGTTCCTCTTTTAAGTGATTGAATAAGCTTAGAATCTGCTCATCAGCAGCCGGTGGAAGTCACAGCACTGATTACGGGCGCGGCGTTTGCGGCTGCGGCCGCGTAGGTGAACGAGCAGTTCGCAGCATTGCTGCCACCCGTGACCTGAATCGTTGCGGTAGCGCCAACTGTCACGTTAAACCCTTCTGCCTGCAACTGCACTAGAGTCGGACTGAACACCGAAACCAGACCGGCAGCGCCTATGATCCCCGGCGTTGCTGCGCCAAGCGCGGTCGCGCTGGCGGGATAGCCGTTGGCAAGCTGAACCAGGCCGGCTTCCGTACAAATCGTACCGTTCACAGCGTTGGTGCCAATGCATGGCGTGCTGCCTGCAGGATCGGCAACCCCGCCGCGCGCCAGAAAAGTGGCATGCACCAGAGCGGCTGCCGCTCCGATCGCGCCCCGAGCAGCATTCAATTTGGCAATACGCGCATCGCGCTGCAGGTTGGTAAATTTCGGCAGTGCAATCGCCGCCAGAATGCCGATGATCGTAATCACCACGACCAGTTCGATCAGGGTAAAACCTGCCTGTTTTCTGTTCATTACTATTGTTCCTTTAAAAATGTTAGCGATTCGAAATCCGGCCCGTTATGTTCTCTAGCGGCATCCGGTAAACATACTTGAGCCACGAACCCATTCTTGCATGAGGGATAAAAGCATTTTTCGTGCCTTCCGTCATGGCAATTCCCAGCGATAAGGCTCAACAGCTTCCAGTTTAACCCCTGATGCTGGCATAGGGAAATCCCCTAGCGCCTCTCTACCCTGAATTACGCCACGAATCAGCACCAGACGAAATCTTGCCTGCTTCTCCCCATGGCTATCGGGCATAAAATATCGCCCGTTGTTGACCTGATACACCAGCGTGCGTCCGGTGCTGTTAAAATACCAGCTACCGCGCGGCATCGTGTCTGGCGGCGGACCACTGAAAGCACCAGCGTAGTTGGGCGGCTTGATTTCCAGCCAGTCGATTGGGTTTTCCTGCGCAATCTGTTCATACTCAATGCTCTTGCCGGCGGTCATGTATTCGGCAATCTTCAGTAGCAACGCGCTTCTCAGCGTCCCGACGGTGGTTTCCATGTTCATTTTTTCGGCGGCTTCCTGATAATAATGCAGGCGATTCAGCAGCAATCCGGCAAGAACCGCCAGCAAAGCCGCTACCACCATCAACTCCAGCAAGCTGAAACCGGCCGGTCTGTTTTTCACTTGTGCATTGCCGCCTTGCCAAGATCCCATATCGGCAGGAACACCCCCAGCGCCAGGATCAGGACCAGAATACCCAGGCCGACGATCAGGATCGGCTCGATCTTTGCGGAAAGGTTGTCCACTTCGTATGCAACCTCGCGTTCATACATCTCGGCAACTTCCTGCATCAGGTCATCCAGCTCACCTGTTTCTTCGCCAACCGCAACCATTTGCAGGACCACCGGGGTAAAGACTCCAGATGCCGCTGCCGTGCGCAAGATGCTGTCGCCGCGCTCTACACCTTCGCGGATATTGTCTATTTTTTTGGCAATATAATCGTTGTCCACCACCTGTGCCACCACGCTCAGGCCCTGCACAATGGGCACCCCGCTGCGACTGGTGAGCGCGTAACTGCGGGCAAAACGGGAGAGGGTAGCCTTTTCGATAATGCTGCCCACGACCGGCAATCTCAGCTTGAGCCTGTCCCACTGGTATCTCCCCACCGGCGTGGCGATATACAGGCGAAAACCGTAAATCGCTCCAGCCAGGAGCGCGAGCATGAGTGGCCAGTACTGCACGGTAAAATCCGAACTGGCGATCAGGATTTTGGTCATCATTGGCAGTTCAGCGTTGAACCCCTTGTAAACCTTGGCGAAGGCAGGAATCACGAATAGATTGATGATGGCTATCGCCACCACCATCGCGATGACGACGAATGTGGGGTAGCGCATCGCCGACTTGATTTTGTCTCTGGTCGATTTCTCGAATTCGATGTAATGGAACAAGCGCAGGAAGATTTCTTCCAGCATGCCGGTCGCCTCACCCACCCGCACCATGCTGACGTAAAACGGGTTGAACACGTCCGGATGGCGCCGCATGGCGGCAGAAAGCTCGCGCCCGCCGTCCAGGCTTTCGCGCATGTCCTGAAGCACCTTTTTCATGCTGTTGTTATGCGTCGACTCCTGCAATCCGGCAAGTGCCCGCATGATGGGCACGCCGGCCTTGAGCAGGGTATACATCTGGCGCGAAAACAGCATGACATCAACCGGCGTGATTTTCTGCTGCTGCATGCGCTCCAGCAGGCCTTCCTGCTGCGTACTCGGCCCCCTGGCAGACACAGCGATCTCGACAGGCGTCATGCCGCCGTTAAATAGCATGTCAGCCACTGCAGCGCTGTCCGGGCCTTCCTGAATACCTTCGATCAGGTCACCGCGCGCGTTTCTGGCTTTATAGGAAAAAAAGGGCATGTTTAGCTTTTGGCCATCAGCTTTCAGCTGTCAGCAAAAACCATGAAGTCACACCAGACGATAGTGTGTTATCTAAGTTTCTGAATGAATACTGCGAGCATTTTCTTGACTTCAACAACTTCATGGGACAAATCTTCATAAACGCTCCCTACCAAATAATTGAGACCCCTAGCCAGTAGCAAATGCTATTCCACCTCACTCGCCGCAACTGGCTGATCAATCCATAAATTTCTTCCCGTGGAAAATCCATTGTTGCCCGGTAAACTGCCAGCGGTAAATCATGCCCTTTTACCCAAACTTTCAAGTCCCGAAAATCCTTCATCCATCCTCACACCCAAGCTGACCGCTGATAGCTGACAAGCTATTCATCAAACTGATTACTGATCCGCATCGCCTCGCCCACTGTCGTACGCCCCCTGATCACCTCGCCGACGGCCTGGGTTCGCAGGGACTTTCCGGCCATCTGCTGGCGTGCCATTTTCATGAAATGCGCAGGGTCGTGGTGGTTGGCGGCCTCGACCATTTCAACACTCATTTCCAGCATTTCGTAAATACCCATGCGGCCCTGGTAACCGGTCCCGTTGCAGTTGGTGCATCCGCGTCCATGTTTATATTGCTGCTGATCCACTGCGTCCTTGAGTTCCAGCCGCATCCATTCATGTTCGAAAGGCTTGAGTGTATAAGTTTCAATGCAGCTCTCGCAGATCAGGCGCACCAGGCGCTGGGCCAGCACGACCTGCAGCGAAGTGGCCACCATGAAACGCGGCACGCCCATGTCGATAAGACGTATCGGCGTGCTGATGGCGTCGTTGGTGTGCAAAGTGGAGAGCACCATGTGGCCGGTCATTGCGGCACGCAAGCCGATCTGCGCTGTTTCCTGGTCGCGAATCTCGCCCACCAGGATGATATCCGGGTCCTGACGCAAAGTGGAGCGCAGCACGCGGGCGAAAGACAAATCGATTTTTTCATTCACCTGCACCTGATTGATGCCTGGCAAACGATATTCAACCGGATCTTCGACGGTAATGATTTTGGCCTCGACAGAGTTCAGCTCCGCCAGTGCGGAATACAGGGTAGTGGTTTTGCCGGAGCCGGTTGGACCTGTTACCAGCACCATCCCGTTTGGGCGATGCAAAATCTTGCGGAATTTCTCCAGCATATCCGGCGGCATACCAAGTTTATCCAGCGTCAGGATCCCGCCACTCTGGTTGAGCAGACGCATCACCACCGACTCGCCATACTGGGTGGGCATGGAAGAAATACGCACGTCGATCGATTGCCCGCGCACCTTGATGTTGAAACGCCCGTCCTGGGGCATGCGTTTTTCGGAAATATCCAGCCCGGACATCAGTTTGAGTCGCAGCACCAGGGCGGAGGCAATCTTGTTGTCGGCTTCCGTTTGCAGGTGCAGTACGCCATCGATGCGGAAACGGATCTGCAGTTTGGTTTCCTGGGGCTCGATATGGACATCCGAAGCGCGCACCTGGGTGGCATCCTCAAACATGGTTTGGAGCAGTTTGACGACTGGCGCTTCTTCCAGGTTGGTAGTAGCGCCGAGGCCACCGAAGTCCACCACGGTGTCGCCCAGTTCTTCTTCCAGCGCCAGCGCCAGACCGCTGATCTGGTCGGTACGTCGATATACGCGGTCGATGGTTTGCAGCAACTGGCTTTCAGCAACTGCAGCCAGATCAATGTCTCGTTTGAGTATTCGCGCCAGTTCATCATAGGCGAAAAGATCGGAGGGGTCGGCCATGCCGAGCAGCAGCGCAGATCCTTTATCCTCCAGCACCAGTGCACGAAAACGTCGCGCCTGAGTTTCCGGCAGCTTGTTGACCAGTTCGGTATCGACGTTATAGAACTTGAGGTTGATAAAAGGAATTTGCAACTGCCGGGCAATGGCTTCGGCAATACCCTCTTCGGTGACAAAACCATTTTCGATGAAAATCCGGCCCAGCTTGCGCCCGCTGCTTTTCTGTTCGGCAAGTGACTGCTTAAGCTGCTCTTCAGTAAGCAGATTCTGCTGGATCAGCACTTCACCAAGCCGGATTCTTTCAGGTTTGGCCATCTTCGCCCCAATTTCTCACGTTGTTTGTCATAATCAAAACACATCTCATTGATAGTGTTAAATTAACGTTTTTCCATTCAAGGCACAAGAAATTGTTTGAAATCGTTCTGTTCGAGCCGGAAATTCCGCCCAACACCGGAAATATCATCCGTCTCTGCGCCAATACCGGCACATCCCTGCATCTGGTGGAGCCGCTCGGCTTTACCCTGGAGGACAGGCAGCTGCAGCGTGCCGGACTGGATTATCACGAATATGCCACGCTCAAGGTTCATCCGGACTGGGCTGCATGCCGTCTACATTTCAACGGGCGGCGGCTGTTTGCGGCCACGACCAAGGGGGCGACGCGCCACACAGACGTGCGCTTTCAGCCGGGGGATGTGCTGGTTTTCGGTCCGGAGAGCCGTGGGCTGCCGGTAGAGATACTGGAGAGTTTTGCGCCCGAGCAACGTATTCGCCTGCCGATGCAGCCGAAAAGTCGCAGCCTGAACCTGTCCAATGCGGCGGCAGTAATGATTTACGAAGCGTGGCGGCAGGTGGGATTTGATGGCGCAGTTTAGTGTCGGAACTCTGCGCTGGGAGCGCGGTTGAGCAGACCCTCAACTGCCGTGCGCGGCGCCAGGCCCTGATATAGTACCTGGTATACCGCCTCGGTAATCGGCATTTCAACCTTGTGTTGCCGCGCCAGATTCAGTACTTCCTGTGCCGTATTGACGCCTTCGGCGACATGACCAAGGCCGCCGAGAATATCTGCCAGCGTTTTTCCCTGCGCCAGTTGCAAACCGACCTGACGATTGCGCGACAGATCGCCGGTGCAGGTCAGAATCAGATCGCCCATGCCGGCCAGTCCCATGAAAGTTTCCTGGCGGCCGCCGAGTTGCAGACCGAGCCGGGTGATCTCGGCCAGGCCTCGCGTAATCAGTGCGGCGCGAGCATTGTGGCCGAACCCCATGCCGTCTGAAATGCCGGCCGCGATCGCCAGTACGTTCTTGACCGCTCCGCCAAGTTCGACACCCGGAATATCCCTGCTGGCATAAACGCGCAGGTGATGGCTATGCAATGCCAGGGCAGTCTGGCGGGAAAAGGTTTCATTCAGCGAGGCCAGCGTCAGCGCCGTGGGCAAACCCAGCGCCACCTCACGCGCAAAACTCGGCCCGGAAAGTACGCCGCGCGGAGTGCCCGGGTCGAGTTCATCGCTTGCCACCTGATGAGGAAGTTTGCAGCTTCCCGCCTCGAATCCCTTGCAGGCCCAGACCACCGGAACACCCGGCGCCATCGCATTGACGTCGCGCAGCAAGGCGCGCAATCCGCTGCTGGGCACGACGGCGAGCACCAGCTCCGCAGTTCCAAGCAGGGCTGCAAGATCAGACCCGAGGTGGAGGGAGGCGGGTAGCGGTACATCCGGCAGATATCGTGAATTGCATCGAAATGCGGACATTTCCGCCACCTGGGCAGTATTGCGCGCCCACAGGCTCGTCTCATGCCGGCCCGTCAGGCTGACGGCCAGTGCGCTTCCCCAGGCCCCGGCACCCAGCACGGCAATCTTCATGAGCCCCATACCTGCGAAATCCGCACAAAGCCGGCCGCACCATCAGGATGCCTGACCTTGAGCCAGCCTGAGCCGGTATATTCGAGCAGTTCCAGAACGACATTGCGTTCCGCCTGGAAAACCAGCGCAGCTTTTTCGTCTGCCGCCTGGCGAATATCCGCCAGCGGGACATTTACCAGCACCATGCGCTGCTCGCTGAGCTGTTTCTTTTCCACCCAGGCCAGGCCCCCGGCTGCATCGCGCACTTTGGCAAAATGTTCCAGGCTGACGATGACCTCCACCGGGTAGTAACGGCTTGCAAGATAGAGTTTCTTGCCGCGCAGGGAGGGCGTGTCGTACATGACAGTACGGTCGCTGAGGATAGAACGGTACTCCAGCGCCCATGCCTGGGAGGAGGACAAGGCAGCCAGCAGCAGCAATCCTGTCCAGCGCTGGCGGCTCATCCTGTTATACCGGTATTAATGCGTTGTCGGGGCTTGATTCTGATCCGCCTGCATCTGCCTTTGCTGATGGAAAATCGATTCGAAATTCATCGGCTGCAGCACTACCGGCGGGAAGCCTGCGCGCGTCACCATGTCGGAAACCGCTTCGCGGACATAAGGATAAAGAATGTTGGGGCAAGCGATGCCGAGCAGCGGATCGAGATCTTCCTGCGGCACATTGCTGATGCGGAAAATACCTGCCTGCGCGGCTTCCACCAGAAACACGGTTTTATCCCCTTCAGGCAGCTTGGAGGTCACTGTGACGGTCAGCACGGTTTCGTAGACATCGTCACCCAGTTGCTCGGCCCTGGTATGAAATTCGACGTTGATCGCGGGCGTACCCTTTTCCAGAAAAATCTGCGGGGCATTGGGAATTTCCAGCGAAAGGTCTTTGACATAAACTTTTTCGATACCAAAAACCACTTGTTCTTGTGCTTCACTCATGGGAGAAAACCTCGGAAAAAATAGGGATTATAACGCGATGCACTGCAGAGCGGGACGACCGAGGCACACTTCAGTGCTGCAACAGCCAGTTTCTGAGATTGCCGGCATCCATGGCGCCGGCAATGCGGTCGACTTCAGCGCCATTCCTGAACAGCGCCAGGGTGGGAATGCTGCGGATCGCAAACTGCTGAGCCAGCGACTGCTCCACTTCAGTATTGATCTTGACGAAACGGAAACGCGTCCTGAATTCGGCGGCAACCTGGCTGAAGACCGGCGCCATCATCTTGCAGGGTCCGCACCATGGCGCCCAGAAATCCACTACCAGCGGCATCTCGCTCTTGGCAACAAAACGGCCAAAATTCGCGCCACCCAGCTCGAGTGGCTTACCGTCCAGCAGCAGTGAGGCACACTTGCCGCATTTCGGATTCTGGCCCAGTCGCTCATCCGGTACGCGATTGATCGACTGACAATCAGGACAGACGATATTCATGGCATCATCCAGCCAGCAACGGTTCCAGCTTGCCTTCCACATCCAGCGCGGAAAGGTCGTCAAAACCACCAACGTGGAAATCGCCGATATAGATCTGCGGGACAGTACGGCGTCCTGTTCTTTCCATCATCTCCTCCTTGCGGCCTTCTTCAAGGTCAATGCGAATCTTGTCGATTTCCGTCACGCCTTTTTTTTGCAGCAGCTTTTCAGCCATGGTGCAATAAGGGCACACGCCAGTGCAGTACATGGTGATATTGGGCATTCTTTCTTCCTTTTGTTTTGTGATCTATTTCCGTTCAACCGGCATATTGGCTTGCTGCCAGGCTGACATCCCGCCACTCAGATTGTAAACCTGCTCGAAACCGTTTTTACGCAACACGCTGCAGCCATGACCGGAGCGCGCCCCGCTGCGGCAGATGGCGATAATCGGCTTGTTTCTGAATTTCTCCAGCTCCTGTATACGCCCTGACAACTGGCGCAGGGGAATGTGCTTGGAATTCGGCGCGTGTCCGCCTGCATATTCCTGATCTTCCCGCACATCCAGAATCAGCGCGTCGTGATGATTGATGAGCTGGGTCGCTTCCATCGCGCCGACCTCCTTGATGCCGGAGATGCGCCGGTTGATCATGGGCCAGAACAGCATCATGCCGCTGATCATGACCAGGGCGACCAGGCCCAGATTGTTTTGAATGAAGTGCACTACTTTTTCCTCTCTATTTCAGTATTTCATCAGGACATCGCAAAACCGGACATTCCCGGAATCACGTCCATCGGGCAATGGAACGAATCTGGGGCCGCACACTACAAAATCAAGCGTGGGCAGCATGCTGGCGGCGCTCCCACAGATAATACATCAAGGGAATCACGACCAGCGTCAGGACGGTGGAAGCGAAGGTGCCGAAAATCAGCGACACCGCCAGACCGCCG
This sequence comes from Sulfuricella denitrificans, assembly GCA_002632355.1. Lineage (GTDB taxonomy): Bacteria > Pseudomonadota > Gammaproteobacteria > Burkholderiales > Sulfuricellaceae > Sulfurimicrobium > Sulfurimicrobium denitrificans_A. The sequence continues at coordinate 147,196 of NSJJ01000005.1, forward strand.
AACACCGGATCGGTAATCATGATGGCCGACCCCAGGATGATGGCCAGCGCGGTCAGCATGATGGGGCGGAAACGCACCGCGCCGGCTTCGATCACCGCCTCGTCCAGCGCATAGCCGCGCTTGCGGTAATCCACGATGAAATCGATCAGCAGCAGCGAATTGCGCACCACGATGCCCGCCAGGGCGATGACGCCGATCATGGAGGTGGCGGTAAACGCCTGCTGCGTGATCCAGTGGCCGGGAAACACGCCCACCAGGGTGAGCGGAATCGCGCCCATCACGATCAGCGGCATCATGAAGGATTTGTAGTAGCCCACCAGCATCAGGTAGATGAACACCAGCGCCACGATGAAAGCCGAGCCCAGATCGCGGAACACGTCGAGCGTCAGGCGCATCTCGCCGCCCCACAGCAGGTGGTAGTTCATCACGTCGTCGGGCTGGGCTTCGCTGAAGCCGAGGTTGCCGGTTTTGAAGGCGATGCCCGGGCTCAGCATCTTGCCGTCCAGCATCTTGTCCAGGGCCAGCACCGCATAGACCGGGCTGGATTTGAGCAGCTCGCCGCCAACCATCACCGTCGGATGCTGGTCGCGATCATAGAAGGGCTTGTCCTGGGTGGCGCGCTCGACGCTGGCGATGGCCGACAGCGGCACCTGCTGCCCGCTCATGTTGGCAATGCGGATGGACAGGATTTGCTGCGGCGTCTGGCGTTCGCTCCGCGGCAAACGCACGGTGATGTTGACCGGTTCGCGCGCGTCGTCGACATGCAGGGTGCCGATGGAAAAACCCGAGACGTAATCGTGCAGCAGCTTGCCCACCTGCCCGGGCGCGACACCGGAGAGAATGGCCTTCTCGCGATCCACCCTGATATGGAAAGTATCGACCGTGGCAGTCACCGAATCGTCCACATTGACGATGCCGTAAACCTGGGTAAACGCCTTGTTCACGTCCGCCGCTGCGGCGCGCAGCTTGCCATAGTCCGGCCCATACAGCTCGGCCAGTACCTGCGACTGCACCGGCGGGCCGGGCGGGGTCTCGTAGAGCTTGATCCTGGCTTGCGGAAAAGCCTCACGCAGCGGCGCCAGGGCAGCATTGAATTCGTTCACGACCTCGTGGGAAGATTTCGAGCGATGATGCTTGTCGCTGAGGTTCACGCGCAGTTGCGCCAGGTTGTCGCCGCGCTTGAGCATGTCGCCGCGCACCAGGGCCGCGAAATCCACCGGCGCGGTAACGCCGAGAAAGGTCTGGTAATCAGTAACATAGGGCGTCTTCGCCAGCACTTCACCGACCGTGCGCGCCACCTGGTCGGTTCCGGCCAGGGTCGTGCCGGCAGGCGTATCCACTTGCACCAGGAAGCTGTTGGTATTGTCGTTGGGCAGCATCTTCAATTCCACGCCCATGGCCGAAAGCGGGCCGTTCACGCCGGATGGCCGCACGAATTGCCAGGCCGGCTGGATCATCGCGGCTACCAGCAGCATCCCCACCAGCAGGAACAACAGGTTGCGACGGCCGGAATGGCGGATCAGCGGGGTAATCACCGCCACATAGGCGCGATGCAGGGGATCTTGCGGATCCGCCGACTTATCCTCCAATGACGGCTGTGCCGCAAGCGACTTGGCCGCCTTGCCGGCCAGCCACAGGTTCGCCGCCCATGGCACCACCATGTAGGCGATCACCAGCGAGGCGATCATCGCCACCGGGACATTAAACGGAATCGGCCGCATGAACGGCCCCATCATGCCGGTCACGAACGCCATCGGAATAAACGCCAGGATCACCGCGATGGTGGCGATATTGGTGGGATTACCGATCTCGTTGGTCGCTTCCACCAGGGCTTGCTTGAAATCCTTGCCACCGCCGTGATGCATGTGGCGATGAATGTTTTCCACCACCACGATGGCGGCATCCACCAGCAGGCCGAGCGACAGGATCAGCGCGAACAGGGTGATGCGGTTGATAGTCTGGCCAGCGATCAGACCCACGGTCAGCACCACGAACAGGATCAGCGGCACCGTCAGGGTGACGATGGCCGCTTCGCGCCAGCCGAGGAAGAACACCAGGATCACCACCACCGATCCGATGGCAATACCGAGGTGCTCCACCAGGGTATTGACTGCGTCGTTGGCCTTGGCACCGTCGTCGCGCGTGACGGCCACCTCGACCCCCTGCGGAATGGCCTGGCGTTTCAGGGCATCCAGTTTGGCGAGCACAGCCGAGGTCACCACTACGGCATTGGTGCCGGCCTTTTTTGCAATGGCGATAGTGACCGCCGGGGCCTCGCCACGGTGAACGGGCGCCCCTGCCTGCGCCGCAGGGCCATAGGCAAAGCGCGACAATTCGTCGGTTTCCGCAGGACCATCCTCGATGGTTGCGACATCCTTCAGAAATACCGGGCGGCCTTGCGGCGCCCCCACGATGATCTGCCCCACTTCGCGCGCGTCGCCGATAAAGCCGGACATGCGCAGCGGATGATTGCGGTTCTGGTCGACCAGCTGGCCCGCCGGAACGGATACATTGGCGGCGCCGATCATGCGGTCCACCTGGTCCAGGGACAACCCCGCCGCGGCCAGCCTGTCAGGCGAAATCCACACATTGACGGCACGCTGCGCCCCTCCCGTCAACTGTGTGAAAGACACGCCCGGCACGTTGCGCAACTGTTCCAGCACCCGCGCCGCGACCTGCCGCAGCTGGTAATCGTCCATGCTTGACGAGCTCAGGGTGAGCGTCATGATCGGCACGTCATCCACGTTGATGGGCTTGACCAGGGGCTGCATCACCCCGGCGGGCATGCGATCCATGTTCTGCATCAGCTGGTTGTAGAGCTTGACCAGGCTTTTTTCCTGATCTTCACCCACGTCGAACTGCACCGTCACCACGCCATAGTCGGCAACCGCATAGCCATAGGTATGCTTGACGCCCGACTGGGCATTCATGATCGCCTCCAGCGGCTTGACCACCAGATTGTGGATTTCCTCGGCGCTGGCGCCAGGCTTGGCAACAATGATGTTGGCGGCAGGCACGACGATCTGCGGATTGTACTCACGCGCGGTGACGAACAGCGCCATGATGCCCGCCAGCGTCACCGCCAGCATCAGCATGGCGGTCATTTTCGACTCCAGAAACAGACGGGCAATCTTGCCCGCGCTGTTAAGCGGCATCTCGTCGTGCACTTCAGCCATTGCCGTTCCCCTGGCCCACCACCTTGTCACCGGACTGCATGGTCGTCGTAGCCGATGTCACCACCCGCTCGCCCGGATTGAGGCCAGCCTGGATTTCCACACTGCCACCGCTTGCCGCCCCGGCACGCACCATGCGGTAGCGGGCGATGCCCTGCGCGTCCACCACGAACACCCCGGCGATTCCGGCGCGTTCCAGCAGCGCCCCGGCCGGCACGCGTATCCCTTCACGCGAACCGAGGGAGAAAGCCACACGCACAAAATTGCCGCTTCTCAGCCCGTGCCCCTCGGGCAGATCGATCTTGACCAGGTAGCTGTGGGTAAGGGGATCGGCGGCGGGCACCAGGCTTGCCACCTTGCCGGCAAGATCACTGCCCTGCCCATCCATCTGAATGGCTACAGGGTCGCCCGGTTTGAGCTGGGAAAAAACCTCGCGCGCCACACGGGTCTGCACCTGCAGGCTGGCCGGGTTTTCCAGCGCCAGCAGCGGCCGGCCGGGCGCGGCCAGATCGCCGGCATTCGCCATTTTCAGGGTGATGACGCCGGCAAACGGCGCCTGCACCGTGGCATATTTCATCTGCGCGGAAGCGGTATCGAAAGCCGCGCGCGCCGCTGCCGCCTGCTGCTGGCTCACCTGGTACTGAAGACGAATCTTGTCCCATTGCATCTTGGGGATGGCTTCTTCCCTGTAGAGGTTGCCGAAGCGCTCGTAGTCGTTCTTGGCGTCTGCCAGCGCCGCCTCGGACTGGGCCACTCCGGCGCGGGCCATGTTCATCTGCCCCTGGATATCGGCTGGATCGACCGTGAACAGGCGCTGGCCGGCAGCGACGGTTTGCCCTTCCTGCACGTTCATTTCGCGGATGTAGCCCATCAGGCGCGAGGCGATTTGCGCCTGCTGTCCGGCAACGACGCTGGCGGGCGAAGTAGCGACGATGGGCAGAACGGCTTTTTCCACGGTGACGACTTCGGCTTTTATCGTTGCGCCCGGAACAACCGCTGGTTTGTCACTGGCCTTTTCCCCGCAACCGCCCAGCAGGGCAAGCACGACTGATGCGGCGATAACGGCAGGCAAAACTGGGGATTTAGAATTCATCACGATCAACTCCGCTACTTCATCTCTGGTTCAAGCTTGCCCAGCGCGAGCCTGAGTCCGGCGCGCTGGATGGCAAGATCGTATTTCGCCGCCACCACGTCGGCACGGGCATTGTCGAGTTGCGCGCGCGCGGCGAGCAGCTCGGTGATGGTGGTCACGCCGTTGTTATAGCGTTTCTCGACCAGGCCGAGCGCCTCCTCGGCGTGGGTGACGGCCAGTTCGCGCACTGCTACGCGCTGCTCGGCTTCGTCGGCCCTGCGCCAGGCATCCGCAACCTGAAAGGTTACGCCGCTTTCGGCCTGCTGCAGGCGTGCGGCCAGCTCGGCCTTGCCCGCCGCCGCACGGTCCACGGCGCCGCGCACCGTACCGCCATCGAACACATTCCAGGACATCATCCCGCCCACTGTGTAGGAACTGGCATTGAATCCGGCATTCTTATCGTTCCAGTCCTGCCGCGCCATCAGGCCGAGTTGGGGATAAAACCCGGATTTCGCCACTTTTACGTTGGCCTGGGCGGCCTGCAACTGGTTGCGCATGGCATTGAGCCCCGGGTTGTCGTTCAAAGCCTGCTCGCGCAGCTCATCGATCCTGCCGGGCAGCCGCGCGAACGTCACCTGCGGGCCTACGTCCAGGGACTGCGAGAGTGGCAGGCCGAGCAGCAGGTGCAATTGATCCAGCGCAGCAGCCTCGGAATTTTGTGCCTTGACGAGCTTGACCCGTACATCTTCGAGGTGGATACGCGCAGAAAGCAGGTCGCTTTTCACCACCACGCCCTGCTTGAGCAGGCTGTCGATGGTCTTGACGTAGGACGCAGCGGCAACTTCGCCCTGTTGCGCCACGTTCACGTAGGCGCGCGCGGCATGCACGCCCTCGTACGCCTGTAGCACCTGGAAAATGAGCTGCTGGCGTGCGGACTGGTCACCCTCCCGGGCAGCCTTGATGTAGGCCTGCGCCTGCTCGACGTAACCCTCGATCATCCCGCCGGTATAGAGCGGAAGCTGCGCCTCGAGGCGGGTGTTGACGTTGCTGACGGCGTCAGGGTGGTTGAGATGATCCGGCGCGACCAACAGGCTGGCCGGACCCACAAACTGGCTGGCGCCGAAATCGTCGAAGGTGGCGCCACGTTGGGAGAGCTTGAGGCCAAAAGCACTCAATGCATCGTTGGTGCGCACCGCATTGAGGGAAAACGTCACCTTGGGCAGGTGGCCGGCCTGCGCCTGGACCAGGCCAGCCTCAGCCTGCTGCACCTGCGCCCGGCTGGCGGACAGGCCCGGGTTCTGCCTGAGCGCGGCATCCACACACTGGGCGAAATTCAGCGTATCGGCCGGCGCAGAACGAGCCAGCACCAGAGCCAATAAACCCCATACCAGGCTGATGTGTCCGCCGTATGCGCGCAATGGAAACAGTTTCATACGGTTAACCTCTCTTGATTTTCCGTGATCCGGCAATTCTGGAATTGGGTGCGCCGGGCATATATTAAACACCACACGCTATATATTAGCGAATTATAATATACCAAGAGGGAATCTGGTTTAAGGCCAGAACGTCAGAAACGGGAATATTAGGTAAAATTATTTGGCAAAACCGCAGAAGACATCACGCATCATGCTGATCAACTGGAGAGTACGGGTATCCCCGACCCGGTAGTACACCCGGTTGGCATCCTTGCGCGTACGCAGCACACCCTTGTCGCGAAGAATGGCCAGATGCTGGGAAATGTTGCTTTGCGAAGTGCCGACATTTTCGACAATTTCCTGCACGCTGATTTCACGGTCACCCAGCACACACAGGATTTTCAGCCGCAACGGATGCGACATCGCCTTCATCGCCCGCGACGCCTGCTCGATATGCTCGTCTTTATCTATCAACTCGACCTGGTCAAAATTCAACATGAATACATATCTCTTTGCAAGAAATCTGGAACAAGTTTAATGCGTACATTATTAAAACATAATAAAATGATACATCAATTGCATTCATGCTCGTCAAAATAAAGTCTATATCTGTTATGAAGGTTACACCGGTTCTGCTTTTAATTCTTGATGGCTTCGGTTGCCGCGAAGCCGGGCCCGATAACGCCGTCGCCCTGGCGAACAAGCCCAACTGGGACAAACTCTGGGCCAGCTATCCGCACACCCGCATTCATGCTTCGGAGGCCGCTGTCGGCCTGCCTGCCGACCAGATGGGCAATTCCGAGGTCGGGCACCTCAACATTGGCGCCGGTCGCGTTGTGTATCAGGAAATCTCGCGTATCAACATGGCGATCAAAAGCGGCTCTTTCTTTACCAACCACGAGCTCACCGCCACGGTTGATGCCATCAGGAAAAGCAACGGCGCCCTGCATATTTTCGGTCTGCTCTCGGACGGCGGCGTGCACAGCCATGAAACCCACATCCATGCCATGCTGGAAATGGGCGTTCGCGCCGGGATCAGGGATATTTACGTTCACGCTTTTCTGGATGGCCGCGACACACCACCCAAAAGTGCAGAAGTTTTTCTCCAGCGCCTACAAGATAAAATCGACCTGCTAGGCAGCGGCAGGATTGCCACCATCGTGGGCCGCTATTACGCCATGGACCGCGACCATCGTTGGGTGCGCGTCAAAACCGCATACGACCTGCTCACTCAGGGAATCGCAGAATTCCACGCCAGCACCGCCATCGAAGGCCTGCACAATGCCTATGCGCGTGACGAGAACGACGAATTCGTCAAGGCCACGGTGATCGGCGAGCCGGCCAGAATGAAGGATGGCGATGGCGTAGTCTTCATGAATTTCCGTTCCGACCGCGCACGCGAGCTGACCCGCACCCTGATCGAGCCGGACTTCGACGCCTTTGAGCGCGATTACGTACCCAAACTGAGCGCCTATTGCACCCTGACCGCATACAGTGCGGATTTCGACGTTGCCGTGGCGTTCCCGCAGGAGCGCATCCGGAACGGGCTCGGCGAGTACCTTTCGGATCAAGGCTTGCGCCAGCTACGTATCGCGGAAACCGAAAAATATGCACACGTCACCTTTTTTTTCAATGGCGGCGAAGAGACCTGCTATCCGGGCGAAGACCGCATTCTGGTAGCCTCTCCCGATGTGCCCACCTACGATCTCAAGCCTGAAATGAGCGCTTATGAAGTCACGGAAAAGCTGGTCGAAGCAATTCAGAGCCGCCAGTACGATGCCATCATCTGCAATTTCGCCAACCCCGACATGGTCGGCCACACCGGCAATCTGAAGGCAGCGATCAAGGCCATCGAGACCATCGACGACTGTCTCGGCAAGATCGTCCCGGCCATGCAGGAAACCGGGGGTGAAGTACTGATCACCGCCGACCATGGCAATGCCGAGAAGATGTTCGACGAAGGCACCCAGGATTTCCACACCGCCCACACGCTCAATCTCGTTCCTTTCGTTTACATCGGACGTCCGGCACAAATTGCCGAGACCGGCGCCCTGGAAGATGTCGCCCCCACATTGCTGAAAATGATGGACCTGCCCCAGCCACGAGAGATGCGAGGGCATCCGTTGATTACGTTCGTGTGACGCCAGAAATCAGGATCATCCTCCGAACCGTCGCTCTGGCACTGGCCTGCCTGATCACACACGCCCATGCCGCACCCAAGCCCGAACTGCAGGAGTTGCGCGGGCGTATCGACACCCTGAAAAAATCGCTGGATAGCACTGAAGATGCCAAAGCGGATGCCGCAGATGAACTTAAAGCATCCGAGCAGTCCATCAGCAGCAGCAACAACACCTTGCGCGACCTGGCCCGTCAGCAGCAAGCCGCCCAGTCCGCCCTGAATGCACTGGAACAGGAAAAAACAGGCCTGGACAAACGCATATCTGCCGAACAGATCATGCTGGGGCACCTGTTTTACCAGCAATATCACTCCGGCCAGCAGGATCAGTTCAAAATCCTGCTCAATCAGGAAAACCCCAGCCAGGCTGCACGCCAACTCCGCTACTACACCTATCTTGCCCGTGCACGCAGCGAGCTGCTCGAACATTTACGCGACAATCTCGTGAAACTTGAAAAATTGGCGCTGGAAACCAAAACCAAGCAGGCCGAACTTTCAAAAATCCGGATCGAACAGGACAGGCAACGACAGAAACTGCTTGAACAACAGCAGACGAAAAAAAAGCTGGTCACACAACTGTCAAAACAGATCGGGCAACAACGCAGCGAGCTATCCCGGCTGCAGCGCAATGAAAAACAGCTGACCCAACTCATTGAGCGCCTTGCCAGGCAACAGAGGGAGGCGCCTAAAAAAACGCCAGCCCCATCCTCGAGTGCGCGCAATTCGATAGTACCGGACGCATCTATCGCAGGCATTTCATTTCCCCAACTCAAAGGCAAACTGCAATTGCCGGTGAGAGGGGAACTCACAGGCCGTTTTGGCACTCCACGGCAGGACAGCGGCTCGCCATGGCGCGGACTGTTCATTCGCACGGCAGCAACACAGGAGGTTCACGCCATCGCCAGCGGCCGGGTGGTGTTCGCGGATTGGCTGCGCGGCTTCGGCAACCTGCTGATCGTCGATCATGGCAGCGGCTATATGAGCCTGTACGGCAACAATGAATCCATCTTCAAACGGACAGGCGAAGCGGTCCGTGCGGGCGATGTGATCGCCAGCACGGGAAACAGCGGCGGCAACCCTGAAACCGGTTTATACTTCGAGATTCGCTACCAGAGCAAACCTTTTGACCCTCTGGACTGGTGCAAAATAAGCTGACAAATCAAATGCAAATGGAGAAAAGAATGCGCGGCAAACTGCAAAAATTCGGCCTCATCGCCATGGGCGCCCTGCTCGGTGTGATGCTCAGCCTGAATTATTCGGCCGTGGCTGACAAACCGCAGGCAACAGCAACGCCACTGCCTGTCGAGGAATTGCGCGCGTTCGCCGAAATCTTCGGCAAGATCAAGTCCGATTACGTGGAACCTGTGGAGGACAAGAAACTCATCACCGAAGCCATCAACGGCATGCTGTCCGGACTCGATCCGCACTCCGCCTATCTCGATCTGGATGCGTTCAAGGACCTCCAGGTCGGCACCCAGGGCGAATTCGGCGGCCTCGGCATCGAAGTTGGCATGGAAGATGGTTTCGTCAAGGTAGTGTCGCCGATCGAGGACACTCCGGCCTATCATGCCGGACTCAAGAGTGGCGACCTGATCATCAAGCTGGACGATACCCCGGTCAAGGGCATGACGCTCAACGATGCCGTCAAGCGCATGCGCGGCAAGCCCAATACCCAGATCACCCTGACCGTGATGCGCAAGGGCGAGAACAAGCCGCTGACCTTCACCCTGACGCGCGCCATCATCAAGATCCAGAGCGTGAAATCCAAGCTGCTCGAATCGGGTTTCGGTTACGTCCGGGTCACCCAGTTCCAGGAGCACACCGGCGAGAACCTGGCCAAGGCGCTGGAGAATCTTTACAAAGAAAACAAGGATTCGCTCAAGGGCCTCATACTCGACCTGCGCAATGACCCGGGAGGCCTGCTGAATGGCGCGGTCGGCGTATCCGCCGCTTTCCTGCCGGAAAATGCGCTGGTGGTCTACACCGAAGGCCGTACCGAGGACGCCAGGATGAAACTGACCGCGAACAAGGAAAATTATCTGCGCGGCGCCAAGGAGGGCGACTACCTCAAACACCTGCCAGCGGGTGTGAAGGACGTGCCCATGATCGTGTTGATCAACGGCGGGTCTGCATCCGCATCTGAAATCGTGGCCGGCGCGCTGCAGGACCACAAGCGCGCCATCATCATGGGCACCCAGTCATTCGGCAAGGGCTCGGTGCAGACTGTCCTGCCGCTGGGCAACGGCACCGCCATCAAGCTCACCACGGCGCGCTACTTCACTCCCAATGGCCGTTCCATTCAGGCCAAAGGCATCACGCCTGACATCGTGGTGGAAGAAGCCACGGTCAATGGCGTGGAAAAGGATGGCGCCTTCAATCTGCGCGAAGCGGACCTCGAACGCCACCTGACCAACGGCCAGGACAGCAAGGCCGACAAGGCGCCGGTCAAGCTACAGGCGCCGAAAAAAGACCCGCCCAAGGACAAGGGGGACGGCAAGGATGAAAACAAGGGGGGAGAACGCGAAGTGGTATCGAAGAACGACTACCAGCTGAATCAGGCCGTCAACCTGCTCAAGGGTCTGCAGATTCTGAAGAGCCGCTAAGCCCAACCCCTCCCCAACCCTCCCCTTGTCAGGGGAGGCCGCCCGCTTCCCCTTTGACAAGGGGGGAATGAGGGGGTTTGGAGGGCCGGAGTGGGTTAAGGCCGGAAGTGAACACCTCATGGATGACAACCAGCTCCTGCGCTACAGCCGCCATATCCTGCTGCCCCAGATCGGGGTCGAAGGCCAGGAAAAGCTGCTCGCCTCACATGCCCTGATCATCGGAGCCGGGGGGTTGGGCTCGCCCGTCGCGCTGTATCTGGCGGCGGCGGGCGTGGGCCGCATCACCATCTGCGACGGCGACACGGTGGACCTTACCAACCTGCAGCGCCAGATCGCCCACTTTACCCATTCACTCGGCAGCAACAAGGCGCTCTCGGCGCAACGCACCCTGGCGGCGATCAATCCGGAAATCCGGGTGACCGCCCTGCCGCAGCGTGTCGAGGGAGAAGAACTGGCGCTGCTGGTATCGCAATCCGATGTGGTGGTGGACGCCTGCGACAACTTCGCCACCCGCCACGCGGTCAACCGCGCCTGCGTCCGGCATCGCAAGCCGCTGGTTTCTGGCGCGGCGATTCGTTTCGACGGCCAGGTCACCACGTTCGACCTGCGCCGCCCGGACAGCTCCTGCTACCACTGCCTGTTCCCGGAAAATGCAGAAGACGAAGGAGAGCGCTGCGCCGTGATGGGCGTATTCGCACCGCTGGTGGGCATCATCGGTGCAATTCAGGCGGCGGAAGCGCTGAAAGTGCTGGCCGGGATCGGCCAGCCCCTGCTGGGCCGCCTGCAGTTGCTCGATGGGCTTTCCATGGAGTGGCGCCAGATCAGGCTGAAAAAAGACCCGGCCTGCCCGGTGTGCGCTTAACACCTTTATCGGCGGTCTTTAACCCAGCAGGATTTTTTTCTGGGTTTCGAGAAATTCCATTGGTGCGCGTTTGAAGCCGCTCTTGGCGAACTGCTGCCAGCGCCCGACGATGAAGCTCATGATCAGGTTGGCATGGGCGGCCGGATCCGCCGTCACGGCCAGCCCGCCCTGGCTTGCCGCGATGCGCAGCGACTGCTTGATGCTGGCTTCGAGCCGGTCGTGAATCTGGTTAATACGTGTCTGCAAGCGCTCGTTCTCGTTCACCAGCGCATCGCCGATCAGCACCCGCGTCATGCCGGGATTCTTCTGCGCGAAGCCGAGCAGCAGGGACAGCATGGTTTCCAGTTGCCGGGCGCCGTTCTGCTCCTCGCTGGTGACCTTGTTGATGATGCCGAACAGGCTCTGTTCAATGAACTCGATCAGGCCCTCGAACATTTGTGCCTTGCTGGCGAAATGACGGTACAAAGCCGCCTCTGAAACCTCCAGCCGCGCCGCCAGCGCGGCCGTGGTGATTTTCTCGCCTTGCGGCTGCTGCAGCATTTCCGCCAGCACCTGCAGGATCTGCAGCTTGCGTTCGCCTGGTCTGGTCGCCATTATTCTTCCCCCTGTTGTTTTCTGAACTTTCTTTGCGCCCTCGGCAGCTCCAGCACCGAGCGCAGGCTGATATCCACTCCCGCCACCCGTTTCGCTGCCGGGCCGATCAATACGGTTTTCATGCCCAGGCGTTTCGCAGTCCTGAGATTTCCCGGCGAATCCTCCACCATCACGCAACGCTGCGGCGACAGGCGCCAGTTACGGAACAGGCGGCGAAATCCCTGCGGGTCCGGCTTGGGGCGGTAAGCCGCGCCCTCGATAGAAAAAACGCCGGCAAACAGATCGTCGATGCGCAGCAGGCGCAACACGGCCCCGGCATAGAAGGCAGGCGCATTGGTATAAACGATTTTCCGTCCGCACAACCGCTTCAGGGCGGCTCTCAGGCCGCGTTCGCGCAGCACCATGTGCTCCAGTGCGGGAAACTGGTGGGTATGCCACAGAAAATGATCCGGGTCGGTGCCGTGATGCCGCACCAGCCCCTGCAAAGTCGCCCCATAGCGCTGCCAGTAGTGGTCGCGCAAGCGATTCGCCGCAGCCTCGTCGAGTGCCAGATGATCCTGCAGATACTGGGTCATGGCGCGGTTGAGGTGCGGGAATATGTGCGGCGAGGCGTTGTGCAGGGTATTGTCGAGATCGAATACCCAGGTCAGTCCGCTGCCTGAAATCTTCATGCGTTGGAACGGATCAGCGTCCCCACGCCTTCATCGGTGAGAATTTCCAGCAGCAGGGCGTGCTCCACCCGGCCGTCGATGATGTGGCTGGTCTTGACGCCATTCTTCACCGCTTCCAGCGCCATGGAAATCTTCGGAATCATGCCGCCCGAAATCGTGCCGTCCTCGATCAGCGCATCCACCTGCGCGGCGGTCAGCCCGGTGAGCAGCTTGCCTTCCTTGTCCAGCACCCCGGTGGTATTGGTCATGAGGATCAGTTTTTCGGCCTTGAGCGTCTCGGCCAGTTTGCCGGCCACCAGGTCGGCATTGATGTTGAACGCCTCGCCGAGGTCACCGACGCCAATCGGGGCGATGACGGGAATGAAGTCCTGGCTGTCCAGCAGGTTCACCAGCGCCGGGTCGATACGGCTCACCTCGCCCACCAGGCCGAGATCGATCAGGACCTGATTGGCCTCTTTGGACTTGACCATCAGCTTTTTCGCCCGGATCATGCCGCCGTCGGTGCCGGTCAGGCCTACCGCCTTGCCGCCGTACTGGTTGAGCAGATTGACGATCTCCTTGTTGACCTGGCCGCCGAGCACCATCTCGACGATATCCATGGTCTCCTCGTCGGTCACGCGCATGCCCTGGATGAATTCACCCTGCTTGCCCACGCGCTTGAGGAGATCGTTGATCTGCGGTCCGCCGCCGTGGACCACCACCGGATTGAGCCCCACCAGCTTGAGCAGCACCACGTCCTTGGCGAAACCGTGCTTGAGATGCTCCTCGGTCATGGCATTGCCGCCGTACTTGATGACGATGGTCTTGTCCTGGAAGCGGCGGATGTAGGGCAGCGCCTCGGAAAGGATGGCTGCTTTTTCCTTGACGGATGAGGGGGAAAGCGACATGAATGGACCTTTATCGGGATAGACGGTTTATATGTCCGCCATTTTCTCTCACCCCGGCCCTGTCCCGCAAGCGCAGAAGCACTGTAAAAAAAGAGACAAGTCCCCAATATATGGAAGAGAAGAATGAAGTGAGCGCAAACGGAACAAGCAGGCAACATTTCATGTCGAACTTTTTTGTCAGCGCCGAAAGGATAAACGCATGAGCACCCGCAGCCTGCAACGCATTATCCGCTCGATACCCGCATCCGACGGGGCCGGCGTCAAGCTTGGCCGCAGCCTGGGTCAATCGCCTTTCCATCGCGTCGATCCCTTCCTGATGCTGGACGAGATTTCGTCTGACAGCCCGGACGACTATCTTGCCGGCTTCCCCGCTCACCCCCACCGCGGCTTTGAAACCGTCACCTATCTGCTCGAGGGGCATATGCTGCATGAGGACCATCTCGGCAACCGGGGAGACCTCCGCAGCGGCGGCGTTCAGTGGATGACCGCCGGGCGCGGCATCATCCATTCCGAAATGCCGCAGCAGGAAGACGGACGGCTGCACGGTTTCCAGTTATGGATCAACCTGCCCGCCGTGGAGAAAATGAAAGCGGCGGCCTACCGCGACATTCAGCCAAATGAAATTCCTCACATAGAACTTGCGCAAGGCGGAACGGCAAAAGTCATCGCCGGAACGCTGGAAATTGCCGGTAAAGTTATTCATGGCGCGATGCAGGGCCTTTCCACCGCACCGCTGTTTTTCGATGTGCGCCTGCCTGCAAATGGCATTTTCAGCCACCCGGTGACAGCCACGCTCAGCGCTTTCCTTTATCCCTATGAAGGTGCGCTTACAATTGGCACTCCGGATATTGCACTTCCGCTGCAAGCGCATGAGGCCGGGGTGCTGTCCAGCGGCGAGCAGATCGAAGTCCGGGCAGGCGCTGACGGCGCCGGATTTCTCCTGCTTGCCGCGCACCCTCTGGGAGAGCCGGTCGTTCAGTACGGCCCGTTCGTGATGAACACCAAAACCGAAATCGAGCAGGCGATTCAGGATTACGAAAGTGGCGAACTGGTTTAATCCAGCTCGTCCGCAAACGATTCATAACTTACATTGATTGCTGGAGCCAACCATGACTGATCTGTTTTCCCCATTGCGCCTCGGCGCCATCGAACTGGCCAACCGTGTCGTAATGTCCCCCCTGACGCGCTGCCGCGCGGGAGCGGGCAACGTCCCCACCGATCTCATGGCAGAGTATTACCGCCAGCGCGCCTCGGCCGGCCTGATCATCACGGAAGCCTCCCCGGTCTGTCCCGAGGGTCACGGCTATCCGCGCACGCCGGGTATCTACACAACAGAGCAGCTTGCCGGCTGGAAAAAAGTCACCCATGCGGTTCATGATGCAGGCGGCAAAATCGTGAGCCAGCTCTGGCATGTGGGACGAATATCCCACCCCGACTTCCAGCCCGGCGGGGTGGCGCCAGTAGCGCCTTCGGCGCTGCGCCCGGCAGGGCAGGTTTTCACCGGACAGGAAATGAAGGATTTCGTCACTCCCCACGCGCTCGAAACCGGAGAGATTTCCGGACTGATTGCAAGTTACATACAGGCCGCCAGAAACGCCATGGAGGCCGGCTTCGACGGTGTCGAAATCCATGCGGGCAACGGCTACCTGATCGACCAGTTCCTGCGCTCGTCGACCAACCAGCGCACGGATGCCTATGGCGGCAGCACGGAAAACCGCGCCCGTCTGCTACTGGAGATTGTGGATGGCGTGTGTGCCGCCATCGGCAGCGAGCGGGTGGGCGTACGCCTGTCGCCGGTCACGCCGTTCAACGATCTGCATGACGAAAACCCGCAGGAAACCTTCGAGTATGTGACGCTTCAGCTTAATGCCTTCAACCTGGCCTTCCTCGACCTGCTGCAAGGCATGGGGGGCGCACCGAAGGAGAAATGGCTTCCTTTCGACTATGAGCGTCTGCATTCGCTCTACAGCGGCAAGCTGATCCGCAACAACGAGTATGACTTCGCCAGTGCCCAGGCTGCGATTCAGAGCGGCGCCGCCGACGCCATCGCCTTCGGCCGGCTGCTGCTGGCCAACCCGGACCTGGTCGAGCGCTTCCGCCGCGGGGCTCCGCTCAACACCCCGGACCATGAAACGTTCTATGCCGGGGAAGAAAATGGTTATACCGACTATCCCTTTCTGGCAGGATAAAGGCCGATCCTGTTGCCAGAAAGCAAAAAGGCGGCCTTGACCGCCTTTTTGCTCAATTGAAGAGGCTTACTTGATGGTCAGTTTTTTGGAAGTGCTCGCCACCTTTTTGGGCAGGGTCAGTTCGAGCACGCCATCTGCGTACCTGGCCTCCGCCTGGCCCTCGTCCACGTCGTGGCCCAGGGTGAAACTGCGCGCCACCTTGCCGTAATAGCGCTCGGAGCGCAGCACTTTCTCGCCTTCTTTTTCATCCTTCTGCTTTTTGACCTCCGCGCTGATGGAGACCTGGTTGCCGTCGATGGTGACGTGAATGTCTTCCTTCTTCACGCCCGGAATGTCGGCATGGAGGATATATGCCTTGTCATCTTCCTTGACGTCCACCTTGATCTGCATCTGCGCCTGGCCTTCGAAGGCCATGGGCCGCACGAAAAATCCCTTGAGAAGGTCGTCGAGATCGCCAAACGGATCGACGCGAGAAAGGGTGAAAGGGTCTTTGCGAATAATGTCTGCCATGATTTATCTCCTTAATCGAATTAAAGAAAACTACCCCGCTGACATTTTTCAATATAGTCCCTTGCGACAGAAATTCAAGACCCTTGTTTCCGGTCAGGATTCGTATACCACATGCCCCTCGACGAGAGTGTATTTCACCTTCCCGGCCAGTTCCATGTTCTGGAATGGCGTGTTCTTGCCCAGGCTCTTCAGGGCGCGCGGCGTCACTTTCCACAGTTCATCCGGATCGAAGATGCACAGGTCGGCATTGAGTCCCGGCGCCAGCATCCCCTTGTTAAGCGAAAGCACCCTTGCCGGTTCAGTCGTGAGTCTGGCGATTGCCAGAGGCAACCCGGCACCCGCTTCCCGCGCCCACTTCAGCGTCAGCGGCAACAGCAGTTCAAGCCCAGTCACACCGGCTTCGGATTCGGCGAAGGGCAGAAACTTGGCATCGTCGTCCACCGGCGCGTGGTCGGAGCAGATGGCGTCGATGGTGCCGTCCATCAGGCCTGCGCGCAGGGCATCGCGGTCGCGCAGGCTGCGGAAGGGTGGAATCACGTGGCAGTTGGAGTCGAAATAGCCGATATCCATCTCCGAAAGATGCGCGTGGTGCACGCCGATGTCGCATGTCACGGGCAAGCCCTGGCGCTTGGCTTCGCGCACCATGTCCACGCCATCACGGGTGGAAAGCCGGCACAGGTGGACCCTGGCGCCCGTTTCCTTCATCAGCAGCAAAATTCTGGAGATGGCGATGCTCTCGGCGCAGGCGGGAATGCCCGCCAGGCCCAGACGCGAAGCGACCTCGCCATCATGCGCCACGCCGTCCCTGGCGAGGAAGGAATCCTGCGGGCGCAGCCACACGGTGAAACCGAAGGTCGAGGCATACTGCAGCGCGCGCAGCAGCACGTTGGAATCGGTCAGGGGCGCATCCGCCTGCGAGAAGGCGATGCAGCCCGCATCATGCAGTTCCGCCATTTCGGTGAGGCGCTGGCCTTCGAGCTTCTGCGTCAGCGCGCCAAGCGGAAACACGCGCGCCTGATGCAGATTCCTGGCACGGTGCCTGAGCATTTCCACCAGTCCCGGCTCATCCAGCGGCGGGTCGGTGTCCGGCGGACACACCAGGCTGGTCACGCCGCCCGCAACGGCGGCCTGCATTTCGGATTCCAGGGTGGCCATGTATTCCAGGCCGGGCTCGCGCAGGCGGGCGGAAAGATCGATCAGCCCTGGACAGACTACCAGTCCGCTGGCGTCGACCACCCGGTTGGCGTGAAAATCGGCGGGCGCGTCGCCCAGCGCCACTACCTTGCCGGCGGCGATAAATGCATCGCGTTGTTCATCGATGCCACTTTTTGGATCGATCAGGCGGCCGCCGCGAATGTGAATTTTCATTGTTTGCTCCCCGCCAGAATGCTCATCACCGCCATGCGCACCGCGATGCCGAAGGTCACCTGCGGCAGGATCACCGATTGCGTGCCGTCGGCCACGTCGGAGTCGATTTCCACCCCGCGGTTCATCGGGCCGGGGTGCATCACGATGGCGTCGGACTTGGCCAGCGCCAGCTTGTCCTGGGTCAGGCCGTAGGACTTGAAGTACTCCTGCGCCGAGGGCAGCAGGGCGCCGCGCATGCGTTCGTTCTGCAGCCGCAGCATGATGACCACGTCGACATCTTTCAGCCCCTGGGGCATATCGTAATAAACCTGCACCCCCATGCGTTCAACCTCGGCAGGCAGCAAAGTTTTGGGTGCAATCACCCGCACTTCCGGCACACCCAGCGTGGTGAGCGCGTGAATCTGGGAACGCGCCACGCGCGAGTGCAGCACATCGCCCACGATGGCCACGCGCAGGTTGTGGAATTCCTTCTTGTAGTGGCGGATGGTGTACATGTCCAGCAGCCCCTGGGTGGGGTGGGCATGGCGCCCGTCGCCGGCATTGACAACGTGGATGTGCGGGGCCACATGGCGGGCGATGAAATGCGCTGCGCCGGATTCGGCATGACGCACGATGAACATGTCGGCCTGCATCGCCGCAAGATTGTCCACGGTGTCCAGCACGGTTTCGCCCTTGGACTGGGACGAGGCGTTGATGTTGAGATTGATCACGTCAGCGGAAAGGCGCTTGGCCGCGATCTCGAAGGTGGTACGGGTGCGCGTGCTGGGCTCGAAGAACAGGTTGAAGATCGATTTGCCGCGCAGCAACGGCACTTTTTTCACTTCCCGCTCGGACACACTGACAAAGGATTCGGCGGTATCGAGAATGTGCCGCAACATGCCCGCGCCCAAGCCCTCGATGGTGAGCAGGTGCTGCAGTTCGCCGTGCTGGTTCAGCTGGGGATTGCGATTCAGAAAAGCCATGGAACGACTCCGTCAGGCGGTTGTTAGGCGCAGGCTGAGCGAGAGCTGCCCCTGCGGATCACGATTCAGCTGGATGTTCTGGTCCGGCGCCAGCGCCAGCACCGCGCCTGTGACCTGGGACGAAATCGGCAGTTCGCGCCCGCCCCGGTCCACCAGCACGGCCAGGATGATACTTGAAGGCCGGCCGTAATCGAACAGTTCGTTCATCGCGGCGCGCACGCTGCGCCCGGTGTAGAGCACGTCGTCCACCAGGATGATGTCGCGCCCGGTGACATCGAAGGGAATGTCCGAGGGCGCCACTTCCGCATGCAGGCCGGACTGGCTGAAATCGTCGCGATAGAACGATACGTCGAGGGTACCCATGGGAATGTCCCGCTCCAGCAGGGCATGAATTTTCTCGGCCAGCCAGACGCCACCCGTATGCATGCCGACCATTACGCTATTTTCGCCCAGACAGGGCTCAATCTGCTGCGCCATGGCCTGCACCAGCTTCTCGGCTTCAGGAAGTTGCATCGTTGGAACCTCTATTTTTGATCCAGGTAAGACTGCAAAATATGCTGCGCGGCGACCTGATCCAGCATCCCTTTCTGCTTCCGGCCGGTAATGCCGATCTCGCGCAGATCCTGGCTTGCCGCGGCAGAACTGAAGCGCTCATCCACCAGCACCACGGGCAGGCTGAAGCGGCCTTCGAGCTGGCGCGAAAAACGCCGGCAGCGCAGGGTCATTTCATGTTCGGTGCCATCGGGATGAAACGGCTGGCCGACCACCAGCAGACCGGGCTGCCACTCCCCAATCAGTTCTGCAATGGCGGCAAAACGCTGGTCGTTGCTTTCGCCCTGGATGGTCTGAAGCGGGTGGGCCACGCCGATCATCCGGTCACCCACCGCCACGCCGATGCGTTTGAGGCCGAAGTCGAAGCCCAGCACCGTGGTGCTGCGGGGCAAGCCCTCCCGACCTTCCCTTGTGCGAGCATCCGCTGCGCGGATTGCCTGCTTGACCCGCTTCAGGGGAGGCGCTTCATCACCCCCCTGACAAGGG
Organism: Sulfuricella denitrificans; assembly: GCA_002632355.1. Taxonomy (GTDB): domain Bacteria; phylum Pseudomonadota; class Gammaproteobacteria; order Burkholderiales; family Sulfuricellaceae; genus Sulfurimicrobium; species Sulfurimicrobium denitrificans_A. Next base: position 166,716 of record NSJJ01000005.1, read on the forward strand.
GGGATGGGGGGGTTAAGCATGGCCCGCTTCGTCCGCCAGGCTCGCAAAATCCACGCCCAGCAAATTCATCGCAGCCGCCAGACGTGTTTCCGTCGGTTCGTCAAATATGAGCTGCGGCGTTGCCGGCACTGTCAGCCAGGCATTCTGTCCCAGTTCATGCTCAAGCTGGCCCGCATCCCAGCCTGCGTAACCGAGCGTCACGAACAGTTTATCCGGACCTTCGCCACGCCCCACCGCCTCCAGAATATCCTTCGATGTGGTCAGCGCAATGCCGTCTGCGACGGTCAGGCTCGATTGCCAGTGTCCCTCGGGCTGGTGCAGCACAAAGCCGCGATCCATCTGCACCGGCCCGCCGTAGTGAACCGGCATGCCGGCCAGTTCCGCCACCTCGAGCGGGATGTTGATCTGTTCGAACAGGGCCTTGAAATCGAGGTCGATCTTGCGGTTGAGTACAACACCCAGCGCCCCGCGCTCGTTGTGCTCGCAGATATAGGTCAGGGTCTTGGAGAAATAGGCATCCACCATCGCCGGCATGGCGATGAGGAAGTGATGGGTAAGATCGACACTTTGCATGGGGGTTATTATGGCATATTCACCGGGGAGTGCTTAGTAACCACCCGGGGAGAAATTCATACGCACCCCGCTCAGACCGGATAAACCGTGAAACATAATTCCAGGCAGATATCCAATAGAAAATGCCGCTGCCCCAATTCAAGAGACGAGCGGCATTCCGGTTAGTCTGGCATCCCCAGCGCGAATAAGCCGGGGCACAGAGTCAGGATCAGTCCTTGTGGTAGGAAATTACCGTCTCCACTTCATTCTTCGAACCCAGGATCACCGGCACGCGCTGGTGGAGGCCGTCCGGCTGAACGTCGAGGATGCGCTCGCGCCCCGTACTGGAGGCACCGCCCGCCTGTTCCACGATGAAGGACATCGGGTTGGCCTCATAAAGCAGGCGCAATTTGCCAGCCTTGGCAGGGTCCTTGGTGTCCTTGGGATACATGAAAATGCCGCCGCGCATCAGGATGCGGTGCACTTCTGCCACCATTGAGGCCACCCAGCGCATGTTGAAATCCTTGCCGCGCGGACCAGTCTTGCCGGCCAGGGCTTCTTCCACATAACGCTGCACCGGTGGCTCCCAGAAACGCTGGTTGGAAGCGTTGATGGCAAACTCTTTTGTATCTGCCGGGATGGTCATGTTGGGGTGGGTGAGGATAAATTCGCCGATATCGCGATCCAGCGTAAAGCCATTCACGCCGTGGCCGCTGGTCAGCACCAGCATGGTGGATGAGCCGTACAGGGCGTAGCCGGCGCAGACCTGCTGTACGCCGGGCTGGAGGAAAGCCTGGGCAGAGGGATGCGTGGCGCACTCGCCTGGGCAACGCAGGATGGAGAAAATGGTGCCGACGGAAATATTCACATCCACGTTGCTGGAGCCGTCCAGCGGATCGAATACCAGCAGGTATTTGCCGCGCGGATATTGCGCCGGTATCGGGTAAACATCGTCCATTTCTTCCGAGGCCATGGCGGCCAGATGGCCTGCCCATTCGTTGGACTTAATGAAGATTTCGTTGGTGATTACGTCCAGTTCCTTCTGTGTCTCGCCCTGCACGTTTTCCGAGCCGGCAGAGCCCATCACACCGATCAGCGCCCCCTTGTTCACGACATTGGAAATCACCTTGATGGCAGTAATGATGTCGTTCAGGAGCGAGGTGAAATCGCCGCTTGCACCCTGTATGTGGCGCTGTTCCTCGATAATGAACTGGGTGATGGTGGTTCCGTTATGCATGCTGCTTTCCTAAGTCAAGAATATAAACATATTCTAAATTATAGTTGATTACCAAAGACTTGGCAGCAAAAAATCAATCAGGATATGATGCTCCGTATCATTCACCGCAAAAGAGAGGCTTTGACCATGCCGCAAACCAAGATCTTGCTGGACGAATCCGAAATCCCCACGCACTGGTACAACGTTGTCGCCGATATGCCCAACCCGCCGGCCCCGCCGCTGGGCCCGGACGGCAAGCCGATCGGCCCCGAAGCCCTGACCGCGATTTTTCCCATGAGCCTGATCGAACAGGAAATGTCTGCCCAGCGCTGGATCGAAATCCCCGAAAAAGTTCGCGAGATTTATCAGTTGTGGCGGCCCTCACCCATGTTCCGCGCACACCGACTGGAAGCAGCGCTCGGCACACCAGCGAAGATTTACTACAAATACGAAGGCGTCTCCCCGGCAGGTTCGCACAAGCCCAACACCGCCATCGCCCAGGCCTATTACAACAAAGAGGCCGGCATCAAGCGTATCGCCACCGAAACCGGTGCCGGGCAGTGGGGTTGCTCCATGGCGCTGGCCGGCCAGATGTTCGGGCTGGAAGTCCGGGTGTACATGGTCAAGGTGAGCTACAATCAGAAACCCTACCGCCGTTCGATGATGCAGACCTGGGGTGCGGAAGTATTTGCCAGCCCAAGCGTGGAAACCCACTCCGGACGCGCCGCACTGGCAGAAGACCCCGACAACCAGGGTTCGCTTGGCCTGGCGATTTCTGAAGCGGTGGAAGATGCTGCATCGCGTACTGATACCAATTATGCTCTGGGTTCAGTGCTTAACCACGTACTGCTGCACCAGACCGTGATTGGCCTGGAGGCAAAAAAACAGTTTGAGAAAGTGGGCGATTACCCGGACATGATTTTCGCCCCCTGTGGTGGCGGTTCCAACTTCGGCGGCGCGGCCTTCCCCTTCCTCGCCGACAAGGCGGCGGGAAAGAATGTACGCCTGGTAGCGGTAGAGCCCACCTCTTGTCCGACCCTGACGCGCGGCCACTATGCCTACGATTTCGGCGACACCGCCAAGCTGACGCCGATGATGCTGATGTACACCCTCGGCCACGACTTCATGCCGCCCGGCATTCACGCAGGCGGGCTGCGCTACCATGGCGATTCGGCGCTGGTATCACAGCTCTATCACGAAAAACTGGTCGAAGCAGTAGCTGTACCCCAGCTTTCCACCTTTCAGGCCGGCGTCACCTTTGCCCGCTCCGAAGGCATCATTCCCGCACCCGAATCCAACCACGCCATCGCGGCCTGCATTGACGAGGCGCTACGGTGCAAGGAATCGGGCGAAGCCAAGACGCTGTTCTTCAATCTTTCCGGTCATGGTCACTTCGATATGGGCGCCTACGACAGCTATTTTGGCGGCAAGCTGGAAGATTACGCCTACCCAGAAGAAGCCATCAAGGCGGCCCTGGATCGCCTTCCCAAAGTGGGATAAGCGAGAAAAATGAAAATTTTAATATTAGCGGGAACTAATTTTCCACCGGCCCACTCTGATTTAGCAGACGGTTCAGTTCGTCTCCCGCTTCTCCTCCCTGAGCGGGTGCCTTAATCCTTATTAAGGCCTCTGCCCCCGGCTTTCCCCTTTAGCCGGGGGTTTTTTCGTTCAGCCACGCCCCAATCACCTGTTCCGCCTCTTCCATGCCCTGATGCTTCGGACTGGAAAACAACTGGGCGCTGGCACCGGGGTAGATTTCCCGTAAATCCTTATCCACAGAGCGCAGGGCTGCAGTTGCCTGCTGGCGGCTTAACTTGTCCGACTTGGTCAGCAACACATGCACCGGCTTGCCGGTCGGCCGAAACCACTCCAGCATTTGCCGGTCCAGGTCCGTCATGGGATGACGCGCATCCATGATGAGAACCAATCCACACAGGGATGAACGCGTCTGCAAATAGGTGCTTAGAACCGAGCGCCAGTGGAGACGGATTTTCTCCGGCACCTTGGCATAGCCATAACCCGGCAAGTCCACCAGGTAACGATCCTCACCCAGACTGAAAAAATTGATCAACTGGGTACGGCCTGGCGTTTTGCTGACAAACGCCAGCCGGTTGCGATTGGAAAGGGTGTTGATCGCGCTTGACTTTCCGGCATTGGAGCGTCCGGCAAAAGCCACCTCGCGACCGAACGGCGGAGGCAGATCACGTAAATCATGCGCAGAAATATGAAACTGGGCGTGCTGAAGTAGAGCCATGGAAAAATTTTCTTTGAAAGTGGCATGATAGCTCACTCTTGGTATAGAATTGTCAACTTTAATAAGCTCAAGATACAGTTCAAGGAGTCAGAGAATGAAACAAACCATGGCGATGGTGGCGATTGCGGGTGTAATGGCCGCATCTTCAGCGCTGGCGGAAACCACCGCCAAGGGTGATCCTGCCAAGGCGCAACAAATCGCAACGACGGTTTGCATTGCATGCCACAATGCCGACGGCAACAGCACTGCGCCTGCCAACCCCAAACTGGCTGGACAGCATCCTGAATACATCAACAAGCAATTGAGCAACTTCAAATCCGGCGAGCGCAAGAGCGCCATCATGTCAGGCATGGTTGCAACACTTTCTCCTGAAGACATGAAAAATCTGGGCGCCTACTTCGGCGAGAAGAAAGTTGCTGCCGGTAGCGCCAAGGACAAAAGCCTGGTCGAACTTGGCCAGAAAATCTACAAGGGTGGCAACCAGTCCAGCGGCGTTCCAGCCTGTGCCTCTTGCCATGGCCCGAGCGGCGCTGGCATTCCGGTTCAGTTCCCTGCGCTTCACAGTCAACATGCCGAGTACACACTGGCGCAACTGAAACTCTTCCGCAGCGGCGAACGTGCTAACGATGCCGCAAAGATGATGCGCGTGATCGCTTCCAAGATGACCGACCAGGAAATGGCGGCCGTGTCGGAATATATCTCCGGTCTGAACTAATATAACCTGCGGGAAACCGTAAACAGATTAAGGGTGGCGCAAGTCACCCTTTTTTGTCTGTGCCATTCCTCAATATCGTGAACCATCCCAACTCATCCCACCGCAATCCGGCCCAGAACCTGTATGAACTTCTGAGTTCGATGCGCTTTGCCATCAGCCTGCTCACTGTGCTGGCGATCGCCTCGATCATCGGAACCGTGCTCAAGCAAAATGAGCCGTATCCAAATTACATCATGCAGTTTGGCCAGTTCTGGTTCCAGACTTTCGAAATGCTGGGCCTTTACGACGTTTACCATTCAAGCTGGTTCCTGACCATTCTGGCTTTCCTGATCCTTTCCACCAGCTTGTGCATTTACCGTAACACGCCATTGATGCTGCGCGAAATGCGCTCCTTCCGTGAACACGCCACAGAAAATTCCCTTCGAGCCTTTTCCCATCAGGCCGAATATACGACTAGCCTGCCTGCTGACACGCTGACCCACAGGCTCGGCAAATATCTGCTCGGCCAGGGTTTCCGCGCGAAGCTGGGCGCACCCGGCGAATCCGGGGACATTCTGATCGCAGCAAAGTCAGGCAGCTACCACCGCATCGGCTACTTACTGACACACACGGCCATCGTGGTGATTTGTTTGGGCGGCCTGATAGACGGCAATATTCCACTCAAGGCACAGCAACTGCTGGGCTGGAAAAAAATCGAAACCCGGGATATTCCTGAAAGAGAGGTTTCCGCCGCCAGTCGTCTGTCACCTGCAAACCTGTCATTCCGCGGCGGCGTGACGATCCCGGAAGGCGCCGGGGCCGACGTCATCTTTATTAATATTGCCGATGGCTATCTGGTGCAGGATCTGCCATTCGATATCATGCTGAAGAAATTCCGGGTGGAGCATTACCCCACCGGACAGCCAAAATCCTTCGAAAGCGATATCACGCTGATAGACAAAGCCACCAAAGAAAGCGTTTCCCGCACCATAAGCGTCAACCACCCGCTGGTTTACAAGGGTATTGCGATTTATCAGGCCAGCTTCGGCGATGGCGGCACACGTCTGAGCATGAAGGGCTGGAATCTCTTCAGCCCGACCGATCAGCCCTTTGATATGAAGGGGGCTGTCAAACAGGACACCAAACTTTCCAACGGCGGAGCCACTTACACGGTCGAATTCACCGAATTCCGCAAATTCAACATCGAAAATTTTGCCGGTGAAGATGGCGGCACAAGTGCGATGGATAACCTGAACAAGTTCTTCCAGACCGGCAGCACCAAACGTGCGCAAAAAGATCTGCGCAATGTGGGGCCCAGCTTCCAGTACAAGATTCGCGATGCCCAGGGCCAGGCGCGCGAGTATTTCAACTACATGCTACCCATCCAGTTTGAAGACCGCTGGTATCTGCTCTCGGGCATGCGCATGGCGCCCAACGAACCATTCCGCTACATCCGCTTCCCTCTCGACAGGCAAAGCAATATTGACGGCTTCATGCGCCTGCGCGCCGTCCTGCTGGACAAACAGACCCATCCGGAAATCGCACGCCATTTTGCTGAATTTGCCTTGCAGGGCGAAAAAACCGACCCTGCGCTGCGTGCCAAACTGGTGGATAGCACAATCAGGATTCTTGACGTATTTGCCAGCGGCGGCTACGAAGCCATGGCAAAGCTCATTGAAAAAAGCGTTCCCGCCGCGGAACAGGACAAAGTGGCCCAGACATACCTCAAAATACTTGAAAGTTCGACGCTTTCCGCCTGGCGCATTGCCCAGTCCCGCATCGGCCAGCCTGTCGTCATGGATGAGATCACGCAGGGCTTCGTGCGTGACAGCCTCAATTCGGTTAGCGACCTGTTTTCCTACGGCGCGCCCGTTTATCTCCAGCTCGCTGAATTCGACGAAGTCATGGCAAGCGGGTTGCAACTCACCCGTTCTCCCGGCAAGAATATTGTCTATGGCGGATCGGCACTGCTGGTACTCGGCGTATTTTTCATGTTCTATATCAGGGAACGCCGCGTCTGGCTGCTGGTCCAACCTCGACTCGGAACAGTATTATTTGCGACTTCCACCAATCGCAAGACGATGGACTTCGAGCAGGAGTTCAACCGACACAAGACGCACCTGATTGTGCTCTTAAAGGAATGATGCCTAATGGAACTGACGGAAAAGACACTCGACTATAACGCCCGCACTTCCCTTCTCAAATCCCTGTCGTGGTTTGACTGGCTGTATGCTCTGGTGCTGGCTGGCGGAAGCATTTACGCATTTCAGCTCTATGGCAATTACATGGACGCCTACGAAAAGGGCATCCTGTTTCTTGCCGCTGCGGGCATGATCTGGCAGGGGTGGTTCTGGAAACCCTTCAGAGTTTTGTTGCTGGCCGTTGCCATTCTGAGCCTGTTCGGCATCAGCCAGTATCACGGCCAGCTGGCACGTGCGGAGCAGACCTTCTTCCTCAAGTTCTTCTTCGGCAGCCAGACCGCCATTATGTGGATGAGCGCCCTGTTCGTACTTGCCACCGCCAGCTACTGGTTCGCCCTGCTGACCCGCTCTGGCTTTACCGCCCGGGTATCCAGCGCCATTACCTGGAGTGCGGTGGTGATGGGCCTGGTCGGCCTGATGACGCGCTGGTATGAATCCTACCTGATCAGCCCGGATGTCGGCCACATCCCGATCAGCAATCTGTACGAAGTATTCATCCTGTTCTCCATCCTTACCGCGATGATGTATCTCTATTACGAACTGCGCTACCAGAACCGCCAACTGGGCGCCTTTGTGCTGCTGGTGATCAGTGCCGCAGTGGGTTTCCTGCTGTGGTACACCTTCGACCGCCAGGCACATGAAATCCAGCCGCTGGTTCCGGCACTGCAATCCTACTGGATGAAAATTCACGTTCCTGCGAATTTCATCGGCTATGGCGCTTTCGCGCTTGCCGCCATGGTCGGGGTGGCTTACCTCCTCGCCAGCAAGGGCATTCTGACGACCCGCCTGCCGGCACCAGAACTGCTCGATGACCTGATGTATAAATCCATCGCCATCGGTTTTGCCCTCTTCACCATCGCCACCATCCTTGGCGCCATGTGGGCGGCTGAAGCCTGGGGCGGTTACTGGTCATGGGACCCAAAGGAAACCTGGGCGCTGATCGTATGGTTGAATTATGCCGCCTGGCTTCATCTGCGTTTGGTCAAGGGCCTGCGTGGTCCACTGCTGGCATGGTGGGCGGTCATCGGACTGTTCGTGACGGTATTCGCATTTCTGGGTGTCAACATGTTCCTTTCCGGGTTACACTCGTACGGCACACTTTAGACGAGGGGATACCGTGAACCGGCCTGTCCTTGCCATTCTGGCATTATCTTCTACCTGCTCGGCCTTTGCCGCGCCACCGGTTGCCGGTGACGCAAAAAAGGGGGCGGCTATCGCTTCTCAGGTTTGCTTTGCCTGTCACGGCGCGGATGGCAACGGCATCACGCCACCAAATCCGGAATATCCGAAACTTGCCGCCAAACAGCCAGAGTACCTGCTCAAACAGCTTAAGGATTTCAAGACTGGCAAGCGCAAGAACGACATCATGGCCGGGATGGTTGCCAATCTGAGCCCGGATGACATGACCAATCTGGCGCTTCATTTTTCTGCGCAGAAAAACAAACCCAATGTCGTCAAAAACCCGGAACTGCTCGATTTCGGCAAGAAATTCTACGCAGAAGGAAATCCCGACCTGGGCGTGCCGGCCTGCGCAGGCTGTCACCAGCCGGATGCCGGTGGCACCAGTACCTATCCGCATCTGGCAGGACAACATGCCAGCTATGTCCACCTGCAACTGAAACGTTTTGCCAGCGGCGAGCGGGACAATGATCGCGGCCTGGTGATGCAGTCCCTTGCCTTACGAATGACTGAGCAGGAAATGAAAGCGGTTTCCGAATACATCACCAGCCTGAAGTAACCTGAGGAAGGGGTTTCACGATGAGAACAACATTTCTGGCCAGTCTTTCCCTGACTCTTGTCATGCTTTCATCCGCCCATGCGGCGCCCCCCAAACAGCCCAGGGCTCCCGGCATCGAGTCTCCGGATTATGTATGGGAAGCACAGTCAGCCGAAGAAGCGCAACTGCTGAAAATGAAAGGCGACGTGGCGCGCGGAAAAATTGCCTATCAGGTCTGCCAGGGATGCCACAAGCCAGACGCCTCCGGTTTGCCGGATGGCACTTACCCTCAACTGGCGGGACAGCACACCACGGTACTGATCAAGCAGATGTCCGATGTGCGCGAGGGGAGACGCGACAATCCGAAAATGTTTCCTTTTGCCGGCAAGCACGTCGTAGACACCCAGGAAGTAGCCGATATAGCTGCCTATATCAGCAGCCTTCCGCTACCGGGCAACAACGACAAGGGCCCTGGCAGCGATCTTCCCCGGGGCAAAACGCTTTACGAGAAGGATTGCGCGACCTGTCACGGTGACCGGGGCGAAGGAAACGCCAGTAAGTTTTATCCCGTCACCAACGGTCAGCACTATCGCTACATGGTGCGCCAGATCGTGGCGATCCGGGATGGCGCCCGCCGCAACGCCAACCCGAAAATGGTCAGGGTGGTGAAAAACTATTCTGCAAGCGATATCGGCGCAGTGGCAGATTACATTTCCCGAATCGGACTTCAGGGAAAAGCAGCGAAGTAAGCGCGACTAACCTGCTGAACGAAGTACGGCCAGCTGCTCCATCACCGGTTCACTCACGGGTTCCAGCTTGCGCCGCATCAAAGAGCCGATTGCAGTGGTACGCACCAGAATTGGCGCCACACTGAATTCGCCCACTTCCGACAATGCCAGTAAACTCTTTATCTCCGGACGCAGTGCCGGGACCGCGAAAAGCAACTCGGCCAGCTCTGCGTCGGGATACGATAATCGGGTATCTGCCTGAGTCAGTGCTTCATCCGGCTTGAACTCATGACCAGCATCCTGGCGCAATACGCCAAAATACGCGCCTATCGTACGAAATATGGAACGCGCCACATCCTGGTCTGAAGGATGCTCCAGTACTTCACCGCATGCAGCAAGAAAAGCCTGTCCGGATGCGGTCAAGACCCGTGCCAACTGACTTGCATATCTGTTCCCGGTTGCCATCAGAGGAGCGAGGAGGGGTTCGAAGCGGCCCCAGTCTGAGCGTGCCTTGCCATCTCTCGGCAAATCATCCGGCAACGCAGCAAGGAAACCTGCATAGTAGGTATTATCGCTTTTTGCCCGCCCCCACAAACGCTGCATGGCCTGTTCACCAATCAAACCGGGCTGCAGCACGATGCGCACGGTATCGATTACCACATGAGGACTGGTTTCGAATGGCAGATACTCCACCAGGTACTCGGCCAGCACCGGACCCATTGCTCCCTTCGCCACACAGGGCCGCTCCAGCATGCGCCGGGCATTGTCACCACTCTGCATGCACCACCAGGCCAGGCGCGCAAGTTCGTCCGTCAAGCGAGGCGAATAAGCGACAGAAACCACGGCCTCGGCCTCACCCAGCAGTAACAGTTTGTCAATGTTATCCCCGGAGTTCTGCCCCATCCGCGTCCAGCGCTGAATATACAGAGGATAGCCGCCGGGCGAACCAAGCGCGTGACTAGACAGCATTTCGCGTACCAGACGCAGATATTGCTCCCTGCGCCCTGTCGGGTGCAGCGCAACGCGCGCCTCTCCACGTTCGGTCAGGGCATAAAGGGTAAGGCTGTTTTCGTCGATGCGCACTGCCTGCAAATCATGCGTCAGCAGGACATTGAGGCGCAAAGCGTCTTCGCTGGAGAGTTCCATTTAATCTCGTAAAAAAATAAACCGCGGGGTGCACGGGGGAAAGCCTCTGAACCAAAAACCAAAACCACGTGTTCCCCGTGGTTAATCTGCCGTTTCTAATTCAGTTGTATCCGCTGCCCCCACGGCACCGGCGCCTTGCCCTTGACCAGCCAGAGAGTGGGAAAATCCGGCTCGGCCCGGGGAAAATCGCCCTCGGCATCGGTGAAGTAGAGCAGCAAGTCCGGTTGTCGTCCAAAGCGGGAAAGCCATTCGAATACCGGCTCGAAACTGGTGCCCCCCCCGCCCTTGATGTGCTGCGGCAATCTCAATTCCTCCCACGGCTCGAATTCCCACGGCGCGTCTTCCGCCATGGCGGTATCACAGGCCAGCAGCGTCACTCTGGCGCGCAACTGGCCCTTGAGCGCGTTCACTTCAGAGAGGAACTGAGACAGCTCTTTTTCCCCAACCGATCCGCTGGTATCCAGCGCCACCACCAGATCCACCTGACCGCTGCGCAGGGAAGGAAAAATCACCTGCCCCTCTCTCCGCGAAGGGCGCATATAGCTGTAATCATCACGCGCCATCTGGCTCATGTAGCGGGCCAGCAACATACGCCATGGCAACTGCGGCTGCAGCAGATGGTCCACCATGCGCGCCAGAGCCCCGCCCATCTTGCCTGCGGCCATGGCCTGCTGGGCTGCGGCAGCCATGCGCTGCTGCCACTGCTGACCGAGTTCGTCGCGCTCCCTGGCGTTCAGTGGCGGTGGCCTGTCGGCACCGCCTTCCCCTTCCTGTGGATCCTGCTGCTGTCCGCCCCCGCTGCCATCGCTATCGTCCTTCTGCTGGCGGCCGCTGCCTCCACCTCCCTCCTGCTGCGGCTCCTGATCGTTTTCGCCCTCCTGCCCCCCTTCCGACTCATCGCTGTCGTAGAGGTGCTGATCCATGGTCTGATCGGAGTTGTTATCGCCGATACAAGGATAGATTTCCTCCGCGGTCATACCCTCATAGGCATCCAGCAAAAGCACGCCTGGCGGCGGTTTTAAACCGTCCCCCACCAGTAGCGGATTGATGGCATGATCGCAGGCCACGTCCCAGCGATGCTTGACGCGGTGCTGGCGACGGGCGAAATGAGAAAGGGCACAGTGGAGCGCCTCGTGCGCCAGCACGAACTGGGTTTCTTCCAGCGTTAGCGCGGCGATATAGGCAGGGTTATAGTAAAACTTGCGCGCATCGGTGGCGGATGTGGGACACCATTTTTCGCTTGCCGCCACCATCGGCAGACGCAGGGCCAGCGCGCCGAGAAAAGGCTTGTCGAGGATCAGCCGGGTGCGCGCGGCAGCCAGCTTGGTTTCGATTGAAGTATCAAACATTGCATTGGTAACTCAAATCACATCTCGTACAGCATGATATCGGCCACCGCATTGGCCCATTGCGAGAACTGCGGCACCTTGAAGAGTTGCTGGCCGATAGCACGGTGCATGTCCGACACCAGCATGATACCCATTTCACGCAGCGGGAAACGGGTAGCGTAATCTAGGATATAGCCTTGCACGGTTGCCGCCTCAGGCACACCTTTGGTACGGATGGCGCGCCCGACCAGGGCGGAAGCGACCGCGTACTGCAGGTCCACTTCATGCGGCACATCGGTGGCCTCACCGCGTACGATGGCATCAATATCCGGCATCTTGCCCAGGTTATCGACAAAAGCATGCAGCTCCAGACCCGCAGCCGGGCCGACACAGGCCTGCAACGAGCCGAGCAGCAGTTCCGGCATATCCCCGAACTTCTGCAGGGCGCGGTGAGCAAATTCCCAGGAACGCGGCGAAGGAAAAGCCACCGGATTGTGCGCAGGATCGAAATCGAACAGCAATTCGGGACGGAAGCGCAGAAAGGCGATCAGACGCTCGTCGATGCCGCTATGGAAGGCCCAGGCCACCCAGTCGTCGAGATTGGCCTCCACCTCGAAATGGGAAAAGCGGTTGGCCAGCGGTGCCGGCATGGTATAGGTCACGCCGCGGTCGCCCTGGCGGTTGCCGGCGGCGAAAATGGCCCAGCCATCGGGCACGCGGTAATTGCCTAGGCGACGGTCGAGAATAAGCTGGTAAGCCGCTGCCGAGACACTGGGCGGCGCGGAAGTAATCTCATCGAGAAACAGCACCCCGGCAGGGCCGTGACGCTCGGCATCCGGCAGCATGGCCGGGATTGCCCACTCCACATGGTCGCCGATGCGGAAGGGGATGCCGCGCAGATCGGAAGGCTCCATCTGCGACAGACGAATATCCACCACCGGGGCGTTGTGGCGCGCAGCCACCTCGGCGATGATCTGCGACTTGCCCACGCCGGGCGGACCCCACAGCATGACAGGTGTGTGGTGGCCTTCAGCGGCACTGGTAAATTCCCGATCCAGAATGGTCATCAGTTGCGCTGGGCGCATGTAATCTCCTGTTTACTTCATCTTGGCAAAAACGCGCCGTGCCGCCTCCAGCGTTGCTTCGATTTCTGCATCGCCATGGGCGGCGGACACGAAACCAGCTTCAAATGCGGAAGGTGCAAGATACACACCCTCTTCCAGCATGGCGTGGAAAAAGCGGTTAAAGGCTTCCTTGTCGCACTGCATCACTTCAGCATAACTGGTCGGCGGAGTGACGCTGAAATACAGCCCGAACATGCCGCCCACCGACTGGGCGCAGAAAGCAATGCCGGCTTCCTGCGCTACGGCAGTCAAGCCGTCGGTGAGTTTCTTCGTCATGCGGGTCAGGTTTTCATAAAATCCGGGCGATTGCAGCAATTTCAAGGTGGCCAGTCCGGCGGCCACCGCCACCGGGTTGCCGGACAGTGTGCCAGCCTGGTAAACCGGGCCCACCGGCGCCAACTTCTCCATGATGTCGCGCCGCCCACCGAAGGCGCCCACCGGCATGCCGCCGCCGATCACCTTGCCCAGCGTGGTGAGGTCCGGCGTGATGCCGAACAGTCCCTGCGCACTGTGCAGACCAACGCGGAAGCCGGTCATCACCTCGTCTAAAATCAGTACCGCGCCGTACTGGCTGCACAAAGCGCGCATCGCCTTGAGGAATTCGGGTTTGGGCGTGATCAGGTTCATGTTGCCCGCCACCGGCTCGACGATCACTGCGGCGATCTCGTTGCCGATGCGCTGGAAGGTCTGGGTCAGCCCGGCCACATCGTTGTAATCCAGCACCAGCGTCTGCGCCGCCACTTCAGGTGGCACACCGGCCGAGCTGGGGTTGCCGAAGGTCAGCGCACCGGAACCGGCCTTCACCAGCAGAAAATCCGCATGGCCGTGGTAACAGCCCTCGAACTTGATAATCTTGCTGCGCCCGGTAAAGCCGCGCGCCAGGCGGATCGCGCTCATGGTGGCCTCGGTGCCGGAGCTCACCAGCCGCACCTGCTCCATGGAGGGCACCAGATTGCATAGCAACTCGGCGATTTCCAGCTCCTGCGCCGTAGGTGCGCCGAAGCTCAGGCCTTTGGCCGCTGCTTCCTGTACCGCACGCACCACATCTGGCTGTGCGTGGCCGAGTATGGCCGGACCCCAGGAACCGACATAGTCGATATAGGCCTTGTCATCCTCGTCCCAGAGGCGCGCTCCCAGGCCGCGTTTGAAGAATACTGGCGTACCGCCGACCGAACGGAAAGCGCGTACCGGGGAATTCACGCCACCGGGAATACGCTGCTGGGATTGTTCAAACAGTTCTGTGTTGCGCGAAGTCATGTCTGGTTCCTGATTGCTAGTGCAGCCTCTGTCCGGTCATTGGAGCATGGCTGAAAAGTTGAGAATAGTGTTGCGCGGCAAGCTGAATATCGGGTGCATCGAACAGACCGGAAATGACTGCGATCGCATCCGCCCCGGCATCCACCAGTGCGCCCGCATTGTCCGGAGTGATTCCACCAATGGCAACAACCGGGACGGATAGGTGCGTTTTAGCCTCACCCAGCAGAGAAAGCGGAGCCACCACGGCAGCCGGCTTGGTAACAGAAGGGAAAAAACTGCCGAACGCAATGTAATCCGCCCCCTCCGCTTCGGCCTGCAGGGCAAGCTCCAGGCTATTATAACAAGAGATGCCGATCATCTTCTCCGTACTGAGCACGATGCGCGCCTGGCGCAGGGAACCGTCATCTCGCCCCAGATGCAGGCCATCGGCGCCGGTCAGATCGGCCAGACGCAGACTGTCATTGACGATCAGCGGCACCTCAAAGGCGTGGCACAGCGCCAGCAGTTCGCTCGCCTGTTCGTGCAGCAGCGCCACATCCTGACTTTTGCTGCGGTACTGCACTACCCGCGCGCCCCCGCTCAGGGCAGCGCGGACCTGCGACAACAGGCGCGCCGTGTCCGGCTGTTCCGGCGTGATCGCATACAGGCCGCTAATCCGCATCGCCCTCTTCTTCGCGTGCCCAGAACAGCCGGTCCGGAATATATTGCCCCATGCCGGGCCGGAATCCGGCCTGCAGGGATTGCCAGGTATATTCCTGAGCTTCACGCACCGCCTCGGCGACACCCAGACCATGCGCAACCGAAGCGGCAAGTGCCGAGGCCAGGGTACAACCCGACCCGTGATAACTGCCGGGCAGGCGCTGCCAGGCATCTGAGCGCAATACACCATGCTGGCCGTAAAGCGTATTCACCACCTTTGGGGTGTTTTCATGCGTGCCGGTAACCAGCACATACTCACATCCGAGCTCAACCAGGCGCTTGGCGCAATCAGCAAAATCAAGCTCCTCGTCACTGTCAAACTGTCCAAGGCGACGCACTTCCAGGCTATTGGGGGTAATAATGGTGGCTTGCGGAATCAGCATGTCGAGCATGGCTTCCAGCATTTCTTCCGAAGCCAGTTCATCTCCCCGTCCGGAAGCGAGAACCGGGTCGAGTATCAGCGGCACATCAGGATAGTCTGCGACAATTTCCGCGATCGCGGCGATATTTTCCACGCTGCCCAGCATGCCGATCTTGAACGCTGCCACAGGCATATCTTCCAGCACTGCTCGCGCTTGGGCTGAGACCAGTTCGGCATCCAGCGCAAGAATATCTTCCACCCCCACGGTATCCTGCACCGTAATGGCCGTCACCACCGAGAGGGGGTAGCAGCCCATGCTCGACAAAGTCAGCAAGTCAGCCTGCAATCCTGCCCCACCACTGGGATCGGAAGCGGCAAAGGTAAGCACAATGGGTGGCACATCAGACATGAGAAGAATTCCGTGAGTCGGGCCCACCGAAGCGGGCCTCGCTACGGTGAACTACAGAGTTATTTAAGCTTGTTCAACTGCCGCTGGACCAGATCATCCGAAAGCGGAAGATATCCCGCCTCTGCGACGGCTGCCTGACCTTCTTTTGACAAGCCCGCCTTGAGAAAATCGGCGACAGCAGCAGAAACTGGTTTGCCAGTGGATTTGTTAACGTATAAGTACATGAAGTGCTGCAATTTGTAGCTTTTGTTGTAAACATTGGCGGGGGTCAGCGCAACATATTCACCGGCACCTTTTTTCAGTGGCACGATTTTCAGTTTCGTATCCGGCTGATAACGCCCATAGCCAATTGCATTCTTGGTCTCAGCCACTTTTGCCAGAATCTGTTCATGCTTTAGCTCTTCTACATCGCTGGCGAAATCATCGCGGCACAACACAGATTTATTAAAAAAATCGCGTACTGCAGATTTCTTGTCATGTCCCAACAGCACGATGACCTGCTTGTCCCATGGCGCAGGCAGACCCAGCTGCGCCCAGTTCCGGATATCCTCGCTCCAGCCGCAGCCATGTCCGGCAGAGTAAATGGCATCCACCTGCTTGAAATCCAGCCCTTTTACCGGGTTATCCGGATTCACGTAGAGTGCGACCGCCTCGATTGCCACGGCGATACCTGTCGGATAATGGCCATGCGCACGAATGAACGCCTCACTTTCATCGTTGGTCATCTCCCGGTTCATGGCCGCAAGATCGGCTTTGCCTGAAATGAGCGCCTTGGGGGCCACGCTGGTGCCCGGACTTGAAATACTGATCTCGGCCGAGGGCACTTTCGCCTGATAAGACTGCGCCCACTGTTTGAGAAATGGCTCGAGTGTACTGGAGCCGACTATCGTGACATCCGCCATGGAAAACGGCGCCAGGGCAGTTGAACCGAGCAGAACGGTAAGGGTCAGCAACTTGCGCAACATAACCATTTATCCTGTTGTTGAACGTCAAATACGTCGCGGCATCATAGCATAGTTGCAAGCGACGGCAATTGCTGCTTGTCTCCCTAGTGCCGCAGGCAACCGGCAGCAAATCGCGTCATTATTCCCCCGCAGGCACCTGAGGGGTTTACCTGCTGATGATTTTCTATACAATGGCATACAGCTGTTGTATACAATAAAGGTCTCAAAGGCACATACCAAGGGGGATGAGTGAGCGAGGAAAATAATCTGGCCGGGATCAAGGTCATGGTCATTGATGACAGCAACACCATTCGCCGCAGCGCCGAGATTTTCCTGTTGAAAGCAAGTTGCGAAGTCATTCTGGCTGAAGATGGATTTGATGCCATGGCAAAAATCACCGATTACGAGCCCGACATTATCTTCGTGGACATCATGATGCCTCGCCTGGATGGCTACCAGACCACAATGCTTATCAAGAAAAACCCCCGCTTCAAGCATACCCCTGTCATCATGCTATCCAGCAAGGATGGCCTGTTCGACCGCGCACGGGGAAGAATGGTAGGATCAGACGAATACCTCACCAAGCCCTTCACCAAGGACAGCCTGCTGGAAGCGGTCAGAAATCACACTGCTTCGCGCAACACCGCCTAAACTTTTCGCAAAAGGTAAATCATGGCCATCACCAAAATTCTGCTCGTAGATGATTCCCCCACTGAGCGTCACTTCCTCAGCGGCCTGCTGACCAAACAGGGTTATCAGGTCGTGTTCGCCGAAAATGGTGAAGAGGCCCTGAGTAAAGCCAAGCAGGAAAAACCCGACCTTATCATCATGGACGTGGTCATGCCCGGACTCAATGGCTTTCAGGCAACACGCGCCATTACCAAAGACGACGAGACCAAGCATATTCCGGTCATCATGTGCACCACCAAGGGACAGGAAACAGACAAGGTCTGGGCCATGCGCCAAGGCGCAAAAGACTACATCACAAAACCAGTGGACCAGGCCGAATTGCTGAATAAAATTTCCGCTCTCGGCTAGAACCAAAGGATTTTCACTCCATGGCACGCAGAAAAATCAGCTTGCGCGAATATCAGCAAGGCGTAGTTGCCAAGCTGCAGGCCATCGCCCAAGGTGGCGAAACACAAGCCGCGTCCAAACTTGGATTGCAGGTAGGCGATCAATACTGGCTGGTTGACCTGGCTGATGTGGGCGAAGTAATCCCCCCCCCCGAACTCGCACAGGTGCCGCACTCGCAACCCTGGTTTTCCGGTGTTGCAAACATTCGCGGCAATCTCTACAGCGTAGTGGATTTTTCTGCCTTCTGCGGTGGCGAGCCTGTTTCCGGGGGTACTGAGAAGCGCCTGGTCCTGGCGAATGCACGATTCCTGGTGAATTCCGGCTTACTGGTCAACCGGCTGCTCGGTCTGCGCCATGCCGACCAGCTGCAACCCGTGGAAATAAGTAGCGGTGCCGCTCCATGGGTCAATGCAGAATTTTCAGATGCCGATGGCCGGCGCTGGCAAGAATTGAATATCCAGGCCCTGGTCAGTGACCAGGGTTTCCTGCAGGCAGGACGATAGTAGCACCCCAATAAAACACGAGGGATGGAGATAACAACAATGGCTTTCAAAGTAGAAAACCTGATGTTTTGGAAAAACAAAGGGAAAAGCAAAGGCGCCAGCGATTCGCCGATGCATACCACCATGATACTGCAAGGCTTGCGCAACCTCTCCGGAAAAGAACCCGGGAGCGTGCCGATCATCGGCCATTTGCCAATCGAGAAACAGTATCTCATCACGGTCTCGACACTGGCCGTCTTCCTCATTCTGGCGGTTGCCACGCTAATCTACAATACGGTAAAAGTAGGCCGGAATGCAGAATATGTGGCCATTTCCACGGAAATGCAGATGCTTTCGCAGCGGATCGCCAAGGGTGCTCAGCAATCCGTACAAGGTAACGTAGTCGCTTTTAAACAACTGGGCGAAAGTGAAGAGCAATTTGGCAAGAGCCTGAAAAAACTGATTAGCGGTGGCGGCGGGCTTCCTGCCTCCCCCTCGGCTATTCAGCCGACTTTGCAGGAACTGGAAAAGAAATGGACCCCAATTGAAAAATCCATTTACAACATTCTCAAGGAAGAAAAGAAGCTGGTTGAACTGAACCGCAGTGTAGCAGCGATCAATACCAACAACATTCAGTTGCTGGAACTGGCGGAACAGGTCGCCGCGCTTCTGACCCAATCCGGTGCGCCTTTGCGGGAAGTTTCAATCGCATCCCAGCTGGTGATGCTGACACAGCGCCTGGCAAAAAATGCCAACACGCTGCTTTCCTCCGACGTGATCGACCCGGAAGTGGCTTTCCTGCTAGGAAAGGACGCCAATACTTTCCACGAAATTCTTGACGGCCTGATGAGCGGGAGTGAGGACCTGCGCCTGACCGCAGTCAAGGATCCGGACACTCGTGACAAGCTGGACGAACTCAACGAGGCATTCAAGGAATTTTCAGAGCACTCGAACAGGATTCTGCAAAGCATGCAGGAACTGGTGAACTCCAAACAGGCCGGCCGCAGCATTTTCGTGGGTAGTGACGAACTGCTCGACGGAACGCGCAAGCTCTCCTCTGCTTATGAGCAGACAGGTGGTGGTATCGGCCTGCTGGTTCTTGCCTTTGTCTACGGCTTGCTGGCCATTGGCGCGCTGGTGATGCTGGGCATGATCAACGTCAATGATGCGAAAAAACGTGCGCTTTCGAGTGAGCGTGAGAACAAGGCCAACCAGGAAGCCATTTTGCGCCTGCTGAACGAAATGGGCGATCTGGCTGAAGGCGACCTGACGGTGCGCGCCAAGGTGACAGAGGACATCACCGGCGCCATTGCAGACTCGATCAACTACACCATTGACGAGTTGCGCGGGCTGGTAACCGAGATCAACAAGACCAGTGAACAGGTAACTCACGCCTCGCAGGAAGCACAGAGCATTTCCAACGAGCTGCTCGAGGCTGCCGAGAAGCAGTCACAGGAAATCGAGGACACCTCTTCTCAGGTGCTTCAGATGGCGCAGTCGATTAACGAAGTGTCCGCCAACGCCGCCGAATCCGCCCGCGTGGCGCGCCAATCACTGGATGCCGCAGAGAAAGGCGCTACCGCCGTGCGCAACTCCATCACCGGCATGAACGAAATTCGTGAACACATCCAGGACACCTCCAAGCGGATTAAACGCCTGGGTGAAAGCTCACAGGAAATTTCGGAAATCGTGGACCTGATTTCTGACATTACCGAGCAGACCAACATTCTGGCGCTGAACGCAGCCATCCAGGCAGCATCGGCCGGCGAAGCCGGGCGCGGCTTCACAGTGGTTGCCGAAGAGGTACAGCGACTGGCAGAACGCTCCGGCGAGGCAACCAAGCAGATTTCGGCAATTGTGAAAACCATTCAGACCGACACTCAGGATGCCGTGTCGGCGATGGAAAAAAGCACCCAAGGTGTGGTGGAGGGCGCGAAACTATCCGATGCGGCCGGTCAGGCGCTGAATGAAATTGGTCAGGTGTCCCGCAACCTTGCCGAACTGATCGAAACCATTTCGCGCGCCACCCAGAATCAGGCCCAGGCAGCAGGCGTAGTTTCCAACAACATGCAGGAAATCCAGAGCATTACCATTCAAACCACGGAAGGCACCAAGAAAACCGCCATCTCCGTGGGCGAACTGGCGACACTGGCAACCGATCTGCGCGGCTCTGTGGCCGGCTTTAAACTTTCCTGAGCAAGCCATAAGGGTGCTTTAATACATGAGCATTGAATTCGATACCGGCCCATTGACCTGGGTCAAGGGCGAAATTGATCAGGCGCTGCAGCAGGCAGGCGAAAAACTGTCCCAATTTGCCGCAGATGCCTCCGACAGCACACCATTGCGCCAGTGCCAAACGCACTTGCATCAGGTCAGTGGCGCCATCCAGATGGTGGGACTGGAGGGAGTGGCGCGTTTCTGCGAGGCTATAGAAAAACTGGTCACCGCACTGGAAAAACGCGAAATTGCCATATCGGGCGTCAACATCAGCCTGATCAATCAGGGGATGGAAGCACTTTCTCAATACCTGGAAGGTCTGCTCAATGGGCAGCCGGATCAGCCATTGCGTCTGTTCCCGCTCTATCAGTCGCTGCTTGGCGCGCGTGGCGTAGAAAAAATCAGTGAAAGCGATCTTTTTTTTCCGGACCTGTCCATCCGCGCACCCAAAGCGTCAACCGCCCGGCAAGTCGACGAGCAGGAACAACAAGCTTCTCTCAAAGGCATTCGTGCCCGCTACCAGCGGGGTTTGCTTGGCTTTCTGCGCAACCCGGATGACCCGGCAGGGCCTCGATCCATGCATGAAGCACTGGCAGATATCGAGCAGACACAGACCGTCCCGGCACACCGTACATTCTGGTGGTCAGCACTCGGCTTGACAGAAAGCCTGGCTCACAATGGCCTGGAAAAAAGCATTGGCATCAAGCAACTATGCGGGAGAATTGATCAGCAGATTCGACGCCTTGCAGAAGGCTCGCCCAAGGTAGCTGAGAGACTTCTTCGCGATGTACTGTATTTTGTCGCCCGAAGTAAACCAGTAAGCGAACGCGTCCGTGAAATTCAGGGGCTATTTGACCTGGAAACGCATGTGCCACGTCCAGATGATGAACAACATCGTGCAGAAGCCGAGCATCAGCGCATGCAACCACTGTTGCGCGAATTGCGCGACATTCTCATTCCAGCCAAGGATACCTGGCTCAAATTCACTGCAGGCAACACTGACAGTCTGGAGAACTTGCGCATTCAGTCCCGTCGCCTGGCCGAAAAAGCCCTTGCACTCAGTAACCCTGCCCTCGATCAGTTGTTGCAGCAGATCAACTTCGGTGCCGAGACATTAGCCACGTCACCGGACAAAATGAATGAAACAGTGGCAATGGAAATGGCCACCACCCTGCTGCTGGCAGAAAATACCCTGGGAAATTATCTGGGGCCGACCGATGAATTCAGCCGTCAGTCCGAGGTCCAGACCAAGCGCCTGCAAGCCAGCCTGCAGGGCACACTGGATGAAATGGAAATTGCTGACATTCCGCTGCTCGACGAAATTTCTCGCCAGGCCCAGGAGAAGCTGTTGCTGGCCCAGGTCGGCCAGGAAATTCAGACAAACCTTCAACACATCGAACAGGTATTGGACAGCTTCTTCCGTGACACTTCCCGGCAAGATGACCTGCCCGGCCTGCAACCCTACCTGAAGCAGGTATACGGCGCGCTGAAAATCCTCGAACTGGAACCCGCAGTTGCCCTGCTGAACGAATGCGAAACCCTGATCACCGGTTTTTCCCAACCCGATCATGAGCCCCAGCAAGCGCAGCTTGAGCAGGTTGCGGAAGGCCTGAGCAGTCTCGGTTTTTACGTTGAATCCATCCAGCGAGGCCACACTGATGCGATACAAATCATTGATGAAGCGATGGCCCGCTTCAGACCTGAGACTGCTCCTGTAACAACGTCGGAAGATATCGTACAGGAAGAAAAGGCAACAGACATCGGGGCTGCGCAGCCCCCTGACCACTTACCGCTCGAGAAGGATGAAAACGTGTCCGTTGAAGCCGGACTCGACGGCCAGATCCATCACGTACAGTTCTTGCTTGAAAGCTGGCAGCAAAACCCGGGCGATGTGCAGGCGAAAGAAGCATTGCGCCAGCAGATCTCCAGCCTGCAGCAAGATGCCGACCTGGTTGCTGACACGGGGCTGAAATCCCGAGCCACCGAAGTCAAACGCCTGCTGGAATCAGCAACTACACCTACCACTGAACTGACAGACGCTGCCGCCGCGCTGGCAGAACCCAAAAAGACCGTTGCAGCGCCATCAGAGGAAACGGCCCGTCTTGCACAGGAAACGGATGAAACGGTCGATGCAGAAATGCTTGAGATCTTCCTCGAAGAGGCTGATGAAGTTCTCGGCACAGTGAAAGAAAATCTGGCAATCTGCAACGAACATTCCGGTGATAAGGATGCCCTGACCACACTGCGCCGCAGCTTCCATACGCTCAAAGGAAGCGGACGGATGGTCGGGCTATGGGAACTCGGAGAGGTTGCCTGGTCCATCGAACAAGTCATGAACAAGTGGCTTCAGGATGAAAAACACGCTTCACCGGAACTGCTTGCCCTGCTCGGGCAAGCCTATGAGCACTTCTATGGATGGGTTACCAGGCTCAAGGCCGATGGCGCGGTCAAAATTCTTGCGGATGATCTGGTGGCAGAAGCCGAACGTCTGAAAACCGGGTCAGTGGCGCCTGTGGTCCATATTGCCGAAGCAGAATCTGTTGCGGACTTTGTTCCTGAAGAACCAGAGGCGCCAGAACAGGCAGTTGCTGCGGAAGAACAAACTGCGGAGACAATCGTCGAAAACATGTCCGCGCCTCCTGCCGAAACCATGGCACAGGAAATCGTTGTCAATGCCATATCGGAGCCTGAAGAGGAGATTATTCTTCCGCCTCTGGAAGAAGGGTCTGGCGCAAGTGAAATGCTTGCTGAAGAAAGCAGCGCCGAAGCAGAGGCAGTCATTCCTGCTGATGAATACCCCATTGAACCAGTCCCGTTAGCAATAGAAAGCGACGAGACGGTGGCGCCGGAACTGCCGGAAATCACACTCGAACCCGCATTGGAAGCCTCAGACTTCGTCAAAACCGATTCAGAAACTGCGGCACCCGATGAATATAATCCGGAGATTGAAACAAGCGCAGCAGGAGACGAAAGCGAAGTGCTAGTCGGCGCAGTCAGCCTGCCCCTCGCCCTTTATAATATTTTTCTCCACGAGTCAGGTCAACATCTCACCACGCTGCAACAGCATTTCGATGTGCTCATGCTTCAACCGGAAACTCCGGTGCAGCATGACTTCATGCGAGCAGCCCACACTTTGTGCGGCATCTCCCGCACTGTCGGTTTCCCAGTCATTGCCGACCTTGGCTCCCCTCTGGAGCTATGGTTACTCGAATTGCTGCAATACCCGGAACCCCTGTCGGAAAAACAGATCAAGCTCATGGGTGACGCCATCGCCGCGCTACACAAAATGGTCGACACCATACGCACCAATAAGGAACCCAAACCGGCGAAACAGCTGATTCGCTCCCTGCAGGCGGCGTTGAAAAAAGCGCAGGTGGCGCGTACCCCCGTCCTGCC
>NSJJ01000026.1 GCA_002632355.1 Sulfuricella denitrificans
CCCAGAATCCCACCCAAAACGAAATAGTGGAAAACCACAGAAGGGTGACGAGTTAGCCAAACCCATTGCCTATGCTTGCCGCATGCGATTTCATGGCTTGATTAAGGATTTCATCAGCCAGTAACGCATGTTTTTTTCCTGAAGTTCAAATCGGGGAATTTGTGTTGCGAGGGAAGCGGTAGAATCCGTGTTCTGTGAGTGCCGCATCGAGCGGCACATCCCAGGGGTCTCGTGGAACCTGTTTTACTTTCTGGAATTCGTAGCCGATTCCGACCAGATAGGGCTTGCGCCAGGCTTTACGACGGCCGAGAAATGCCAGGCTGGTATCATAGAAACCGCCACCCATTCCCAGCCGGAATCCCTGTTCGTCAAAACCCACCAACGGCATGAACAATATGTCCAACTGGCTGGCGCGGACGGGGCAAGGCGACCAGTGCTCATGTATGCCGAAGCGGTTGAGATACCAGCTAGGCCGGCTGGTGAGGCGCGTGAAATAAAGATGTTTCTGGAAACGACGCGGCACTACGGGCAAATAACAGGATTTTCCCAGCATCAAGGATTGATTGAGCAAGGGCAGCAAATCCATCTCGCCTTCAAAGGGCAGGTAAAAGCCGATGCGCCGATAACGCAACAACAGGCGCTCTCGCATTGCCACGCGCATCAGGCCATTGGCCGCCGCCCTGCGCTGATGCGGCGAGAGCTGCCTGCGCAATTGGCGAAAATGGCGTCGCAGTTGGGATTTATTCAATTGGGCAAAAAATTGAGCCGCGTTGGGGGAGAGTAAGAGCCCCCCGCGCATGCCGTCAGGCTATCATCTTGAACCTGAGGTCCAAGAGGGTCGCGGCCAGATCGCATCAGGCACATCCGCAGAGGACGCGCACAACAGCAAACTTAATAGCTACAACCAAACTTTATATATTGGTTCAAAGAATATCTAGCCTAGACGAACACCGCAGGGGACAACTCGACAAGCCGGCCGCGAACAACACCTGAGTCTCTCGCAACCTGCTAAAACAGTTCGTCCTGCTCCGTCATTGCCTGCTCAATTTGAGCTTGCATGGCACTTATTCTACTCTTGAACTCGCCGATGTCAAAAGAACCGGCAATGTGGGTATTCAACAATTCGTGGGTAATATTCAGGGCGGCCATGATGGCAATGCGTTCCACGCCGATGACCTTGCCGCTGTCGCGGATCTCGCGCATTTTGCGGTCGAGATAGTCCACTGACTGGAGTAACGCATCCTGTTCGTCTTCCGGGCAGGCGACTCGAAACTCGCGCCCCATGATGGAAACATCCAGGCCCTTGATTTCGCTCATTCAGTGGACTCCGGAATCTGTTCCATCAGCACCTCAAGACGCGTTTGAGCGCCCACAATCCTGTCGCCCAGAAGTTTGCTCTGGTTCTGGGCGGCGGCCAGTTGCTGGCGCAACTGGATATTTTCGCCACGCAATTGCTGACACATTCGCGCGATCTGCGCGACTTTCTCTTCCAAAGATTTCATTTCCGCTTGCATGCGCACACTATAATTTGAAAAATCCTTCTAGGTCAACTGCTAACACTGCGTTTTAAAAGTGTTTTACCACGTAAATCAAGTACATGTTTCACCTATTCTGCAACATCCGGTAGAATGCGCGGCTGTTTGAAGGTGCTTCGACTGCCATCCGGCAGCGAAGTGAAACGGGAAACAGGTCGGCGCAGAACCTCTGCGCATAAGCCTGTGCTGCCCCCGCAACGGTAAGTGAGCGCGAACTTTCCACAACGCCACTGTGATTGAGTGTCTGCCTAAGGGCAGGGACGATCATGGGAAGGCGGTCAGTTAATACTCACAAGCCCGGAGACCGGCCTTCGAACCTTCCCAACCTTGGCGCCTGCGGGATGGCTTGCGCATTCAGGAGATTCATATGAAACGTCTGCTTCCGGGCCTGCTGGCCCTTTCTTTCCCCGCGTTCGGAGAGGAAATCCCCACCTACCAGGGCGATGAAATTGTAGTCACCGCCACCCGCACGCCACAGAAAATCTCGGAATCGCTATCCAGCGTGACCACCATTAGCGCCCGCGAAATTTCTGCGGCAGGCCAACAGTCCCTGGCAGAGATGTTACAGACAGCTTCTGGCGCCGAGCTGCGTACAACTGGCGGTCCAGGCCAGCCCGCCACGATTTTCCTGCGCGGCAGCAATGGCAACCACACATTGGTGCTTGTAGACGGCATGCGCATTGACAACATCACCAGCGGCGCAACGGCGCTGGAATCCATTCCGCTGGCTCAGATCGAGCGCATCGAGGTGTTGCGCGGACCTGCCAGCAGCCTGTATGGCTCCGACGCCATAGGCGGCGTGGTTCAGATTTTCACTAAATCGGGGACAGGCGCACCGAGCCTCACCGCAAGCGCAGGCATGGGCAGTTTCAACACCCGGAGTCTGTCGGCCCGCCTTGCTGGCGAAACCCAAGAAACCCGCTTTTCCTTCCAGGCCGGACAGGACACCAGCGATGGCTTTTCCGCCACCAACCCGGCAGCAGGTCCTTACTACTACAATCCGGATCGGGATGGCTACCGCAATACGCATTTTTCGCTCAAAGTTTCACGCGACCTGACACCAGACAATGAAGTCGGCGTTGGCATTTTCGCTTCTGACAACACCATTCACTATGACGCAGGACCTGGAAGTGACGACCTGAAAAACCAGAAACTACGCTCCTTTTCGGCATTCAGCCGCAACCGGATCAATCCGGTGTGGACCAGCACGATAAGACTGGGCCGTGGTGAAGACAATTACAGCTTCGCCAACACGGCCTGGCCCTCCACTACCGGCAGCACTCAGGACCAGGTGAGCTGGCAGAATGACCTGAAACTGGATTTCGGCAATATATCGGCAGGAATCGATTATCTGGAACAGCAAGTTTCCGGCTCTACCACTTACAGCAAGACCGGGCGAACCGTGAGCGGCCTGTTCGCCGCCTATCAGGGTGATTTCGGCGCCCATGGCCTGCAAGCCAGCGTACGCCATGATGACAACAGCCAGTTTGGCGCGCACGACACCGGAAGCCTTGCCTACGGCTATCGCATGAATCCAGAATGGCGCGCCATTGCAAGTGCAGGAACCGCTTTCAAAGCGCCGTCGTTCATGGATCTATACTATCCGGGTTTCAGCAATCCAGACCTCCGGCCCGAGCAATCCCGCAGCCATGAAGCCGGGTTGCAATATACCGGAGCTGGTCAACATGCAGACATACGCTATTTCGATAACCACATCAGTGATCTCATTGTATTTTCCAGCGCGAACATGAGGCCGGAAAACATCAGCAAGGCGCATATTACCGGGACAGAACTGTCCTACCAAGGCGAACTGGCGGGCATCAACCTGCGTGCCAACCTGATCTTGCAGCAACCCCGTGACGAAGCGACCGGCAGGCGATTGCGCAGTCGTGCAGAGCAGATTCTCTCGCTTGGCGCATCGAGATTTGTAGCCGGATGGCAACTGGGCGGAGAAGTGGTTGCCAGCGGCGAACGCTTCGACAGCACCAGCGAAGCGCCTTCGTCGCGCATGGGCGGCTATGGCCTGCTGAACCTCACGCTCCGCCGCGAGATCAGCAGGGAATGGCTTTTCAGTGCGCGCTGGAACAACGTGTTTGACAAGCAGTATGAACTTGCGCAAGGCTATAACACGCCGGGCAGCAACGTATTCGTGTCGCTGCAATATATGCAGAAGTAACGCAACTTCCTGGGCGCACGTTGCATTTTGCGCCCAGAGGCAGCAATTATGCCTTGTCTTTAATATGGATTTTGCTATCGTACCTGCATGCTTAAAGACGCAATCGACCTATCCCGACTTAACCGTGTTCTGGTAATCAAGCTCCGCCACCATGGTGATGTGTTACTGACTTCCCCTGTGTTCAGCGTCCTGAAAAACCATGCCCCCCAGGTCGAGGTGGACGCTCTGGTATATCGTGATACGGCGGAGATGCTGACGCTTCACCCCGCCATTTCAGAAGTACACACCATAGACCGGAACTGGAAAAAACTCGGACTGCTCGGCCAGGCTGGGGAGGAATGGCGCCTGTTCTCGCGCCTGCGCGCCAGGCATTACGACCTGATCATTCACCTCACCGAGCACAACCGCGGCGCTTGGCTGACCCTTCTGCTTGGCGCCCAGCTTGCCGTGACGCGCAAGATACGAGGGCGCGGACGTTTCTGGCTCAATCGGTTCACCCATTACTATCCGGTTCCCGGAGGCACGTTTCGTCACACGGTCGAGACGCATCTCGATGCCCTGAGGCGAATCGGCCTTTATCCTGACGAGGATGAGCGCAAGCTTACCCTTTGCCCGGGCGAGGCAGCTACTGGCGACATACAGAACAAGCTGGTTCGGCATGGCCTGGCGGGCAAGGATTTCATTCATATCCATCCAGCTTCACGCTGGCTGTTCAAGTGCTGGCCTGCCAGTTGCATGACCGAACTGATTCGCGACCTGCAAAGCCAGGGGCATCGCATTGTGATCACGGCGGCACCAGATGCCATGGAACAGGCACTGGTGCGTGAAATACTGGCACCACTCGAGCAGCCGGTAGTGGACCTCTCAGGCCAGTTAAGCCTGAAGCAGCTGGCAGCACTGACGGCCATGGCAAAACTATTTGTCGGAGTCGATTCGGCGCCCATGCACATCGCTGCAGCGATGCAAACCCCTGTGGCCGTGCTGTTCGGCCCCAGCGGCGACCTCGAATGGGGCCCATGGCAGGTACCGCATCGCATCCTGACTTCGGAACATGTCTGTCGCCCGTGTGGCAACGATGGCTGTGGTGGTGGAAAGCGCAGCGAATGCCTGGAAGCGATCCCCGTCGGAAGCGTACTGGCGGCAGTGCAGGAATTGCTTGCGGAGCTGTGAAGTGAGACGACCGGCTTATTGTTCTGCTGTCAGCACCTGAAACAGCCACTGTCCGATGTCGGCGATTTCCTCCGGGCAAACGGAATGCGCCATCGGATACTCGCGCCAAACGACTTTATAGCCTTGCTCCTGCAGCAAATTTCGCGAGGCGATTCCCTGTGAAAGCGGAATGACATTATCTGCGCTGCCATGAGCCATGAAAATCGGCAACCCGGCATTGTCCGGGTGGGTTTCGGCGGCCAACGCAAGGGGTAGCGGCAAATAGGTGGAAAGCGCCAGCACCCCCGCCAGTCTCGCCTGGTGGCGCAATCCGGTATGAAGTGCAATGGCGCCACCTTGCGAAAATCCGGCCAGCACGATACGTGAAGCAGAAATGCCGCGCACGGCTTCATGCCGGATCAGCGCCTCCACTTTCAGCTGCGAGGCGCGAATCCCGGCCTCATCCTCGGCCTGGCGCAGATCCAGACTTCTGACGTCATACCATGCAGGCATGACATAACCGTTATTGATCGTAACCGGCATTAGCGGTGCATGCGGAAATATGAAACGCACCGCCAGCTGAGGCGGCAAACCGAGTTCGGGTACGACAGGTGCAAAATCGTGACCATCGGCACCCAGTCCATGCAGCCAGATGACCGTCCCGGAAGGATTGGAGCCGGTCGTGATTTCGACGGCTTCCATCAGCCTTTGGCAACCACGTCAAAACCCGCCTGCACATAATCCGGCCCATGCTCCACCGCCGCATGCAGACGAATGGTGTAGGTTTTTCCCTGCGCTCTGAGCTGGACCAGCCGGGCAGGCGAATGCGTGCTAATGGGCAACAGCAGACTGCGTCCCAATTCGAGTTTGGGCAGTTCAGGCAGGTAAATGGCCCGACCCGGCGTGCCCTGCTCGCCGGGCAAAGGATGCAGCTCGACCACAATCGCTGTCTGGCTCAGGGTCTGAATCCCTGCGTGAACCTGACGTGGCGGTTCATTGCTGATGCGGCGTACGATACCGATGGCAAAGCTTTTACCGACGGCCGCCTTCAGACCCACAAGAGTACCGATTTTAAGCGGGTCCTTGCTGTTGCGCGTAAAAGTAACACCGTAACCGCTCAGAGATTCATTTTCCACCTGCCATTGCTGGGCCCCGTAATCAAACAGATCCGGTTCTCCGCTCGGCTTGAGCGTGGTTTGCGTATTCGCATTTTCGACGCTGAACGTTGCCGTGACACCGCTGTTCTTCCCGCCCAGAAGGTGTGTCACGATATTGGCAAAATCCTGCATTACCAGCAGCGATTTTTCGGCTGTCACTCTGGCATGTTTACGCGTTGTGGATTGCCCTGACCAGCGCCCGGTGACTTCCTCGATCAGTTCGAGGCAGGATGGCAGGCGGCAATCCTCCCCCAGCTTCAATCGGGCGGGCAGCTCCCCCTGTTTGAGCTGCTCCACGATCTTGGCCACAGCCACCAGCATCAGCTCGATACCCCAGTAACGGTATTTTTCTCCCAGCATATTGCGTCGCAGTTTTCTGGCTGGCTTGGTGTCGCCCAGGTTAACGGCATAGAGCTGGCGATGAGGACGAAAATCCGATTCGATCACCAGGCTTTTTGCCCAGCTGTCCAGCCACAGATCGACGCTCTCGATCTGGGCCGGGCGCAGGCTGCCCGGATTGGCCAGATGCAGCATCATCGGCTGCAGATATTCGCTGGCACATGTGGTGTCTTCCTGCCGTGGATTCATCTGCAGCGGCACCCGGTCAATCTTTTCCTGCTCAGCGAACAAGTAAAGCCGGTGCAGGCGGCGCCAGACATGAGCCTCGACCGGCAGGTAGCGCATGTAGCTCCACTTCACCTGCATGGCATGGAAATGCAGCGCCTTGGCGGTCAGTAACGGCAATTGTTCGCGGATTTTCGAGCTGCCGGGCGCTTTGGCAAAGGTACGGATGCATTGTTCATAGCCGGCCCCCATTTCCTCCCAGAACTGCAGAATGGTGGGAAGCAACTGGCGTGATGTTCTGTCAGGATCCTCGCTTGCAGCGAGATACTCGCGGCACAGGGTTTCCTGCAGGGAACTGGCTTTGTCATCCAGGTAGCGCAATACGCGAATCCGCTCCTTGAGCGAGGTATCAGAATTGCGGTTAAGGCCACTCAATGCCTTGACGATCTCCTGTTGCGCCTGGTGGATATCGTTTTGCGGCAACTCCTGCACCCAGATGGTGGCGGATTTGAGATCGCCAACGGGATCGTCACTGGTTTTGCGCAGCAGGGCATTGATCAGCCCCTTGAAATCGAACATGTCACCCCCGGGTTATTCCAGTTTCGTGCCGCCAGATTGTACGCCGACAGCGGTTTAATACAAATGGCATGAGTCAGGCGTTTTCCGGTCTGGGACGCTGCGCAGATTTGGGACGGAAGGGCTGCAATGCATCTGGCAGCGTTTCAAGGTAAGGGCCACCGATCAGGTCGATACAGTAAGGCACTGCAGCAAAAACACCATCGAGCGTCTCCTTGATTGCCTTGGGCTGCCCGGGCAAATTGAGAATCAGGCTCTGCTTGCGAATGACGCCCACCTGCCGGGACAGGATGGCTGTCGGCACATACTTCAGGCTCACTGCGCGCATCTGCTCGCCGAAACCATCCAGCACCCGGTCCGCCACTGCCAGTGTTGCCTCCGGCGTGACATCACGCGGCGCCGGACCGGTGCCGCCGGTGGTAAGCACCAGGCAGCAGGATTCCACGTCCACCAGTTGCTTCAATGCGTCTTCGATCTGCCCCTGTTCGTCCGGCACCATGATTGCAACAGCCAGATACGGGGTAGCGAGCGTAGCTTCCAGCCAGGTATGCAACGCGGGAATGCCCTGGTCTTCGTACACCCTCTGAAATGCCCGGTCGCTGACTGTGACGAGACCGATTTTTACGGACTGGTGGGTTGAATTCATGGTGGCTCCTTGATCTTGGGCCATTATTTTAACCTGAATCACGAGCTCATCCGCATGGCCAAATAATCTCTTTTGTTGTCAAGG
>NSJJ01000006.1 GCA_002632355.1 Sulfuricella denitrificans
TGGCGACCTGATTGCATTCCTGGATGAAGTCATGCGTTAGAGGACTTGGGCTGCGTTTCGATGGGTAACATGTGATCATAAACGTGCCAGTATCAACGGTTGCCGATTACATATTGCACGTATTGCAGGACATACCAGCCGAAAGGCACATAAGGCACGTGCCAGGCAGCAAGCAAGCGGCGCATGACCGTCTTCGGGTGCATGAAAGCGGCGATGCTGACCACGGCAGCAAGATCGCTCCTCTGCGATGCAGCGAGCATGGCTGCTGCCGCACCAACGGAATGCCCCACCACCCCGACCCGCGCCGGATCAACCCCTGGCTGAGATTTGAGCCAGTTCAAAGCATGGTCAAGATCCTCCGCAAAACGCGGCATGGATGAGAAAGTATCCACATCGCTGCGACCATGACTGCGAGCGTCGAAAAACAGCAGGGTATAGCCGGCACGGTGCAGGGGTCGGGCAAGGGGAAGCATCGTCCCGGCATTACCACCCCATCCATGCAACACAGCCAGCGCCGGTGCATTTTCTGCTCCCGCGGCTGGAATCAACCATGCAAAGAGTTTCTTGCCGTTGGCAGTCAGGATTTCAATTTCCGAATACTGCAGATCCAACTCACCCGGGGTAGATTGTTCCACCACTTTCGGCGCTCGCAGGCTCCAGCGGATCAGAAAATTGAAAACCAGGATGACCAGGCCGCATGTCACCAAAATCAGCAGAAAATTCATCACAATGAAAATTTCATCCGGGACAAACACCAGCTTCAATTGTAGACCGGTGCTGAAACAGTTTCATTTTTCCTTAAGTCGCTCAGTCATGGACAGTACAGGCAAAAAAAAACCTGTGGCGCTGACGCCACAGGAGAGACTGACGGTTGGGGTGTCCGCCAGGGAGGAGTTAACCTGCACCGCATCATGCGTACTGGCTAATCAGCGATTACTACAAAGCAATCCCCATGCCACCTATCATACATCAAACAAACAGTGTCTTATATCAATAGGTTATCAAATCATTAGAGAAAAACAAGACAAAATTGACCTGGTTAATATACGTCATATATGGCATACTATGCCATTCCATACAGCCATACATGGCATAGCAATGCCTTCCTCCAGAATTCCGCCCGAACTCGTTACGCTGCTTGACAGCTTCCCTGAGCCCAAAATCCTGCTGAATGAGGACTACCGCATCCTTGCCTCAAACTCGTCCTACCGCCGCGAATTTGGCACCAACGGGAAAATCGAGGGGCGTTATTGCTACGAGCTTTCGCATCATTACGACAAACCCTGCGACCAGGCGGGTGAAAACTGCCCCTTACTGGGCGCCAGAGAGAGCGGAGAACCGAGGCGTGTACTCCACGTCCACTACACCTCGGCTGGAAGGGAACATGTGGAAGTAGAGGTCGTTCCGGTCAAGAACAAGGCGGGAAATACGACCTACTTCATGGAAACCATGCACGCCCTGCGCCATGCCCAGGGCGGCGCCCAGGATCGCAAGCTGGTGGGCTACTCCCAGCCTTTCATTCGCATGCTCGAACTTGCCAGGCGGGTTGCCGCACGGGAAAGTTCGGTGCTGCTGCTGGGCGAATCGGGTACTGGCAAGGAACTGGTGGCGCAGGCCATCCACGACATGAGCCCGAGGGCCGATGCGCCATTTGTGACAGTGGAATGTTCCGGCCTGACCGAAACCCTGTTCGAAAGCGAAATGTTCGGCTACGAAAAAGGCGCCTTCACCGGCGCGGTTGGACGCAAGATCGGGCTGGTAGAAGCTGCGCACGGCGGCACCCTGTTCCTTGACGAGGTGGGCGACATCCCGCTCTCGCTGCAGGTCAAGTTGCTGCGCCTGCTGGAAGCCGGCACCTATCGCCGCATCGGAGGCGTCGAGCCGCTGAGCGCGGACTTCAGGCTGGTCGCCGCCACTCACCGCGATCTGGCGGAAATGGTTATGGAAGGCAGCTTCCGGCAGGACCTCTACTTCCGTCTCAATGTATTTCCCATTGAACTCCCGCCGCTCAGGCAAAGGCTGGAAGATCTGCCGATGCTGGTGGAGCGACTGCTATCCCGACTGGAGCCGGGAAGCAAAACCATGCTCTCGGATGAAGCAATACTCATCCTGAAGCAACACAGCTTTCCCGGAAACGTTCGGGAATTGCGCAACATCCTTGAGCGCGCACTGATCATGGTCGACGGCAATACCATCCTGCCTCGTCACCTCCACTTCGGCACCATGAAAAGCGGCAAAGAGGCCAGTTCCGCCGCCACAGCTTTTGATGAACTGATTTCCCTGGCAGACATGGAAAAACGCTACCTTTCGTGGGCAGCAAAAAATTTTTCCGGCGACCGAAAATCTCTCGCCGAAAAACTGGGAATGAGCGAACGCACTCTTTACCGCAAGCTTAATGAAGCAAGGCAGGAAAGCTGAAGCGCTTAGTCTAAGGCAACATTGCACGAAAGTACTCGCAGGTTTCAGTATTCAATGAAACCGAACAAGGCCGCATCACTACTTGTACAATACTTGTTCCTTCAGGTTGTCCATTACTTTCTCAGCTATTTTCTTATACTCTGCAAACATTTTTGGAGAGCAAACATTACCTTTCGTTCGGTCGTCAAATGTGCGTTTTACGGTCAAAATATTTCCCTTCAATTTGTAAGTTGCGCCGTAAGAAAGGAAATTATTTACAACCTTCATGTCATCCGGGATGGACAGAATTTTGACCCTCTTTGGAAGCTCAATGACGAAATCCTCGACTGCTACAATATTCCCGCAGGCAACGTCGGCCTCATTCTCAGATTCCATTGTAGATTGCAGGATGCTAATAATCGGCATTCCAAAGCTGAGCGGCGAATAAACGTAAAAGGCCCCTGAGCCTGGGAGTTTTAAGAATTTTTTAGCGTTAAATCGGGCCTTCATGTGATATACGCCTATTAGCTCAGCGGGGTCGTCCTTCTCGATTTTTCCGCTGCCTATCAAGCCTTGTCCACGGAACATATTTTTTACCATATCATCTTCAAAGTCCTTGGTGGTTTTGCGTGCCCATGCACGAGTTTCCGCAGCACCTTGCCCATTCTGGAAAATTTCAGCACTACCAGAAATTGACCCGTCCGGCTCGATCTTTATCACATTAATCACGTGTTGCCGGTTGCTCCCAATTGGAGGCACCGGGGTTTTTGCGCCATCCCTAAAGCCCTCGACCAATAACACCGGCTTATCCTGATCATTAAACGGCAACATGCCAAATGGAGTTGAATCTGAAGTGGAATCAACATATAGATCAAATTCTGGCAAGTAATTGATAACATGATTGACCATGGATACGACTGGAATTTTTGGCAGCTTATATGCAGAACCCGCATTTACCAACGCCTGAGTGCTCTTGATGTTCCGCGCTGCGAGCAAAGCCTGAAGTAGCGTCGCGTGATCCTTGCAATCCCCCATTTTATTATCTAGGACAAAAGACAAATCGCGCGGCACAACAGCTCCGATGCCAATACAGTTGCCAGCATAAGTAATATTAGTGGCGACCCAATCATACAGAGCGCGTGCCTGATCCTTTTGTGTTGTTTTACCCTTGACGATTTCCGATGCAAGCTTTGTTATGCGCTCAGTTACTACCGCCTTTGGAAGTGCACGCTCGCCATACGCAGATGCAATATCTGCATAAGTTTTGAAAGTAGAGAAAGAATATCCCGCCTCCTTGCTTGAATCAAAGACAGAAAAATCACGGCGTTCAGTCTTGACTGGATGAGGATTCGCATAGCTCCAAGCGACAATCTTGCGGTTGTCCTTTTCCTGGCTTTCAGTTTCCTTCATGCCGCGAGCCTCATACTGAGCTACAAGTGAACTGGGGTAATCGAAGCGAACACGCACGTCTTCATATGCGATTTGGTTGTAAAATATTTGCTCTGTCGAATAATGTTTTGGAAACATCGGTTCAGTTTGTGTGATTTTGTAGGCGAATACGACCGAGTCGCCAACCGCAACATCGGGAAAGACGACTGTAAGATTCGTCCAATCCGAATAGACAGGAGAATCCTTTCCTTTGCCTTTGTTCACTTCAACCTGGTAGTTGTCCTTGGGAACATCGATGCGCCGACCATCCACTTTTAAGGTATAGGCTGCAATGACGTCGGCTTTCTGAGCACTGGTGCTAAAACCGACTGAGGCTCGTTTGGACTGCTCTAATGCAGATTCCTTCAGTACTGTTTGAGACCATTCGTGTGACTCGACAGCAGTACCGTCTTCATTAATCAAATATGTCACATAGTATCTGCCAAAACGAGTTTGCAGATCGAGCGGATCGCCTGATGCGGCTTGTGCCGGGCCGCACAACACCAGTGCGAGAATAAATGATGCAAAAACTATGTTCATATTGCTCCCTCTGGTTCTTATTTAATTTCAAAAGCATACTTAATGCATTGTTATTGCCAAGTGATGGAATTCGCCATTCTTCATCAACTTACAATTGTAGTATATGACATGTGCAAAAACATGCCCAATTTGCCAATTTATTGTATATATCTGATTTTCAGAATCAATGGGGTCATACTCGATAAGAATCAATGGGGTCAGACTCGATTGATATTTAGCTAAGTGCGCTGTATATTGCCACTTTCCAAATCAGTGGTGAAAAAATGGCGCGCTTACCCCGATTCGTCATACCCGGTCAGCCGCAGCACGTCATCCTGCATGGCCAGGCTACCTCTACAAGGCAGACAGGCGGAAGCTTTTTTACAATCGGTGCATGGCGGCTGTTTATCTTTAATCTCTGCTTGATTTTTTTATAAGACATCAGTGATTTTGGGATGCCGAACTGGGGGTTTCTATGAATTGACCTGGTTTTGATTCATGTGCTTCCATTACCAACAAGCCCGGGCAGCTCTTTAACTTGTGCCTCAAGTAGTGCATGGCGCCCGGCTAAGCGCAGCGCCGCAACATCCGGATGCAGGTTTCGCCTGCAAGACAATGGGCCTCCGCCATTCCAGGAGGACGCCAGCTGGCATTGGGAGGTCACATGTTCACCACCAATCCGTTCACCCCGCTCACCGTTTTTGTGTCTCCTGGCGCCATGCAGGGCTATATCGTTTTGATGGTGCTCGCGGTTGTCATTGGAACGCTATTCGATCTTTTTCATGAGAAAAAGCTCAAATTCTTCTTGCAAGACAGGCAACGCGCAAAGGCTGCGGCAAAGCGGCAACTCAATGCTGCTGCCATGGCCGCCATCGTATCCAGAACCATTGTGACCGACATTGCCACCTTCGGTGAATTCTGCAACAGGAGCCGCAGGATTTCACACGCGCTGATGTTTTATGGCTTCGTGCTCTACCTGGCTACAACCCTGACGATGATTTTCGTCTATCCGGACGATATGCGTGTGCCGGCAGCCTTTCCGCTTCTGTGGAACATCGGTGTCCTGATGACGCTGTTCGGCGGTTACTGGTTTTTTTTCTTCCTCAGGGTGAACGTCGTTCACGATGGCCACCCAGCCTGGCGTCTGGTGCGCGCCGATCTGTTCATCGTTACGCTCCTCGCCAGCTTGACGTTCGCACTCCTGTTTGAATTGGCGGCAATACTGGAAAACACGGCTGCGACCATGGTGTTCGCCAGCCTCTATATCTTTTTCACGACGCTGCTGTGCATTTCCGTTCCATGGTCCAAGTTCGCCCACATGTTTTACAAGCCCATAGCTGCCTTTCAGCGAAGAGTGGAGGAAGCCGACGGTTCGTCCGACCTGCCAGCGCCGACAACGGAAGGAGACAGGCGATGCCCACTTTCACATACATGACACGCTGCGACGGCTGCGGCGAGTGCGTGGATATCTGCCCTTCGGACATCATGCACATCGACCCGGTTTATCGCAGATCCTACAACATCGAACCCAATTTCTGCTGGGAATGCTACTCGTGCGTGAAGGCTTGCCCGCAGCATGCGATAGACGTCAGGGGTTATGCGGACTTCGCGCCGCTGGGACATAGCGTCAGGGTGCTCAGGGAAGAGGCAAGCGGCACTATCTCATGGAAGATCAGATACCGTGACGGGCGGGAGAAGGCGTTCAGCTTTCCGATCCGGACCACGCCATGGGGTTCCATCAAGCCGCCAACCGAGTACGAAGCGCCTGATGCAGATGCCCTGAATTCCCCGCTGCTCGCGCACGAACCTACGGCACTCATGGTGGCGGCGTTGCCTACTTTGTTACCTTTCGAGACAAAACAGGAGTAATGCCATGGGTCTGTTCTCATCCAGAAAAACCCGCTTCGTCGATACCGACATTCTCGTCATCGGTGGCGGCTTCGGCGGCTGCGGCGCGACTTATGAGTCCAGATACTGGGGACGCAATCTCAAGGTCACTCTGGTCGAAAAGGCCAACATCGAGCGCAGCGGGGCCGTTGCCCACGGTCTGTCGGCGATCAATTGCTACATGGGCATGCGCTGGGGCGAGAACCAGCCGGAAGACTTTGTCCGCTACGCCCGCGACGACCTGATGGGCCTGGTAAGGGAAGACCTGGTCTTCGACATTGCCCGGCATGTCGACGCCACGGTCCACATGTTCGAGGAATGGGGCCTTCCGATCATGAAAGACCCTGAGACCGGCCGCTATCTGAGAGAAGGAAGGTGGCAGGTCATGATCCACGGCGAGAGTTACAAGCCGATTATCGCCGAAGCGGCCAGAAAGGCTGCCAGCGAAGTGCACAACCGGATCATGGTGACCCATCTGCTGATGGATCAGACACATCCCAACCGAATCGCCGGCGCTGTCGGGTTCAACGTCCGGGATGGAAGTTTCCTTGTCTTCAGGGCGAAAGCGGTCATCGTCGCGGCTGGCGGCGCATCGCACATTTTCAAGCCGCGATCGGCGGGTGAAGGCGCGGGCAGGACCTGGTATGCACCATGGAGCAGTGCCTCGGCCTATGGCCTGGTCCTGCGCGCTGGCGCCAGAATGGTCCAGATGGAAAACCGGGTCGTGCTTGCCCGCTTCAAGGATGGCTACGGCCCGGTCGGTGCCTGGTTCCTGCTGCTCGGGGCGACCGACACCAATGCCAATGGCGACAACTACATCGCCGCCCGTTTCGAGGAAATGAAATCCATGGTCGGCAAATATGCCGAAACCAGGCCCATGCCGACCTGTCTGCGAAACCATGCCATGCTGCAGGAGCTCAAGGACGGCAAGGGTCCCATCTACATGCATACCCAGCCGGTGCTCGACACCAAAGAAAAGGAGGCGATCGGCTGGGAGGATTTTCTCGACATGACGGTCGGCCAGGCGGTGGTCTGGGCTTCACAGAACATCGACCCCAGGGAGAAGCCATCCGAGCTTATTACCTCCGAGCCCTACATCATGGGTTCTCACGCCACCTGCTCCGGCGCATGGGCCAGCGGGCCGGAAGATTGTGCCCCTGCGGACTATCAGTGGGGATACAACAGGATGACGACGGTCGAAGGGCTGTTCGGCGCTGGCGACACCATAGGCGGTTCCGCCCACAAGTTTTCCTCCGGCTCCTTCACCGAGGGCAGGATCGCGGGCAAGGCGGCGGTCAGGTATGTCATGGCCATGGCCGGAAAAACGCCACAGGTGGACGAAACACAGATCAGCGTGCTCCGTGAAGAAATCTTCAGGCCGCTGGAAAACCATGAAACTGGCAGGAACGAGATAGTCGCCGGGAGCGTGGCTCCGGGCTACATCTCGCCTCTTCAGGGCCTTCAGAGGCTGGAAAAGATCATGGATGAGTACGGTGGCGGCATCAGTACCTTATATGTCACCAGCGAACCGATGCTCAATCGCGGACTGGAACTACTTGGCATGCTGAAGGAGGATCTCGCCCATATCGGCGCCGAGGATTTGCACCAGCTGCAGAGAGCCTGGGAACTCAATCACCGGGTCTGGACCTCGGAGGCCGTGCTCAGGCACACGCTATTCAGGCAGGAAACCCGCTGGCCGGGGTACTACTACCGCGGCGACTATCCAAAGTTGAACGATGCCGACTGGCATGCCTTCACCGCTTCCCAATATGACGTCAGGACTGGTGAATGGCAAATGAGCAAGCTCCCCGTACATCACATCATCGCGTGATCGGGGCAGCTCTCTTCATATGCCGCCAGTTTCGTGTCATTTCTTGCCGTGTGACAGGGCGCACTGGTTCCGGCCGAGTTCCAGTTCGCTGGCTTTCACTTCATTCACCTCGATCAGGCCAGTGTTTACCCGCCGGATTTCATCGTAGGACGGCGGATGCTCCGGCAGGTTGCTCAGGATATATGCGCTGAATACAGCCAGCCCCTGGCCTAACATGCGCAAACCTTCATTGTGGCTACGCAGAGCACCGATGCTGGCACGATAGCAGCCCTGGGCGTCGGCTTCGCGCATTTGGCTGAAGTGGGCCGGAAGCACGACTGCAGCGTCAGGCAAGGTCAGAAGCCGTTGCAGCGAGCGATAAAGCAGGGGTGCCCAGCTCTCCGCCCGACCGCCCAGATCGGGACGACCGACCGTGTCGATGAACAGGGTATCGCTGGTCAGCAGATAACGCCCATCCACCAGCGGATTGACCATGCCAAGAGTATGACCGGGAAGATGAAGTGCGCGAAGGTTCACCTCGCCCAGCTTCAGTTCCATTTCATCCTCCAGATAACGGAAGGAAAAAGTCGCGGGCAGCAAGTCGTCTGGGTGAATGCTGTCATAGGGATGGAGCCAGTAATCCGCCCCCAGTTCCCTTGCCAGGGCCACTCCACCGCTGAGATGGTCGGCCTGGAGGTGGGTGTCAAATACATTCGTGATATGCCAACCGTGCTCGCTGGCAATCCGGGTATAGACCTCGGTGTGGCGCGCGGCGTCAACTACCATGGCCTCATCCCCGCTGGCCAGCAAATAACTGAGGCAGCCCCGCGCCGGACGGCTGATCTGGAGAACGGTGAGCCGGCGGCTTTCCTCCACGACCCGCATTTCGTAATGGTTGCCCCAGGCCGCCATCCCGCCTTCCAGATTAAGTGCCTGATAGCCGAGCCGACGCAGGCCTTCGGCGACATGGGCAGAGGTGTCGCCCTTGGCGCACACCGCCAGAATAAGCCCGCTCCGGGGTAATTTATCTCCTAGCCGGTCAGGAACTGCGCGTGCAACCGCTGCGGCGATTTCTTCGTCTTCTTCCTCCAGTTCCAGGAGATCGAAGTAGGGCAAGTTGATTGTCTGGATCGCATCCCTGCCCTCGATTTTCCAGGCATTGAAGTCCTCCTCGTTTCGCACATCCAGGATGAAGAACTGACTGCCCTCATTCAGGTGACGGTACAGTTCCGATGGACTCCAAACAGGAGTCTTGAGCATAACCATATCATCCTCCTTTCATGAAAGAGAAACGTTCCCACCATAGAAGCTTGTTAAGACAGCAAGTACGCCTTTCCTGCATACTGCGTCCAGCAATCACCAGCCAGTGCCAGACAAATATCAGGTATTGATGCAGATGAATCTGGGGTTGTTATCCATGGGAATCAAGAAGCCGTGCCCGGTTTATACAATACGGCACATCAGAATCCGGCATCGTGGTCATCTGCCGACACAGCCGCTTTCCGCCCGCGCTCGGCATCAACTCCCCTGAGCAGCGCCAGGCCGACAAGAAAATAGCTGCCAGTCATCAGCATGGCGAGGCGGTGATCCCCGCCCGACATCCAGCTGACAACCCCATAGGTCATCGGCCCGAGAATGGATGACAGCTTCACCGCCAGCCCCCACAAGCCGAAGAACTCCGCGCTGCGTTCAGGCGGACTCATGTAGCCGACCAGCGCCCGCCCCGCCGACTGGGATGCGCCGAGGCATAGCCCGGTAATATTGGCGGCAAGCCAGAACTGACCGGTTGTATCGGACCGGTAAGCGATCAGGATCATGAGTATCCATCCAGCCAGCGTCAGTGCAATGGTGCGGATATGGCCCAGCCGGTCCTGTATCTGGCCGAACAGGAAAGCACCTGCCGCTGCGGTCACATTCACCAGCAGCACCAGCATGATGGTTTCACTCGTGCCGAAATGCATGGCCTGCTGGGCGTAGATGGCCGCCAGGGCGATGACTGCCTGAATACCGGCCTGATAGAACACCAGGCAAACCAGAAATCGCCCTAAATCACGGAAACGTCGAGCATGATGCAACGTATCGCCCAGCCGGGAGAATGCCTCGCTGATCACGCCGCGTCCCTGCAAATGAGGCTGGGGAACAGCACGCTCCCTGAGGATCAGAAAGGTAGGCAGAGCGGCCAGCGCAAACAGCCCTGCGGTGATCAGCATGGTGACAGGTACATACCTGGCCGCAGGCAGCCCCTGCCCTTCGGCCCAGGTCACGTAGGCCAGCGACGCGCCCAGGCTGAGTAACCCGCCGACAAAGCCGATGCTCCAGCCCCAACCGGATACCTTGCCCATGGCCTCGCCTTTGGCCAGTTCTGGCAGGAAGGCGGCAATCAGGTTTTCCCCCACACCGAAGAAAAAATTACTCAGGATAACCAGTGAAATCGCGAGCATGAGGTCGCCCTCTCCGACCAGCGCCAGAGCGGCGGTGAACAACACGCAGCCGATGGTACTGGCCAGCAGCAGGTGCTTCTTGCGGGCCCAGGCATCAGCGTAGGCACCCAGCGCCGGCGCCGTCACCATGACCAGAAAATAGGACAGCGCCAGCGCCGATGACCAGGCAAATGTGCCCCAGTCCCTTCCTTCCGCCACCACCGAAACGAAATAGGCATTGAAAATGGCGGTAATCACCACCGTGGTATAGCCTGAATTGGCAAAATCGTACATTGCCCAGGCCCATACCTCGCGCGGGCGAACGTCATCTGCCAGATTTTTTGAACTCATCACGCATCCAGTTGTTCGTCATGCAAAATGGGTTGAAGGATAGCAGACATGGGCCTATATTTAATGTCTTCCAACGCAAGCGAAGGAGAACCGCATGACCGACATTACCGCCCTGCTTGGCGCCGAAGCCGAAAGCCTGCTGAGCCATCAATGCACTGGAATTCCTGCTTCCGTGCTGCACTTGCCGGGTCCGGACTACGTGGACCGGGTCGTCTCCCACAAGGATGTCAAACCGGGCGTCATGCGCGCCCTGCAATGTCTCTTCGGCCATGGCCGGCTGGCAAATACCGGCTACCTTTCCATCCTGCCGGTGGATCAGGGCGTGGAACATTCGGGCGGCGCCTCGTTCGCTCCCAACCCGATCTATTTCGACCCGGAAAATATCGTCCGCCTGGCTATCGAGGGCGGCGCCAATGCAGTCGCCTCAACTTATGGCGTGCTCGGTTCCATTGCACGCAAATACGCGCACCGCATCCCCTTCATCGTCAAGATCAATCACAACGAAATGCTCACCTACCCCACCATCTACGACCAGACGCTGTTCGCCAGTGTTGATCAGGCCTTCGATATGGGTGCGGTAGCCGTGGGCGCGACGGTTTATTACGGATCGCTCGAATCGCGGCGCCAGATACAGGAAATTTCCGAGGCTTTCCAGCATGCCCATGAACTGGGCATGGCCACGGTGCTGTGGGCCTACCTGCGCAACCCGGCCTTCAAGAAAGAGGGGGTGGATTACCACACCAGCGCCGATTTAAGCGGCCAGGCCAACCACCTCGCCGCCACCATCGGTGCCGATATCATCAAGCAGAAGCAGGCCGAAAACAACGGCGGCTACACCGCCATCAAGTTCGGCAAGACCCATCCCAAAGTCTACAGCGAGCTCACCAGCGAGCACCCCATCGACTTGACCCGCTATCAGGTAGCAAACTGCTATATGGGCCGAGCCGGCATGATCAACTCCGGCGGCGCTTCAGGTGGAGAAAGCGATCTCGCACAGGCGGTGCGCACTGCCGTGATCAACAAGCGTGCCGGCGGCATGGGCATGATCTCCGGACGCAAGGCCTTCCAGAAGCCCATGGAGGATGGAGTGACGCTGCTGAATGCGATTCAGGATGTGTACCTGTCAAAGGATGTCACGATCGCCTGAGCTGCCAGAGGCAGAGACATCCCGGTGGCCAGCCACACCGAAGCAGACCACTAGTGATGACCTTCCCCTCCTTCGTCCCCCAGCGGCCACAACTGGTGCGTGTCCAGCAGCAGACGGTAATGCGCTTCCGCCGCCTCAAAATGGGCCAGCGTAGCCGCCAGACGGGCTTCCATCCCCTGCCTGCGCGCCAGCAGCACGTCGTTCAGCCCCATCTCGCCGAGTTCATAGGCGCGTGCCATTTTCGCCTCATTGCGCTGTATCAGCTCGCTTGCACCTTGCGCACTCTGCCAGCTTGCATAAGCCGATTTTGCGCTGTTGTATGCGACGCTGATTTCCGCCTCGACCCGGCGCTGCACCAGCGCTTCGCGCTGCGCGGCCATCTCGGCATGCGCCTGGGATTCGGCGCTGGCGGCACGGCGCGCCCCGCCCGGCAGCGGCAGGGTGACATACAACCCGGTCACGTTCTCGCTGCCGTTGCGCTCGGAAAGGTAGTGCAACCCCAGACTGGGGTCGGGAACGCGGTCGGCATCGGCGCGCTGGGCCGTGAGCTGGGCAACTTTCGACGCGGCTCGGGCGAGCATCAGTTCATGGTTGTGGTCCATCCCCAGGTCCAGCCAGTAGGCAAGATCCTGCTCCGGAGGCGGCATCTGTGCCATCGCAGGCGCCTGCGCCGGCAGGACCAGCGAGGGGAAATAGCGATTCAGGCCGGATTTTGCATTTTCAGCGCGCAGTTTTGCCTGTTGCAGCGAAATGTCGGCCTGCATCAGCGCTGCCTGCGCCAGTTCCTCTTCCAGCCGGGCAGCATCGCCCGCCTTGACGCGGCGCGTCACAACATCGTGCTGCTGCTTCAGAACTTCCACCTGCTGCCGCCACTGTTCGAGCTGGGCGCGTTCGCGCTGCCAGACGAACCATCCCGACAACAGGCTGCGACCTGCCTCGTGCATGGCGTCGCCATAGGCATTCTGCGTCAGCACCAGCTCCTGCTGACCGAGCGCGCTATCCAGTTCTGCCTTGCGCGGCAGACGCACGGCACGCTCCAGGCCGACACTCCAGTCGCGCAATCTTTCGCCGCTGTCGACCACACGCCTGCGCGCCACACCTGCAGTGA
Source organism: Sulfuricella denitrificans (assembly GCA_002632355.1). Lineage (GTDB taxonomy): Bacteria > Pseudomonadota > Gammaproteobacteria > Burkholderiales > Sulfuricellaceae > Sulfurimicrobium > Sulfurimicrobium denitrificans_A. The sequence goes on from NSJJ01000006.1 coordinate 13,068, forward strand.
CACTGAATTCATGGCTACCCGCCTCGAGCCGGTCGCGCACAGCTTCACCCGCCCGGATGCCGGAACGGGCTGCCAGGACCGACGGGTAGTTTTGCAACACCTGCTGCGCCATGGCCTGCGGCGGCAAATCCGGGTATTCCCTGAATTCCGCAGACCAGGCGGGAACAGCAATCATGGCCGCCAGTACGGCGGCAATTCTTGTCAATTTCATGCGAATCTCCCGAACTCGTTGATCGGCGCAATCCAGTAGGCAATATCCCGGCTCGGCAATGATTCCTTGAAATGGCAAATCAGCGTCTGGGCATCCTCGTGATCCATCACTACTTCCATCTTGACTCGCCATGCCCGGCCCCGCACCTGCTCATTGGCACTGTGGTAGACAGCAGCTTGCCCGTGACCTTCTACCTCGTAAGTCGTAAAACCACTGGCCAGCTCGGGGTGTTCGAGCAAGTGGTCGATCATATTTTCTTCCAGCCCTTTGGGGAAGACGATGGTCAGACAGCAATCCGGTTTTTTCATTATTTAGTCCTCCCGCTCACCCCAAACCGCTGGTAAAGCAACGGCAGGATGATGAGTGTCAACAGCGTCGAACTCAGCAATCCACCGATGACCACGATGGCCAGCGGCTTTTGAATCTCCGATCCTGGCCCGCTGGCGAACAGCAACGGAACCAGGCCAAAGGCGGTTATGCTGGCGGTCATCATTACCGGCCGCAAACGCCTTCGCGCGCCCTCCACCACCACTTCGGCCAGAGCCATGCCCTGATCCCGCAACTGGTTGAAATAACTCACCATCACCACGCCATTTAATACAGCAATACCGAGCAGCGCGATGAAGCCAACCGAGGCCGGCACCGACAGGTATTCACCAGAAAACCACAGCGCCCATACTCCGCCGATCAGGGCGAAGGGGATGTTGGCGAACACCAGCCATGCCTGGCGCATTGAACCGAAAGTGGCGAACAGCAGCAGATGGATCAGGCCCAACGCGACCGGCACCACGATAGCAAGCCTCCCCGCAGCACGCTGCTGGTTCTCGAACTGACCGCCCCAGGTCAGGCTGTATCCGGATGGCGATGGTGCCTGTTGCGCCACTGCCTGCTTCGCCTCCTCGACAAAGCCGACCAGGTCGCGGCCACGGACGTTGGTTTGCACCACGGCGTAGCGCTGAGAGTTCTCCCGTTCGATCTTGACCGGGCCGTCGACGCGCTTGAGGCTGGCAATGCTCTCCAATGGCACACTCTGGCCGGAAGGCAAGGTCAAGCGCAAGTTGGCAAACACTGCGGGGATGTCGCGCACATTATCGCTGCCTCTCAGCAGCACCGGCGTGCGCCGCACACCCTCAAGGACAACGCCAAGCACCTGGCCTTCGAGCTGAAAGCGCAAAGTGTTGCCAATCTCATCCACCGACAGCCCCATGCGTCCGGCTGCGAGCCGGTCGATGTCAATTTTCAGGTATTGAACCCCCTCGTTCATCACCCGGTAGACATCCTCGCTGCCCTTGATACCCTTGAGTACGGTTTCGATCTTCTCAGCTTGCTGATTGAGAGTGGCGAGGTCGGGGCCAAAGATTTTCACCGCCACGTCGCCACGCACACCGATAACCATCTCGGAGACACGCATGTCGATTGGCTGGGTGAAGCTGTGGGCGATGCCAGGAAAATCCTTCAGCACTTCGCGCAACTGGTCAGTGAGCCATTCCTTGTCCGGCTTGCGCCATTGGTCGCGCGGTTTGAGGATCAGGAAAGTATCCGTCTGGTTGAATCCCATTGGATCCAGGCCGAGTTCGTCCGACCCGACTCGCGCCACAATGCCTTTCACCTCCGGCACTTTATCCATGATGGCGCGCTGAATCTTCATATCGAGATCGAAACTGTTTTTCAGGTTGATAGAAGGCAACTTCTCGAGGCCGATGATAATATCGCCTTCATCCATCACCGGCATGAAGGTCTTGCCGATCAGGGGGTACACCGCCATGGTCAGAACCAGCGCCGCCACGGCCCCGATCGCCACCAGCTTGCCGTGCTTGAGCGCCCATTCGAGTGCGGGCATGTAGGCTGCAGTGAGCTTGCTCACCAGCCACGGATCATCGTGACCGCTTGGCCTCAGCAAATATGAAGCCAGCACGGGAATCACAGTAAGCGAAAGGATCAGCGAACCAGCCAGCGCGAACACGATGGTCAGCGCAACCGGAATGAACAGCTTGCCCTCCAGCCCCTGCAGGGTCAGCAACGGCAGGAAAACGACAATAATGATCACCACGCCCGAGGCCACCGGCATCACCACTTCCTTGACTGCCCGGTAAATCACGTGCAGGTGCGGAATGTTTTTTGCGCTTCGATCATGGGCAAGATGTGAGACCACGTTTTCTACCACCACCACGGCCGCGTCCACCAGCATGCCGATGGCAATCGCCAGGCCGCCCAGACTCATCAGATTGGCCGACATGCCGAACTGGCGCATCAGGATAAATGTAAACAGGGCCGCCAGCGGCAATGTCACCGCCACCACAATGGCGGCGCGCAGATTGCCGAGAAACAGTAACAGCAGGATCACCACCAGCACGATCGCTTCCAGCAGCGCCTTGGAAACCGTGCCGACGGCGCGCTCCACGAGACTGCCGCGGTCATAGAATATTTCGGTCTTGACACCCGGCGGGAGTGAGGGCGCGATTTCCTTCAGGCGAGCCTTTACGCCCTCAACCACCGTTTGCGCATTAGCGCCTCGCAGGCCAAGCACCAGCCCCTGCACCGCCTCGCCCTTGCCGTCCTTGGTCACCGTGCCATAACGGCTCAGGTGGCCGATACGAACCGTGGCCACGTCACCCACCCGCACCACCTGACCCTCTCGGCTGGTAATGACGATGGCACGCAGGTCGTCAAGGGTTTTAATCGACCCCTCACTGCGAACCAGCAGCACTTCCTCGCCGTCCTTGAGGCGGCCAGCACCATCGTTGCGGTTGTTGGATTCGAGCACCTTCTGCAACTGCTCGAGCGAAACCCCGCGCGCCTGCAATGCCGCGTTGTCAGGCATTACCTCGAAGCTCCGCACCAGTCCGCCCAGGACGTTAACATCCGCCACACCGGGCAGGGTACGCAAGGCCGGGCGGATTACCCAGTCCAGTAAAGAACGCCGCTCCAGCGGGGAAAGATCACCGCCTTCGATAGTGAACATCAGCATCTCACCTAGCGGAGTAGTGATCGGCGCCAGGCCGCCGCTGACACCCGAGGGCAGATCTTTCATCACGCCGGTGAGACGCTCCGTGACCTGGTTACGCGCCCAGTAGATGTCAGTGCCATCTTCGAAATCAATGGTGATATCGGTGAGCGCGTACTTTGACACCGAGCGCAGCATCTTCTTGTTCGGGATACCCAGCAGTTCGACCTCGATCAACGCCACAATGCGTGATTCCACTTCTTCCGGCGTCATGCCCGGCGCCTTGATGATGACCTTGACCTGGGTCGAAGCCACATCGGGGAAAGCATCGATCGGTAGCTGCTTGAACGCAAAGGCACCGGCACCAATCAGAACCAGGGTGGTGATGACAACCGCCAGCCGCTGGGTCAGTGCTAATTCAATCAGGCGGGTGAGCATTATTCACCTCCTTTGCCAAGTCCTTGCCAAGCCGCTTTGAGCGCCACCGTTCCCTTGGTCACCACTTTCTCGTCGCCCTTGAAATCACCCCCAAAGGTTGCCGAAGATATGGTTTGCGACAGCACCTGCACCACCTGCAGGTGGTAACCGGACGGGGTCTGCACAAAGACATAGGTCTCCCCCCCATCGCGCATCAGGGCGCCATTGCCTACCACCCACTGCTTCGCTCCCGAGGCCATGCCCAGTACAGCCTCGACATATTGGCCGGGGCGCAAATTGTCCGCGCCCTCGGTAATCTCGGCACGCACCATAACGGTCTGATTCGCTTCTGCAATCCCCCGCCCGATGGAAATCACCTTGCCGCTGGCCTGCAAAGCCGGCACACGCGCCGAGGCACCCGCCTGCAGGGCGCTCACCTGGGAAAGCGGCACCTGGATTTCGAGCCACAACGGAGAAAGACGGGCCACCTTGAACAGGGGTGCGGCAACTTCCACGCGCTGCCCCGGGGCAAGCATTTGCTCCATGACAACCCCTTCGATGGGGGAAACCACATCCAGCGCGCTGCCAACCGACTGGCCGGACTGCAGCTTCAGTATCGCTGCTTCGCCCATACCTGCCAGTCGCAGTGCCTGTTTTTTCTCGCTGGCCGCTGCCACCGAAGTCAGCGCGCTGTTGCGGGTCGCAAGAAAGCGGCTTTCGGCCACAATGCCATCCTTGAACAACTTCTCATCACGGCTCAATGAGTTCTGCGCCAGTTGAGATTGCAGTGCCGCCTGCAAATAATCGCGCTGCAACTCGGCTAGACCGGGACTCTGCAGGCGTGCCAGCACCTGCCCTTTCCTCACCGTCTGGTTGACGGCTACCGCCATGCTTTCGACCATGCCCGGCAGAGGCGCGCTGACGATCCGGATCTGCTGGTTGGGGATCACCACCTGGGCTGGCAGGGCATTGCCCGCAAGTATCGATGACGAGGCGATGGGCTGGGTCTCGATACCCAGCGCCTGGGATTGTCTGGCTGTCATGGGTACGTCATTGCCGGCAACGGCCAGACCCACCCAGCAAAGATTCAGGGCGACAAGAAAACGCTTCAATTGCATATGAACTCCCTCCCCCGGAACAGTGGTGCAGGGGAAAATCAGGTTTGGTAAAAAACTCGGCTATGGCTGTAACTGCGGGCCATAGTTAAAACCGGGAATTAAATCAGCGCGGGAGGAGGCGCCTGAGAGAAGGGGATGAAATGGCCGCTGCTGCCGCCGGGCAGCGCAGCATCGTGCGAAACGAGCGGGAATTGTTCATGACAGGCAGAAACAGGGGGGGACTGAAGCAGCAGAGGCTGAGCCACATCGGAGAGCAGCATCGCGCTGTCCTGACGGTACTCATGTGCCATGCCGATCGCCGGAGACTCATCGTCAAAGGCGCTCATCACCTGGGTGTGAACAGCATCCATGCCGCCGACATGAGACCTGGATACATCGTAAAGATGCACCCCGCCACCCTGGCCGGCGCCAAGCGTGTGGGCGTGCAGTAGCGGCGCGAAGCACTGCAGCAGGGTCAGCAGAATGATCAGAACAAAAGTGTTCCGGTTCGGGGTCATGGCCGGGATATTAAACTCGATCTAAATTTTAGGCAAGGTGACGCCGACCTGGCCCTGATACTTGCCGCCGCGATCCTTGTAGGAGGTTTCGCACACTTCGTCGGACTCGAAGAACAAAACCTGGGCCACGCCCTCGTTGGCGTAAATCTTCGCCGGCAGCGGCGTGGTGTTGGAAAATTCCAGCGTCACATAGCCTTCCCACTCGGGCTCGAAAGGCGTGACATTGACGATGATGCCGCAGCGGGCATACGTCGATTTACCCAGGCAGATGGTGAGCACATTACGCGGAATGCGAAAGTATTCGACCGTACGAGCCAGCGCAAAGGAATTGGGCGGGATGATGCAATAATCCGCATGCACCTCGACGAAGGAATTGGGGTCGAAGTTTTTCGGATCGACAATGGTGCTATTGATGTTGGTGAAGAGCTTGAATTCGTTGGAGCAGCGAATATCGTAGCCATAGCTTGATGTCCCGTAGGAAACGATCTTGTGGCCGTTTGCCTCTCTCACCTGACCCGCCTCGAAAGGGTCAATCATGCCGTGCTGTTCCGCCATCCTGCGGATCCACTTGTCCGATTTGATGCTCATGTTTTCTCCGTGAAAATGTGAAGCGTGAAACGTGGAGTGTAAATGAAAGGGGGCTTCCCTTCACTATTCACCATTCACATTTCACGCTTCACCCTTCACTACATTACGTATTTTGAATCACGATACTCGGGAAGCGCGCACTGAAGTCCTGCGCCTGTTCGGCCACGCGGATCGCCACTTTACGGGCGATGTCGCGATAAATCATGGAAATGCGCGAATCCGGCTCGGCCACCACGGTCGGCTTGCCGGAGTCGGTTTCCACGCGAATGCGCATATCCAGCGGCAGCGAGCCGAGGAATTCCACTTCGTAGTCCTGACACATTTTCTCGCCGCCGCCAGCACCGAAGATACGCTCTTCGTGACCGCAGTTGGAACAGATGTGCAGGCTCATATTTTCCACGATGCCGAGAATGGGGATGCCCACCTTCTCGAACATTTTCAGACCCTTGCGCGCGTCGATCAGGGCAATATCCTGTGGCGTGGTGACGATCACGGCACCGGTGACCGGCACGCGTTGCGCCAGGGTGAGCTGGATGTCGCCGGTGCCGGGCGGCAGGTCGACCACCAGATAGTCGAGGTCTTTCCACTTGGTGTCGTTGAGCAGCTGTTCCAGCGCCTGGGTGACCATCGGGCCGCGCCATACCATGGGCTGCTCCACGTCCACCAGGAAGCCGATAGACATGGCCTGAATGCCGTGGCCCATCATGGGTTCCATGCTCTGCCCGTCGGCCGAATCGGGGCGGCCTTCGATGCCCAGCATGGTGGGCTGGGACGGGCCGTAAATATCGGCATCCATGATGCCGACGGTAGCGCCCTCGGCAGCCAGCGCCAGCGCCAGGTTGACTGCGGTGGTGGATTTGCCCACGCCGCCCTTGCCCGAAGCCACTGCGATCACGTTCTTCACACCGGGGATTAGCTTCACACCTTTTTGCACGGCATGCGAAACAATTTTCTGGCTCATGTTGACGGTCACGTCACCCACGCCGGAAATGGTTTTCAGCTTGTCCATCACCAGTTTCTGGATGTCGCCCATCACGCCCTTGGCAGGGTAGCCAAGGACGATGTCCACACTCACGTTGTTGCCGTCCACCTTGATGCTCTTGGCGGACTTGCTGGACATGTAATCCTTTTTGGTATGCGGATCGATCAATTCCTTCAGCGCGGTTTGCACCTGCAGTTCTGAAACAGCCATGCTTGCTCCTAAATAATTCGGGCTACTGATAAAATAGCGAAGTTTAAACAATAAAAATCGGCGCGCCTACTAGCTTAGCAATCCTGTCGGCAGCCGACTTTGTTACAATTTCATTTTTCCGTTCCGAGCTTCCCATGACACGCAAAATTCTGGTCACGTCCGCCCTGCCCTATGCTAACGGCAGCATCCACCTCGGGCACCTGGTGGAATATATACAGACCGATATCTGGGTACGGTTTCATAAAATGCAAGCGGACACGCAATGTTTCTATGTCTGCGCCGACGATACCCACGGCACGCCCATCATGCTGCGCGCAGAAAAGGAAGACATCTCCCCGGAACAGCTAATCGACCGCGTGTGGAACGAGCATACGAGCGACTTCAGCGGCTTTCATATCGAATTCGACAACTATTACTCAACTAACTCCGACGAAAACAAGGAACTCGCACAGTCGATTTACCGCAAGCTGCGCGATGAAGCAAAACTGATCGATACCAGAATCATCGAGCAGTTCTACGACCCGGAAAAGGAAATGTTCCTGCCGGACCGCTTCATCAAGGGCGAGTGTCCCAAGTGCCACGCCCTGGACCAGTATGGCGATTCCTGCGAGGCCTGCGGCGCCACCTATTCACCCACCGACCTGATCAACCCGGTGTCCGCCGTTTCCGGCGCAACACCAGTGCGCAAGGAATCCGAGCATTATTTCTTCAAACTCGGCGACGACAGATGCAAGGCTTTCCTCACTAGCTGGACACAAGCACAGGGCCATTTGCAGGCCGAAGCCTCCAACAAGATGCAGGAATGGCTCGAATCCGGCCTGAACAACTGGGACATCTCACGCGATGCGCCCTACTTCGGCTTCGAAATTCCAGACGCGCCAGGCAAATATTTCTACGTCTGGCTGGACGCGCCCATCGGCTACATGGCCAGCTTCATGAACCTGGCAAAACGCGAAGGACTGAACTTCGACGAATTCTGGAAGGAAGGCTCCGATACCGAGCTTTATCACTTCATCGGCAAGGATATTCTCTACTTCCATGCCCTGTTCTGGCCGGCCACGCTGAAGTTTTCCGGCCACCGCACGCCTACCAGCGTCTTTGCCCACGGTTTCCTCACCGTGAACGGCCAGAAAATGTCCAAGTCGCGCGGCACCTTCATCACCGCCGAGAGCTACCTGCAGCACCTCAACCCGGAATACCTGCGCTACTACTACGCTGCCAAGCTGAACGGCAGCATGGAGGACATCGACCTCAGCCTGGAAGACTTCACTGCCCGCGTCAACAGCGACCTGGTGGGCAAGTACGTCAATATCGCCAGCCGCGCTGCCGGTTTTATCCACAAGCGCTTCGAGGGCCGTCTTATCTCAGCTGAAGAACGCCGGCAACCGGAGGAGGAAGAACTCGAAACCCAGCTACTCGGCTCTGAAGAAATGATTGCGCGCGCCTATGCCGAACGCGATTTCAGCAAGGCGATTCGCGAAATCATGCGTCTTACCGACCTGGTGAACCAGTTCGTCGACCAGAACAAACCCTGGGAACTGGCCAAGAAGCCCGAGATGGAAAAGCGCCTGCACCAGGTTTGCAGCGAAAGCCTGAACGCTTTCCGCATCCTCACCATTTACCTCAAGCCGGTGTTGCCTCAGCTCGCAACCAGGGTGGAGCAGTTCCTGAACCTGGAGGGAAAAATGGGTTGGCAGGACCTCACGACCTACCCCACCAACGCCATCAACACCTATGAACACCTCATGACCCGGATCGACCCGAAACAGGTAGAAGCCATGATCGAAGCCAACAAAGCCACGCTCGCACCAGCCACCGAGCCGCATTCTCAGGCACGCCATGCCGAAAAACAGGCTCACGAAACTCAGCCCGCATCCGGGACAAGCATCGCGCCCATCGCCGAAACCATTTCCATCGACGATTTCAGCAAGATCGACCTGCGCATCGCCAGGATTGTTAACGCCGAACATGTCGAAGGCGCGGACAAGCTGCTGCAGCTCACGCTGGATATCGGCGAAGGCAAGACCCGCAATGTGTTCGCCGGGATCAAATCGGCCTATGCCCCGGAAAAGCTGATCGGCCGCATGACCGTGATGGTCGCCAACCTCGCCCCGCGCAAGATGAAGTTCGGCCTGTCCGAAGGCATGGTGCTGGCGGCTTCGGGCGACACGCCGGGTCTTTTCATCCTCAGTCCGGATGATGGCGCGCAACCGGGGATGCGGGTCAAGTAGTTCGGCGAAGCAGCCATGCGCGCCAGACTGGCTCTTTTTCTTGTCGCCTCAAGCCCGTGCATCGCTCAAGCACTCATCCTGCCTGAGCAGGATATCAACGTTCACACCGAACGTGACGGCGACACACTGCACGTCACTGTGGACATGCGGGTGGCGGTAAAGCCCAGAAGAGCCTGGGAAGTCATGACCGACTTTGACCGCATGGCGGAGTTTATTCCCAATCTTTCCAGCAGCAAGATCGCCTCTCGCAAGGGCAATCTTCTCAAGGTGGAGCAGAAAGGAAGCTATAGCCTGGGGTTGTGGAACTTCCCCTTTGAATCCATGCGCGATGTAGCGCTTTTCCCCTATTCCAGAATCACTTCCCACGCGACCAGTGGCAGCATGAAAAACATGGATAGCATCACCTATCTGGAGGCTGACGGCCAGAACACCCGGATCAACTACAACGCAACCCTGACACCATCCGTCTCGATTCCATCGCTGATCGGGGCAACTCTGGTCAGCAACGAAGTTCGCGAACGGTTTCATGGCATGCGTGATGAGATGGTGCGGCGCGAACAATCCGCCAGACTATCCAGTCCGAATATGGCGGCAATACGAAAGAAAACGCAGAGAGGCACATAAAGCGCCTGATGGCTCAGGTCAGTAGCGGGTGCATCCACACGAACATGACCTGTCCCTGTGAATCTGCAAGCCGGGCCAGCTCCGCGAGCTCTTCCACCAGGGAACGTACCTCTTCCGAGGGCCAGCCGCTCATCTCGAATTCTTCCGTAGCAGCCAGCTCATCACCCACAGCCTCCGCCGCCTCTTCTTCGAGGGCAGCCAGTTTCTCCATCGCCTCGTCCGGAATTCGCAACACAATTGGGCCTTCGTCACCCGCCACATAAACCGGTTCATAGGCGTAGAAGGCATCTTCCAGACCGTCGCCGGTCAGCAGGCAATGCAGCGTTACGATTTTGGCGGTATCGATATCTCTGGCCTCGATGCCGCTCCACTCGACGACAGGGTGCTGCGACTCGCCGATCGCCTCGGCTTCGTCCTCGTCCGCACTAACGATGTTTACCAGAATGCCCATTGCCTGCTCTCATGATTTGCCTGATGAACAGGCATTTTACCTTTTTATGCGCATGTCAGTAACACAGCCGAATATCAGGCCGCTATCATAAAAACCTGATACCCTTCTCAAAACAAGGGGAGTGCCAGATGGGCGAAGCGCAGGACGCACAGGATCAGGCTTTAACACTTTCTGTATCCGACGACGGCCGCAAACTGTTGGCCAGCGTTTCGCCAGCAGAAAACCTGTCCCCGATCGATCTTGACTGGCTACGGGAAAAAATTTCCGCTGCGGGCCATGCGCAAATTTTTCTCTTCGAGCCAGCACTGGCTCAGCTGATCAAGCAGTTTTCCACTGCCCGCGAGCCATTCAGCCTGGAGATCGGTGAGGTGCGCGATGCCCGCGCGGCCGTCGAAGTTGCAACTGACAAAATGACAGCCTGGCTCACCGTGACGCCTCCCTGCGGTGGCGCAGCCATCACCCGGGAGCAAATTGACCGTGCGCTGGCTGAAAACAATATCACCACCGGCATTATTGAGAGCGAATTCGAACGCGTACTGGAAAGCGGTGCTTCAGACAAAGTCCTGATCGCACAGGGCCGCGAGCCCGTCCATGGCGAGGATGGCCGCCTGCAATGCCTGATCGCCATGGTCAAGGACCGCCATCCCCACCTTGATGAACATGACATCGCCAACTACCGCGACCTGGGCGGCATCCTCACGGTGCACCAGGGTGATCGCCTGATGCAAAAACATCCGCCCACGCCAGGCGAAGCCGGGGAAAATGTGCTGGGGCAGGTCATCCCGGCCAAGCCCGGCAAGGAAGCCATGTATTCGCCCCAACTCAATGGCGCATTGGTTGATCCGGAAGATCCCGCTTTCCTGATTGCGGAAATTTCCGGCCAGCCGGTGGAAGTCAGCCATGGCATGACCGTGGAACCGACCGTTACACTTCAGACGGTAGATTTATCCACCGGCAACGTGGATTTTGACGGCACCATCCACATCGCCCGCGACGTACATTCCGGCATGACGATCCGCGCTACCGGTGATATCCATGTGGACGGCACAGTCGAGGCAGCCACGCTTGATGCCGGAGGCGATATCATCGTCAAGGGCGGTATCATCGGCCACGGCGAGGTCCTTGGACACCCGGACGAAAAGCAACAAGCGGATATCGCCCGCATACGCTGCAAAGGCTCTTGCTCTGCACACTTCATCGAGAATGCCAGCGTCGAAACCGGCGACAGCATACTGGTGGCCAATCTGGTGATGCAAAGTGAACTGGCTGCGCTCAACCAGATCATGGTCGGCAAGCCCGGCTCGGGCACGGGGCGCATCGTGGGGGGTCTGACAGAAGCCACCCTGCTGGTGCAGGCCGCAACGATCGGCTCGCCCTCTGGTGTAAAAACCCGGGTAATGGTGGGTTCCAACCCATATTTGCATGAAAAATTGAAGCGCGCAAACCAGTTCCTGGATGCAAAAGCCACGGAAATGATCGAAGTCGTCAAGCTGCTGAACTTTATCGGAAGCCACCCGGAGCGTATACCGGCCGGCATTCTCGCCAAGGCGGAAAACACGCAAATGGCCTTGATGCTGGATATTGAAACGCTACAGGAAGAGAGGGAACAGATCGAACTCGAACTTGTGCTTTCCATGGACGCCAAGGTGGTAATAGAAAAAACGATTTTCGGCGGTGTTCAGATCGAGATCGGCGGAAAAATCCACCAGGCCGACATACAACGCAGCGGCGGGACCTTTACCCTCGGAGAAGAGGGCATTGTTTTTCAGTAATCACCGGATCGACCCCCCCCCCGTCGAACAATATTAGAAGGGTTGAAACCCGGCCCTATCCTGCCACAACCGGGATTTTTCCTATCCTGCCCCGCCACTCTGCCGGGCCGGTCTCATGCACCGACGTACCCTCGGCATCCACCGCCACCGTGACAGGCATATCCTGAACCACGAATTCATAGATTGCTTCCATTCCCATTTCCTCGAAGGCGATGACCTTGGCTGACCTGACCGCCTTGGCAACCAGGTAAGCCGCGCCACCCACAGCCATGAGATAGACCGCCTTGTGTTTGCGAATGCTCTCGATGGCCTGCGGTCCACGCTCGGCCTTTCCGATCATGCCGATCAGGCCGGTCTTGTCCAGCATCATGTCGGTAAATTTGTCCATGCGCGTTGCCGTAGTGGGCCCTGCGGGTCCCACCACTTCGTCGCGCACCGGATCAACCGGGCCAACGTAATAAATAAAGCGGTTGGTAAAATCCACGCCGGGAGGCAAGCCCTCTCCCCTGGCGAACAGGTCGGCGATGCGCTTGTGAGCGGCATCCCGTCCAGTGAGTAGCTTGCCCGACAATAACAGGGCTTCACCCGGTTTCCAGGTCACGACATCCTCGCGCGTAATAGTATCCAGATTGACGCGACGCGCATCGGGCGAGGGCTGCCAGTCCACCTTCGGCCATGCGTCAAGGTCTGGCGGAACCAGCACCGCAGGACCGCTGCCATCAAGGGTGAAATGAATGTGACGGGTAGCGGCGCAATTGGGAATCATCCCGACCGGAAGGCCGGCAGCATGGGTGGGGTAATCCCTGATTTTGACATCCACCACCGTGGTCAGCCCGCCCAGTCCCTGTGCTCCGATGCCCAGTGCGTTGACCTTCTCATATAGTTCCAGGCGCAGTTCCTCGACCCGGTTGTGCGGCCCTTTCGCCAGCAGTTCGTGCATATTCACTGGCTCCATCAGGGCCTCCTTGGCCAGCAGCATGGCTTTTTCCGCTGTACCACCGATACCGATGCCCAGTATCCCGGGCGGGCACCAGCCTGCCCCCATGGTGGGAACGGTTTTCAGTACCCAGTCAACCAGGCTGTCAGATGGGTTGAGAATAACGAATTTCGACTTGTTCTCCGAGCCGCCCCCCTTGGCCGCAAGCGTGATTTCCACCTTGTCGCCGGGAACGATTTCGTAATGAATCACTGCGGGGGTGTTATCACGCGTGTTCCTGCGAGTTCCGGCCGGATCTTCCATGATCGAAGCACGCAGGATGTTGTCCGGATTGCTATAGGCGCGCCTCACCCCTTCGTTCACCATGTCGCTCACACCCAGGCCTTTCGTCTCCCAGCGCACTTCCATGCCCACTCTGACAAAGGCCACCACGATGCCGGTATCCTGACAGATAGGACGACGCCCCTCTGCACTCATGCGCGAATTGGTAAGAATCTGGGCAATGGCATCGCGCGCAGCGGGTGACGCTTCGCGATGATAAGCCTCGCCTAGCGCCTGGATATAATCAAGCGGATGGTAATAGGAAATATATTGCAGGGCATCTGCAATGCTGGAGATGAAATCTTCCTGTTTGATAGTAGCCATTTTATTTAAACTTTTTTATTGTTCCAGCATACGCCGGACTACGGTATTGAATGGTTCGATCCATTCCGGAGCGAACTGTTTGTCACATGCATTGACTTCAGCGATGGCACGCAACACTGAAATTTTGTGCTTGCGAGCGCTATGCTTGAGCGTGACTGCCTCGAAAGCGTCCACGATGGCAAGAATTTTGGCTCCGGCACATATTTTATCTCCCCTGGTTCCATCGGGATAACCCGCGCCATCTGGCATTTCGTGGTGCTGCTGGACCATTTCTGCTGCCGCCTGCCAGCCTGTCATGCGAGCCAGAAGGCCGGCGCCAAATCCGCAATGTGTTTGCAGCGCCTGGCGATCTGCCACACTCAGTTTGCCCGTTTTGAGCCAGAGGGGTTCGGGCAGAAACATCATGCCGACATCGTGCATATAAATTGCGGCTTCAAGTTGCGTGGCATCCACAGGTGAACCCGCGACCTGGTTGGTTTCAATTGCCAGAGCCAGAATACGTTCGGTTCGTCCCTGGAACAAGGAAGAACGCGTCTCGAACTGCAAGGCCAGGGAGCGAAAGAACTGCAGGTCCGGGACAACCTGTTTCTGCACCACAGATTTCTCAGGCAGTTTACTGGCTGCAGTTTTGAGCATCCCTTGCGGACGAAAACCCGTTACGGTCTGAATCACCTGTGCCGCCAGGTGATCCAGCTCCGCCTGCTGAGCCTGGCTCAATATATCCAGGCCTTCCACCAACTCGACCAGCTTCAGGTGACTCAATGGCTTCTTCGCCACCAAAGCTTCAATCGCCAATTCAAGCCTGTCCACCGCCAGCAGGATGACCTCTCCCATCATCCTTGAATAACGCAGCTCCCCTGAGCGCAGTCGCGTGAGCAGTGATTCGATTGGATGAGCAATCTGGGCTGCCATTTCCACCTTGCACATGGCGGCATCGCCCTTGATATTGTGCATGGCGCGAAAGATATCGGCGATCACGACCCGGTCCGCAGGCGCCAGCGCCAGTCGTGCCATGTCACGCTCGATCTCCGGCGCACGATCAGTCAGGGCTTCGGCGAATTCCAGCAAGGTTTCGCGGTCATATACCCGAGGGTTGATAAGTGCCTCAATATTCACCATGTTGGTTTCTTTCCGGACAGTAATCCGTTTACTTTGCACTGCAGAGTCCGCAAGGTCAACACTGCCTGGACAGACTCACCCTCTTTTGCTAGTTTCACATGCTGAGCCCCCTCACGGAACACTTTCAATGAACGATCCATATCAGGATTTCGATCATGGCATCACCGCTATCGACTCACATTTCATCCGCCCGGGGCTGGCCGCCATTCACCTGATCAGGGAAATAAATCGTGCCGCCGTCATCGACACTGGCACCAATGATTCCGTTCCCGGCGTATTGGAGGTACTGCACAGCAAAGGACTTACACCACAGGATATTACTTATGTCGTCGTCACCCATGTGCACCTGGATCACGCAGGTGCCGCAGGGCTGATGATGCAACAGTTCCCCAATGCCCGTCTTGTAGTGCACCCGCGCGGGGCACGCCACATGATCGATCCGGCAAAGCTGGTTGCGGGTGCTTCAGCGGTGTATGGAGAAGCCGCTGTCAGACGGACCTATGGCGAAATCATTCCTGTGGCTGCAAATCGCGTTATCGAAGCACCAGACAATTTTGAAGTCGATCTTAATGGTCGCAGACTTCGATTCCTCGACACGCCAGGACATGCGCGGCACCATTTTTGCATCTGGGACGAACGCAGCCGTTCGGTATTCAGCGGCGATACGTTCGGGATTTCCTATCGCGAATTCAATGTTGGAGGCCGCGAATTCATCTTCCCGACCTGCACGCCGGTACAGTTCGAGCCCGATGAGGCGCATGCCTCGATCGATCGCATCATGGCCTTGCAGCCCTCCTGCATTTACCTCACTCACTACAGCCGTATCACCCAGCTGGAGCGGCTTGCAGCCGATCTGCACCGCATGCTGAATGCCTTTGTCGCACTGGGAGTCCAACTTCGCGACATGGGAGAAAAACGCCATGAAAGCCTCAAGTCAGGCGTGGAAAAAATCCTGCTCAAGGAATTGCGGGCGCATGGCTGCAATTTGCCTCAGGAAATGATCGGCAGACTGCTGGGCATGGATTATGAGCTCAACGCCCAAGGGATCGGGGTGTGGCTTGACAAAATGCTACAAAGAAACATCCAGGGCTCGTAACAGGCCTTTCGCCTTGGCCCGCGTTTCCGCCAGTTCCCGCTCCGGCTCGGAGTCGGCTACGATGCCGGCGCCCGCCTTGAAACCGAGTTTTTGTCCGCTCAGCATGAAAGTCCGAATGAGAATATTCAGGTCCATGCTGCCGTCGTGGTTCAGATAACCCATGCTGCCGGTATATGCCTGACGGGAACTGGCTTCCAGTTCGGAGATAATCTGCATGGTGCGGACCTTGGGGCAGCCGGTGATGGTCCCGCCGGGAAACAGGGCGCGCAACACTTGTCCGGGCGTGGAGCCTGACCGAAGTCGTCCATGCACGCTGGATTCAATATGGTGAACATGAGCATAGCTGCGGACCACCATCAGTTCATCCACACTCACGCTGCCGGTCTGGCAGATGCGCCCAAGATCATTGCGCTCAAGATCCACCAGCATGATATGTTCGGCACGTTCCTTTGAACTGGAGATCAGCGCCTGGCGAAGCAGGTCATCCTCTGCCCGTGAAGAAGCGCGGGGATGTGTACCCGCAATCGGGCGCGTCTCGATTGTGCCATCATGAATACGAGCCAGCCGTTCTGGAGAGGAACTGATGATCTGGCAGGAGCCGAAATCGGCAATTCCGGCAAATGGCGCCGGATTGCGTTCACGTAAAATCGCATACAGGTCGGCAGCGCGGCCCTCTGCAAGCGCCGCTTCCCAGCGCCGTGCCAGATTGACCTGAAAGATATCCCCATCCAGGATATACCGCTTGATGCGCGCAACCCCGCGCAGGAAATGATCGGGATCTTCCTCGATCAGTCCGGAGACTGATATCGGAGCGGCTTCAAAAGAAGCCGCGCTGGAAAGATCATCCCGCAATTGAGTGAAATGGCTCTCGTAACCCGCCTCGGATACCCACCAACTCTTTCCCTTTTCACGATCCACCAGCACCGCGGCAGGAATACGCGTCAGCCAGGCCAGTGGAAAGTCATCCCTCGCACCCCTGACGTCGACTGACGGTTCAATCTCATGCAGTAATTCATAACCGCAAAACAGGAACCAGCCGCCGCGAAAAGGCAACTTGAGTGCCGAGACTTCCGGCTCGGTCCGTGCCGATGCTTCTTTCCACAAGCGGTCCAGGGATGGAAGGAAAGCATCTGAGGAGCCATCAGCATAGAAGGGATAATGCAGTTGCGGAAAAGCAAAGAGAATATCCCAGCGTCCGGAATCACCGAGGCTCTGTAACAGATAGGGATAGCGCTGCCGGTTCAGGACATGCAACGCCAGAAGATCAGGCAGCGCACCGGGTAAGGCAATAGCCGGCACGCTTAGCGCCCAGAATAATTGTTAGACGCGGCGAAAAACCAGCGAACCGTTGGTTCCGCCAAAACCGAAGTTGTTCTTCAGCGCCACATCGATCTTCATTTCCCTTGCGGTATTGGCGCAGTAGTCAAGATCGCACTCAGGATCCTGCTCAAAGATGTTGATGGTCGGCGGAGAAATCTGATTATGCACGGCAAGAACGGTCAGCACCGATTCCAGACCACCTGCTCCACCCAGCAGATGGCCAGTCATGGACTTGGTGGAGTTGACCACCAGCTTGTGCGCCGCATCGCCGAAGGCCAGCTTGATGGCTTCGGTTTCGTTCTTGTCACCCAGTGGCGTGGAAGTGCCATGGGCATTGACGTATTGGATTTCATCCGGATTGACGCCCGCATCACGCAAGGCATTGACCATGGAACGTCTCGGGCCGTCAGTATCGGGTGCTGTCATGTGGTAGGCATCACCACTCATACCGAACCCAGCCAGTTCAGCGTAAATCTTTGCACCACGGGCCTTGGCGTGCTCATACTCTTCCAGCACCAGCACACCGGCACCTTCACCCAGCACAAAACCGTCCCGCCCCTTGTCCCAGGGACGGCTTGCCGTCGCGGGGTCATCGTTGCGCGACGACAGGGCCTTGGCGGAAGCAAACCCCCCGACGGCCAAAGGTGATACGGTCGATTCTGCGCCACCGCAAACCATCACGTCAGCATCACCATAGGCGATGGTACGCGCACTGATACCTATCGCGTGCAGGCCGGTTGTGCAGGCTGTGACCACGGCAATATTCGGTCCTTTCAAACCAAACATGATCGACAGGTTGCCCGAAATCATATTGATGATCGTACCCGGAATGAAGAATGGCGAAATCTTGCGCGGACCGCTTTCCAGGTAAGTGGTATGCGTATCTTCAATCATCGGCAATCCGCCAATGCCCGAGCCGATATTGACTCCGATGCGTTCGGCGTTTTCCGGCGTCACTTCCAGGCCGCAATCCCTGAACGCTTCCATGCCAGCCACCATGCCGTAATGGATAAAGATATCCATGCGGCGCGCTTCCTTGGCGGAAAGGAACTGGGTGACGTCGAAATTCTTTACTTCACCCGCGACCTGGGAAGCAAAAGCGGAAGCGTCGAAGCGGGTAATCCGTGTGATGCCGGATTTTCCTGCGATGATATTGGCCCATGTCTCGCCGACACCGATACCGACAGGGGATACAGCCCCCAGGCCGGTAATGACAACTCTGCGTTTGGTCAAGATGACTCCGTTACCGGGTTAAAACAGAAATTACTTGGGGTGGGCGTTGATGTAGTCAACCGCCTGTTTCACAGTGGTGATCTTTTCTGCTTCTTCGTCAGGAATTTCGCAGTCGAACTCTTCTTCCAGCGCCATCACCAGTTCCACGGTGTCGAGGGAATCCGCACCCAGATCGTCGACGAAGGAAGAATCGATCTTGACTTCAGCTTCGTTCACGCCCAGTTGCTCGGCCACAATTTTCTTAACGCGCAGTTCGATGTCGCTCATCTTTATTTCCTTTGTGTTGATGTTAGCTTCTTGCAAAAAATTCGCAGTATTTTAGCAGACTTTACCCGCCATACCAATGGCGTGAAAAGCCGCGTCAATCCATGTACATGCCGCCATTGACATGCAGCGTGGTGCCTGTGACATAACCCGCCTGAGGCGATGCCAGAAAACTCACTGCAGCGGCAATATCATCAACCTGGCCGAGGCGGCCCAGCGGAATGTGCGCCAGCAAACCGTTACGCTGGTCTTCCGACAAGGCGCGCGTCATATCGGTATCGATGAAACCGGGAGCCACGCAATTCACCGTAATGTTGCGACTGCCGACCTCGCGTGCCAGCGATTTGGAAAAACCGATGATGCCGGCCTTGGCAGCAGCATAGTTGGTCTGGCCTGCATTGCCCATGGTACCGACTACAGAGGCGATGCTGATGATGCGCCCATAGCGTGCCTTCATCATGGCTCGCAGCACTGCCTGGCTCATGCGGAACACCGATTTCAGGTTGGTCTCCATGATCGCATCCCACTCGTCTTCCTTCATGCGCATCAGCAGGTTGTCGCGGGTGATGCCGGCATTGTTGACCAGGATGGCGATTTCTCCGAACTGCTTCTGAACGGCATCCAGAACAGCAGCAACCTGATCTTTGTCATTCACATCCAGAGCAAAACCCGCGCCCTTGATGTCCGCCTCTTTCAGATAGGCCGTTATTTTTTCCGCGCCACTGGCGCTGGTGGCGGTGCCGATCACGGTTGCGCCCTTGCGCCCCAGATCCAGCGCCACGGCCTGGCCGATACCCCGGCTGGCGCCCGTAATCAGCGCGACTTGTCCTTCCAGCATATTCTCTCCTCTCAGATTGACTTGGCCTGCTCCAGCGCTGCCGCATCGGTCAGCGCCAGTCCCTGCAGTTCAGCGACAATGCGTTTGTTCAGCCCAGCCAGAACCTTGCCCGGCCCGCACTCGGCGACATGCGTCACACCGGCGGCGGCAAGCGCCTGCACCGTCTCGACCCAGCGCACCGGCATGTAGAGCTGGCGCACCAACGCATCCTTGATTTCTGCCGCATCGTTATAGCTTTTGACATCGGCGTTGTGCAATACCGGAACTTGAGGTGCTTGCATGGCAACGGACTGCATATAGATAGCAAGTTTTTCAGCCGCAGGCTTCATCAGGCTGCAGTGCGAAGGCACCGAAACCGGCAGGGGCAATGCGCGCTTTGCGCCTCTGGTTTTGGCCAGTTCCATACCGCGTTCCACGGCAGCCTTGCTGCCGGCAATGACCACCTGGCCGGGCGAATTGAAATTGACTGCCTCGACCACTTCGCCCTGGGCCGCTTCGGCGCAGACTGCGCGCACGGCATCATCGTCGAGCCCGAGAATGGCCGCCATGCCCCCCGCGCCTTCGGCCACCGCCTCCTGCATCACTTGCGCCCGGTAGCGCACCAGCGGCAATGCATCCGCGAACGACAATGCGCCAGCAGCCACCAGCGCGGTATATTCGCCCAGGCTGTGACCCGCCATGAATGCCGGCTGGCTGCCGCCCAATTCCTGCCAGGCGCGATAAACCGCCACACCGGCAGTCAGCATGACGGGCTGAGTGTTAATGGTCTGATTGATCACCTCTGCCGGGCCTGCGCTTACCATCTGCCATAAGTCCAGCTTGAGGACATCGCCGGCTTCTTCAAAGGTCTTGCGTACCACCGGCAGCGCATCGAAGCCCTGCATCATCCCCACTGACTGGGAGCCCTGACCGGGAAAAACGAATGCCAATTTCATATAAATCCTTTAGTAGCTGTCAGCCGTCAGTTTTTTCGGTAAGGTTGTTTTTGCTGATAGCTGACAGCTATCCATCACCAGCGCACCAGCGCCGAACCCCAGGTAAATCCGCCGCCAACACCTTCCATCAAAAGGGTTTCGCCAGGCTTGATCTTTCCCTCGCGCACCGCAGTATCCAACGCCAGGGGAATGGAAGCTGCAGAGGTATTGCCATGGCGCTCCACCGTCAGCACAACGCGCTCCATGGGCAGGCCCAGTTTTTTTGCCGTGGCCTGAATGATGCGGATGTTGGCCTGATGCGGCACCAGCCAGTCGATATCCGATTTCTGCATATTGTTGGCGCTGAGGGTTTCTTCCACAATGGAATCCAGCACCCCCACGGCAAACTTGAATACCCCGCTGCCGTCCATGATCACGCGCGGATCGCCTTCCCGCTTCACGCCACAGCCGCCGCCATCTACCGACAGCAGATCCTTGTAGGCACCATCCGCATGCAGATGGGTGGAAATGATACCCTCCGTTTCGCTCGCCTGCAGAATCACCGCCCCGGCACCATCGCCGAACAGCACGCAGGTATTGCGATCCGTCCAGTCGACAATGCGCGACATGGTTTCGGCGCCAACGATCAGCGCACACTTGCTCTGCCCGCTGCGGATGAATTGATCGGCAGTGGAAAGCGCATAGACAAAACCGCTGCACACCGCCTGAATATCGAACGCCGGCCCGCCGCTCCTGATACCCAGTTTGTTTTGCAACAGGCAGGCTGTGCTGGGGAAAACCTGGTCTGGTGTCGTCGTTCCTACAATAATCAGGTCGATCTGCTGCGGGTCGATGCCGGCAGCCTCGATAGCACGCCGGCTGGCATGCAGCGCCAGGTCGCTGGTGGATTCGTCGTCTGCCGCAATATGACGCTGACTGATGCCGGTGCGGCTGAATATCCAGTCATGCGAAGTTTCCACCATGCGTTCCAGATCCTGATTGGTCAGCACCTTTTTTGGCAGATAGCTGCCGGTACCGGTGATCCGGGAAAACATTCAGACTGCTCCTTGTTCTTGATGTAACAACGAAGTTTGTTCGGTAATCCGTCGCAACACGCCGTTGCGCACTTCTTCCACTGCAGCCTCAATGGCGAACTGAAAAGCGAAGCTGTCTGCCGAACCATGACTCTTCACCACGATGCCGCGCAAACCAAGCAAACTCGCGCCATTATAACGGCGATGATCCATACGTTTCTTGAATGCGCTCAGGACGGGCAAGGCAAGCAGGCCGAGGAATTTGGTAAACAGGTTACGCCGGAACTCCTGACGCAGAAAAATGCCCATCATCTGGGCCAGGCCTTCAGACGTTTTCAGCGCCACATTGCCGACAAACCCGTCGCACACCACCACATCGGTCGTGCCCTTGTATATGTCGTCGCCTTCCACGTTGCCGTAGAAATTGAGGTGGCTGTTGCGCAGCAGTTCTCCCGCCTGCTTCACCACGTCGTTGCCTTTGATATCTTCTTCGCCAATATTCAACAGGCCGACGGACGGATTTTCCTTGTGTTCCAGAGCCGATGCCAGCATCGCACCCATGATGCCGAACTGCAAGAGATGCTCTGCGGTGCAATCCACATTCGCCCCCAGGTCCAGCACATGCACATGCCCCTTGAGGCTGGGCAGCATGCTGGCAATGGCAGGGCGGTCGATACCGGGCAGAGTTTTCAGCACGAAACGGGAAATAGCCATCAGCGCGCCGGTATTCCCCGCAGAAACGCAGGCGTTGGCCTCGCCGCTTTTGACCAGATTGATTGCGACGCGCATGGATGAGTCTTTTTTGCTGCGCAATGCCTGCGCGGGCGGATCGTCCATGGTCACCACTTCGCTGGCATGGTGAATGCGCAGGCGTGGACCGACCTCTGCGCGACACGCGCGCAGTTCGAACTCGATCGCCTCGGTCAGGCCAACCAGTACGATGTTGACATCCGTGTCACGACGCAGAATTTCGAGCGCAGCGGGCACGGTGACATGCGCGCCATGGTCGCCGCCCATGGCATCAATCGCAACGGTAATATCCATAAGAACAGCTAATCAGCTGCATGCGACCGGAGGAACCCGGTCGCGGATGGGATAAACTTCTTATTCGCCTTTGGCGCGCGTCACTTTGCGCCCACGGTAGAAACCACTGGGGCTGACATGGTGACGCAAGTGTGCCTCACCCGTGGTAGGCTCTACAGCCAGCGGCGGGTTGGTAAGAAAATCATGCGCACGGTGCATACCACGCTTGGACGGGGATTTTTTGTTTTGCTGAACGGCCATTTCAAACTCCTTAAATAATTACTTAACCTTCAGTGCCGCCAAGGCACCAAACGGATTGTTTCTTTTTTCATCTGCCGCACCCTGCGCCCTCTTTCCAGAGCAAAGCTCCGGAGGATGCAGGGGCGAAATCGGCAAACTCAATAAAATTTCATCCTCAACCAGTTCCAGCACGTCCATTTCCGCACTGACCGGTATCGAATCCTCTTCTTCATCGCCATGATCGAGATCATCAAACTGCGTGGCGCCCTGAACCAGTCGCAACCGGGACTCGATATGAAGCGGAAACACCATCGCCTCAAGACAACGCTGACACTGCAACAAAAGTTCGCCTTCTACAACACAGATCAAAAGCGGCTCGCCTTTTGCCCCAATATCTCCCGACAAGGTATAATTCACGACGCCCCGATCGGAAATAAGCAGATCCTGCAATCTGGCAAACCCAGCCAGTTGCGCTTCTCCACGCATTACCCGCCCATTCCGGGCAAAGTCAAGGTTATCGATTACAGCCTGTTCAGACATAAGCCGCGCATGATATAATTTTTCGGCTTTTGTGTCAAAAAGCCTTTTAAGGATTTTATCTTTAAATAGCCAAGGTGCCACTACCTGTTGTTCACGATTGAAACTGGACTGCCGCTACCAGGATCAGCAAAATACAAATTAAGATTCGGGTTGACACGTGATCAAAAAAATTCTTATTGCCAACCGTGGCGAAATTGCCGTCCGTATTGTGCGCGCCTGCTCCGAAATGGGCATCAAATCTGTGGCTATCTATACCGATGCCGACCGCCACGCGCTGCATGTAAAAAAAGCGGACGAATCCTACAATATTGGTTCCGATCCGGTTATCGGTTACCTCAATGCTCACAATATCGTCAATCTGGCCGTCGCTGCCGGTTGTGACGCGCTTCACCCCGGTTACGGCTTTCTCTCGGAAAATCCGGTGCTGGCGGAAATCTGCGCCAAACGCGGCATTGCCTTCATCGGACCTTCATCCAGAGTCATCCACCAGATGGGCGACAAGATTCAGGCCCGCAAGGCCATGATTGCTGCCGGTGTACCTGTCGTACCGGGTAGCGATGGCAACCTTGGCGACGTGGAAGAAGCCCGCCATCTGGCCGCAAAGATCGGCTACCCGGTCATGCTCAAGGCGACCAACGGTGGCGGCGGGCGGGGAATCCGGCGCTGCAACAGTGAAGAAGAACTGCTCAAGAACTATGATCGCGTGGTTTCCGAAGCCACCAAGGCTTTTGGCAAGCCGGAAGTGTTTCTCGAAAAATGCGTGGTCAACCCGCGCCACATCGAGGTTCAGGTGATGGGTGACAGCTTTGGCAACGTCATTCACCTGTTCGAGCGTGACTGCTCGATCCAGCGCCGCAACCAGAAACTGATCGAGATCGCTCCTTCCCCCCAGATTACCGAAGCGCAACGCCGCCATATTGGCGATCTGGCGGTCAGTGCGGCAAAGTCCGTGGGCTATGTCAACGCAGGCACGGTGGAATTCCTGCTCGACTCGAACGATACCTTCTATTTCATGGAAATGAATACCCGCCTGCAGGTGGAACATACCGTCACTGAAACCATCACCGGTATTGACATCGTGCAGGAGCAGATCCGCATTGCCAGTGGCCTGCCGTTGCAATACCAGCAGAGTGAGGTGAATTACCGCGGCTTTGCCATGGAATTCCGCATCAACGCTGAAGACCCGAAGAACGGATTCCTGCCGAGCTTCGGCCGTATCACGCGCTATTACGCCCCGGGTGGCCCAGGCGTGCGCACCGACGCTGCCATGTACTCGGGCTATGTCATCCCGCCCTATTACGACTCCATGTGCGCAAAACTGACGGTATGGAACCTGAGCTGGGATGGCGTGGTGGCGCGGGGTCAGCGCGCGCTCAACGACATGGTGGTGTATGGCGTAAAAACGACCATTCCCTACTATCAGGAAATTCTTCAGCATCCAGATTTCCGTAACGCCAAATTTGATACCAGCTTTGTCGAATCCAATCCCGATCTGGTGAATTATTCTGTTCGCCCGCCCAGGGATGCAATCGCGGCAGCCATTTCCGCGGCAATCGCGGCCC
The DNA here is from genome assembly GCA_002632355.1 of Sulfuricella denitrificans. GTDB lineage: Bacteria > Pseudomonadota > Gammaproteobacteria > Burkholderiales > Sulfuricellaceae > Sulfurimicrobium > Sulfurimicrobium denitrificans_A. The sequence continues at coordinate 37,878 of NSJJ01000006.1, forward strand.
ATATGGGCCTGTAGCACACCGTGAAATCCAAAATTTAGGATATACAGCATGGCTAAAGTTTTCATCAGCGAACTCGTTTTACGTGACGGCCACCAGTCCCTGATCGCAACCCGCATGCGTACCAAGGACATGCTGCCGATCTGCAAGAAACTCGACAACGTCGGGTTCTGGTCGCTCGAAGCCTGGGGCGGTGCCACCTTCGACGCCTGCGTGCGTTTCCTGCGCGAAGATCCGTGGGACCGCCTCAAGAGCCTGCGCAAGGCACTGCCCAATACCCGCATCCAGATGCTGCTGCGTGGGCAGAACCTGCTCGGCTACCGGCATTATTCCGACGACGTGGTGCGCGCCTTCGTGCAGAAATCTGCCGACAACGGCGTAGATGTATTCCGCGTCTTCGATGCCATGAACGACCTGCGCAACATGCAGGTTTCCATCGAGGCCGTGAAAAAAGCCGGCAAGACCGCCGAGGGCGCCATCAGCTACACCACCAGCCCGGTGCATGACATCCCCTATTTCGTCCAGATGGCCAGGGAACTGGAAGCCCTGGGGTGTGACACGCTGGCGATCAAGGACATGGCCGGCCTGCTGACGCCTTATCACACCGGAGAACTGGTAAAGGCGCTGAAATCCGCCATTTCCCTGCCGATCCACCTGCACAGCCACGCCACCTCGGGCCTGTCTGCCATGTGCTTTCTCAAGGCGGTCGAAAACGGCGCCACCATCCTCGACACCTGCAACTCTTCCTTTGGCGAGGGAGCCAGCCATCCCTCCACCGAAAGCGTGGTAGCCGCGCTGGCCGGCACGGAATTCGACACCGGCCTGGATCTGGGCGCATTGCAGGAAATCACCGCCTATTTCCGCGAAGTGCGCAAACAGTACTGGCAATTCGAAAGCGACTTCACCGGCGTGGACACGCGCGTACTGGTCAACCAGGTGCCGGGCGGCATGATCTCCAACCTCTCAAACCAGCTGAAGGAACAGGACGCGCTCAACCGCATGGATGAAGTGCTGGCGGAAATCCCCCGGGTGCGCGAAGACCTCGGCTACCCGCCGCTGGTCACCCCCACCTCGCAGATTGTCGGCACGCAATCGGTGCTCAACGTGCTCACCGGCGAGCGCTACAAGTCGGTCACTACCGAAGTCAAAAACTACCTGCAGGGCCGCTATGGCAAGGCCCCGGGAAGCGTCAACTCGGAAGTGCGCAGCATTGCCATCGGCAACCAGGAAGTCATCACCTGCCGCCCGGCCGATCTTTTGCAGGACGAAATGGACAAGTTGCGCGGCGAGATCGAAAGCCTGGCCAAGAGCGAGGAAGACGTGCTGACCTACGCCATGTTCCCCGAGCTGGGACGCAACTTTTTGCAGGAACGCGCCGCTGGCGCCCTGAAGCCGGAGCAACTTCTGCCGCCTGACACGAACCTGGCCTGCGGCCCGTTCTATGCCGCCAACGAGTTCAATGTCACCCTGCACGGCGAAACCTATCACATTCACGTCACCGGATCGGGACAGCATGGCGCCGACACCCGCCCCTTCTATGTCTCTGTGGATGGCGTGCCGGAAGAAGTGCTGGTGGAAGCCTTGAGCGAAATCGAAGTCTACGGCGGACCGTCAGGAGTTGCGACAGGCGGCGGAAAAACCCGTGAATCGGGCAGCGAGAAAAAAGCCTCCTCCGGCAAGCGCCCGCGCCCTACCCGCCCGGGTCATGTCACCACTGCAATGCCCGGCACTATCGTCGAAGTGCTGGCGCAAAAAGGCGCCACGGTCAAAGCTGGCGACCCGGTGCTGGTAATCGAGGCCATGAAGATGGAAAACGAGGTTCAGGCGCCGATCAGCGGCACGGTCGTTGCAGTATTTGTGGCCAAGGGAGACGCCGTCACCCCGGATGAAGCCCTGATCGAGATCCAGCCCGAATGATGGAACTCGTCCTTGCCTCCACCTCGCCTTACCGCCGCGACCTGCTGAACCGTCTGCAAGTCCCGTTCACCACCTTCGCGCCGGAACTGGATGAAACGCCCCTGCCGGGCGAAACCGCCATTGAAACCGCAACGCGCCTGGCCGAGGCCAAGGCGCGGGTGGCGGGAACGCATTTTCAGAATGCCCTGATCATTGGTTCGGATCAGGTCGCCACCCTCGATGGCGAACAGATTGGCAAGCCTCATACCCACGAAAATGCCACCCTTCAACTCCGCCGTATGCGCGGCAGGCAGGTGGTATTCAATACCGCCCTTTGCCTTTTCAACAGCAAGACCGGCTGCGTACAGAATCGCCTGGTCCCCTTCACCGTCAGCTTCCGCAACCTCAGCGACGCCCAGATCGAGCATTACCTTCTCAAGGAACAGCCTTACAACTGTGCCGGCAGCGCCAAATCCGAAGGACTGGGCATCGCCCTGATCGCACGGATGGAAGGTGAAGACCCCAATTCCCTCATCGGGCTGCCGCTGATTGCCCTGATCGACATGCTCAATAACGAAGAATTCACGATTATCTGAACCGGACCCCATGACCCTGGGCACTTTATTTCTGATTCCGGCCACGCTCGGTGAAGGCAGCGATCTGTCAGCCATTCTCCCCGAACAGGCCAGGCGCATTGCAGCTTCGCTGCGTACTTTCGTCACCGAACACCCCAAGACCGCACGCCAGTTTCTGAAGCAGACCGGAACAGCCGTTGCGTTGCAGGAAATCCAAATGTCCACACTGGACGAGCACACCCGCCCGGATGAACTGGAAGGCCTGCTGCAACCCCTGCTCGCCGGGGAAGATGTCGGATTGTTGTCGGAAGCAGGCTGTCCCGCAGTGGCAGACCCCGGGGCAAACCTGGTGCGCCTTGCCCATGCACGCAACATCCGGGTGGTTCCGCTGGTGGGCCCATCCTCCATCCTGCTGGCGCTGATGGGATCGGGCCTCAATGGGCAGAGTTTCGCCTTCCTCGGCTATTTACCGGCAGAAAAATCCGAACGGATAAAGAAAATCCAGGAAATCGAGCAGCTTTCGCTACGCCTGAACCAGACCCAGATTTTTATCGAGACGCCCTACCGCAACCAGCAAATGCTGCAGGACCTGGTTACCACCTGCGCCAGCGAAACGGAGCTATGCATCGCCACGGACCTGACCCTGGCAAGCGAGCGCATCGGCACAAAAAGCATTGCGGAATGGAAACGAAAACTGCCGGATTGCGACAAACATCCTACGGTATTTGTGCTTTATCGCAGGCCGGCAGCCAGAACGTTTAGCAGGCCGGTTTCTCGGCAAAGAAAATAATACTGTCGAGACGAATTTCGGCAACCTCATCAGTCCCGGCCACTTTAAACTTCAACCACTCTGCACCACCGCGTGTAGCCACATCGAGCGGCATCACGAGTTGACAGAGTATTTCCTCACCCCGCCGATATTCGAGTTGCAGGGGGATCTTCCTTAACACACTGAATTCGAGGCGTTCGTGCTGAACGCAGGAGATGGGCTGGTATCCGGTCACACAGGAAAATCAGAGAAAAATGACTGCCGGAAATACTGCGGCCGCCAGCACCAGAACCAGCCATTCCACATTATGGCGTGCCAGCCAACCGGTAAAATGCGCGACCAGAATGGCGATGGCAACGATGTAGAATACGATAAAAGCCATGAAGCGATTCCTTGTACATGTATTGGGGCAAGAATATCCAGTTTCGGCTGACAAGACAATCAGGGTTTCCCCTAGTCGCTGTCAATGCAGGGATTGGCTCTGATCGAAAGGAAGCCCGTTGACGATCTCATCCATACTGGCATCACGGATATTGGCTACATTCACTACGAACTTGACCGTCTGGCCCGCGAGTGCATGATTGGCATCTACAGTAAGCTTGCCATCAGCGATTCGGCTGACCCGGAACATCATGCTCTCGCCCTGTTCGTTCTGCAACTCGACTTCAGCACCGAGACGGCGAAATTCAAGTGGCACATTCTCAATTTCATCCGTGAATGTCAGATTAGGGTCGTGCGGGCCGAAACCTTCAGTTGGGTCAAGTGAAACCTCAACCTGATCCCCGACCTTGTGGCCATCCAGTGCCATCTCTATCTTCTCGAACAGGGGGCTGTTACCACCATGGACATACCCCACCGGCACGTCGGACTGTTCAAAAACATTCCCCGACTGGTCGATGATCGAGTAGGTCACATAGACAACCTTGTTCCTGGCAACTTTTTCTTCAGTCATGGCGCATCATCTTTATTAATTACGAAAGAGCAGAATTGTATCCCTGACGGCATCAAGCACCAAGCTTGCGCACCTCGATATCCACACTCAACTCCTTCATATCAGGCGAAAGCGGCCAGATCAACGTCAAGCTTACCGCCTGCATGATTTTCTCGAAACCCGCTTCGGACTGGGAGACAGAAAAATGGGGCTGGCTTTGAATCAGGGCGGGCGAATTGAGGTGCAGGGAAAGGACGCCACCCAGCACCTCATCCTGCAAATCCAGTTTCCTGGCTTTTTCAAACTGCAAGAGCTGGCCGAAGCCCCCCGGTATCTGATCATTGAAAACAAAGCGACCCGCCGGGCCATCACAACTTGGCATGGCCAGATTGATCTCGGTCTGAAACTGACCCTGGATATTGCCGTTGAAACGGTAGCTCATTCGCAGACGTTTTCCGGAAACAGAAATCCGCTTGTCGATCAGCATATTCCCCTGTTCGCAGCTGAATGTCGCATGAGAAGCGTGATCATCGGCTGGGCGCAGGATGTAGCTGCGCAAGGGAGTCACACTTTCTCCATCCAGCAAACTATCGAGGAAAAGCATGCGCGGGTCATCGTCCAGCACCAGATCTGCCGGCGTAATATGATGTTTGAAACTGACCCGTTCATGCGGATTGGCAATCCCCTCCCCAGAGTGCTGCGCATCATGATCAAGATGCATCTTGCGGTAATAGTGCTCGGATTGGCGCGCCAGCGTGTCGCCGAAATTATGTCTCAGGAGATAAGCATCCAGTTCGCACACCGCAGCACTGCCATCCTGACGCGCTACCGCCTGAATCTCGTCGTTGTGAAGGAATATCTCATACTTGCCATCGAAATCCAGATCCTCCATAACCATCGGAGGGCGTGCGGCGACCTTGTCCAGCATGCCTTCCAGTGCCACGATGGCGTTGTAGATTGCGCGACGCAGATGGGGCAGATAAAGGCCGCCGAACAATCCATGCCAATAGGCATCATTGGCCTGGGACTGATAAAGCAACGCAAGCATCTCCCGGGTTTTCTTGCGCTCAGGCAGGGCATGGTAACGCTGCGACAGCTGCAGCATGCGCTTATGCATCCAGTTCGACTCAGGGTAACGGGTGATGAAGTTTTTCCAGATACCCCCGCGCAGGAATGCCTTGTCGCGATCGAACGAACCCTTAGCCTTTGCCTCGTGAACCATATCTGCATAGGTATTGGCGGCCTGCGCAGGCAAAGTCCATTCATTCATCTCGATATAGGAAGTTGTCGGCAGATAGACAATACCGCGGGTATGTGCCTCGGCATGATAATCGCTGAACTTCATAGGCCGGATCAATGACGAAGCCAGAACGCCCCGAATGAACGCTTCGAGCCAGCCTTTTTCGTAAACCCACTCGTAAGTTTCCGGCCAGATACCGAATTTTTCGATGTCATCGAAATAAACCGCGGCTTCCTGCGACTCCCCAGCCAGGGTCTCCAGATACTGAACGGCCTCGTGTGCGGGAGAAAACGGGAAGCGGTAGCGCAATGCTTCTGAAATCGGGAACAGATCCAGACGACGGCCATCTTCTTCTGTTGTATAAAAACCGCTAAGTTCGGATGCCTCTTTGCCGGTGCACAAAAAATGGTAGTCATCCACGGTGACATAACGTATACCGGCGTCCGCAAGGGCCGGCACGACCGTCGCCTCCCACACGCGCTCAGTCAGCCAGGCACCTTTGGGGCGCTGGCCAAATTTATTTTCCAGCTTGTCAGAAAGCGCCACGACCTGACCGATGCGGTCGCAATTGGGTATCACCGCAAGAACCGGTTCGGTTTCTCCTGCGCCGACCAGTTCCACCTGACCACGCTGCACCATTTCCTTCAGCATTGCCATGTCTTCAGGATAGTGCTTCAACAGGTAATCCAGCAGCCAGCCGGAAAAATGCAGCGCAAATGGAAAATCCGGATAACGGTAAAGCGTGCGGATGAAGGGCCCATAACAGCGCGCATGGGCATCCTGCAGCACTTCAGGAAAATTCCCCACTGGTTGATGAGCATGGACCCCAAGCAGGAGTGCAACCGATTTTGTCATAATTCTAGAATTCTCAATTTAAGTTTATGGCTTATTTGCAACGATCTCAGGAGCCCCGCCTCATGGTTCCACCTGCTTCGGCATGTCCGCCACCCTGGCTCAGGGGAACATCGAGTTCCTGTGGAGGTTCCAGCATCAGCATGCGATACAGGTCGGACAGATTTTCCCGGTACAGCTTGTCAAAACTCCTGACGCTATCACCCGGATTGTAATCACCAAACCACCAGAACCAGTCCGATCCCTCACAAACAGCAAGCTGACGCGAAGCCTTATCCTGCTGCTGCGCGCTCAGGCGCCCACTCGCAATGACGAGATCATAACTTTGCTTGGCCTGACACAGCAAATCCCAGGCATGATTTTTTTCCGGGCAACCGATCCAGGTCGTAAAATCACCATAGACCCAGCTTCCCGCCACAAGATGCGGCAGATTTCGGCTTTCCGCACAGTGATAGGCTGGTTGTGGCTCGCCCACATACTCGCCCGAACAGTCATCCAGATAATCACTGAATGTGGTCATCTCGATATGCGGATGATCCTGCAGCATTTCATACAATTCCGAGAGAAAATAATAACCGTTGTAGGGATAATATTCCCAGGCGTTCTCGCCATCCAGAATGATACTGACTACTGGGTTCTCGTGCCCCCGGCTGCGGTGCCAGATATCCTCCAGAATCTGGGCAAAGTCGAGCACCGCATCGCGTCCAAACCATTTCGCATACTCGAAACCGATCTTGTCGGACAAATTGTCATCACGGAAAAAACAGGAGATTTCCTGCTCCCCATCTGTAATACGATAAGGGCGATAGAGATAATTGACCGGGTTTTTCAGCACCTCTTCCTGTTTTGCCTGCCTCAGGCTGTTACTCAGAACAGCCTGACCTGTCGCGATCCAGCGGCATCCACACTTTGCCAGCAGAAGCGCCGTCGCCTGAGAAACGCCGCCTTCGGCTGGCCACATACCCACTGGATGCTGGCCGAAATAATACTCATGTTTGGCAAAGGCTTCCGATACGTGGAACGATACCCGCTGCGCTCCTCCCGGATAGGTCTGCGATACGGGTAGTGCGATGCCGGGCACGCTTTCGCCGGCACTGTTCAAGTCCAGCATGAGAGGTGCGATCGGATGATAATAGGGCGTCGTGGACAACTCGATCTGCCCATCTTCAGCCAGTTTCCGGTAACGCGGAATAATGTTCTGGATCAGATCGCCGATCAGGGTCATCAGCTGCTGGCGTTCCCTGAAAGTAAACATGCATCCCTTGGACATCATGGCCACCAGCAGTTCGTTCTCACGACGCACGCTCTCTCCGGTCCAGGCAAGGTGATACCACACCAGCAGATCAGCCAGATACTGGCTGGAAAGATAATGGTAGTTCTCCGTCTCCTGCGCCTCATGCATCTTGAACAGGTCATACAAGCGTTTATAAGCGGGATAAGGTTCAATCATTTTGCTGTGATTGCTGCGGAAACAGCTATCCAGAATCAGCTTCCGCTGTTCCAGTGTCACATGTTCCAGATCCTTGGCCGCAAGCAGACGCAACAACGGGTCACGTAGTTTTCCGCTACGAAACTGGTCGCTGTAATCTTCAAGCTGGTCGAGCAGTATGGGAACAAAATTCACCACTGCACGCGCGCCTGGAGTCTGCTCCAGATGATAAGCCATGTCGGTGTAATCCTTGATGGCATGGAGATAAGTCCAGGGCAAGGCAAACTCACCCGTGACATGGTGTCGGTAATCCGGCTGGTGCATGTGCCAGCATAAAACAAGCTTCAGTTTTTTGTGGGTGCTCATAAGCGACAAAACCTGCACTCCCGCCACGAGGCAGGAGCTTGATGATCAGGAGAAAGAAACAGGGGGAAAGTTCAACGGACTTGATGAACCTCTTGGCCAAGCATCTCGGGTGTTACCAGGGTTATGCCCTTTTCCGTAACATAAAAACGCTTGGCATCTTCCACCGGGTCGAGACCAATCGTCATGCCTTCCGGAATGATGCAACCCTTGTCCAGCACCACTTTCTTGAGACGGACATAACGTCCGATATCCACATTTGGCAGGATGACCGAATCCTCGATCTCGGCATAACTGTGGACGCTGACGCTAGAAAACAGCAGGGAACGGCGCACCGAAGCACCGCTGATAATACACCCTCCCGACACCAGGGAATCCACAGCATACCCGCGCCGGGATTCGTCATCGAAAACAAACTTGGCAGGCGGCAACTGCTCCTGATAGGTCCAGATCGGCCATTCCTTGTCATAGAGATTGAGGAAAGGCGTAATCTTGGTCATTTCCATATTGGCTTCCCAGTAGGCATCGATCGTTCCCACGTCGCGCCAATAGGGTTCTCCGTTCTGCAGGCCGACGCAGCTATCCTCGAATGGATGGGCGAAAACCCGGTAACGATTGACCAGATAGGGGATGATGTCCTTGCCGAAATCATGACTGGAATGGGAGTCATCGGCATCCCTGATCAACTGTTCAAAAAGGAATGAAGTGTTGAATATGTAAATCCCCATGCTGACCAGAACCCTGCCCGGTTTTCCGGGAATCTCATCAGGGTGCTCGGGCTTCTCGGTAAACTTAACTACCCGCTGATGATCGTCCACGGTAATGACGCCAAATGCCGAGGCTTCCTCGCGCGAGACCTCCATACAGGCCACGGTCAGATCCGCCGCATGAGCGGAATGAAAGGCCAGCATTTCGCCATAATCCTGTTTGTATATATGGTCGCCAGCCAGGATCAGCATGTATTCCGACTTGTAGCCCCGCAGGATGTCCAGATTCTGAAAGACCGCATCGGCGGTGCCCTTGTACCAGGACTCCTGAATACGCTGCTGTGCAGGCAGCAACTCGACAAATTCATTGAATTCGCCGCGCAGAAAACTCCAGCCCCGGTGCAGGTGCTGCAACAGGCTGTGCGCCTTGTACTGGGTGACAACGCCAATGCGGCGAATGCCCGAGTTGACACAATTGGAGAGTGGGAAATCGATAATCCGGAACTTGCCGCCGAAGGGAACAGCCGGCTTCGCACGCCAGTCGGTAAGCGCGTGGAGGCGGCTACCACGGCCGCCTGCAAGAATCAGCGCCACCGTATTTTTGGTCAACAGACTGATGAAACGAGGAGTAGTGGACGAATACAAGAAGCTCTCCCTTGCTTGAAATATATGGTGATTGAATTATACCCTTTTGCGCGGCATCGGCGTTTGCCTAAAGCCACCTTCTGGCATATTCTTCTTACATTATCCTGCTGAAATGACACCCCCATGAAACCCAACATCAGCGCCAAAGTCAACACAAATCTGAAGGCTCTGCTCAAAGCCCGGCATCATGATCCATTCGCATTTCTGGGTTTGCATGAAGAACAAAATGCGTGGTCGGTTCGAACCTTTCTTCCGTTCGAGCAGCAAGTGGAAATTCTGCTGGATGGAAGTTGGCATCTGCTCGAAAAAATTCATCCTGATGGTGTGTTTTTCTGGCATGGCATTGAAAAACCGGTGGTCCCTTACCGCCTGAGAGTGCCACGCAGCATGGGATATCATGAGTTTTTCGACCCCTACGCCTTCCCGCAGCAGATCAGTGAGATGGATATCTATCTGCTGGGCGAGGGACGTTTGCACCAGGGATACCGCATTTTGGGCGCACAGCAAACCAGCCTCCTGGGCGTTGCAGGCATTCGCTTTGCTGTCTGGGCGCCCAACGCAGAACGGGTCAGCGTCATCGGCGATTTCAATGGCTGGGACGGGCGCGTGCACCCTATGCGCAGCCTGGGCTCCAGCGGCGTCTGGGAGCTGTTCATACCAGAGCTTCCGGCAGGCAGCCTGTACAAGCTTGAAATTCGCAACCGCCACGGCGGCCAGATCCTGACCAAGACCGACCCCTATGGCCAGGAATTTGAGATGCGCCCCGGTACCGCCGCAAAAGTACCGACCCTGACACAGCACAGCTGGGGCGATCAGGCCTGGATGAAACAGCGCCAGGAACTCGACTGGCTGCATGCACCGTTCAATGTCTACGAAATTCATGCCGGATCGTGGAAACGCCATCCAGACGGGAGCTTCTACAACTGGCGCGAACTGGCGGAACACCTGGTACCCTACGTCAACGATATGGGGTACACCCATATCGAACTCATGCCAGTATCCGAGCACCCTCTGGACGAATCCTGGGGCTACCAGACTACAGGTTATTTCGGTCCGACCTCACGGTTCGGCACGCCTGATGATTTCCGTTTCTTCGTGGATGCCTGCCATCAGGCGAATATCGGGATCATTCTGGACTGGGTGCCGGCGCATTTTCCCCAGGACAACTGGGCACTGGCGCGCTTTGACGGCACCGCCCTATATGAACACGAAGACCCGCGCCTCGGCTATCACCATGACTGGGGCACCCATATCTTCAATTACGGCCGCCATGAAGTGCAGAGCTTTCTGCTTTCCAGCGCCCACTACTGGCTTTCTGAATTTCACATCGACGGCCTGCGTGTCGACGCCGTGGCATCCATGCTTTACCTCGACTATTCGCGCAAGGCAGATGAGTGGATTCCCAACAAATTCGGCGGACGCGAGAACCTGGACGCCATCGAGTTCCTGCGCAGCCTCAACGTCATGGTGCACGACAATTTCCCCGGCGCCCTGACTTTTGCCGAGGAATCCACATCATGGCCCATGGTCTCAAGGCCAGTCTATCTTGGGGGTCTGGGGTTTTCCATGAAATGGAACATGGGGTGGATGAACGACACCCTGCGCTACATGCTGCACGAACCGGTGCACCGCCGTTTCCATCACAATGAGCTGACCTTTGGCCAACTCTATGCGTACACCGAAAATTTCATGCTGCCTTTCTCGCACGATGAGGTCGTGCATGGAAAAGGCTCGCTGCTGGACAAAATGCCCGGTGATGCCTGGCAGAAATTTGCCAATCTTCGCCTGCTTCTCACCTATCAGATGACTTATCCCGGCAAGAAACTCAACTTCATGGGTAACGAGATTGGCCAGGGACGGGAATGGCGAGTTGGCGGAGAGATAGACTGGGGTCTGCTGCAATACCACTGGCACAAAGGGGTAAAGGACCTTAGCCGCGATCTCAACCGCCTCTATCGAGACACGCCGGCCCTGCATCAACAGGATTTTGATGTTTCCGGCTTTTCCTGGGTGGATTGCCATGATGCCGACCACTCCATCCTGTCCTTTCTGCGCTGGGGTCTGGATGGCAGCGTAGTCGTGGTAGTCCTCAATTTTACTCCGGTACCGCGTCAGGGCTACCGCATCGGTGTGCCCCGGAATGCGCTTTACCATGAAATATTCAACAGTGATTCCACTTACTATGGCGGCAGCAATACAGGCAACGGTGTCGGGCTGGAAGCCCAGAACCAGCCCTGGATGGGATTCGAGCAGTCCCTGGTAATTACCATACCGCCCCTTTCAGGAATTATTTTAAGCCCGGCAATATCGCTTTAAGAGTTCGAAATCATGTCTTCCCTCACCCGTCGCCCCAGCTGGCAAGCTTTAAAACTGCATCAGAAGAAAATTGCGGCGCTACATATGCGCGACCTGTTCCAGCAGGATTCACAGCGCTTTGCCAGATTCTCGCTCGATCAGGGCAATATCCTTCTCGATTATTCCAAGAACCTGATCACCGATGAAACCTTCACCCTGCTCATGCAACTGGCGAGGGAAACCGGCCTGAACCAGTGGATCGAGAAAATGTTCTCGGGCGAGGCCATCAATTTCACCGAAGGCCGCGCTGTTCTCCATACCGCCCTGCGCAATCGCTCCGGCAAGCCGGTTATCGTGGATGGCAAGGATGTCATGCCCGAAGTAAAGCGAGTTCTGGCCCACATGCGCGAATTTTCGGAACAGGTCCGCAGCGGCCAGTGGCTGGGTTATTCGGGCAAGGCCATTACCGACATTGTGAATATCGGCATCGGCGGCTCCGATCTCGGCCCGGTGATGGTGACCGAGGCTCTGAAACATTACGAGAAACCCGGGCTCAACGTCCACTTCGTGTCCAACGTTGACGGCACGCATCTGACCGAGACGCTCAAGCATATTGATCCCGAATCCACGCTGTTCGTGATCGCATCCAAGACCTTCACCACCCAGGAGACGCTGACCAACGCCCGTTCTGCACGCGCGTGGTTTCTGCGCAAGGCCAGAGAGGAAACAGCGGTCGCCCGGCATTTCGTCGCCGTTTCGACCAACGCTGTGGAAGTATCGAAGTTCGGCATCGACACCGCCAACATGTTTGAATTCTGGGACTGGGTGGGTGGCCGTTATTCACTCTGGTCCGCCATCGGGCTGCCCATAGCGCTGTATCTCGGCATGGATCATTTCGAAGCCCTGCTCGAAGGCGCGTTCGAGATGGATGAGCATTTCCGCCATGCCCCGTTCGAGCAGAACATGCCGGTCATTCTTGGCCTGCTGGGCATCTGGTACAACAATTTCTTTGACGCACAGAGCCATGCTGTCCTGCCCTACGACCAGTATCTGCACCGTCTTCCGGCCTACCTGCAACAACTGGACATGGAAAGCAACGGCAAACGCGTTTCACGCAACTCAAAGGCGGTGGATTACCAGACCGGGCCGGTGATATGGGGCGAACCCGGCACCAACGGCCAGCATGCCTTCTACCAGCTCATCCACCAGGGCAAAAAACTGATCCCGGCAGATTTCCTGGCCCCCATCGACAGCCATAATCCCATCGGCGACCACCACCGCATCCTGCTGGCCAATTTCTTCGCCCAGACGCAGGCCCTGATGCAGGGTAAGACCGAAAGCGAAGCGCGCGAAGAGCTCGAACGGGCAGGCATCAGTGGCAACAAACTAAAGCAATTACTGCTTCACAAGGTTTTCCCCGGCAACAAACCGACCAATTCCATCCTGGTGCGAAAAATGACGCCACATACCCTGGGCTCGCTGATCGCGCTCTACGAACACAAGGTATTCGTGCAGGGCATCATCTGGAATCTCAACTCATTCGACCAGTGGGGCGTGGAACTGGGCAAGCAACTGGCCAACAACATCCTGCCCGAGCTGGGTAACGACAAGCCGGCAACCCGCTTTGACGCCTCCACCAACGGGCTGATCAATCACTTCAAGAAATTCCGGCATTCTTAAGCGTCTTAAAGGACCTACCAAAAGCCTACAGTTTCACCCGCACCCGATAGTCCAGCACCGTCCTGCCTCGTGCTGGCACCTGCACCTGCCAGACTGCTGTGTTGCTAGCCGGCTTGTGGTGAGGAAGGCTTTCTGACAGCACTTCCCAGTCACCCGGCACGGGTTCCATCACTTTGACTGTCACCGCCTCATCCTTGGCATTCTTCAGCTCAAGCTGGTAAGCACTTTCGAAAATCGCACTGTAGCGACCAGAAGCACTGATCTTCTGGAAGCTGATCTGTTTTTTGTCCGCCGTCACATCGAAAGCCTCCCCGAGCTTGAGCCGAACCTTTTCACCTCGCGGCGTATGATCGATACGGTCTTCGCCCACAAACTGGGCATTGCCCGCAGAATCCTTTTTGTACACCCGGATCACCCCCTTGGGTAAAGGCACGCCCAGGCCGCTGCCCTTGTTTTCGAATTCGACAAAGACGCCCACTTTCATTTTCTGCCCAAGATCGCCATAACTGCTGCGGTAGTAATAATCCCTGCCATATAACATAAGCTCCTTGTGCACGGGAACCCGGCTCGCGGACAGCAGCGCCACCTGTTTGGTTTGCTGCTCGGCAATGGTCGTTGGGCGCTCCAGCGAGTAAAGGTGATATTCGAACAGGCTCTCTTCCGCCATTGCAGGAGCCGCCATCGCAGCCGCCTTCATGGCCCGCCCTTCCTGAGCAAAATTCATCTCCTGGCGCACCCGGTTTACATCTCCCGCCACCAGTTGCAGCTTCGCATCGGGATAACTGCTTCCGCTGACATTGGTCAGCGTCACCCAGCCGTTCAGGTCAAGGCGTTCATCCGCTGGACTCAGCTCGGCCACATAATCCGCGCGCCAGGATAGCCCCCCGGTAAGGTAACTCAACTCCATCTGGCGATGATCCGTTGCTGGTGCCAGGAAACTGATCACCAACGTCGGCCGATCGCGCAGATTGTCCGGCACAGACCGGAAGGCCAGGCGTCCCGGGAGCCCGGTTTCAATGCGGTCTGCGAACTTAAGCACCACGCCCCCATTGGTGCTGAGCACCGTGGCAGTCTCGCTGCTTTCCACACCGGTCGCGGGGTTGGTGCGAATCACCGTCACGCTCTGACCGACATATTTTTCCAGCATTTTCTGCGGCGTCAGCAGGTCGAAGTCGAAATTCTGCTCCAGCAGGGCGATGCCCTCACCACCGGCCAGACTGCGCAGCAAGGCCGTCTCAGGCATGATGCGCGCACTGACATCTCGCCAGGCCAGGCGATTCATCCCCTTGTCCAGGGAAATCCGGCGCTGGTCTTTGACCAAAGCAAGATTTTCGTTGTAAATGGTGACCGCCACCTGTTGCTGATCCCGGAGCGAACTCATTTTCTCCGGCACTGGGGAGGACTGTACCGGTGCCGCCAACAGCAGGACAAATGCAGCCAGAGCGTAAGCATGTGCATGTGCATTCAGAACCATGCGATTGCTCCTTAATTGAGAGAAGAACGACGCGCCAGACGGATTTCCTGGCTTAACTGAAATACTGCGAGTGCATAGAACAGATTACGGTTGTAGCGGGTGATTACATAAAAATTATTCAGTCCGAGCCAGTATTCCTGCCCATCCTCAACCTCCACGGAAAGCAGGGCCACCGGCGTCTCTGGCGCCAGAGGCTCGGTAGTCATGACCCCCTGGGAACGCAGCTTCTCCATGCTATAAAGCGGCTTCAGGCCGCCGCTAAGCAATTCACTGGATGCAGCATCCTGCTGCAGGGAGGCCCGCATTGCCACCGGCAGATCCGATTCCCAGCCATGGGCCTTGAGATAATTGGCAACACTGCCGATTGCATCCGTGGGATTACGCCAGAGATCGCGCTGCCCATCTCCATCAAAGTCCACCGCGTAGGTCCGGTAGCTGCTGGGCATGAACTGCGGAATCCCCATCGCTCCGGCAAATGAACCCCGAATCGAAAGCGGATCCCTGCCCTCTTCCCGCATCAGCAGCAAGAACTGCTCCAGTTCTCCACGGAAAAATTCGCCACGCCGCGGGTAATCAAAAGCCAGCGTGGCCAGGGTATCGAGCACAGGATGAGTCAGGGGGTATGTGCCATAACGGGTTTCCACCCCGATAATGGCCACAATCACCTCTTCGGGCACGCCATACAACTGGTGCGCACGCTTCAGCGCTGCCTCATTTTCATTCCAGAAACCGACCCCGCGTTCGATGCGCCAAGGATTCACAAAATTGGAACGGTAACGAGCCCATGAAGGTGGTTTAACTACCTTGCTGGTCATGGTTTTTGCCACACTGGGGCGAAGCGTCACCTGAGCAAACAAATCATCCAAAGCACTTCCATCGAAACCGTGCTTACGGACCATTTCGGCTACGAACTGCTGTACGTCTGAACGCTCTGAAAATGACGTGGCGTCTGCCACCGGTTGCGTCCAGAGGAGTAACTGGACGAACAGGAATAGGGAAAGCAGAAAAAGATGATTCTTGAGCGACATAATATGTAGGTTTACTGCAAACCGGTACGCTTGGCAAGTCTAAGCAGATTCATTCCGGCAACTGGCTATGCAAGACGATGCCTTGAAATTGGGATTATAATAAATTCAGTTTTTGTCACGAAAGCTAACGGCGAGGAGACATCAACAATGACTGAACATGCACATACCCCCGAGGCAGGCCAGGGCCGCATCATCGAACGACCCGATGGCTTTTACTGGCAGGAAACCATCACTGAAAAGATGTTCGGCCCCTTCCAGACATTGCTGGAAGCCGCGCAGGACATGGAATACAACGATGAAAGCGATTATGAGCCGGGAGAAACACTGGAAGAAGCCGAATCCGAGTTGGGCATTGCAGACTGGATCGACCCTGAAACCGGATTGCCGGGTGAGGAATCGCATCATCTTGGCGACTGATAGCATCCAGTCTGGGTGGTGCCCGGAACCGGAATCGAACCGGTACGCCGTTTTCACAGCGACGGATTTTAAGTCCGTTGCGTCTACCAGTTTCGCCACCCGGGCTGGGAATTTGGAGGCGGGGGTCGGAATCGAACCGGCGTAGACGGCTTTGCAGGCCGCTGCATAACCACTTTGCTACCCCGCCAGTGTGACCTGGCTTATGAAGCATTTTAGTCCAGCGATCTGAATACTGGAACTAAAAAGGGAAAGCTTACGCTTTCCCTTGAATCTGGAGCGGGAAACGAGATTCGAACTCGCGACCTATACCTTGGCAAGGTATCGCTCTACCAACTGAGCTATTCCCGCGTTTGAGAAGCCGCCATTTTAATGATTTGGCCTTTGATGTCAAGCATCTCTCACCTTCAATTTTGTCCTGCAATCTGCGGCCAGGCCTTCTTCAGATAATAACCCATTGACCACAAAGTCAAAACTGCAGCGATATAAATCAGAAATGTTCCTGCGACATGTGGATCAAATCCACTCGCAACGGGATCGTGATACAGCAATAGCAGGATGGCGGCCATCTGCGCGGTGGTTTTAAGTTTGCCGATGAAGGAGACAGCGACGTTCTTGCTTTGTCCGAGTCCAGCCATCCACTCGCGCAGTGCAGAAATCGCAATCTCGCGTCCGATGATGATCAAAGCGATGCCGGCATCCACGCGTTGCAACTTGACCAACACGACCAGCGCCGCAGCTACCATGAGCTTGTCGGCAACAGGATCAAGAAAGGCACCGAAAGCGGACATCTGGTTCAGCGCACGCGCCAGATAGCCATCGAGCCAGTCGGTCACGGCCGCCGCAACAAAAATTGCTGTAGCGTAGAAATTGACGGCATGCGGATCGATCCATGATGCCGGCAGATAGAAAACCGCGACGAAAACCGGGATCAGGACAATCCTGAGCCAGGTCAGAAAGTTCGGTATATTGAGTGGCACTTAATGCAGTTCCTGATAAATTTTTTCCGCCAGTGCGCGGCTGATGCCTTCCACCTGGGCCAGTTCATCCACGTTTGCCTCGGCCACCCCTTTCAGGCCGCCAAAACGCGCCAGCAGACGCTGCCGCCTTTTGGCGCCAATACCGCCAATATCCTCCAGCGATGAATGGGTGCGCGCCTTGCCGCGCCGGGCGCGATGCCCGCTGATAGCAAAACGGTGCGCCTCATCCCGCACTTGCTGAATCAGGTGCAGCGCAGGGCTGTCCTTGGGCAATTGTAACGCTTTGTCGCGATTGGGGAAAATAAGCTGTTCCAGCCCCGGTTTGCGCGCCTCGCCCTTGGCCACGCCGATCACCGCCACGTCGTTCAGCCCCAGCTCGCTGAGTATCTCCATTGCGCTGCTAAGCTGCCCCTTGCCGCCATCGATCAGGATCAGGTCAGGCATCTTGCCCTCACCTGCCGCAATTTTTCGGTAACGCCTGTCGAGTACGGAGCGCATCGCGGCATAATCGTCACCCGGCGTGATACCTGTGATGTTATAGCGCCGATACTCGCCGTTGCGCATGTCGCCCTGATCGAACACCACGCACGAAGCCACCGTTGCCTCCCCCATGGTGTGGCTGATGTCGAAACACTCGATGCGCTGCAAGCCATCAGATAAATCCAGCGCCTGCTGCAAGGCCTGCAGACGCGCTTCCTGATTGGCCTGCTGGCTAAGGCGCTGCTCCACCGCCAGGCGCGCATTGGTGAGCGCCATTTCCACCCACACCCGGCGCTCACCCGTGGGTCGGCTATTGATCTGCACCTTGTGCTGCGCCTGCTCGCTCAGCAGCGTTTCCAGTGCTTCGCTGTCGATCGCTTCGCTGACAAGAATCTGGCGTGGCACGAACTGGTTGAGATAATGCTGGCCCAGAAAGGCCTCCAGCGCTGTTGCGGTATCGCACTGGTCGGCGTGGCTGGGGAAAAAACTCTTGTCGCCCAGATGCCGGCCGCCGCGCACCATGACCAGATTGACGCACACCATGCCCTGTTTTTCGCAGCAAGCAACGATGTCGGCATCCGCGCCGCTGCCGCTGCTGACATATTGCTTCTCCTGCACCCGGCGCAGGGCACCGATCTGGTCGCGGTACAGCGCGGCCTCTTCATAACGCATCTGCTCCGCTGCCGCCTGCATCTTGTCCATCAAGGCTGCCATGACCTGCTGGTCCTTGCCCTGCATGAACAGGGCCGCGTTGTGCACGTCAGCGCGGTAGCTTTCGTCATCGATCAGATCGACACAGGGTGCGGTACAGCGCTGGATCTGGTGCAACAGGCAGGGGCGCGAGCGGTTTCTGAACACGCTGTCCTCGCATGTACGCAGGCGGAATACCTTCTGCAGCAACTGGATGCTCTCCTTGACCGCCCCGACATTGGGGAAAGGCCCGAAATACTGGTTGCCCTTGTGCTGCACGCCACGATAGTAGGCGAGGCGCGGAAAGCGGTGGCCGCTGAGCAGGATATAGGGGTAGGATTTGTCGTCGCGGAACAGGATATTGAAGCGTGGCGCCAGCGACTTGATCAGGTTGTTTTCCAGCAGCAGCGCTTCCGCCTCGCTGCGCGTCACCGTGGTTTCGATGGCCGCGATCTGCGACACCATCAGGCGCGTGCGCGGCACATGGTCGGTCTTCTGAAAATACGACGAAACGCGTTTTTTCAGGTCGCGCGCCTTGCCGACATAAATCACCTCCCCCGCCGCATTGAGCATGCGGTAGACCCCCGGCAGATGGGTCAGGCTGGCGAGAAACGGCTTGCTGTCGAACATGAACGAGCCCTTAGTCCTCGTCGAGCAGCTTCCCGGCGATTGCCCAGTTCTCATCCGGCAGCTCGTCAAAAGCAATATAGTTATAGGACTTGGGCTTCAGCGCAATGCGCTCCAGCGTATCGGTGATTTCCTCGGCGATTTTCTGCTTCTGCTCGCGGCTCAGGCTGCCGGCGATACGGATATTGACGTAGGGCATGGGGGAACTCCATCAAGATATGTACGGATATCGGCGAACACCGCCTCGAACATCTCGGTGGTAAGCCGTCTGGTCTGGGTATTGTAGCGGCTGCAATGATAGCTGGAATACAGGCTCAGCCCGCTGGGCAGATCATATCGGGTCGCATGTCCGAAAGGATAATCCTTGGCCTTCAACCCTTGCGCCCACAGCACCGCCTGATGCGCCACATTGCCCAGCGCCAGCACTGCCGTGCCCTTGGGCAAGGCAGCCAGTTCTTCGCGCAGGAAAGCATTACATTGCCGGATCTCGGCCGTTTCCGGCTTGTTCTGTGGCGGCAGGCACTTCACCGCGTTGGTGATACGGCAGTCAATCAGGCGCAAGTCGTCGTCTGCGCTGATGGATTCCGGCCCGGAGGCGAAACCGAAACGATGCAGGGTCTGGTACAGCAGAATCCCGGCATGATCGCCGGTAAAGGGGCGCCCGGTGCGGTTGGCGCCGTGCATGCCGGGCGCAAGGCCGACAATCAGCAGACGCGGATTATCGTCGCCAAAGGGCAGCACCGGGCGGGCGTAATAAGCGGGATTCGCCACTTTGACTTCATCGAGGAAAGTGGCAAGACGCGGACACTGGCGGCAGGAAGCAAGGCTCATCCACTATGTCCACAAGAATTAGTCTGATCGTCCAGTGGCAGATTCCCTTCATGGATGCCGATGCTGCCCACGGCTCGCACCGCCTTCATGAATTCGGCATCCTCGTGCAGCTTCGCCATGGAAAGCGGATGGGGCTTGCCATGCATGCGCAGCAGCCGCGCCATGCTCACTGCAGGCATGGTGTAGCGCAGGTTGGCCAGCAGTTCGTCCGCATCATCCGGCTTGTTGCACAGCAGCACCATATCGCAACCGGCCTTAAGCGCCGCTTCCGCCCGCTGCGCCGGGCCGCCGGCCACATGCGCGCCAGCCATGGAAAGATCATCGCTGAAAATCACACCATCGAAGCCCAGTCGCTTGCGCAGGATGTCTTTCAGCCACACGCTGGAAAAACCCGCCGGACTGGCATCCACCCTGGGATAGATCACGTGAGCAGGCATAATGGCGGCCATGCCGAAGTTGATCATCTGCTGAAACGGCAGCAGGTCTTCCATTTCGATATCGGTGAAGGGGCGCTCATCCACCGGAACTTCGTGGTGCGAATCGGCGCGCACATAGCCGTGGCCGGGAAAATGCTTACCCACCGCCACCATACCGCCCTGCTTCAGGCCCAGCATCAGGTGATGCGCCAGATCGGCAATGACCTGCGGCTTGCGGTGAAAAGCACGACTGCCGATCACACTGCTGGCGCCGAAGTCGATATCCAGCACCGGAGTAAAGCTTAAATCCACCCCGTAGGCACGCAGCTCGGCAGCCAGCACATAGCCGGTCTGCTGGGCGAGCGTCTTGGCGCGGCTGCGGTGATCATCCCAGATCATGCCCAACTCGCGCATCGGCGGCAGGCGGGTGAACCCTTCCTTGAAGCGCTGCACCCTCCCCCCTTCATGGTCCACCGCAATCAGCAGGTGCGGGGTGCGCAGCGCATGGATCTCAGTGGTGAGCTGGCGCAGTTGCTCGGGGGATTCATAATTGCGGCTGAACAGGATCACCCCGCCCACCAGTGGATGCTTCAGCCGCCGCCGGTCGTCGTCATTAAGTTGCGTCCCCACCACATCCAGCATTACCGGGCCTAGCGACATTTCAACACTCCAGAATCACAAAAGCCGCCGCCAATTCCTTTTCATCGCTGATGGAAAGGTGATGGCTGCGAATGGCATGGCGTGCCAGCAAGGCCGCCAGCTCGGGGGCGAAATCCAGCATGGGCTTGCCCAGCGCATCGTGGGTCACGCGGATATTGTGCCAGGTGGCCGGCACGCGAATTCCTGTGCCCAGCGCCTTGGCAAAAGCCTCCTTGGCAGCAAAGCGCTTGGCGAGAAAACGCGCGGGCTGGCTGGCTTTGGCAAACCCATTCAACTCCTGCGGCGCCAGGATGCGCTGCACAAAGGCCTCGCCGTGCCGCGCCCATGCTGCCGCAATGCGGCTGGTGGAGACGATATCGGTGCCGATCCCGAAGATCACTTCGCCGCTGCCACCATCAGGGATTTCATCTCACGCACCGCGTTTTCCCAGCCTACGAAGATCGCCTGGGCAACGATGGCGTGGCCGATATTGAGCTCACGCATGCCGGGCAAGGCAGCGATAGGCTGCACATTGTGGTAATGCAGGCCATGCCCGGCATTGACCTGCAGGCCAATGGACTGGCCATAAGCCACAGCATCGGCAATGCGCTCGAATTCCTTTTGCTGCCCGGCTCGGCTGGCGGCATCGGCATAATGGCCGGTATGGATTTCCACCACCGGCGCACCGGCAGCCTTCGAAGCATCGAGCTGCTTGCGGTCTGCGTCGATGAACAGCGAGACGCGAATGCCCGCTGCGCCCAGGGCGGCGCAGGCTGCCTGCACCTTGTCGAAATGTCCTGCCACATCGAGGCCACCCTCGGTGGTCAATTCCTCACGCTTTTCCGGCACCAGGCACACGTCCTGCGGTTTGATGCGCAGCGCGATCTTCACCATCTCATCGGTCACCGCCATTTCCAGATTCATGCGCGTCTGCAGCGCCTGGCGCAGGATTTCCACGTCTGCATCCTGAATATGGCGCCGGTCCTCGCGCAGATGCAGCGTGATCACGTCCGCCCCGGCGGATTCCGCCATCAGCGCCGCCTGCACCGGGCTGGGATAAAGCGTGCCGCGCGCCTGGCGCAGGGTGGCAACGTGATCGATATTGACGCCAAGCTGAATCATAATTGCTGTAAATCCTTCAATAATTGCCGCGTATGCAGCGGCTGGTCGCCCAGATAGTGATTGATCAGGGTGCGCATTAGCGCCTTGCCCTGCTGCAGCGTCACCGGGTCAGTGTAATCGTCGACAGCCAGATCGAGCAGGGTTTTGCCGCGCAATTCTACACCGTTTTGCCCTGCGGATTGCCGCACCGGGCCGTGCTCGATCACGTAGCGATACCCCTCCTCCGCGACTACTTGCTGGCCTGTTCCGGCCTCGCGGTCCAGCATCAGCGCATAACCCAGCTCCTGCAGCAGGCGCTTCTCGAAACGGCGCAGAATGGCCGCATGATCGGTGCGCCGCGCCAGCTCCTGCAAGGTCTGCTGGTAATAGAGAAAAAGCTGCTCGTGCGGATCGTCGCGGTGCAGCAATTTAAGCAGCAGCTCGTTGAGATAAAAGCCGCAGATCAGCGCCTTGCCCTGCAGCAGCGGCTGGCCGCCCTGCCACTCGGCGCTGTGCAGCGTGCGCAATTCGTTCTTGCCAAACCAGCTCAGCGCAAGCGGCTGAAAGGAAAGCAGCAAGCCACGCACCGCCGATTTTGGCCGGCGCGCACCCCGCGCCACCAGCGGCAGACGGCCGTGCTCCTGGCTGAACACCTCGACGATCAGGCTGGTCTCACGGTAAGGATAAGTATGCAGGACATACGCAGGCTGGTCTTCCAGCCGGGTTTTATTCGCGTTCACCATCACTCAAATTCGGATCAAAGACGGTCGAGCGGGCTTTCCACGCCCCTGCCGCCACGGTTGAGGACGTGAGTATAAATCATCGTGGTGGAGACATCCGAATGGCCGAGCAATTCCTGCACAGTACGGATGTCGTAGCCCGATTGCAGCAAATGCGTGGCGAAGGAATGACGCAAAGTATGCGGCGTGGCCGGCTTCACCAACCCCAGATCACGCACCGCCTGCTTGATCGCACGCTGCAGACCTTTTTCATCCAGATGATGGCGGCGGGTCTTGCCAGAGCGCGGATCAAGCGACAATTTCACAGATGGGAAGCAATATTGCCACCCCCATTCATGCCCGGCATTCGGATATTTCCTGTCCAGCGCGTAAGGCAGACAGACTTCACCAAAGCTCTGTGCCAAGTCCTCTTCATGCAGTGTTTTGACCTTGACCAGATGCGCCTTGAGCGGCGCGACCAGCGCTTCCGGCAGCATCGTCACCCGATCCTTGAAACCCTTGCCTTCACGCACCAGAATTTCATGGCGCTCAAAATCCACATCCTTCACCCGCAACCGAATCGCCTCCATCAAGCGCATCCCCGTGCCATAAAGCAAACTGGCGATCAAGGCATGTGTGCCGGAAAGCCGGGATAACACGGCCTGCACCTCGCTGACCGTCAGCACAACCGGCAAACGTTTGGGCGCTTTTGCCTGGGTGACTTTGTCCAGCCAGCGCAATTCCATTTCCATGACTTCGCGGTACAAAAACAGAATTGCAGATTTAGCCTGATTCTGAGTAGAAGCCGACACTTTTCCATTCACCGCCAAATGGGTCAAAAAGCGCTCTATATCTTCCGCCCCAAGATTTTTAGGATGCTGCTTGTCATGAAAGAAAATATATCGTTTAATCCAATCCAGATAAGCTTGCTCGGTACGAATACTGTAATGCTTCACGCGTATGCGATCTCGAACCTGATCAAGCAATTTAGGCGGAGAATTTGAGGTGCTATTGCCGGAATAATTAGGGGGTTCCAAAATTTCATCCTTAATGAAAACATGGAATTGCAAAACAGAAACCAGATTATACACCTCGAAGGTGCTTTTTCAGGCGCTTTTTAGGGTGTCTACTTTACGTTAGACGGATACCGAAATGAGCGATAAGCGCGATCTGTTGATCCACTTCGACGAAGAGAACCAGCAGTTCATCTTCTATATGGTGGACACAAACAAAACTGCGGCACTTCGTGCAGAAGCGTTTGATGGTGTTCGTCCGGACGTAGCATTTTTCAAAGAAAAAACACCCGATGAAGCCGAGAAAACAATGGGCAGCATGGTCTTCTCCGGGCTAGATCACGGAAGCGTCCACCGAGTAAATATTCGCGATTACAAAGCAGAGTCTGAAGCTGCAATGAAGGAGCATATTGCGGAGTTAGAGGTCGCTTCGAGAAACAATGACCCTGAGGCTCAATACAACCTATTCATGGAATATCACTCACGCACGTTACGCTTCGGGCAGCGCAGTGATCTTCAACGCGCCGAGGAACTGTTACTTGCCTCTGCAAATGCTGGGTGTACTGATGCAAAAATGGCTCTCGAAGATTGGCCGCTTCTCAAAGCTGCGGCAGAAAGGCGTATCAATCGTGAGCCATCCGTCTAACCCTGCGCTCAAGCGGGACTGGCTTACAGCGGGCTTTCGCCCGCTTCCAGCCAGCCCCTTAGCTCCACGTTGGGCATCATGAAAACCCTCCTACGCATCACCTCATATCTTTTGGTCCTAGCTGTTGGTCTTGGCGCTGGCTTTTACTTTGGCACCGGAATCAACCAAGCAACCGCCGAGGCATTTGATATGGCCGAATTTGGCTACTTCGCAGCGCATGTGGATACACAACTATCCGAGGGCACAGATGCCACTCGTGAAGAGGCAATTCATACTTTCCTAGCCTTAATCGAAAAGAGAAAAACTCGCCCCAATGAGCTTTTGAATGAAAAAATCATCGCCACCGACTCTGCGCTCTCATACGCTCGGCTTGCTGCCATGGCTCAAAAACGCGGCGCCATTCAAGAAGCGCAGCAGCATCTCAAACGCGCAGAATCCTTCTGCCCACAGATCGGGTGGCAAGATTGCTCGGCTGAGAAAATCACTTATATGGTTCAACGCCTAGACAAACAGGGCATTTTTAAAACAGGGGCAAATAAATGAGCCGCATGCCCAACCCGGCAGTCGAGAGGGACGGCCAAACAGCTGCGCTGTTTGGTTCCCTCCGCGCTACGCGCTCCGGCCGCCCCTCACTTCTACGTTAGATTTCCCAATGGCAACGCTTACTCGCAGAACCGCCGGTTACTTGTTCGTAGCTCTTGCCGTTGGGGCGGCATGCGGTTACTGGTTGCACGCGTACCTATACCAACCCATTCAGGTTACGTTGGCTGTCGATGCATTTACCGGGCGGCTGATGGAAAACACTGCTGACCTTGCACAACTCAAACGTGGAAGCACATCCTGCGTGATGTCGGAGCTTGCGTCACGCATTCGCACCGACCTGGATCAAGTCGCCTTTTACAGAACATATGCTGCTGGCGATCCGCGGCACGTCGATGACCACATCAAGACAATTGACGGCGCAAGGGAGTTGGCAGTGGAGGTACTGTCATCTTCTAGTGCACCTGAAGCGGCTGCCAACAAACCAATATGCCGCTAAGGAAATCTAACCCTGCGCTCAACCCGGACCGCCTGCAAGCTGCGCTTGCAGGTTCCCTCCGGCGGCCGGTTAGCTCCACGTTAGGCGGCTCACAGTCAGCGCGATGATTTCCCTTCTACTCCTACTCTGGCTACTACCAATCGTCGTTGCCATCGTTTCGCGCCGATATGCCCGCTCCCATCTCTGGCGCAATACCGGCATCGCATTTGGCGTAGTGGTCTCGCCTGCCACTCTCGGCATCTACGCGCTCTACTTCCTGGGCCCAATAGCCGCGCTTCTTGGCATAGTTGGCTTGCCTCTCCACCTCCTGCACGGAATGCCCGGATACGAATTGGCAGTTCATTTTGGGCTTGTCCCTTCTCACACAGTTGTGGAAGGGCTCATGCATCTTCCAATTGAGGCAATCAACGGCGCAATATGGTCGGTCGTATACGGCTTGGTTGGCTGGAGCGTAGATACATTTCGCAGATCAAAACATCATGGCCAATCTTCCGCCGCCTAACCCATCGGTCAAGTTCGCTCCGGCCTCCGGCCTCCACGGGACGCGCCGCAAGCGGCGCGCCCCTTACCTCAAACGTTAGGCCACAATAAAACCATATTCAAAAATGAAAAACTTAGACCAACTCGACCGCATCCGATCTGAATTCAATGAATTCATCCCGTTCGTTAGCCAGGAAACAGGCTTAACTGTGGAAGACAGCGAAAATCTTGGATTTGTTGAGGTTGCGAAACGCATCAGCAATCCCGCGACACAAGAAAAATACTGCCAGTTGGCGAGCAAATTGCTCGAAGAAAATATAAGGGCACTACAAACAGACAACGAAACGGAGTACACCTCTGAATGGGCACAAAGCCTACTTATGTGGTGTACAGCAAGGGAAGACCGTGACCAATCTAGCCTCTAACCCTGCATTCGAGCGGGACGCCTATCGGCGCCTCTCAATTTTACGTTGGGTGGCTTGAGGCGTGAAGCCAGTAAAGATTAGCGAAGCAGTATGGAGAGGTAAGCACAATGATTGATTCCGCATGGTCACAGGAGTTCGCGCGCGAATGGATAGCGGCATGGAATACCCACGACCTGGAACGAATCCTGTCGCATTACACGGATGATTTTGAAATGTCATCACCCCTCATCATTGAGCGCATGCAGGAACCTACTGGGAAACTGAAGGGCAAAGATCAGATCAGGCCGTATTGGCAGAAAGGCCTTGCTGCCCTGCCGCCGCTGAAATTCGAGTTGCTCGACGTTTATACGGGAGTGGACAGCATTGTGATCTATTACCGCAGCATCAATCGCAAGATGGTTTGCGAAGCGCTGTTCTTTAACAAGCAACGCCAAGTGGTGCGAGGTGTTGCCCACTATGGTGGCACCGCTGAATAACGATGCCAGTCCTCATCAACAACAAACAATATCTGCCGGATTTCATCCGCCTCAATGAGGCCTGGATCGCGCGTTACTTCAGGATCGAAGAAGCGGATCGTGAACTGGCGCGCAACCCTGCCAAGATCATCGCTGACGGTCTCCAAGCAAGAATGACAGTTCCTAATGTTGAGAAGATCGTAGCCAACCAGAAAAAGGGCATAGTTACCGACCACTGGCATCTCAGTCATGGCGATTTTAAGAAAATCTTTGCCTAACCCGGCAGTCAAGAGGACCTACAATCACGAACGCCCCAATATGGCACTGGGCGGCATTACCCCAAAACAGAAGTTAGCGCTTTTAACCAACTCTACTTCTGACCGCCGCTAAAAATGGGGGGATTACCGTGCGGCATATATGGCATATTGACAACATGTAGCCATTGGGCTACAGTTATTCCATGATTGAAATTCGCAAAACAGACCTCTTCGCTCAATGGATCGAGAACCTGAGCGACTTCCAAACACGAGCACGGGTTCAAGCAAGGATTGAACGGCTCGCAGCTGGAAACCCTGGAGATGTCGAGCCGGTTGGTGAAGGTGTCTCGGAGTTGCGAATCAACTATGGCCCCGGTTACCGGGTGTATTTCAAGAAACGGGGACAAGAACTAATTATTCTGCTGGCCGGTGGGGACAAAAGCACCCAAGCCAAGGACATCAAAGCCGCCTTACGCCTCGCGCGCAATCTTTCGGAGTAAGCCACCATGAGCAAAACCGTTACCACTCGCTATGACGTCGCTGAACACCTCAGAACCCCAGAGGAAATGGCTGCCTACCTTGAAGCCTGCCTTGAAGAAGCCGATGGAGATGCCGCATTCATTGCCAAAGCAC
Organism: Sulfuricella denitrificans; assembly: GCA_002632355.1. Taxonomy (GTDB): domain Bacteria; phylum Pseudomonadota; class Gammaproteobacteria; order Burkholderiales; family Sulfuricellaceae; genus Sulfurimicrobium; species Sulfurimicrobium denitrificans_A. The sequence goes on from NSJJ01000006.1 coordinate 65,604, forward strand.
TTGGCGATATTGCTCGCGCCAAGGGCATGACCCAAGTTGCACGAGATGCGGGCCTGTCCCGCGAAAGCCTTTACAAGGCACTTTCCGGCGAGCGAAGCCCCGGTTTCGATACCATCCTCAAGGTCATCGGAGCGCTAGGTCTGAAATTGCATGCCGAAGCCAGTCACGGCTGACCAAGATGCCCAACCCATCATTCAACCGGACTGGCCGATAAAGCCCGGCCAGCCGGTTAATTCACACGTTATGCCTCACAATTCCACTGCCATCGAGGTCGCCCATGAGTGTTCAGCGCATTAAGATTCCTCGCGTCGCCGACAATCACGGCAGATAAGCGGCACCCGGTTCTTGTAGGCATTCTTGTCCTATTGGTTGCCTTCGTCGGACTATTGGGCTGGACTGGATACGAAATCAACGCCATGGATAGCCAGTACTTCAGCATGCTTGAAGCAATAAGAAACATATCGGCATGGGGACCGGAAAAGATAAAGGCGGTGGGGCTCGGCGCAGACACCGTTGCTAAAGTCTCCGCTACCGACGTGGACCGCACCCACCTATTTTGGCTGTGGGGCAGATTCACCCTTTTCTCATTCGGTCTTGTCGGCACGATTCTTTACTACATCAAGTGGCAGAACAGATGGGCTGAACAGCACATCGTTTCGGAGTTTCAACTTCAGCAGTTCTATATCGACGTTAACAGGGCCAACTGGGTCATTGAAAGTTGCTTGGAGTGGCGAAAGGAGACGGAGTCGGCCATACCAAAAGAACTGCTCGGAAGCATTACCACCGGACTGTTTGTGAACAACCAGACGGAGCCAGAGCGCGTCATCCATCCTGCTGACGAACTCGCGTCGGCCCTGTTGGGTACGGCATCAAAACTGAAGCTCAAGGTCGGTGATAGCGAGCTTGATTTCGACAAACCAAAGAAGATCACGAACAAGCCAATCAAGGTAGGGGCGCCCGGTGAGGCATAACCCTGCGGTCCACCGAAAATTAACGGCAGTTAGAAGTAGAATTTTCTCCAAAGCAACCCGAGGAAGTTTTACATGAAGACATCACGCTTTTCAGACAGTCAGATCATTGCCGTACTCAAGCAGGCCGAGGGCGGTAGGCCGGTGCCAGAACTCTGCCGTGAGCATGGCATCAGCTCGGCCACGTTCTACAAGTGGCGCAGCAAGTTCGGTGGCATGGACGCCTCCTTGATGGCCCGGCTCAAGGAACTCGAAGACGAGAACCGGCGGCTCAAGAAGATGTACGCCGAAGAACGTCTCAAAGCCGAGATCGTGCAGGAGGCCCTGCAAAAAAAGTGGTGAAGCCATCTTGCCGACGCGAGATGGCGCAACAGAGCGTGGAACACCAAGGCATCAGCATCCGGCTGGCTTGCCTGGCGTTCGGGATCAGCCAGACCTGCTACCGTTATCAGGCAAAGCAGTCAGCAGAGAATGTTGAAATCGCCGATCACCTGGTTCGCCTCACCCACAACCAGCGTAACTGGGGATTTGGGTTGCGAATCAATGGGGTCAGACTCGATTGATTTTGTCATAAGACGGTGTTGGAGTGCCTTCACCTTTATTTTAAGAGGTGCAAAAAATGGCGTGGAAATCAATGGAGTCTGACCCCATTGATTTCTTCTCCGCGCCTTCGGGACGGGGAAGTCCCTTTCATTCGTTGGGCGTCTCAGTAATGAAAACGCAACTGGGCAATCAGGAGTGCATCATCTTCAACGCGATATACCATGCGATGTTCATCTGTTACGCGGCGTGACCAAAAACCCGACAACGCGTGCTTTAATGCCTCCGGTTTTCCTACGCCAGCAAAGGGTTCGCGTTGGGTCTCGCGTATCAGCTTGTTTATCCGTTCAACCATGCGCTTGTCTTGTTTTTGCCAGTAGAGATAATCCTCCCATGCCTCATCTGCAAAAATCAGCTTCACTTTGCCAGTTCCCGTTCAGTGCCTTTGCCAGCATTCAATTGGGCAACGGCCGAGAGAAGACGCTTGGCGTTAGCGGGGGTGCGCAAAAGATAGGCGGTTTCCTCAAGCGCTTTGAAATCTTCAAGCGAGAGCATTACCACGGACTGTTCGCCGTTGCGGGTAATAATCAAGGCTTCGTGGTCGTTGCAAACCCGGTCCATTGTGCTGGCAAGGTTCGCGCGAACGCTGGTATAGGTCATCGCATCCATTTCATGCCTCCATATATGTACGCTTTATTGTACATAACACACCAGAAATTGTCTAGCGCACGGACAACAAAACGCTTAACCTATCATTCCACCGGACTGGCCGATAAAGCCCAGAATCGCCCCGGTTTTCGTGGAGGCCATTTAGTTTAAGTCAGGTCACTTTCGTGACCTGTTTAGGCGAATTGCCGGTAATAGTTTGCCTCAGCTTCTGCTGGGGGGTATATAACCAAGAGATTCCAGCAAGCGGTGATGGTTGAACCAGGCCACCCACTCCAGGGTGGCTAGCTCCACGGCTTCTCTGGTTTTCCAGAGTGCCCCCCGTTGTGGATCAGCTTGGTCTTGTAAAGCCCGTTGATTTGTTTCAGCCTGACAAATAATATCCGCGTGGGGTCTAAATCGTATGCCAGCACTTTTACTGCTTCCCCTTGCGTTAGTCAGACATACCAGAAAAGGAAATATATATGAATCCACGCAGCATCTTGGGAATGTTAGCGACGATGCTCATTGTGTCTTTTCCGGTCATGGCGCAACAGAAATCGCCTACCGAGGCGCAATGCCGCGAGATGGTCAATAGCATGGTGCAATCGATGAAAGCAGCACCGCTTGAGAGGGAGAGGGATAAGCAAGGCGCCAAAGTGGTCATCGAACGTGTAGAAAAAATTGTTCTGGACAACCGTTCGCGCGGCACTAGCGAGTGCGAATCCTGGGCAGCAATCGGAAAAATTGTCACAACCCAGTAAATTTGCGCCTACCTGGCGCTCTCGCAATGGGAACATTGACAGTTCCCGATCTTTAATTTTTCTGTCAGCGGCGGCAAAGGGACTGCAACCCCTTATTTTTGTAATGGCATATTCAAGTAACATCACATTATATGACTTCCATTGAATTCAGCTCCGACAGAGCCGAAAGACTGGTGGTCGGCTTGCTGCTGGCACTTGTCGGCGGTGCTGCCCTGTTGTTCTGGAATGTTGAACGCGGCGTTCAATGGCAGCATCTTGCGATATTTCTGTCGGGGATGTTCTTTGCCGGATTCGGTCTTTTCCTGATTGGTTTTCGCCGCAGGATTCGGCTTGATCCTAAAGGTGGAGTGATCGAGTTAAGCACTTTGTTCGGATCGATAGTCTCCCGCCGTCACTATCCGCTAAAGGATTTTGAATCTATCGGTTGCCATGGCTCGATACAGGAGGGGCCATGGTGGGATCTCGTACTTTTCAGGGATGACGGGGATTTTCTGACGCTGCGCAGAATGCTCGGCGACAAGGAAACGCAACGGGAAATTGAACGGTTATCCCGGCTTCTTGGTTTGCGTGCTGAATACGAGCCGAGGATTCGTACTTATCTGTTCAAATGATGACTCGAGGGGCCGGCCTGAATTGACCCTGCAAATTGTTTCGCCACTCCCCGGAGCGCTCATTATTTTTCGATTACGACTCGTAATACTGCAAACCGCTTATTCAACAGTGTAAGGCAAATCCAGCAGTTCCAGCTTCGGTCCATCCGGCGTCTTCCAGTGCACAGCTCCTGACTCGATACTGGCATTGAGGATTACGGCCAGCAGGTCAAATCCGCCCTCAGGCGATGGCTGAACGTTCACCAGCATACCGCCGGACTGTTCTGACGGCCCCTGTCCAAACAGCACATCTCCCGGTTGGGGAGCCGCATCGGATTGCAGGCGGGCGCGGTACATGCGGCGTTTCACCTTGCCCAGATACTGCGAGCGCGCCACGATTTCCTGGCCGGGATAACAGCCCTTGGTGAAGCTGACGCCGCCGATCAGTTCCATGTTCGCCATCTGCGGCACGAACTGTTCCTGGGTTCCGGCTGTCACCATGGGAATTCCGGCCTGAATCTCCAGCCATTCCCAGCGACCGCTGCCCACAGGGGTGCAATGCCTGCTCAGGGTTTGCCATACTGCAGCGCCATTTTCAGGCGCCACGAGAATTTCGAAGCGCAGCCCCGGCAGGCGGATGGCCGTCACCAGACCGCAGTGGGCAACCGCATAGTCATCCTGCGGCGCAACACCGCCCAGTTCGGCCAAAGCGGCCGGCGCGGCTTCACCTGCGATGCCGAGGCGGATCCTCTGCGCGCTGGCATCGCTCACCTTGACCTTGGAGCGCATGACATACATGGCAAGACGTTTCTGAATGGCTTCACGCAATGGCGCCGGCAACTGCATGAAAAACCCTTCCTCGCTGCGCCATAGCAGGAAAGTCGCCAGCATCCGCCCCTTGGGTGTGCAGTAGCTGCCCAGCCGGGCCTGCGCCAGTGTCGCCTGTTTTACGTCGCAACTCAGTTGCCCCTGCAGGAAGGCTTCGCTGTCGTCACCAGCAAACTGGATCACACTCAGATGAGAAAGATCGGTCAAAATACTGCCATTCCTGGCCGCCAGCATTTCCTCTTGCGGCGAGCCGAAGTGAACAAGCTGCTGATTTTCGATATGGGCACCTGCGGTGCTCAAAAAGTCCTGCCAGTTGGGATTCATTTATTATTTCCGATCAAAACAGTCGTGATTTAATTAACGGTAAAATAGTGGCCTTTGGCCTATTTTACAAGCCCTCCGCCATGCTTGAGCTGAAACTCCACCCCTCGCGCACGCTGACAGCCCTGCTCGCGGGGGCACACCTGCTGTCCGTGCTCGTGATCTGGCGCCTGCCTCTGGCCCCGGCCACGCAGATCGCCAGCAGCCTGCTGATCGCTGCCAGCCTGCTCTTCCACCTGCGGCGCGACGGTTTGCTTGCGGCAGGCCATTCGATCATTGCGCTCCGCCTTGACCCGGAGTGCAATTTTTTCTGCCAGACCCGCGACGGCTCATGGCAGGAGGCGAAACTGCTCGGTTCCAGTATGGTGACGCCATGGCTGATCGTGCTCAATTTCACTCCTGAAAAGAAATGGCTGGTACGGCATGCCGTCATTCTCCCGGATTCGGCAGATACCGAACTGCTGCGCCAGTTGCGCGTGCTGCTGCGCTGGAAATGCGGCAATGCCAGCAGGGCCTGATTTTCTTGCTGGTATAATCAGCGACTTTTAACCGCGTTCATGATGTTACTTCCGCCGCCCCTCCCCTCTCCCGGCCAGCGCACCCGCCACGCGGGCCTGCACGGTTCCAGCGATGCACTGGCGCTGGCGCAACTGGCGCAGGAAGTACGCCCGCTGGTGATTCTGGCGGAAACCGCCTGGCACGCCCAGCGCCTGTGCGACGAGATCACTTTTTTTGCTCCGCAACTGGCCGTCCATCTGCTGCCCGACTGGGAAACGCTGCCCTACGATCATTTCTCCCCGCACCAGGATCTGGTCTCCGAGCGCCTTGCAACCTTGTACCAGATATCCCACAACGCCTGCGACGTGATCATCGTGCCCGCTACCACGGCGCTTTGCCGCCTGCCACCGCGCGAGTTTCTGGCCGCCCATGCTTTTTTCCTCAAGCAGGGCACGAAGCTGGACCTTGATGCCCTGCGCGAGCAACTGACCCAGGCGGGCTACACCCACGTCACCCAGGTACTGACGCCGGGCGAGTATTCCGTCCGGGGCGGGCTGGTGGACCTGTTCCCCATGGGCAGCGCAGTGCCCTACCGGCTCGACCTGTTCGATCAGGAGATCGAATCCATCCGCACCTTCGATGTGGATACGCAGCGCAGCATCTACCCGGTCAAGGACGTGCGCCTGCTGCCGGCGCGTGAATTTCCGCTTGACGAAGCCGGCATCAGCCACTTCCGCCAGAGTTTCCGTGAAAAATTCGAAGGCGATCCCTCGAAAAGCCAGCTTTACAAGGACGTCAGCAACGGCCTGGCGCCGCTGGGTATCGAATATTACCTGCCGCTGTTTTTCGAGCACACCGCCACGCTGTTCGACTATCTGCCGGACAGCGCGCTGCTGTGCCTGCACCATGACCTGGAAGGCGCCGCACAGCGCTTCTGGCAGGATACCCGCTCGCGCTACATGCTGCTCAGGGGGGACCGCAATCGCCCTCTGCTGTCGCCGGAAGAAATTTTCCTGCCGGTGGATGTATTTTTCGGCGAGATCAAACTGTTTGGCCGCATCGAGCTATCCAGCGAAGCAGGAGACAAGCCCATCACCCATCCGGTGCCGGAAGTACAGGTCGAGCGTCGTGCCGAAGACCCGCTGGAAAAGCTGAAAGCGTTCATCGATCACTTCGATGGCCGCATCCTGATCCTGGCTGAAAGCATGGGGCGGCGCGAAACCATGGCGCAGTACCTGGCCGAATACGGCATGAAGCCCGCCATCTGCGAAAGCTTTGCCGATTTCGAATCCGCTTCGGACCGGCTCATGCTGGCTGCCGGACTGGTAAGCACCGGCTTTATCCTAGCCCCGGCTTTTGCCGTCGTCACCGAATCCGAACTCTACGCCACCCAGGTACGCCAGTCGCGGCGCCGCGACACCACGCGCAGGAGCAATGTCGAGAACATGCTGCGCGACCTGTCCGAGCTCAGGGCGGGCGACCCGGTGGTGCATGAACAGCATGGCATCGGGCGCTATCTGGGCCTGGTGAACATGGACCTGGGCGAAGGCGAAACCGAGTTTCTGCATCTGGAATATGCCGGCGGTGACAAGCTCTACGTCCCGGTTTGCGATCTGCACGTCATCAGCCGCTACAGCGGCGCCAGCCCGGACTCCGCCCCGCTGCACCGGCTCGGCAGCGGGCAGTGGGAAAAGGCAAAGAAAAAGGCGCTGCAGCAGGCGCGCGACACCGCCGCCGAACTGCTCAACCTGTATGCGCAGCGGGCTGCGCGTCTGGGCTATTCGTTCAAGCTTGATCATCACGATTACGAGGCGTTTGCCGCCGGCTTTGACTTCGAGGAAACGCCGGATCAGGCAGCGGCAATTCAGGCCGTGATAGGGGATATGACCTCTGGCCAGCCGATGGACCGGCTGGTGTGCGGGGATGTCGGCTTCGGCAAGACTGAAGTCGCCCTGCGCGCCGCCTTCGTGGCGGTCGCCGATGGCAAACAGGTGGCGATCCTGGTTCCCACCACGCTGCTGGCGGAACAGCATTTCAACAATTTTTCCGACCGCTTTTCCGACTGGCCGGTCAAGGTGGCGGAACTGTCGCGCTTCCGCACCGCCAAGGAGCAAACGCTGGCGCTCAAGGGGCTGGCCTCGGGCGAGATCGATATCGTCATCGGTACCCACAAGCTGATCCAGAAAGACGTCAAATTCAAGAATCTGGGCCTGGTCATCGTGGACGAGGAGCACCGTTTCGGCGTGCGCCAGAAGGAACAGCTCAAAGCCTTGCGCGCCGAGGTGGACGTGCTGACCCTGACCGCCACCCCGATCCCGCGTTCGCTGTCGATGTCACTGGAAGGCTTGCGCGATTTTTCCGTCATCGCCACCGCGCCGCAAAGACGCCTCTCCATCAAGACCTTCGTCGCGCCCTACTCCGAAGGCATCATTCGCGAGGCGGTGCTACGCGAGCTTAAGCGCGGCGGTCAGGTGTATTTCCTGCACAACGAAGTGGAAACCATCCTCAATGTGCAGGAAAAACTGACGAAGCTGCTTCCCGAGGCGCGCATCGCCGTGGCCCACGGCCAGTTGCACGAGCGCGATCTGGAACATGTGATGCGCGACTTCTACCAGCAGCGTTTCAACATCCTGCTGTGCACCACCATCATCGAAACCGGCATCGACATTCCCACCGCCAACACCATCATCATGAACCGCGCCGACAAGTTCGGTCTCGCCCAGTTGCACCAGTTGCGCGGCCGGGTCGGCCGTTCGCACCACCAGGCCTATGCCTACCTGCTTACGCCGGGCGAGGTGGCGGCACTCACGCCGCAGGCAAAAAAACGCCTTGATGCGATCCAGATGATGGAAGACCTGGGCGCGGGCTTCTACCTCTCCATGCATGATCTGGAGATCCGCGGCGCGGGCGAGATTCTGGGCGAATCGCAGAGCGGCGAAATGCAGGAAATCGGTTTCAGTCTTTACGCCGACATGCTCAACCAGGCCGTGAAGGCGCTCAGGGAGGGCAAGGAGCCGGACATGGCCGAACCCCTGGCGGTGACCACGGAAATCAACCTGCACACTCCGGCGCTGCTGCCCAAGGACTACTGCGGCGACATCAACCAGCGCCTGACGCTTTACAAGCGGCTGGCCAATTGCGACAGCATGGAAGAACTGGATCTGATTCATGAAGAACTGATCGACCGCTTCGGCCTGTTGCCGCCGGCCGCCAGCACCCTGCTCGAAGCGCATCGTCTGCGCGTTCTGGCCCGGCCGCTGGGCATCATGAAAATCGATGCCAGCAGCGATGCGATCGTGGTGCAATTCGTCCCCAGCCCACCGATCGACCCTGCTAAAATCATCGAATTCATCCAGAAACAGCCCGGCTGCAAGCTGGCCGGACCGGACAAGATCCGCATCGGCGTGCCGCTGCCCGAAGTCGAGCAGCGCCTCACAACGATCAAATTTTTATTCAAGAAACTGCAATAAGGACCCCGACATGCCCCACCTGATCCGCCCCTTTACCGGCCTGCGCCCCGCACCGGGACGCGCCACCGAAGTCGCCGCCCCGCCCTATGACGTGCTTTCCACCGCTGAAGCCAGGGTGCGAGCAGAGGGCCGCCCGTGGAGCTTCCTGCATATCTCCAAACCGGAAATCGACCTGCCGCCGGAAACCGACCCCTATGCGCCGGAAGTCTATGCCAAGGCGGCGGAAAACCTGCAGCGCATGATCGAAGCGGGCGTGCTGAAGCGCGACGACAGCGCCTGCTACTATGCCTACCGGCTGGTGATGGGAGAGCACAGCCAGATCGGTCTGGTGGCCGCGGCATCGGTGGCGGACTACGACACCAACCGCATTCGCAAGCACGAATTCACCCGCCCCGACAAGGAAGACGACCGGGTGCGCCAGATCGATGCGCTCGACGCCCAGACCGGCCCGGTGCTGCTGGCCTATCCCAGTGCACCGGAAGTGGATGCCATTCTTGTTCAGGCCTGCACGGCGCAACCCGATGCCGATGTGACCGCCGAAGACGGCATCCGTCACACCCTCTGGGTGATGCGCGATGCCGCCATCAACGAGAAGCTGACCAAAGCTTTCGATGCCATGCACGCCATTTACATCGCCGACGGCCACCACCGCTCGGCCTCGGCCTCGCGCATCTGTGCAACCCGCAAGGCCGCCAATCTGGCACACAGCGGGGAGGAAAGCTACAACTACTTTCTGTCGGTCATTTTCCCGCACCACCAGATGAAAATCATGGATTACAACCGCGTGATCAAGGATCTGAACGGCCTCGACAAGGCCACTTTCCTCCAGCGTATCGGGGACTGTTTCTCAGTCGAAAACGTCACTGGCCAGATGAAACCCGCCCGGCCCAACGAATTCGGCATGTATCTGGATGGCCAGTGGTACCGCCTCGCCATCCGGCCCGAACTGATCCCCACGCAGGATCCGGTGGCGCGGCTCGATGTCAGCCTGCTGCAAAACCATCTGATCGCACCGGTGCTTGGTATTGCCGACCCGCGCCGCGACAAGCGCATCGATTTTGTCGGTGGCATCCGTGGTCTGGCTGAACTGGAAAAGCGCGTCGACAGCGGTGAAATGGCCGTGGCCTTCGCCCTGTTTGCCACGCGCATGGAAGACCTCATGGCCGTGGCCGATGCCAACGAAGTCATGCCGCCAAAATCAACCTGGTTCGAGCCCAAGCTGGCAGACGGCCTGGTTTCGCATGTCCTGAATTAGGAATCAGCGGACACGCCGTGGCTGCCGGTAATATCGTCATCCAGGGCGTGTCCGATCCCCTGCCCTTGCTTGATCAACTGATACGGCTCAGCGGCTGTAGCAGCCATGCCCGTATTAAGGATCAAGCTGCCTTCCGCTTTCACGACGGGCAATTAAACAGTGCCCTGCAGGCCTTCTGTATCGAGCATCAGCTCGATTGCGCATGTGTTCCTTACGGTTTTCATCCTGCTCGCTTCGGGCTGGTAGCCTTCGACATGGATTCCACGCTTATTTCCATCGAGACCATCGACGAACTCTCGGTTATTGCGGGCGTCAGAGCGCAAATCGCCCCGCTTACCGAAAGCGCGATGCGTGGCGAAATCGATTTTGAAAGCAGCTTCCGCCAGCGCATCGCACTGCTCGGTAATCTGCCTGTATCTGCAATGGATGAAGTCTATGAAGAAAAACTCAGGCTCAATCCGGGAGCGGAAAGATTAATAACGACGTTGAAGAACTACGGGGTGAAAACCGCGCTGATCACGAGTGGTTTTGAATACTTTGCCGAGAAGCTGAGATCGTGGCTGACGCTTGATATTGCCGTTTACAACCGGATCGGGATTCGTGACGGGCATTTCACCGGTCAGATCGACGGCATGCTGATCGATGCCGCCGGTAAAGCAAAAGCGCTGGAGGACTGCAAAAAAGCTTTGGGACTGCGGCGAGAACAAATTATCGCCATAGGTGACGGCGCCAATGATCTCGCCATGCTAGGCATGGCAGGGACCAGTGTCGCCTATCATGCCAAACCAGTCATACGTGAGAAAACCACATATGCACTGGATTACGTCGGTCTGGACGGCTTGCTCAACCTTTTCGAGAAGCACTGAAAACTAGCGTTCAGACTTTTCCAGTGCTTCCTTGCTGATCGATATCTTTGTATTCTGCTTCAGGCTTGCGAGATAAGCTGCCGCGTATTCACGCTCCAGCATGCTGGAAAACTGCTGGATATAAGCCTTTTTCCGGGCTTCATCCTGCACCCCGGGGTCTACCAGCTTCGAAAGCCTGACCAGTGTATATCCGCCCTGATTATTCTCTACTCCGCTATAGGTGGGCAGCTTGTCAACTTTCGCCTTGAAAGCTGCCATCAGCACTTCCGGCGTCAAGCCTGCTGGTGGTTTGGTACGGTTAACAAGCTGAGATGGCGTCCAGTTCAAAGCAGCAGGCGTATTACCCTGCTGCAATTGAGCCAATGCATCCTTACCCCATTTCACGGCCAGAACTGAGGCTTGCTGGCGTTGAAGGCGCTGACTCAAGGCCGAAGAGACTTCTTCCAGCGGTTTAATGCTGGCAGGCTTGTATTCCAGCAAGCGTGCGGCGACCAGCGTGTTTGGCCTGACTTCTACGGCCTCGGTATTTCGTTTGTTTTTCAGCACTTCTTCGGTAAACACAGCCTGCAGCAGCTTGGGATTGCTGAGCAGCGGAGTATCACTCGCCATGCGGCTCACCCAGCCACTCTGCTCGACCTTGAGCCCGAGTTGCTTGGCGGCAGGTGCAAGACTATCTCCCTGTTCATAGACCAGGTTGCCAAAATTCTCGGCATTCTCGGCGAATTTCTTTCCACCCTTTTCTTTCTTCAGTTCCTGAACAATTTCAGCATGCGCTTCCTGCAAGGAGCGCAGTTTTGCAGGTTTGATCGCGGTCAACTTAATGATGTGATAACCGAAATTCGATTGCACCAGATCGCTGATCTCACCGGCATTCATCTTGAACACCGCATCTTCGAAAGGCTTGACCATCGCACCGTGACCGAAATATCCGAGATCACCACCTTGAGATGCAGAACCGCTGTCCTGTGAATACTGTTTAGCCAGTTGTGCAAAGTTATCCGGAGTCTTTTTTACTTCCTGCAACACCTTGCGGGCTTTATCCATGGCTGCGGCTTTCTCGGTCGCGCTGGCATTCTCTGCCACGCCAATCAGGATATGGCTGGCCTGACGCTCTTCAGCCTGGCCGAACTGTCTTGCATGTTCCTTGTAATAAGCTGCAATTTCTTCGTCGCTGACGGTGACCTGTGCCGCAAGATTTTCTGCTGAAAGCACAATATATTCGAGTCGCGCCTGCTCCGGCAGCTTGAATTCATCCTGATGCTTTTCGTAGTAATCCTTGATTGCGGACGCCTCAATCTTCACCTGCGGCATGAACTGCTCAATCTGGATAACCGCCTGGCCAATTTCGCGCTGTTGCTCAAGCGTACGGATCATGCCATCCGCTACCGACCCAGGTACGAATGCATTGCGACTTACACCTTCTTGCGCCATCTGCATCAGCACGTCCTGACGCACGCGGTGTTCGAACATTCCGATCGTCATATTCTGCTGACGCAGCACGGCTTCGTAACGTTCATGAGAAAACTTGCCATTAACATGAAAGGCTTCGATCCCTGCGATAAGCTTCGCCAGTTGTGCATCTGAAACCGCCAACCCTGCCTGTTTCGCTTCGGCCAGCAAAATTTGCTGGTTCACCAGACCGTCAAGTACCGATTTGCGAATCTCGGGGCTATCCATCATTGCAGGGTCATAGGACTTGCCAAGCGAGGTGCGCATCCGATCCTGCTGTTCCTTAAGCGTACGCGAGAATTCATTCTGATGAATTTCCTGTTCCCCCACTTTTGCTACGACAGGCCCGCCGCCGCCCTGTTTGAAATAGGAATCGACACCCCACAACGCAAAGGGGACAGTAATCAGCGCCAGAATAATTTTGGCGATTTTTCCTTGAGCGTGCTCACGAATGACTTCTAGCATAGTTTTACCCAGAAACAGCTTATCAATTAAGCAAAGCCGGTTTGTTTTCGCTTCGAGAAAGAAAAAAGGGTGAACCGAAGTTCACCCTTGTTTGGCGGAGTGGACGGGACTCGAACCCGCGACCCCCGGCGTGACAGGCCGGTATTCTAACCAACTGAACTACCACTCCAAAAACTTTATACACAACTGGTGGGTGCTGACGGGGTCGAACCGCCGACATTCGCCTTGTAAGGGCGACGCTCTACCAACTGAGCTAAGCACCCGAAATTCTCAATTGAGTCTTTATGTAAAGACTTCAAAATCAAAGAGCGGCTAGTTTACAGCATCTTTCAGCGCTTTGCCAGCTCTAAATTTAGGAGTTTTTGCAGCTTTGATTTTAATGGTTGCGCCGGTGCGCGGATTGCGTCCATTGCGGGCAGCGCGTTTACCCACATAGAAAGTACCAAAACCAACCAGGGTCACCATATCGCCTTTTTTCATGGCACCCTTTACAGCAGCAACAGCGGCATCCAGAGCGCGGCCAGCAGCAGCCTTGGACATGTCAGCATCTTTGGCGATCGCATCAATCAGCTCAGATTTGTTCACGTGTAGTCCCCTTTCAGTTTGGTTGATGTTACAAGCAGTCCAGCATCAGCTTTATATCAAGCCGCAAAACCTTGTGTCAAGCGGTTCTGCGAAGTTTCATGCCAATTCATTTAATGCTTGATGGTTGCGGCAACCGCTTTGCCCTCTGCAACGGCGGGAAGCGGCGTGACTTCCTCAACCGTCTCAGGCAGTGCTTCCGGCTTTCTTTCCAGCGCAAGATCAAGAACTTGATCAATCCACTTGACCGGATGAATCTCGAGCTTTCCCTTGATATTGTCCGGAATTTCGACCAGATCCTTGACGTTCTCCTGCGGAATCAGAACGATCTTGATCCCGCCCCGGTGCGCCGCCAGCAATTTCTCTTTCAAGCCCCCGATCGGCAGCACCTCGCCCCGCAGGGTGATTTCCCCCGTCATCGCCACATCAGCACGCACCGGGATGCCGGTAAGAATTGAAACCATCGCAGTGGTCAGGGCTATACCCGCGCTCGGACCATCCTTGGGCGTGGCCCCTTCGGGCAGATGGATGTGAATATCGTTCTTCTGATAGAAATCTTCCGCAATGCCCAAGCCACGAGCGCGGCTGCGCACCACGGAAAGTGCCGCCTGAATGGATTCCTGCATGACTTCGCCCAGCTTGCCGGTGGTCGTCATTTTGCCCTTGCCGGGCAGCGCCACGCCTTCAATGGTCAGCAGTTCGCCGCCCACTTCCGTCCACGCCAGACCGGTCACCTGGCCAACCTGGTTGCGCTGTTCTGCGACCCCGAAAGTGAAGCGTTGCACGCCGAGATATTTATCGAGATTTCGCGCCGTCACCGAGACTTTTTTGCTGCCCTTCTTGAGCAGCAGTTCCTTGACCACCTTGCGGCAGATTTTGGCAATCTCACGTTCAAGGCTGCGCACGCCAGCTTCGCGCGTGTAGTAGCGCACGACATCACGCACCACGCTTTCAGGCACGCTGATTTCGGTATCTTTCAGTCCATGCGTCTTGAGCTGCTTGGGCAGCAGATAGCGCATGGCGATATTGATTTTCTCGCTTTCGGTATAACCGGAAAGGCGGATCACTTCCATGCGGTCGAGCAAGGGCGCAGGAATGTTCATGGTATTGGATGTGGCAACGAACATCACATCCGAGAGGTCGTACTCCACCTCGACGTAGTGATCGACAAATGTATGGTTCTGTTCCGGATCGAGCACCTCCAGCAATGCTGACGATGGGTCGCCCCGGAAATCCATGCCCATCTTGTCCACTTCATCCAGCAGGAACAGCGGATTGCGCACCGCCACCTTGCTCATGCTTTGCAATATCTTGCCGGGCATGGAGCCGATGTAGGTACGGCGATGGCCGCGAATCTCGGATTCGTCACGCACCCCGCCCAAGGCCATGCGAACGAACTTGCGATTGGTCGCACGAGCGATGGACTGGCCCAGCGAGGTCTTGCCCACGCCGGGAGGCCCGACCAGGCACAGGATCGGCGCTTTCAGCTTGTCCACGCGCTGCTGCACCGCGAGATACTCGACAATGCGCTCCTTGACCTTCTCCAGGCCATAGTGGTCTTCTTCCAGAACCGCTTCAGCCGCAGCCAGGTCCTTGCTGATCTTGGTTTTCTTCTTCCACGGCAAGCCGACCAGCACATCGATGTAATTACGCACCACGGTCGCCTCGGCCGACATCGGCGACATCAGCTTGAGTTTCTTGAGTTCCGCATCTGCCTTGGCCTTGGCTTCCCTGGGCATCTGGGCAGCCTTGATCTTGTTCTCCAGTTCATCTAGGTCCGCACCCTCATCCATGTCACCCAATTCTTTCTGGATCGCTTTGACCTGCTCGTTGAGGTAATACTCGCGCTGGCTCTTTTCCATCTGGCGCTTGACCCGGCCGCGAATGCGTTTCTCGACCTGAAGAATGTCAATTTCAGAATCCAGCTGGCCCAGCAGGTGCTCCAACCGTTCGTGCACCGGGAACATTTCCAGCACAAGCTGTTTCTGTTCCAGTTTCAGCGGCAAATGCGCTGCGATGGTATCCGCCAGACGGCCCGCCTCATCGATACTGGCCAGGGAGGTCAGAATTTCGGGCGGGATTTTTTTGTTCAGCTTGACGTATTGGTCAAACTGGGCAAAAACGCTGCGCATCATCGCTTCGGTTTCGTGATCGTTCTCGGTCGGCGCAGGAACAATGTCGGCCTGGGCCGAGAAATAGCCTTCATCGTCAAAAAACTCTGTCACTTCGGCACGCTGATTGCCTTCCACCAGCACCTTGACCGTACCATCCGGCAGTTTCAGCATCTGCAAAATACTGGCAACACTGCCGATGCGATACAGATCATCCAGGGTTGGCTCATCCTTGGCAGCGGATTTCTGCGCAACCAGCAAAATGTGCTTTCCCGACTCCATGGCAGCTTCAAGCGCCTTGATGGATTTCGGGCGGCCCACGAAGAGGGGGATCACCATGTGCGGAAACACCACCACGTCACGCAGGGGCAACAAGGGCAGCTTTACAGGACTGGAGAGCAGTTCGTGCGTTTGTAACGACATGGAATATACGCCTTAATAAATGCCAGATTAATTCAAATTAAGGGGAGGCCCGGGAATTTCAAGCCGGGCAGGAAAATAAACTACAGCAAGTTTAGGGCTCATTAATGGATAAATTGAGCATACGCTGGGGTTGCTTTGGGCGCAGGTCAAGTCGCGAGACGCGCGGTTGTGCATTCACAACAAGCGGATCGCAACGCAGGAATGCGCTCAAAGCAGCCCCAACCCAGGGGGTTGCTGCATATTCGGGCAGCTGCTGCGTTGCAAAGCTTGCGAATGGAATAACCATTCGCTGCGCTTCGCGCCTTGCTCCATCCCGAATATGCAGCAACGTATGCCCAATTTATCCATTAACGAGCCCTAATGGTATGGCAAAAGAAAAATCCGGAAGCGCAGGCGCGCTCCCGGAATTACATGAATCAGGCAACCTGGGGTTGATCGGCGTAAATCATGAGCGGCTTGCTTTCGCCGTTGACGACACCGTCATCCACCACCACCTTGCTGACATTCGACATGGAGGGCAAATCGTACATGGTATCCAGAAGCGAGTGCTCCAGAATGGAGCGCAAACCACGCGCCCCCGTCTTGCGTGCCAGCGCCTTTTTGGCGATCGCATCCAGCGCATCTTCACGGAACTCCAGTTCGACGCCTTCCATGCCGAACAGTTTCTGATACTGCTTGGTAAGCGCATTCTTGGGTTCGGTCAGAATGCGAATCATGGCGGACTCATCCAGCTCTTCCAGCGTCGCGACTACCGGCAAACGCCCGACGAACTCCGGGATCAGGCCAAACTTGATCAGATCTTCTGGCTCGACCTCGCGCAACACTTCGCCGATATCCTTGCGGTTATCCTTGCTCTTCACTTCCGCGCCAAAACCGATGCCGCCCTTCTCGGAGCGGTTGCTGATCACCTTTTCAAGTCCGCTGAAAGCGCCGCCGCAAACAAACAGGATATTGGTGGTATCCACCTGCACGAATTCCTGGTTGGGGTGCTTGCGCCCACCTTGTGGCGGGATAGAAGCGACAGTACCCTCGATCAGCTTCAGCAGGGCCTGCTGCACACCCTCGCCCGATACATCGCGGGTAATGGAGGGGTTGTCGGACTTGCGCGAAATCTTGTCGATTTCGTCGATATAGACAATGCCGCGCTGGGCTTTCTCGATATCGTAATCACACTTCTGCAGCAATTTCTGAATAATGTTTTCGACATCCTCGCCCACATAACCGGCTTCGGTCAGCGTAGTCGCATCCGCCATGACGAACGGAACATTGAGCAGGCGCGCCAGTGTCTGGGCCAGCAAAGTCTTGCCCGAGCCTGTCGGCCCAATCAGCAGGATATTGCTCTTGGCAAGCTCGACCTCGTCATTCTTGTTCTGATTTTTCAGGCGCTTGTAGTGGTTGTATACAGCTACGGACAGAATGCGCTTGGCCTGTGCCTGGCCGATGACGTACTCATCCAGGATCTGGTTGATTTCCATCGGCACGGGCAGATCATCAGTCCCGCTCTTGCCGGACTGTTCACCCCGGATTTCCTCGCGAATGATGTCGTTGCAAAGATCCACGCATTCATCACAGATAAATACCGAAGGCCCCGCAATCAGTTTGCGCACTTCATGCTGGCTCTTGCCGCAGAATGAGCAATAAAGCAATTTTTCACTGCCTGAGTCTTTTGCCATCGTTCCCTAATCCCAATTAGTCAGCCGTTTCACAATTCCATTAAGCCGCAACTTCGGCGCGGTTGACAAGCACTTTGTCTATCAGGCCATACTTCACCGATTGTTCCGCGCTCATGAAATTGTCACGATCAGTATCTTTTTCAATAGCTTTGACCGTCTGGCCGGTATGCTTTGCCAGAATCTCGTTAAGCTTCTGACGCAGATAGAGAATTTCCTTGGCATGGATTTCAATATCCGAAGCCTGCCCCTGAAACCCGCCCAGCGGCTGATGAATCATCATGCGCGAACTGGGCAGGCTGTAACGCTTACCAGGCGCGCCCGCCGTCAGCAGCAGCGCGCCCATGCTGGCCGCCTGGCCAATGCACAGCGTCGAGACATCCGGCTTGATGAACTGCATGGTGTCGTAAATCGCCATGCCTGCCGTGACCGAACCTCCCGGAGAATTGATGTACAGATAAATATCCTTGTCCGGGTTTTCAGACTCCAGAAACAGCAACTGGGCCACAACCAGATTGGCGCTCATTTCATTGACCGGACCAACCAGAAACACCACCCGCTCTTTCAGCAGGCGCGAGTAAATATCGTAGGCACGTTCGCCACGACCGCTCTGCTCGATCACCATCGGGATATACCCGAGGCTCTGCGGATCCCAGTTACTCATTTCATTCATTTAAGCTTTCCCCATCAATTCGTCAAAAACGATCGGCTTGTCCACAACCTGCGCCCGTGTCAGCGCCCACTCGACCACATTGCCTTCCAGCACAAGCGATTCGATCTCTGCCATCTGCTGCGGATTGGAGTAAAAATAATTCATTACCTCTTCCGGATCTTCATAGCTTTGCGCCACTTCTTCAACCTGGGCGCGAATCTGTTCAGGCTTGGCACCAAGCTCATTAGATTTGACCACTTCCGCCAAAATCAAGCCCAGTGCAACACGACGTTCTGCCTGATCACGGTGCAATTCGGGAGACTGCATGCCGTCCAGTACCTTTACGCCATGAGAAGACATATTCTGACGCATTTGTTCCATCAAACGCTCGATTTCCATTTCGACCAGGGAGGTCGGCAAATCGACCTTCGTCACATTCAGAAGGGATTCCATTACCTGTGACTTCACTTTCTCCTGAATGCGCTTCTTGCCTTCTCGCTCCAGGCTAACGCGAATTTCATTTCTCATCTTTTCCAGGTCGCCATCAGCGACACCCAGGGATTTTGCAAAGTCGGCATCGACTTCAGGCAGTTTGGGCTCCTCTACAGAATTCAGTGTCACTTCGAAAGTCACGCCCTGCCCTGCCAGTTCCTTGGAATGATAATCATCAGGGAAAGTCAAATCGAACTTCTTGCTTTCCCCTGCCTTCATCCCCACGAACTGGCCTTCGAATTCAGGCAATGTGCGCCCTTCACCCAGCACCAGCGCAAAGCCCTTGGCCTGCCCGCCGGCAAACTCGATATCCCCCTGTGTGCCACGATAATCCACATTCACTCGATCGCCCGAAGCCGCTGTACGGTCAACAGCGTGATAGCTCACACGCTGCTTACGCAGAATTTCGATAGTCTTGCTCACTTCGTCATCACCAATCGCCACGGCGGGACGTTCAATCGTGCTGGCGCTGATATCACCCAGAACGACATCCGGATAAACCTCGAAAGTGGCGGTGAACATCATGGATTCGCCATTGCCCTGATCCGCCTTGGGATCGATACGCGGATAACCGGCCACCCTCAACTGGTTTTTCTGCACTGCTTCAGCAAAGCTTTTTTGCACGGATTCGCCCAGGACTTCCTGACGCACCTGCCCGCCGTGCTGTTGCTCAACCATTTTCATCGGCACCTTGCCAGGGCGGAATCCCTGCATTTTTACCGTACGCGCCACTTTCTTCAGGCGATTTGCCACCTCGGCTTCAAACTGCGCCAGAGACACGGCAAGTTCCAGGGTTTTTTCCAGCGGGTTTACATTTTCCGTTTGCATCTTCACATTCCTTAAAATATGTACTTGATATTCGGGTTACAAATCTACGATTTCCGTTAGCCTGGCGCGCCTTGCAGCGGAAAAACAAATAATTTTCAAGTATAACATAAGCAAGCAAATCACCATGCCCGAGTCGCCAGACGATATCCGGAGCCAAGATAGAAACTTGATTGTTCTTGGGAATTTGGTAGAATTGCCTGTTTTTCAACCTTGCCTCACCGTCCCGCATGGCGGGAGGCTTAAATTATCCACAAGGAGTATGCATGCGACATTACGAAATCGTTTTTATCGTCCATCCCGACCAGAGCGAACAGGTTCCGGGCATGGTCGAACGTTACCGTGGCCTGGTGACCGCCAAGAGCGGCAACATCCACCGTCTTGAAGACTGGGGGCGCCGCCAGCTGGCCTACCCGATCCAGAAAATTCACAAGGCACACTATGTGCTGATGAATATCGAATGCGATCAGGAAACCCTGGAAGAACTGGAACATGCTTTCCGCTTCAACGATGCAGTTCTGCGTTATCTCATGGTCAACATGAAAGATGCGGTGACAACACCTTCCCCGATGATGAAGGAAGAGAAATCGCGTTCACTGCAATCTCAGGGCGAAGAACAACTTGCCCCGGCCGCTGCGGCCTAAGTGCCTGGAAACCAGGTCGTACTGAACGGGAAAATCCTTGCAATCGACCCGCTGCGTTACACTCCAGCCGGTATTCCGGCGCTGAATCTGACGCTGAGGCACAACTCCAGACAAGTTGAAGCCGGACTGGAACGCGAAGTCGAGTGTGAAGTACAGGTTGTTGCACTGGGTGAACTGGCTCAACAAACCGCCCATTGCAAAGTGGATGACGGGATCAGGATTCAGGGATTTCTCTCCAGGAAAAGCCGTAATAGTACGCAACTGGTTTTACACGCAAACAGAATTGAACTGATAGAAATTTAAAGAGGTAAATAAAATGGCACGTCAAATGTTCCGTCGCAAGCGCTTCTGCCGCTTCACGGTTGAAGGCATCAAGGAAATCGATTACAAGGATGTGGATCTGCTCAAGGACTTCATCTCCGAGAACGGCAAGATCATTCCGGCCCGTATCACCGGGACCAAAGCCCGCTACCAGCGCCAGCTGGGCACCGCTATCAAGCGCGCCCGGTTTCTGGCCCTGATGCCCTACACTGACCAGCACTAAGGAGAAATCATGCAAGTTATTCTTCTGGAAAAACTGGCCAAACTGGGCCAACTGGGTGATGTCGTCAAAGTCAAGGATGGCTATGGCCGCAATTTCCTGATCCCGCAAAAGAAAGCCAAACGCGCAACGCCCGCCAACTTGGCCGAGTTCGAAGCCAAACGCGCCGAACTGGAAAAGGTCCAGGCTGAAATTCATGCCCAGGCAGAAGCCCGTGGCGAGAAGATCAACGGCATCACTGTGCAAATCGCACAGAAAGCTGGCGTGGACGGCCGTTTGTTCGGCTCCGTAACCACCGGCGACATTTCGGATGCGCTCAAGGCCCAAGGGCTTGAAGTGGCCAAATCCGAAGTCCGCCTGCCTGACGGCCCGCTGAAGCATGTGGGTGATTTCCCGGTAGACCTGTCTCTCCATACCGATGTCACCGCAAGCATTACGGTATCTGTCGTAGCTGCCGCCTGATCGCTTCGGCTAAATCAAAAAAGGGCTGGCAACAGCCCTTTTTTTGTTTCTGCGCCAGTCTTGCCAATTCCGCCGCGAACCCGGAAACTTCCGGTTTTAGTCTGAGCCATATTATTCAATGAGCGACGCACAACTCGACGCCATCAAACTCCCCCCTCACTCCATCGAGGCGGAACAATCCGTGCTTGGCGGGCTGTTGCTGGACAACAGCGCCTGGGACCGAATCGCCGATGTCATCGCTGAAAGCGATTTCTACCGCCACGACCACCGTCTGATCTTCCGTCATATTTTCAGGCTGCTTGAAGGCGCCAGACCCGCTGACGTCATCACGGTATCCGAAGCACTGGAAAACAGCGCCGAACTGAACAACGCAGGCGGGCTTGCCTATCTTGCCGCGCTGGCGCAAAACACGCCCAGCGCATCCAACATCAAGCGCTATGCGGAAATCGTGCGTGACCGCGGGGTAATGCGCAAACTGTCCGAGGTCGGCACGGCAATTTCCGATAGCGCCTACAACCCGGTGGGCCGAAGCGCCGGGCAATTGCTGGACGAAGCGGAAGCCAAGGTATTCGAAATTGCCGAAGCCAATGCGCGCGGCAAGCAGGGTTTCGTCGAAATCCAGCCCTTGTTGATCCAGGTGGTTGAGCGCATCGACGAACTGTTTCAACGCGACAACCCCAACGAAGTCACTGGCATTCCCACCGGTTTTCACGATCTGGACCAGAAAACTTCCGGCCTGCAGCCGGGCGACCTGATTATCGTGGCAGGTCGCCCCAGCATGGGAAAAACGGCTTTTTCCATCAATATCGGCGAAAATGTCGCGCTGGATACCGGCCTGCCAGTCGCCATTTTCAGTATGGAAATGGGGGGTACCCAGCTGGCGATGCGTATGATCGGTTCAGTGGGAAAACTGGACCAGCAAAAAATCCGTACCGGCCGCCTGCAGGATGAGGACTGGCTGCGCCTGACCAATGCCGTGGGCAAGCTCAACGACGCGCCAATCCACATTGATGAGAGCGGCGCACTGACCGCACTCGAACTGCGCGCTCGGGCACGTCGACTGCACCGCCAGTGCGGCAAGCTGGGCCTGATCATCATCGACTACCTGCAACTCATGAGCGGCAGCGGCGGCGGGGAAAACCGTGCCACGGAGATTTCAGAAATTTCCCGCTCCCTCAAGTCGCTGGCCAAAGAGCTGGAAGTCCCGGTCATCGCGCTTTCCCAGCTTAACCGCAGCCTTGAACAGCGCCCCAACAAGCGCCCGGTCATGTCAGACCTGCGCGAATCCGGCGCCATCGAGCAGGATGCCGACGTAATCCTGTTCATTTACCGCGATGAAGTCTACAACCAGGACTCCCCAGAGAAGGGAACTGCCGAGATCATCATCGGCAAACAGCGTAACGGCCCGATTGGCACCGTGAGAATGACTTTTCTTGGCGAATACACGCGCTTCGAAAACTATGCGCATGGCGGCGGAGGCGATTACTAAGCCATGACGCGCCCGATTCGCGCCACTGTGGACCTCACTGCGCTGCGTCACAATCTGGGTGTCGCCCGCAGTTACGCACCCCATTCACGCATCATGGCGGTGATCAAGGCCAATGGCTACGGTCATGGCATGCTGCAGGTGGCAAAAGCGCTGGCGTCGGCAGACGGGTTTGCCATACTCAATCTGGCTGAAGCCATCGCACTGCGTGAATCAGGTTTCAGTAAGGACATCCTGCTGCTAGAAGGTTTTTTCAGCGCGGACGAAATCCCTTTGCTTGTCCAGCATGAACTGTCCACCGTCATTCATGCACCATGGCAGATCGACGCTGTGCTTCAGGCCCGCAGCTCAACGCCGATTCAGGCATGGCTTAAAATCAACAGCGGTATGAACCGCCTCGGATTTCAGCCTGATGAATTTCCGGCCGCTTTGCAAAAGCTGCAGCAGGCGGGCGCCAAAGTGACACTGATGACTCACTTTGCCTGTGCCGATGAAAGCAATGGCATTACGGAACAGCTGGCGCTGTTCAATGCCCTTGTCCATGATTTGCAATTGCCGCGCAGCCTGTCAAATTCCGCAGCCTTGCTGAGTTTCCCTGATGCACTCGGGGACTGGGCCCGCCCTGGCATCATGCTTTATGGCGCTTCCCCAATGAACCACAAAAGCGCTTCTGAGTTTGGACTCAAACCTGTCATGACACTTTCCAGCGAGATCATCGCAACGCGCGACATTCACGCCGGGGCTAAAGTGGGCTATGGAGGAAGCTTTTGTGCGCCGGGCACCATGCGCATCGGCACCGTAGCCTGCGGCTATGCCGATGGTTATCCACGCCATGCCCCAAGTGGCACACCGGTTCTGGTCGAAGGACAACACAGCCGCATTATCGGGCGGGTTTCCATGGATATGCTGACTGTGGATTTGACCCGCATTCCAGAGGCCCGGATTGGCTCGCCCGTGACGCTGTGGGGCGAAGGACTGCCGGTGGACGTGGTTGCCGCCGCCGCAGGCACCATCAGCTACGAGCTGCTATGCGCCATTGCAGCACGGGTTCCCATGAGTGAAGTCGCATAATCATGGCAAAAGCCAAATCCATCTACACCTGTACCGAATGCGGCGGCCAATCGCCCAAATGGCAGGGACAGTGTCCGCACTGCACGGCATGGAATACCCTGGTTGAGACTGTCGCCGAAACAACTGCAGGTAATCGTTATAACGCCCTGTCCGTGACCAGCAAGGTTCAGAGCCTGAGCGAGGTCGAGGCTCAGGAAGTCCCGCGCCAACCCACTGGCATCGCAGAATTCGACCGGGTACTGGGCGGCGGCCTGGTACAGGGTGCCGTGGTGCTGATCGGCGGCGACCCGGGCATCGGCAAATCCACTCTGTTGCTGCAGGCGCTATGCCACCTGAGCGCAGGCAACAAAGTGCTCTATGTCAGCGGCGAGGAATCCGCGCAGCAGATCGCATCGCGCGCGAAGCGGCTCTCGCTGGAGGCCAGATCCGTTCAGTTGCTGGCAGAAATCAGCCTGGAAAAAATTCTTGCCACCCTGGCCGCGCAAAAACCCGATGTGGCGGTCATCGACTCGATCCAGACGGTGTACTCCGAAGCACTGCAGTCCGCTCCCGGCAGCGTCGCCCAGGTGCGCGAATGCGCAGCTCAGCTCACGCGCTTTGCCAAACAGTCCGGCACTGCCGTGATCCTGGTCGGCCATGTCACCAAGGAAGGCGCGCTGGCCGGCCCCCGGGTGCTGGAGCACATCGTCGACACCGTGCTTTATTTCGAAGGCGACAACAACTCCAGCTTTCGCCTGGTGCGCGCCTTCAAGAACCGCTTCGGCGCAGTCAACGAACTCGGCGTCTTTGCCATGACCGAAAAAGGGCTGCGCGAGGTCAGCAACCCTTCGGCACTGTTTCTCTCCCACCACGGACAGGACGTTGCCGGCTCCTGCGTCATGGTCACGCAGGAAGGCACCCGGCCGCTGCTGGTGGAAATTCAGGCACTGGTGGACGAGGCGCATGCACCCAACCCGCGCCGCCTGTCGGTCGGACTGGAGCAGAATCGCCTGGCCATGCTGCTCGCCGTACTGCATCGCCATGCAGGAATCGCCTGCTTCGACCAGGACGTCTTCGTCAACGCCGTGGGCGGCGTCAAGATTACCGAGCCTGCGGCAGATCTGGCGGTATTGCTGGCGATTGTTTCTTCGCTCAGGAACCGGCCGCTGCCGGGCAAGCTGGTCATATTCGGCGAAATCGGCCTGGCCGGAGAAATCCGTCCGGTACAGCGCGGACAGGAACGCCTCAAGGAAGCCGCCAAGCTTGGATTTACGCACGCGGTCGTGCCCAAAGGCAACAAGCCCAAACAGGGGATTGCCGGCATGGAAATCACAGCAGTGGAACGACTGGATCAGGCCGTCGACTACTGCAGGGCTCAATAAATGAATACCAGCGCCTTTGCCTGGGAATTTGCCGGCGCCAGTGATACGGGCCAGGTCAGGCCGGGCAATGAAGATGCCATCGCCTGGGATACCGGTTTCGGACTGGCGTTGCTGGCCGACGGGATGGGCGGATATGAAGGCGGGGAGATCGCCAGCAATCTGGCCATCAAAACTGTGCTTGAATCCTTTAGCAAACCCATGGCCCCTCACTGGCGCGAAGCCGAATGGACCCGCAAGATCAGCGACCCGGTATTGAAGCTTTACGCAGCAGTCAGTGAAGCCAATCAGTGTGTGCACGAAACTGCGCTCAAACAGCCCCGCTACGAGGGTATGGGTACCACCTTCCTGGCAGCTTATTTCCATGATGACCGGGCCACCCTGGCCCATATTGGTGACTCGCGCATTTACCTGTGGCGTAATCATGTCTTGAAGCAACTCACGGTGGATCACACCATGATTCAGGAGCGCATCGAAAACGGAGAAATCACGCCTGCCGAGGCGACATCAGACGCCTACCGCGGGGTGCTGACGCGCGCCCTGGGCGTAGACGCTGTGGTGGAAGTGGACATGCGGGAAGTGGTCTGCATGTCAGGGGACATTTTTCTGCTCTGTTCCGACGGATGTTACGATATGCTCGCTTACAATGAAATAATCTCCATCATGAACGCCTGCCAGGAAGACCCGCAACAACTGGTGCGGCAACTGGTGCGGCAGGCAAACGAGAATGGTGGTTATGACAATATCTCGGCCGTTGTGGTGCGCGTCGGGTAGGAGGGCATATGTCAAAACTGGTATTACAGGACGAGCACGGATTCACCAAGGAATTTGCACTCGATCGCGAACGCATCACGATCGGCCGCAAGGCACATAGCGACATCCATCTCGATGATTCTGCCGTAAGCGGAAATCATGCCGTCATTATCACGCTGGGCAGCGATTCCTTTCTCGAAGACCTGGAAAGCACCAACGGCACCAAGGTCAATCAGAAAAGTGTCCACAAATGTGTGCTCCAGGATGAAGATGAAATCCGCATCGCTCACTACACCCTCACCTTTATCAGCGAAGTTCTGGAAACCAGTGCGCCAGGTAAAACTATCGCCGCAACGCCAAGAACAGAAATCATTTCCCCGCCGCGTGAGGCCGCGCTGGATGATGTCACCATCATGCCGGAATCGACCAGACTCAAATCCCCCAATGATCCGGACACGCTAACCCAGGACGATGTATTCGAAAGTCAGGAAGAAACACCAACAGGAGATGGCACGCTCGGTGTGCTCAGAATCCCTTCAGGGCCAGGTGCCGGACAAATTCTGGAATTATCCAGACCCGTTACCACGCTGGGGAAGCCCGGCATTCAGGTTGCAGCCATAACCCTGCGAGACGGTCAGTATTATCTCGGGCTTATTGAAGGCACCGACCTTCCCCTGATCAACGGCAGTGAGATCAAAACCTTGCCGTGCCAACTCAAATCGCGGGACATCATCAATATCGCGGGCATCTCACTGGAGTTTTTCCTGAAATAAGAAGACCACATCAGCGGATTTTGTTTTGCAGACCAGGGAACCTGCAGCCAGATATGGAATCCTATTTTGTGCCTCAATCACACCGAACCCAAACCGAAAGAAACGCACCCTATGCCAAGATTTATGCTGCTATCTGTCCTTATGACGGCCTTGTTACTCACAGCCTGCAGCAACGAACCCCAGGATACGCACCCGAACCAGCCCGTCACCAAACGCAAGGCCATTTTCAAGCAGATGCTTCGTACTCTGGAGCCAATGGGAATGGTGGCGCGTGGACGGGAAGACTATGAACGCCAGGCCTTCCTCAGTGGCGCAAAGGAATTGAAACAACTGGCAACCGAACCCTGGGCGCATTTCACGCCGGACAGCAATTACCCCCCCACACGCGCCAAACCCGAGGTTTGGCAGCAGCCGTCTGAATTCACGCAGGCACAGCATAAGCTTGAGGGATCAACGGACCAGCTGGTCAAGGCGGCAGAAAGCGGCAATATGGCGCTCATCCGCCCGGCACTCAACAACGTCGAGGAAAACTGCAAATCCTGCCACCAGCAGTTCCGGGGCAAGATTTGATACCAACTAGCGTTTGCGTTGTTTCTTAACCGACGTTTCAGCCTGCACTTCACGGAATACTGGCCCCCACAGCGGGTGACCAGCTTCACCGGCACTCAGCTCGAATTTCGGGTTGAGCGTTAGAACCTTCTTGAATTCCCCGCGGCACGCCAGCTTCTCGCCCGAGACACAGTAGATAAAGGCAAGAAATTTATGCGCGGTCACCCGCTCGCTGGCGGAAAGTGAATCATCTGCCAGCGCATTCTGAAAATGCCCGGCCGCAAGCTTGTAGTTGCCATCTTCATAACTCCGGACACCCAGATTCAGACTCTGCTCGGATTTGCGCACGGCTGACGGGGAAGGTTTATCAGCAGGCTCTTCCACCTTCTTTGGGACCGGAGTCTCTTCCTGCGGCAGCAAAGGGATTTTGCCAGGACTGGTATTGCTGCAGGCACTGGTCAGCAATACCAGTGATATCAAGGGAAGTACAATTAGATAGGTTTTCAGCATGGTTTACTTGAATTTGTATTTAAGTTTCTGTATCGATTCAGACTCGATATCGACCGTCTGAAAATAAGCGGGAAAACCCGGATTCCGGATTTCGATTCTGTGCTTGCCGACAGATAATTGCAATTCATTCAATGGTGGCGAAACACCCTCGCGCTTCCCATCCACAAAAACCTCTCCCCATGGGGTTACCGCAAGGGAGAGCATTCCCTGGGGCACAGGAAGTGTCAGGGGCGCAGGAGAATCAGGCTCTGCCGCAGGCTTTACTTCAGACTGGGCCTCATTCGCGATCTGAACCGTTTCCTGAACGGCTGGTTTTTCCCTGCTCAGAAAAGCCCCCCCGAGCAGCAGTACAAGCACACCGAAGCCAATAACAAGTGGATGCTTCCACCATTGACGCGCAGCTTTAGAACCAACGGCCGCGCCGGACGGCATCAGAACGGTCTGGTCCTCAATCGGTCTCGGCTTGCTGCGGCGTTCCAGCGTGCGCGGCTTTCCTTCCGACCCGGAATGAAAATTCTCCGGCGTGTGCAAAGTCGCATAACTGCGCATATCGTCCGCCATCTCGGCAGCGCTCTGGTAGCGATCGTCCGGATGTTTTGCCAGGGCTCTGGCGAGAATGTAATTGAAGATTTCCGGGAGACCCGGCTTGACTGTTGCTGGCGCCATCGGCGTTTCGTTGAGAATGCGATACATGATGGCGCTGATATTGTCCCCGCTAAAAGGCGGCTTTCCTGTCAGCATTTCATACAGCATCACTCCCAGCGAAAAAATATCTGAACGCTGGTCCACATCCTGACCGACCACCTGTTCTGGCGACATGTATTTGGGAGAGCCCAGCACCATGCCAGCCATGGTGCGGGAGGACGAAGGAATCAGCGCAATGCCGAAATCGGTAATCTTTGCCACGCCATTTTTCAGGATCATGATATTGGAAGGCTTGATATCACGATGAACCACGCCGTGTTCATGGGCAAACGCAAGCCCATCGGCAACCTGGCTCACGATTTCGACGATCCGGTCGAGCTCGAGTTGCGCTCCGGCATCCATGATATCGCGCAACTCCACACCTTCCAGAAACTCCATGGCCATATAAGCGATGTTGTCGGTATTGCCCACATCATGAATCGTGACGATATTGGGGTGATTAAGGCGCCCGGCCGATTTTGCCTCACGGTAAAAACGCTGCTCGAATTCTTCGAACTCGTCCTTGGACAAATCCAGACTGATGGTCTTGATAGCCACGGTCCGTTCCAGAAGCGGATCCAGGGCGCGATAGACAACGCCCATCGCACCCTGTCCGATTTCGGAAATGATTTCGTAACGGCCAATGTTCTGCTTGATCATGGAACAGGATTATAAGGTGCGTATCGGTTTTGGGCGGATATTCTGGCGGATATTTAATCAATTCTGCCTTGCATGGCAATGGAATGGAATGCGAGAATGCAACGTGCAAAAAAATAAAAACGGGCAATACCCACGGGGAGATCAATAAGAAATGTCCATACGCAGCGCTCTTGAAATCGCAACCATTACCGATACGGGTGTTGTGCGCTCGTTCAATGAAGACACCATTGCCACCGAACACGACCTGGGCCTTGCCCTCGTAGCCGACGGCATGGGCGGATACAAGGCGGGAGATGTGGCCAGCGGCATGGCTGCCTCGATCATGGTGTCGGAACTCAAGCGCCTGCTACCCGAAAAGCCGCTCACCCCAAATGAAATTGCCGAGATACTGAGATCCTCGGTTGGCAGAACAAACCGGGCCATTTACCAGGCCGCCCAGGCCAATCCACAGTACCACGGCATGGGCACCACACTGGTTTCCGCCCTGTTTCATGACAATCGTCTGCACTTCGTCCATATCGGCGATTCACGTCTCTACCGCCTGCGCCATGGCAAACTGCAGGTATTGACGCAGGATCATTCCATTCTTCACGAACAAGTCGCTCTCGGCCTGATTTCCAATGATGACGCCAAAATTTCGCACAACCGCAATCTGGTGACCCGTGCCCTCGGTGTCGAGGCCCAAACCGAGTGCGAGGCACAGGACCAGGCAGTCGAGGTGGGCGACATCTACCTGCTATGTTCAGACGGCCTGAACGATATGGTAGATGACATCAACATCGAGCTTGCCCTGAATGCACTTCAGGCCAACCTGCCTCTGACGGCACGGCAACTTGTGATGATGGCCAACGACAACGGCGGGCACGACAACATTTCCGCAATTGTGATCAAAGTGCTGGCCCCGTTTCCCGCTGTCGAGCAATCCGGTGGACTGCTGAGCTGGCTTTTCGGCTGGCTGAAATAACAGGAGAAAACGATGGCAAAACTGGTATTAAGTCTTGATGGCGACGTGCTCGGATATCATTTCCTTGAAAAGGATCGTTTTAGCATCGGCCGTAAGCCGGATAACGAAATGCAGATCGACGACTCGTCAGTCAGCAAGGAACACGCAGTCATTCTAACGGTGGGAAATGACCAGATTCTGGAAGACCTGGGCAGCACCAATGGAACGATGGTAAATGGCATAAAAATCAAGAAACACATTCTGCAGAACAACGATGTGATTGACATTGGCCGCTATCAGCTCCGCTATATCAATCAGAAAGCCAAGCCCGGCGTGGACCCGGACCGGACCGTCATGATGGAGCCGGTGATAAACCTGCGACATGGGAGAAAATCATCGGAAACGCCAACCCAGGCAACCGATCAGGTCGATGCAGCGGTATCGGTAGCCCGCGCGGCCAACGACAATTTCCCGCTGGGTGGCGTCAAGGGTCTCGAGGGAATCCATGCAGGTCAAACGCTGGAATTAAACCGCCCCCTCGCAACCTTCGGCAAGGCAGGCGTGCAGGTTGCCGTCATAAACCGCCGCCCGCACGGTTATTCCATCACCAAAGTGGAAGGCAAGAAACAACCTTTGATCAATGGCCAGGCCATCGGCGAAGAAGATCTACCACTAAATGACGGCGATGAAATCGAAATCGGCGGTGAAAAGCTGCGCTTTTTCATGAAGCAAGCAGGCTAACACTCGACAATCTGGCCACTTACCCCGCGGCTATCGCTTCCCATCAGGTACAGATACTGCATCATCAGGCTTTCCGGCAATGGCATGGCTTCAATCAACTCGCCGGGATGCGTCCTGACACGCTGTGGCGACTGAACCGGGCCGGGAACAATCCCGTTAATACGCAGCGTGGGGTACAGTTCCAGCTCCTGCGCCCACATTTTCACCAGCGTCTCGCCAGCAGACTTGGACACGGCAAAGCTTCCCCAGTATGCGGCGGGTGTGTGGCCATGAGTTTCCGAAGTCATGATGACCGAAGCGTCCGGCGACGCTTTCAGCAAAGGCAAACAGGCGCGGGTCAGTGCAAAAGGCGCCATCAGATTGACGCGCAGCGAAACCTGCCATTGCGCCAGGCTATGCTCCTCCAGGGAGCGCAAGCCGTCGAGGTGGGAAGCATTGTGCAAAATACCGTCAAGCCGGGCAAACTGGCGCCGGATACCGGTCGCAAGCGCATCGAAATCCTTGTCCTCGGCACTGAACAGATCGAGGGGGAAGATGGCAGCCTCGGGCAAGCCCGCTGCTTCGATTTCGTCATAGACCGCCTCCAGCTTTTCCACCTTGCGCCCGTGGAGAATAACCGTCGCGCCGTGCGCTGCGAAAGCCAGGGCTGCAGTGCGGCCGAGGCCCTGGCCCGCCCCCGTCACCAGAATTACGCGATCCTTGAGGAGGTCTTGAGCTGGCAGGTAGTTTTTCATGGGAATCCGTAAGTAATAATGGAACTTCTCAAATTATAACGGATAAGCTGATCCAGTTTAAACTTCGCCCTCCGGCGTAGCCGAAATCTTGTGAATGGAAAGGTCGGCGCCATTGAACTCTTCTTCAGGATCGAGACGAATGCTGACAAGCTTCCTGAGTACGCCGTATACGGTAAAGCCACCCGCCAGCGCGATCGTGATCCCGAGCAAAGTGCCGATCAATTGGGAAACGAAGCTCACGCCGCCGATCCCCCCCAGCGCCTGGAGTCCGAAGATCCCTGCAGCGATACCACCCCATGCACCGCACAGCCCATGCAGCGGCCACACCCCCAGTACGTCGTCGATCTTCCACTTGTTCTGGGTTTGCATGAACATCCAGACAAACAACGCTCCGGCAACCAGGCCCGTCAGCAGCGCACCCAGCGGATGCATCAGATCAGAGCCAGCACATACGGCCACCAGACCCGCCAGAGGGCCGTTGTGCACGAAGCCGGGATCGTTCTTGCCCACCACCAGCGCGGCAAGCGTGCCGCCTACCATGGCCATCAGGGAATTCACCGCCACCAGTCCGCTGATGGCGGAAAGGGTTTGCGCCGACATGACATTGAAGCCGAACCAGCCCACGGTGAGAATCCATGCGCCCAGGGCAAGAAAAGGGATATTCGAGGGAGGATGCGCCGCCATCATGCCATCCTTGTTGTAACGCCCACGTCTGGCACCCAGCAGCAGCACTGCCGGCAGTGCGATCCACCCGCCCATAGCATGCACCACCACAGAACCGGCGAAATCGTGGAATTCAGCGCCAAAGGCCGCCTTCAGCCAGTCCTGCACGCCAAAATGATGGTTCCAGACAATCCCTTCGTAGAAAGGATAAACAAAACCCACCAGGATAAATGTCGCCGCAAGCTGGGGATTGAATTTCGCGCGCTCGGCAATGCCACCGGAAATGATGGCCGGAATGGCAGCGGCAAAAGTCAGCAGAAAGAAAAACTTGACCAGCTCATAACCGCTTTTTTGCACCAGCACTTCGGCACCGGAAAAAAAGTTCATGCCATAGGCAATGCTATAGCCCACAAAGAAATAGGCAATTGTGGAGATGGAAAAATCGGTCAGAATTTTCACCAGTGCGTTCACCTGGTTTTTCTTTCGTACCGTACCCAGTTCAAGGAAGGCAAAGCCGGCATGCATGGCCAGCACCATGATTGCGCCGAGCAGAATAAACAGTACATCACCACCCGTATTCATGTTTCCCATCAGAAGTTCTCCAGAAAATTTATCCGCGCGAACAAAGCACGAATCATTCCATTTAATAATTGAATTGATTTTATTCACATTTTTAATTTCATCCAGAAAATATTTTTCACATCACGCACCAATAACGTGCACTGAAATGAATTACGCACCACAACGAGTCACTCCATCCACTGACCTTGTCAATTCAGCGCCCCTTCGCCATACTTCATAAATGCTGAAAATACTCATCGCACTGTATTTAATCTTTTTTTCGCTATCTACATCTGCTGCCGATCTGGCGCGTGAAAAACGTCTCGCGGATGAAATTGTGGACATGATTGTCGAGGGAGAGCCCGTCTGGCTCAATGCCGGCAATCATCCTTTCCTCGCCATCTACACGCCAACCACACAGCGCCACGCGCGTGGCGCGGCCATCATCCTGCATGGCCGCGGCATGCACCCGGATTGGGCGGACGTCGCTGGACCCTTGCGCACCGGTCTGCCGGCCAGCGGATGGCACACGCTGTCACTGCAGATGCCAGTGCTGGAAAAGGATGCAAAATACAACGACTACGTCCCGCTATTTGCGGAAGCCGGTCCGCGCATTGCAGCAGCCATTGCCTACCTGCGCGAAGCCGGGGTGACGCATATCGTGCTCATTGCACATAGCTGCGGTGCCCACATGGCCATGCACTGGGTGGCACGTCATGGCGACAGGGATATCAATGCCTATGTCGGCATCGGTATGGGCGCAACTGATTTCGGCCAGCCGATGAAAGAACCCTTTCCTCTGGCAAAAATGCACGTGCCCGTGCTGGACGTTTATGGCAGCGCTGAATACCCGCAGGTGCTGAACATGGCCCCCGAACGTCTCGCAGCCATGCGCAAGGCAGGCAACACTCAATCACGGCAAATCGTGGTCCCGGGTGCCGACCATTACTTCCACGAGCACAACAGCGAACTGGTCAAGGTCGTTGCCCAGTGGCTCGACCAAATCAAATTCTAAGAAACCATATGCTCTATTCCCTGCTCCGCACCGTGTTCTTCAGCATGGACGCCGAATCCGCCCACCACCTTGGCATGGAGGGCATGAAAATTGCCCAGCGCCTGGGACTGATCCATCTGCTGGCTTACAAGGTTCCAGACAAGCCGCGCAGCGTCATGGGCATCGACTTTCCCAATCCCGTCGGCCTCGCGGCGGGACTGGACAAGAATGGCGATTACATCGATGCGCTTGCAGCGCTGGGCTTCGGTTTCCTCGAAATCGGCACCATCACACCCCGTCCCCAGCCTGGCAACCCCAAGCCACGCCTGTTCCGCATCCCACAGGCGAATGCCATCATCAACCGCATGGGCTTCAACAACGACGGCGTGGACAAGCTGATCGAGAATGTCAAACGGGCGAAATACCGCGGCATCCTCGGCATCAACATCGGCAAGAACTTCGACACGCCCATCGAAAATGCTGCCGGCGACTATCTCACCTGCCTGCGCAAGGTCTATCCTCACGCCAGCTACGTCACGGTCAACATCTCCTCACCCAACACCAAGAACCTGCGCCAGTTACAGCAATCGAGCGAACTCGAAGCCCTGCTCGACGCGCTCAAGAACGAACAAGGGAAACTCGCACAAACACATGGCAAGCACGTTCCCCTGGCACTGAAAATCGCGCCCGACCTTGAAACAGAGCAGATTCTCGAAATCGCCGACCTGCTGCTGAAATATCGGATTGAAGGCGTGGTCGCCACCAACACCACGCTGTCGCGCGAAGGCGTGGCCGGACTGCCACATGGAGAAGAAGCCGGCGGCCTCTCGGGTGCTCCAGTACGGTTGAAATCCACCAGCGTGGTGAAGCAGCTCAGCCTCGCGCTGGGCGGAAAAATCCCGATCATCGGCGTGGGCGGCATCATGAGCGGACTGGATGCAAAGGAAAAAATCCTTGCCGGTGCCAGCCTGGTGCAGTTCTACAGCGGCTTTATCTATCGCGGTCCGGAGCTGGTCCGGGAAGCGTGCGAGGAAATTTGAATTGCTGATCGGCGTCCCGAAGGAAATCAAGGATCACGAGTTTCGTGTCGGACTCACCCCGACCGGCGTTCGCGCACTGGTCGCAGCCGGTCATGAAGTAAAGGTGGAATCCCGCGCGGGAGCATCAATCGGCTATGCCGACGACCGCTATGCCGCAGCCGGTGCGCAAATCGCAGCAGGCGCGGCGGAAGTTTTCGACTGCCCCATGGTGATCAAGGTCAAGGAACCCCAGCCTGCCGAGATCGGGCTACTGCGGGAGGGCCAGATCCTCTTTACTTACCTGCACCTCGCCGCCAATGCCGGGCTGACGCGCCAGCTGGTAGAACGCAAGATCATCGGCATCGCCTACGAAACCGTCACCGATGCGCAGGGCCGCCTGCCCCTGCTCACGCCGATGTCCGAAGTCGCGGGGCGGATCGCCATTCAGGCGGGCGCAACCAGTCTGCAGATGAATCACGGCGGTAGCGGGGTATTGCTGGGAGGCGTGCCTGGCGTCATGCCGGGCAAGGTTGTCATTCTCGGCGCCGGCACGGTCGGCACCGAAGCAGCAAAGATGGCGCTGGGCCTCGGTGCGGACGTCACGATTGTGGATATCAATCTGAGCCGCCTGCGGTATCTGGACGACATTTTTGGCGGTCGACTCAAGACCTGCTTTTCGCAGACCGGCGCCATCGAGGCACTGGTCACGGATGCGGACCTGGTCATCGGCTCGGTGCTGATTCCCGGCAAGAGCGCACCCAAGCTCATCAGCCGCGTACTGCTGGGCAAAATGCGCCCCGGATCGGTCCTGGTGGATGTCGCCATCGACCAGGGCGGCTGCGCCGAAACCTCGCGCCCGACCACCCATTCCCAGCCCACCTATGTCGAGTCAGGCGTGGTGCACTATTGCGTCACCAACATGCCCGCCGCCTGCGCCCGCACCTCGACCCAGGCCCTCACCCACGCCACCCTGCCCTACGCATTGAAAATCGCCAGCCTCGGCTACCGCGAAGCCCTGCGCCAGGATGCCGGCCTGCTCAACGGACTCAACCTGCATCAGGGTCAGGTGACGCACCCCAATGTGGCGGTGGACCTGGGATACGAATACCAGCCACTGCGGTTTTAAGTGAAGACCTCGTTTCACTAAGGTTCGCAAAGGTAGCTTATGTGTCAGAGGATTGGGGCTTGAATTGACACTGCGCAGACCAATGAAAAACGAGATTGATCAGACCGCTTGCTGAAGACAAGGCCGCCTGTAGGGAAAATCCTTCATGCGGCGGCAGGTCTGCCATTGCCGACTATTTGCAGAGTTTGATGCACGACTGCATGTGTTTCCATATCGGACAATCAGGCTGAAAGCTGTCTAGTGAATCGTTGGCGATTCAAACGGCGATAGCCCAATTATTTGTACGATGGAGCTATCGACTCTCGGGGTGTTAAAATGGGTTCAATTATTCCGATAGTCAAAAATGATGGAAACGAAGCCTTCCTGCTCTGTGGATCAAGTCATGTGTCATTGCAGTGGCACCAAACGAGGCTACATCCAAAGCCTGTTTGAACAGGGTATGGATATACAGGCCATTTCCAGATGGACGGGCGCGCTTTCAGGCTGTGGCGGTTGTGAATGGGATATTGGGGATTACTTGAAGGAACTTGCCGCACAACGAGAAAGTGGAACGATTATCAACAAATAGATGTGCAGTCATTACGAATTGGTTATTGGCTTGGATGCAGCCGTTCGAGCTTGTCGTGCCAGAAAACCTCGCAAACGGCCACTTTTCAAAACCGTGAATTCACACTTTCGACACTTTGCTGCCGGTCACGACCTACAGCATCAACGGCTGCAAAGCGTTACAAAGCAGTCAAGAACGTTTGAATTCACCGGACTGCGCGGCTTTTCGCGCAGATCCGGTGGAATGATGGGTTGGACACCATGCTAGATGATGGATACCTGTTTGATCTTATAAACAAACTCCGGCTCATTGACGTATTGCATGGCCTTGCCCCACAGTGGGTTTGTACGGTCGTAAAGGTTCTTTGCAAGAGCCTTTATCTCCGGTGGCGCATCATCTCGAAAATAGTCCTTGTTGTCTCGATTTTTATCGTAGCTCACGCCTGTTATCTTGAATTTCGACGCCGCCACTTTCTTTGACTTCTGCTGCTCTATGTCCTTGTGTGCTGTTTCCCATGTTATGGCTCGAATCATCAAGTAATACCCGCGCTCATCAAATTTACCATCAACGGTGAATGCGGATTTGGATGGATACTGCGGTTGTATTTTTCTCTTATACAGGCCGCCAACGACGAATCGGAAATGCAAATTATCCGACGACATCTCGTAGCGTTGGCAATCGACAATATCTACCCAGTGCCCTTTTGCTTGAGCGAGATGCTTCTTCACAAAGAGAACGGCAAAAGCCTCGTCGGTGCTGGCGTATTCAAGGAATTGTTTAAGTAGTTTGTCGTCCATAAGTTCAAATTGTCCGGAAACTGGTACATGCGCCCAACGTGGAAGTGAGGGGCGCTGCGCGGCTTTATCGCGCAGCGCCCGGTGGAACGATGGGTTGGGCTTTGGCGCCCAAAACGTTTTTGATTTTCACGTACTCATAGCCGCTTTTCTTCATATAGATGTGAACCGCCTTGTGACAGTTCGAGCAGAGAAGCGCAAAGTCTGAAAGACTGACGACATAGCTTGCGGAATAAGTGGATATTGGGACCTTGTGGTGAGCCTCGATATATTTGACGCCGTACCTGACGAAAAAATCTTCGCCACATATATCGCATAGCCATGTCTCGATGCTCTTTAGCGCTTTTACAACTCCCTTGCTTCTTTCAGCCATAAGGTGCGTAACGTACTTCCTCTCGCCCTCTTGAAACAGCAGCTCATCTTGCGGTGCGGAAATCTCGGCAACAGAAGTCAGACCACGATGCAGGACGACGAATTTGTTTTCTATTTCAGAAACTGAAAAAGCCCCCTCAAAGTACCACCCGTCTTTGTGTTCCGTGAACAGGAAGATTGGATAGAGATGCTGAGGCTGCTTAACAAGGACTTCATTTGCTTTTTCGGTATATGAGATTTCACTGTTCCTCGCTTTGAAGGAATAGTGGTAGGAAGTTTTAGCTTCGTCAGACCAGCCATCGTCGTCGTAGGAACCTGGGCGCGTTTTGATTATCACCGCCTGAACTTCAGGTAACTGACCAACCCAATTTATTCCTTGCTGTGGCGTGTTACCAATAATGCCCTCCGTACCAGACCAGTAGGGAGATGACTCGACTTTCGAGAACTGCACGAGGTCATACAGATTTCGCTTGGTGACAATGTCTCCAGTTGAAAGAGAAAAGAGATCCTGAGTTTTTTTCAGTTCCATATGCGGCCAGTTAATAGAGAAGCCCAACGTTCAAATTTAGGGGCGCGCCGCTTTTGGCGCGGCCCTCTCGAATGCAGTGTTAGGCAACGAGGCATCGAGGAACCCACTGCTCAATGTTACTGTGGCCACGGGGAAGTAGAAGCTCTATGCTTTTCTTTCCCTCCTGAATTTGGTTGATTACGGGGTGCTCAGGGTTATTCCGGTTCTCTGTGTCTGGGCCGTAGAAATACCCGCAGCCACCATCGCGCGTAGCGCGAAATCTGGCGTTAATGCTCTCAATGAGCTGTGCTGAGTCGGGAAAAACAAAAGTTCCGAAATGGACGTTCGTGCTCCAAAGAACGCCAAGCCCATTTATGTCGTTATCAAATATGGCACGAACATTCGAGATGCAGCGTTGAATCCAGTACGGCCAGAGAACGCACTCAATGCCAAAGTAATTTTCGACTTCCGCCTTTCGAATTGACGGATGCTCAGGGCTTGAGTTGTAACGCGATGGTGCGAAATGACTCGGGCCGTGAAATTCAACGAGTTTGGAAACGCCATCAACTGTAACTTTCAGATCGACGCGCCTCCTGCCCCAAGGCACTTGATGCTTTACTGTGGCGTTTGGATACGCAAGCTCGATCAACTTCACAAGGATCATTTCATCAAGGCTTACGCTAGCATTACCGATTTTGGCAGGTGGGGAATTTGGTATAGCGCTTGCGTACCAAAGTTTTTGAAGCTCACGTTCGTCAATGGCCTCGATACCGTTCCAGTTCTTAAACGGGACTGTTTGAATGTCACTCTCGGTTACGCCGAGAATTTCAATAACATCGCTTTTGCTCAACATTGACCCCACGCATGAGTCGCTGCTGTGGAGTTCAAACAAGCCTTGAGGGCGACCGAGGATTCCCATAAGTGATTGGCCTAACAGATATTCACCAGACCCACCGGTCTGTATTATTGAAATTAATAGAGCGCGCTGACATTTTGGTAACCAATTGATTCATATGATGGTCGCCTTTTCTGTCTGTCCGCATATGCCATGATAATACAGACAGGCGCGAAACAAGACTACCACCGGCAGTTGTGCACGGTTAAAGAGACATTGATCTTCTGCGGGCGACCGTCCGTAATTGGCACCTTACAGCCATACCCAAAGTCTCAACCAATTTCGACTTCAACGACGAATTTCTTCGTGTCCCTTTGCGGCAAATAGCTTCCCCAGGGTGAAGAGAGCAGCACCCTACACGCCTACCCCTCATCCCCCTCCAGCACATCCACCAGCACGTCCTGCTGGGGGTGTTCCAGCTCCACCGCTTCGATCTTGCGGAATCGGTCGCTGATTTTCTTGCTGGTGGTATGCACGTCCACGGCGTCGTCGTGCGCCAGGCGGATATGGTCGGCGAGTTTCTTCATGCGGGTGTCGAAGCGTTCGAATTCCTTGCCCAGCTTGTTCAAGGCATCCTTGATGATGTGGACCTGTTTGCGGGTTTCCACGTCTTTCATCACCGCGCGGGCGGTGTTCAGCACCGCCATCATGGTGGTGGGCGAGACAATCCACACCCGTTTGCTCATGGCGTAATCCACCACTTCCGGGTGATAGGCATGGATTTCGGCGAACACCGCCTCGGCAGGTACGAACATCACTGCGCCGTCTGAGGTCTCGTTGGCGATGATGTATTTGTTCGCGATGTCGTCCACATGCTTCTTTATGTCTGCTTTGAATTGCTTCTGCGCCACGGCGCGCTCGATCTCACTGGTGCCCGGCGTGAACATCTTGTGGTAATTTTCCAGCGGGAACTTGGAATCCACTCCCACCGTGCCGGTCGGCTCGGGCAGGAACAGCGCGCAATCCACCCGGCTGCCATTGGACAGGGTGTGCTGCATGGCGTACATGGTGGGCGGCAGGATATTGCGGATCAGGTTTTCCAGCTGCACCTCGCCGAAAGCGCCGCGTGAGCGCTTGTCGCCCAGCAGTTCCTGCAGGCTGACGACATTGGTGGTGAGGCCGTCGATCTTCTTCTGCGCCTCGTCGATGGTCGCCAGACGCGCCATCACGTTGGCAAAAGTCTCGTTGGTTTTCTTGAAGCCTTCGTCCAGGCGCTCGGTCACCTTGCCGCTGATCTGCTCCAGACGGCCATCCACGGTCTTGCTCAGGCCCTCGATGGTTGCCACCAGTTGCTGGGTGCTATTTTTCATCGTGGTCTGGATCAGTTCCTGGTCCGCCCTGCCCTGCTCCGCCAGCGTCTGCATGGTCTTGGCGATCACTTCGGCGCGCATGGCGTCCTGTTTGCTCTGCAACTGCACATTGAGATCGGCCAGTTGCTTCAGCAAAGCCTCGCGCGTCTGCGCCAGGCTGTCGTTCTGCGCCAGTTGCAGGGACTGCATGGCGTCGCGCGTCAGCTTCAGTTCCTGAGCAACAATTTCGCGCAGGCGCTCGGAGCTTTCCAGCAAGGCATGATTCATGCGATCGCCCTGTTTCGCCAAGCCGTCGTGAAGATCAGTCAGCATGGCGCGGTGTTTCTCTTCCATTACCTGCGCCAGATACTCCGGCAGTTCGTGCTGCGAGCGCGTCAGCCCGCCGAGCTTGATGCCGACCCACAGCGAGGCCAGCAGAATGAAAATAATCAGTACGGCTATCAGAATTTCGAGCATGTTTTTCTCCCTTGGCGGGAGTATAGCGCAGAGGCCGGAAAGGTCGGCTTACTCAGGCGTAATCGTCGATCTGGTGATCGTCATCGTGAGGTTTTTCTTCCGGGGGCGGGGGGGATCGTTTACCCGGCTTGCGCTTGTGCACCTGCTCTTCCCAATACTCGAAGGGCTTGGTTCCACCATGATCAGGATGAATCGGGAGTGAATGATCCAGCCCCCCGACCGGCTCGGTGGCAGCAAAAACGGGAACTTTGGCATGCTCGTGAAGACTGGATGGTGC
Source organism: Sulfuricella denitrificans (assembly GCA_002632355.1). Taxonomy (GTDB): domain Bacteria; phylum Pseudomonadota; class Gammaproteobacteria; order Burkholderiales; family Sulfuricellaceae; genus Sulfurimicrobium; species Sulfurimicrobium denitrificans_A. The sequence goes on from NSJJ01000006.1 coordinate 106,449, forward strand.
AGATAAAGTCATTGCATCCCTCTGCTTAGTGAATTCATGCAGGACTGCTATAGTGAAATTTTACAGCAGTCATGGCAGGCCGCATAATGCAACGGCATAACCATAACGCCAATCATCTCCCATGACCACCCAATTTAACCCACAAAGCCTATGCCACAAATGACCGAGAAGCTTATGCAGCAGGCTGTTGCGCATCATCAGGCCGGTCGGCTTCAGGAAGCCGGAGAACTCTACCAGCGCATCCTGCAGACCCGTCCGGATCACCCAGAGGCCAACCACAACCTGGGAGCCCTGGCAGTGGAGATGGAACAGCCCGCAGCTGGCCTGCCCTTTTTCGTGGCGGCACTCGAGGCCGACCCGGCGCGCGGACAATTCTGGCTGAGCTACATCGACGCACTGATTCAGGCCGAACAGCCGGATATTGCGCGGGAAGTGCTGGCGCTTGCCCAGCAACAGGGACTGGAGGGCGACGAGGTAGAAGCGCTGGCAGCACGCCTGGATGGGGAAGCACAACCAACCGGGCCGGCTCATCAGCGGCCTGCCGATGAAACGCCCCAGGCTTCCAGGCCCGGCCCGCAGGAAATCAATGCGCTGGTCGCGCTATTCAACGGAGGGCGATATGCAGAGGCAGAAGCCGCTGCCCGGAAAATGACTGTTCGTTTTCCCCAGGATGGGCTGGGCTGGAATGTATTGGGCGCGGTATTCAAACAAAAGGGAAACAACACGGAAGCGATTGCCGCCATGCAAAAAGCGGCCGAGCTGTCGCCGCTTGACGTCTATGCGCACAGCAATCTGGGCATCACGCTCAGTGACATGGGCCGTCTGGACGAGGCCGAAACCAGCCTGCGCCAGGCACTGAAACTCCAGCCGGATTTCGCCGAAGCCCACTGCAATCTGGGCACCGTTTATCAGGAGATGGGCCGCCTTGATGAAGCTGAAGCCAGCCATCGGCGTGCGATACAGATCAATCCGGCTTTCGCCGAGGCGCATTACAACCTCGCCAACGCACTCAAAGCCAGGGGGCGTCTGAATGAGGCGGCAGCAAGCTTTCGCAGGGTGCTGCAGATCAAGCCGGACCATGTTCAGGCACGTAGCAACCTGGGCATCACACTCAACGATCTTGGCCGTCAGAATGAAGCGGAAGCCAGCCTTCGACAGGCACTTGAAGCCAGTCCCGGTGATGCCAGCACGCACAGCAATCTGGGCAATACCCTTCAGGAACTGGGGCGTCTGGACGAAGCCGAGGCCAGCTACCGGCGCGCACTGCAGATCGACCCTGAGCTGGCTGAAGCGCACAACAACCTGGGCATCATTCTCCAGGACCTGGGGCGTCTGGACGAAGCGGAAACCAGTTTCAGGCGGGCGCTGGCAATCAAGCCGGATTACGACAAGGCGCATAGCAACCTTTTGTTTCTGCTGAATTACAGCCCTGCCAGCGCGCCTGCCATCGGATTTGCAGAAGCACGGAAATATGGTGAACGAATCTGCAGCAGAGCCACATCCCGTTTTACTACGTGGTCTTGCGACGTTCAGCCCGAACGCCTGAAAATCGGTCTGGTATCGGGCGATCTCAGAAATCACCCGGTAGGTTATTTCCTGGAAAACCTGCTGAACCATCTCGATCCTGCTGCCTTCGAATTGATCGCCTACCCGACAGATCATCGGGAAGACGAGCTGACAGCCCGGATCAAGCCCCGCTTTACCGCGTGGAAAGCACTGACCGGCCTCAGCGACGAAGCCGCCGCACGCCTGATTCACGACGATGGCGTTCATATCCTGATGGATCTTTCCGGCCATTCCCGATACAACCGCCTGCCGGTGTTTGCCTGGAAACCCGCCCCGGTGCAGGTGAGCTGGCTGGGGTACTTCGCCACCACAGGTGTTGCGGAGATGGACTATCTGATTGCCGATCCATGGACCTTGCCGGAAACGGAAGAAGCTTATTTCACGGAAAAAATCTGGCGCATGCCTGAGACCCGGTTATGTTTCACCCCCCCGGAAATCCCTGTGGAAGTTGCTTCGCTGCCTGCGCTCGCTCACGGATACGTCACCTTCGGCTGCTTCAACAACCTGACCAAGATGAATGATGCTGTGGTCGAGGTATGGTCGCGCATACTGGCATCCGTGCCGGAAAGCCGCCTGTTCCTGAAATCCAAGCAGCTCAAGGAAACCTCGGTAAGGCTGCACACCATCGAACGCTTCGCGGCGCATGGCATCGAAGCACACCGGCTTGTGCTGGAAGGCAACGAGACACGTGATAAATACCTTGCGGCCTACCACCGGGTAGATATCGCGCTGGATCCCTTCCCTTATCCGGGCGGCACGACCACTGTCGAAAGCCTGTGGATGGGAGTGCCGGTGCTGAATCTGGCCGGGCAGAGCTTCCTGTTCAGGCAGGGTGCCGGGTTTCTGATGAACGCAGGCTTGCCGGAATGGATCGCGGTCGACAAGGAAGATTATGTGTCGCGCGCCGCCAGGCATGCAGCAGACCTGAAAAGCCTGTCTGAACTACGCAATGGCTTGCGCCAGCAGGTTCTGGCATCCCCCGTCATGGATGGCGCCCGCTTTGCAGTTCATTTCGAAGCTGTACTGCGTGATATGTGGCTGACGTGGGGCAATAAACATCGCGAGCAATAGCTCCGTTGCCATGATCTGCTCAATAAGGCCTGGACCGTGATTTTGCCGCATTCTGGGTCACTTCGATAAAATGATCGAGTTGCTCCCAGGCATTCTTCAGCACGACATTTTCATGGTAGGTGCGGTAGTGGTGAATATTCGCTTTCGCGAGTTCGAGCGACTCAGCACTGTCTGCCATCACCAGACCGGTATCCTTGATATACGAATAATTCGGCATGTTCTGCCGCCAGTAATCCGTCTCGATCACTGATATCGGACAGCCGCACAGCAATGCCTCGGCAATCATCACGGTTGGCTCATAGACATAAAGCAGCCGGGAGCGCCGCAGAATCGCCGCGATCTCATGGTGAGTCAGCTTCTGGTCCTTGCACAGACTGACCGCACCCTTTACGTGTTCGGTGAGCGTTCCCCCATTGTGCAGATATTTATGGGCATAGAAACAGACCAGGTCACGTTTATCGTCGTTGGGGTTGTTATCATTATTGAAAATCGAGAGATCGCACGTCGGGATATGCAACATCTCGCCCTTCATCCCAGGAGGAAGGTAAATCGGGTCATAGGCGAAGATCAGGTCCTCCTTGGGGAAAGTGGCATCACCGCCGATATGTCCCGGCCTGTTCAACAGCCATCGCACAACCACCCCGCCCGCTCCGAGAGGATCACCGGAGATGATTTCCGGATAGACCATGATCGGCACCCGGCCGGACGCATGGTGCTGCCTCAGGACGGCCTCGGTTAGCACTGGCGTCCTGAGATGGGGAACCGTCCCCTCGCAGGTCACGTAAGCCTCCTGCCCGCTTTCATTGAGTGCATGACACAGATAATGCAATGCCCGGATGCCGGCGGACTGCTGAATGTAGTCCATGGCAAAAATGTAGTATGGCGCGTGATCCGCCAAGTAAAAATTGCGCGTCAAAATAATCAATCTCCCTGAATCAGTGCACACCCATCTCAGAATTTGCCGGGTTGTCCCCGGCAAAACGACAGGGTGCGGTCTATCGCTTCTTCAATGCCGATCCATTCCCTGACGCCCAGTTCACTGGTAATTCTTTCCACCGAAGGCACGTAACGGGAAGAACTCGATGTCGGCAGGGCCTGTTCGCTATTCTCAAAAATCACGGAAGTGCCGGATCGGCTGGCAATCATGCCGGCCAGTTCGCCGATGCTGATCGCGCGTTCCGAACCGACATTGTAAAGCCTGCCGGCCTCTCCCCTGAACAGCAGGGTCCACAGCCAGATCATCAGATCCGGCGCATACAGAAACGATCTCACCGGAGAGCCGTTTCCCCGTACTCTGATCGGACCGCCCCGCAGTGCGTCACGGATAAAGTTACCGATCGCATAATGGATATCCAGTTGCAGATAGGGGCCGACAAAAGTGAAGCAGCGGCAAATCTTGGCTTCGAAATGGTATGACTCGCTGTATATCCGGGTGAGCAGTTCTGCCACACGTTTGGCCTCACCGAGCGCGGACGAAACCGGGCGGGTGATATCCGGCGCACCATTGTAATCTTCTGTTATCCGGGGCAGGTTTTCCGGCTGCGGACCGTATGCGCCGCCCGTACTTGTCAGCAGGAATTTCTTCACCCTGCAGCGGGAGGCAAAATCGAGCGCTCTGCGCGTTCCGTCCGCCACCGTTTCGAACTTTGCCAGGGGAAGCTCATGATTGAAGGTTTCCACTGCCGAAGTGGTCGCGGCATGAATCATGTGAGAAAAACTCCCGGCGGGAAATTCAAAACTTCTCACATCGCCCTGATGAAATCCGACATGGCGGTTTCCGGCCAGATGGGGCGCATCATTTTTCAGCCGGTTCACATCCCGGGTCAGAACAACCGCCTTTGCCTTCAGGTTCAGACGTTCATTCGCCCAGATGAAGCTTTCCAGAAACCATTTTCCGAAGAAACCCGTACCGCCCGTGATAAAAAGGCGCTCTCCCCTCATTTCATCCCAGAAGCTTTCCGTATGGGCGAGCACATGTTCGAGATCCATCGCCAGCAAGCCGGGAGTGACTTCAGATGTAAATGATTTTTTCATTCTCTTGCCTGGCCGAAGTTATTCCTGATGGCCCATGGAAAGCATCACGATCCCGGCGATGATGGCCAGCATCCCGGCGGCCTGCCACGGACTGATCTGCGTCTTGAACACAAGGGACAAGCCGATCTGCCCGAACAGAAAGGCCCCAGCCGTTCCCAGGGCCAGCGCCACATTCGGGTTCATGACCTTGTATACCAGCATGAGCAGCCAGATACTTGAAAAACCGAACACATTGCCCGCGATAAAACCGGTCAGCCAGCGCGCTTCGGAAAGACTCCCCCACTTGAACAGGATCTGCGCAACCACCTGCATTGCCCAGAACACGATCAGGGATAGATAGGTCTTCATCCGGCTGCGTCAACACTGTCATCATGTTTGTCTTGCGAGTAAACCTCCCTGAGCCTTTCGGCATCTCCCAGGAGATTGTCTTCAGGAAACCAGCGATACTTGATGATGTTGCAATCGGTGCACACCTCAGATGCGCTTGCCAGGCCGTCCAGCATGGCGCGCCTGAAAGAACGGAATTTCTCGCCATTCCAGATTCCCGTCACGCTTTCCTCGTTGCAGTCGCCGAGGATCGCCGGGTAATCCCAGGAATAGCAGGGCACGACCTTGCCGTCCGGGTTGATCTGCAAATGAAAAAAAGGTTGCGGGCAGATGGCAACCTGCTCGACCGGCAAACCGAACTGGGTCAGTCCGTCATCCCTGTTGGCGAGAATATGCGTGAAATCGATCGCCTTGTGGATGGGCACGGTATTTTCCACGGCGATCGAATCGCACAGGTTGCCGAAAATTTCGAAGAACCGCTTTCTGTCCTCCTCACCGTCGAGCGCCGTATCGACCACCTTGATATAGACATGCAACTGTTTTTTATTTGCGTAGAGATAAGCGAGGTTTTCGATAAAGCGCTCGAAATCGATTTTTGCCCCCGCCGTTTCACTGTATTTCGTCTGGCTGGTTCCCTGAACGGAGATCACCAGGCGCCCGAGCCCGGCAGCAACCAGTCCATCCACCATCTTTTTATCCAGCAGCACGCCATTGGTCACGATCTCTATGGTATTCGCAATCTGCCTTTCTGCCGTATAGGCCACCATATCCACGATTTTCTTGTGAAGCAGCGGCTCGCCCACGCCAACGAAGCGCAATACCTTGATCTTTGCGGGAAACTGCATCATGTCATCCACGCACTTCCGGTAAAGCTCGAAATCCATCAGATTACGGTCTGAAAAGAAGCCGCGCTCGTCCTTGTCCACAGAAAAAATGCAGTAACCGCATTTGAAATTGCAGGAATACACCGGGAATATCTGGACCACATACGGCGTATCCAGCGGCAATGCCTCGGCCAGCCGTTGCCGCTGACCGCCCGGGGCCTGCCCGCTCATATCCTTTGCTTTCATGAGGCTCACTTTTCCCCTGAACTGTCAGATGTATTTGCGGTACACATCATGGTAAACAATCATGTTTTCCGGACAGCGCTCATGCCACTGCAGATAGCCCGCAGCGTCAGGCGTCAGTCCGTGGTTGGGCGGGACGAATGACGAATCCAGCCGGCAGTTGTAGAGCAGCGAAATGAAATGGCCGCGCACATCCCGGTCGCGGTGGATCATTTCGTTAATGGCAAGCACATCGTGATCGAAATCGACCATCACGCCAATTTCAGACAGCGCAACCTGCCGGATACGCTCGGCAATGCTCTCCTTGAAGCGGATGATGCCGCCGGGGATATGCCACCCCGTGCCTGCATGCGGGTCGTTTCTCCAGGCAAGCAGCGTGCGGTCGCGCTCATCCCTGATCAGCAGATCGACATTGATCAGCGGTGTCATGGTGCTGATGTAGTAAAACACTTCGTCCGGTAATCCGGCGGAAGGGTCCGGCACGGCATCGGCAAGGACCTTGACGGCTTCGGCAAGACAGGTATTCATTTGAGCGCCCTGATCGGGTTTCGGGGGTGCTTCCAGTAGGTAAGCGGCTCGGATGTCTGGACCGCCGGAGTGACTTCCTTGCCAGAAAGCGGTCTGCCGTTACAGTAATCGCAGATTTCCAGCGTTCCCTTGTTAAGCGCGTAGTCCATGATTTTGCGGCCGATGCGGTCCCTGTCTTCCGCTGCCGGGGATTCTGCCAGCACGTCCACGTAATCGTCCTGGAAATCCGGAACAGCGGAAAGCCTGTCCGCGTTTGCAGCAAACGGGCAGCGAAACAGCTTGCCATCGGAAAGGCTGAGCATGTTCTTCGCACAGCAATCCTGATAGACCCTGGCATTGTCTTCCTGCGAGCGGCCATGCTTCTCAAGGCTGGCGCAATCGAGCCAGCTATCCACATGAAGAATCCGGTGCGCAATGCCATGCTCGCTGAAATAGCCGGTGAGTTTTTCCATGCTGGACGAAAGCTTGCCGTAATCCGTGACGATGGTCAGTACCCTGGGATGCCTGAGCAGCGGTGCGTGCTCCGCTTTCGGAACAATCGCGCCATTGGTGTAGATGACCACACGCCGGATTTTCGGCTCGCCGAGCAGTTTTTCGACCACCAGCGGCCACTGTTTGTTCATGAAGGCATCGCCCCCAATCACGCGCATTTCCATGATTTCATCGAGGGCGGAACACAAGGCATCGACAGACTGGAACAGGAGATCGAGCTCAACATTCTTCGGGCTCTCGTAGTATTGCATCAGGTTCGAGCAGTCCTTGCATTTCAGCGAGCAGCGCTCTGTGATGATGAGATCGACGCTGCGCAGAAAGGTCTTTTCCGGGTTCAGGAAACCAGCATGACAGACGATGCAGGTTTCAATGGAAAACTTGTGGAAATCCAGTTCAGGCGCCATCTGGCCAACGTCCATATCTTCCAGCAGGGGCCCGGCGGCAATCCAGTCCTCGAACCCCTCCTCGCGCAACATGTCCACCACGTCCTTGATGGCTGCAACGGTGATCAGCACCAGCGCATCGCGGTAATGCTCCTTGAGCCGCTGGGTATGGATCACCCTGAAACCGTGAAAATCACTTCCCTCGACCCGTGTGCTGCCATCGCAGAACCCCGCGACAGCGATACCGTTTTCCTTGCAGATTCCAAGGACCGTTTCGCCGACCATGCCGGCCCCGCTGATGATCACGGGCTTTCCGGCTGTTTGCAGCCGGTTCAGTAATTCCTGTTTCACGATGCTGTATTCTCCAGTCTGCCGTAACGGCGGTTACCCTTCTGTTTACAGACAAAAGCCAATAGCCATATAAACCTGAGCTGCAAGAGCGCAGGCACGATCCTGCTGTTGCCGGGACGGGGCTCGTAGCACGGCAGGCACTCCCGCAGGGTTGCAGAATCCACGAGCTCACGGATTTCCCTGAAGATCGCCTGGCGATTTGCTGCATTCAACTGACGGCAGGTACGCACCAGAAAGATGATCACGTAATGAACAAGGGTATGCCCCACTTCTCGCCTGACCTGTTCAGCCAGTGCCTCATTGACGCCGAGCGCATGGATAAAGCTTTCCACCCTGGCCCTGAAGGCCTGCATGTCGCTGACCAGCCGCCGCGACTCGATGATCTCCATGCTCGCTGAAACATGCTGCCGGTGCAATACATAAACATAAACCGGTTTATTTACAAAAACGAGATTCCGGGTCTTTCCCAGATAGTCGAGATTGAAGGAAAAATCCTCGAAAAGCCGCATCTCCTCATCGGCTTCAAGCGCATGCTGAAGAATCACGGCACGCCGGTATAAACGCGCCCAGCAATAGCTGACCAGATGGTTGCTCGGGTGCCTGAGAAAGTGCCTGACGTAATCAAGCAGAGCAGCCCCGTTCAGCAACTGATGCTCGCCCTGAAAAGGGGTGCCTTCCGGTTGGAATACGACGGGCTGGTGGATCAGTGGCGCATCGCCTTCCTGTTTGCAGAAATTCCCCAGCACCATGTCTGCGCCATGCCCGTCGGCTGCGGCAAGAAGATTCTCCAGCGCATCGGGAAAGATATAGTCATCCGCATCCATGAAAAAGACGAACTCCCCTTTCGCAACGCGCACACCCATATTGCGCGCCGCAGAGGGGCCGCGATTCGGCTGGGAGAACAGCCGAATGCGCGCATCTTCCCGTGCATATTGTTCGCAGACCTGCGCACTCTTATCTGACGAGCCGTCATCGACCAGAACAAGCTCCCAATCCGGGATGGTTTGCCCCTTCACGCTCCCGATCGCGGTGGCGAGAAAATTTTCAGCATTGAATACAGGAACAACGACGCTGACCCTGACCGCGCTGTCTGTGGCGAGAATGGGATCATGTGGTGGCATAAAGCACCGTTTCGATCGTGAAGGACGTGTAATTGCGCAAATAGAAGCGGTAGTCGAGCCCGAGGCCATTCAGTTGCAAGGGAATTTCCCACGCATGGTTCGGAGAATGATAGACGCAGACCCCCAGATCAGGCCGTGCCTTGCGAAGCAGGCGTTCCGCGCCCTTGAGCACCTCCGGCTCCGCGCCCTCCACGTCCATGGAAATGAAGGTCGGATCGAATCCGGCCAGGGCCTGATCGAGCGTCACGCACTGCACCCACGATTCGCCAGTATCGCTGATCCGCGAGCCCAGTCCTTCTCCGCGAATGAAGTGGCTCTGGCCGCTATTTCCGTAGACGGCACAGGGCCAGGTCAGGATACGATCGGCAAGCTGATCCCCATGCCGCCACAGATAGTCCGTAAGACGCGCATAGATGTGCGGCTCAGGCTCGAAACAGGCGATGGCATCCACCTTGCCGCGCACCTTGTTAAGCAGGCGAACGGTATCGCCATCGTATGCGCCGCAACAGACATAGCGGTCATGACCGTGGGCAAGCGGTACATCGCGGGGAAAATACTGCTCTTCGCGGGGGCGCAGGGGCAAGGGAAACGGCTTCCTCTGCATGTGGGTCTGTACAAAGCGCACATAAACTTCCCGGCTCTCCTCATCGGCCATGAGGTCGAAAGCGGAAAAAATGGCTTCACGGTGATTCCAGTAATAATCGAAACCCTGGTCTGCCAGGGAAGACGGCTGGTTGAACGGGTTGTGAATCTCGTAAATATCATTCAGGAAAAGGATGTTCGCGAAACCCATGTGGTTCAGGGACGTCACGATTTCCCCATGATAGCCTGGGTTACCGACGCTAATCACCACCCGCGCCTCGCGCTTTTCCTCCTCAGTGGGAAAATAGTCATCCGGCGCGAAAGCAGGGATACCCTGCCAGGTATCGCCCTTGCGGAAAGCTCGGTCGAGCACGGCAACGGGCTGGCAGCCATGCATTTTCATGGCGATCTCATGAAACCAGTGGCTGCATTCGCCTGCGCCATAGAGAATGACCGGGCCATCTGAAAGAAGACCATCCGCAATGGAATTCGCCCTGGAAACAAATGCCTGGTCAAATAAGTCCTCGAGCATGCCTCTCCAGTTTTCCTTGGGGATGCTCATACTTTTCCCGAAACAGCACTGGATATATCCACCACATTTGCATCGGTGGCAAAAGATGAACCCAATTGAAAAAGGGGAATCTGGAACATTTCGATATAAGGTTTCCAGAAACTGTCCGCGCCATACGCCTGCGCCTTGCTGAAATATTCTTGAGCCTTCTCGGTTTCACCAAGATGCGCCAGACAACGGCCCGCATAAAAGCAGGCGATGGCATGGTCTGGTTTGACTTTCAGGACCTTGTCGAAGCAGTCCAGTGCTGTACGGTAATGGCCCAGACGCATATTGGAATTATGTACAAAATTCAGTTCTATGTTCATCGCATAAGTCATGTGCTGAATGTATTCCGCCGTCCAGTCCTTCGTTTCAATAACAGCCCGTTTGTAATTGGCCTTTACAGGATTGATCACGAAATAATCATTTCTGGCGGCTTCGTCATACATTTCGCTGCCGGGTATCGGCGTGGCGATAAAAACCCTGAACCAGTCACCATAAATGCTTTTCAGAAACGCCCGGCTTTCGTCGATGTCATCCATCGTTTCACCGGGCATGCCGACGATGATATTGCAGTCGGTAAATATCCCCGCCTCCCGGCAATCAGCCAGGACACGTTGCACGATATCCAGCTTTAACGGCTTGCGCATCACATCCTTGAGCACCCGAGCACTGCCAGATTCGATCGGCAGCACCAGCTCGTCGATGCCGGCTTCCTTCAGCAGAGTGAGAAAACGCTTGTCCAGGGCGTAAATAGCCAATGCGTTCTGAAAGAAAATCGAACCCTGCCGCGCCTTGATGGCGCTGACAATATTGTAGGGCCGCTCCTTGCCCCCCATGAAATGGTCGTCCTGGATAATGAAACTTCTCACCCCGTAACGCTCGATCAGGAGATCAATATCCTGCTCAACCCGCGCTTCACTGTAATACCGCATTCTGCGGCCATGGGCCTGGTGCGAAGCACAGAAAGTGCATTTGAACGGACATCCGCGCGAAGTCATGATGGAAATGGCACGATCCACCTCCGCCCCAACGGAATAGCGCGACAGCGTCGGATTCAGCTGGTAGCCATCAAGATCGAGTATGTCGTAATCCAGAAAAGGAATTTCATCCAGATTCTCTATGAAGCAATGCTGGAAAGGATTACCCGGCGCCAGGGCTTTCTCCCGAGTGACCCACGAGGCATGTCTTGCCATGACTTCATGCCTGTCCGATGCCGCCAGCAATTCGACCAGAGGGAGTTCTCCCTCGCCGAAGCATATCGCATCGATACTGCCAGTATCCAAGAACAACTCCCGATACATGGCGGTCACCAGATTTCCACCCGCCAGAATCATGGCTTCAGGAAACAGGCTGCGGCTCACCTCGGCAAGATCGATGACGCTGTGGTAAGAAGGGCTGAACTGGGCGGAAATGGCAACAACCGTAGGGCTGAATTCCCGGAATTTGGCGGATTGCAGATGGTTCAGAAAATAGCTTCTGAAATCGCCAAACTCGAATTCAGCTTCTCTCAGCAACTGGACATTAAAGTCGATGGCCATCGCATCTATCCCCAGATGCGCCTTCAGATAAGCGCTCAGGGAAATGATGCCCAGCGGAATATCGGTAATCACCGAACCAAAGGGCTTGTCCGACTTGCTTAGCCTCACAGTTCCAACATTAGCTGGAGGCGTGACGAAGTCGTCAAAAGTGATATTTGGCGGAACAACAAACAGAATTCTTTCTGTTGCTGCAGTCTGCTTCATCCGGTTCAGCGCATCCATGATCCAAGACCCGCTCGCTGGTTACGGAAGGCATGCAATATAGCGCCAAGCACGCCGACCTCTGGATTCAACACAACACTGACAGGAAATTCCATAAGCAGCTGGGAGAACGCGCCTTTATCCGCAAAGGTGCGCATAAAGCGGCCATCCATCAGTCGAGGAATAATTTGTGGCGCGATGCCACCTGTTACATAAACCCCGCCGCTTGGCAGGGTGCGCAAAGCCAGGTTGCCTGCCTCCGCAGCATAAATTTCGACAAACAAGTTCAAGGCATCAGAGGCAATAGAATCATTGTGCAACAAAGCATGTTGAGAAATCGCAAATGCCAGATCGGGATTTCCCCTATTAGCCAATAACTCTGAAAATTCGCTCATTCCCCTGCGCTGATGCAGAAATTCATAAATAGTGATCAACCCGCCTCCAGACAGCAAATTGCCGTAGGCAACGTACCCGTCATTATGGGAGCTTAACTCTGCCAACAGCTCGGCCTGCAAGGGACCGCGTGGCGCAAAGTCCGCATGCCCGCCTTCGGAAGGAAGCGCGACATAGCAATCTCCTTGCCATACAAGCGAGCCCTCTCCCAGGAAGGTACCGGCGCCAATCAATGCCCGCGTGCCATGTTTCTGTGGAATTCCGGGGTTAAGAACCAGCAGGTCTTCGGCTGCAAGCGCATCGATGCCATAAGCTGCAGCCTGAAAATCGTTGATCAGATTTACCTCGCGAATGCCGAATTCTGTGGCAATCGAATCTGCATCGATAATCCAGGGCAGGAAGGTGATTTGCGAAATATTGTTTACGACCGGCCCGGCCACACCGAAACAGGCGCAATCGGGAGTTTCCTCATCGAGAAATTCCTTAATAACAGACGCCAGCCCTGGATAGGCACGACTGTCGTAACGCTGCTCACGCAGGCCGAACAATTCACCCTGAGCGTTGACTTCGGCAAGCTTCAGCAGCGTTTTTGTTCCGCCGATATCGCCGCCCAGAACCAATATTTTCCTGGTCACGACTTCAGTCACCGCCTTGCACCATCACCATTTTCAAGATTTATTATCCATGGCGGCTCGTTTTTTCTTTGGCTTCGCTATCTGGATACCCGCCGGAACAAAGATTCTGTCCTTTGCCGGGCAGTAGTCACAAGCGTTTAATGCAGTTTTCCTGTACGCCATGGACCTAATTCCATCAACCAATTCGGGATTGCCAGACTCATATACAGTCAGATCCACAGAATCGGCATTGAATGTTGGAATCAAACCAAGGTTCTCAGTGAAATTTGAAAAGGTACAACGGTGAACTTTACCGTTCATGATTTGACAGCAAATCATCGGGTTCGATACGCACTCCTGAAACATTGCATCATTTTCTTTTTCCCCTCGCTGCCTTTCCTGTATCGGCGTCTGCATCCCCCAATCATTGTTCTCAGTGTAATTATAGTAATCAACAAAGATTCCATTCTTTGAACATGCGTCAGTCAATGGAGAAATCATGGTTGATGCTGGACCATAATCAGAAATAATTACACATGCGCCATTCCGCGCCATGGCACGCAGAACAGGCAGCTTGGGCACGATTGTTCCATTGGTAACCAGATCGATGAAAAGCAAATTCGGAATACTGGAAACCTCTTCGACAATTTTCATGATTTCACGATGCATGAATGGTTCACCCCCCTGAAGGGCAATGTGGTGAACGATATCGAAGGCGCTACAGTACTTTCGGATATCCTCGACGATGTTGCTTACAGAATAGGTCTTCGGCGCTGCATTTTCTGGCACAAATGCGCCACAATCTTTGCAGCACAACGTACATTTTTGAGTTACAACACAAGAGACTGAAGGTGAAAAACTAAGGGCGTCACGACCCTCGCCTGAGTAATATTTTCCTATCGATTCCGCAAGCGCAGAATGATCGCAATTACGAGCCTCAATTTCGGTGAAATAGCTATAAATGCTTTGCGGAATAAAATATCGTATATCCTTTGCGCCGGCCGCCTTCAGGGTTGCCATTACAACACCAAGATTTTTTGGATTAAGCAGGCTCGGGAGGAAAACCGCTTCGGGATATTTTTCGATTGCCTCATTGATGGGCAATACCTCCATACCCAGATAGGCACCCTGTTTATTGGGATTGCTGTCTGCAAAAGCAGCAATTGTTACACCATGGTAAGTCAACACTTGCGTCAAGTACCATCCACCCCGTGCTGCGCCAAAAATGACAACAGGCCTGTTTCCGGAGACAAGTTCAGATACGAGCGAAGACAATTCGTCGCGAAAAGTTTCGGCGATGCTCATATCTGCCCGCCATTTTCAAGGATCATGCGATTTCTTTTTGAAAGTTGGATGGCAGGTTCGACCAGGGTTCCGCCCTCCGGGTCGCAATATTTGCAGACATTCATTGCTGTAGTTCGAGTCAGAAAAGCCCTGATATTTTGTATTCGTTCATCATTGCTGATGGCTGCATTCTTCAGTTCGACGGCATCGTCTTCCATTAATGGGATCAAGCCCTGAGCCGATGCATGAGCAGATAGTGGGCAACGGTACAGTTTTCCGTCCATAATTTGGCAGCAAATCCTGCTTGAGACGCATTGTTTATAAACCTCATCATTCTCCTGAACAGAACGATTGATTTGCCGGATAGGCGGAGACCTCGTCCATTTTTCACTTGGATCGACGAAATGAATATCGCAAAAGATGTGGTGTTCTGAGCAGGCGCTGAAAACTTCTTTCTGGTGCCTGGATAACTTTCCATAGTCGCTCTGATGTAAATCAGCTCCCGACGATGACAAATCGCGAAGCGTATCTTCCGAAGGAATTAGCTTCCCATTCGTAATAAGGTTTATAAACACCAAATTGGGAATTTTCGAGACTTCCCTGCAGATTCTGCCCAATTCAGGATGGAGAAAAGGCTCCCCGCCATGCAGGCTGATTTCCGGAACCAGATCAAATGCACTGCAGTACTGCTGGATATCCTTAACCAGTGCATCTACAGCAAAATCCTGTGGCAATTCATAATAAGGAATCCGTTGGCCGCAATCGAAACAGCGAAGGTTACATTTCTGGGTTACCACGCCTGTCACAAAGGGAGAGACGAACAAACCATCGTCTACATAACCATAGGCATATGATTCTCTGGAATAATACGCTGACAACTTTCGCACAGTTTCAGCAAACACCCCCCGGTCACATTCCCTTTTTGCAATGTCCATGAAATATGAATACAGAAAAACGTAGGCATCCGCATCTTGCACAGAAAACCCAAGCCCTGTGAGTTGATGTTTGATCTTTTGAAAGACTTCTCTGCGAAAAACTCCAATAAAAACCAATGCATCAGGAAAATTCTCATACAGATCCGCTGGTAAAAAAGTAGGATGCCCGTGATAAGTGTGCCCAGCCTTTTGGGGGTCGTTATCGCAAAATGCGGTAACCTTGATACCGTTCGCCTCAAGAACTTTCATCACATACCAGCCAGCTTTTGATGCGCCAAAGATGACTATCGGCCGCCCTTTGCCGGCGATCGCTTCGATACTGCGTGTCAGCATGTCATGGTAAGTGTTGGGAATCGCCATAAATATCTCGTTGATTACGAATTAAGCTGGTGCACTAAGCCGCAAAAACATTTAAGGAATAGCAAAAAAATCCGTATCGGCAAGATGATAGGTATTGTGTCTCAAATACATCCGATAACCTGGGTTGAAGGAATGGGCTAGCAACGGAATTTCATATATCGCCTCCAGCGAATGGTAGGCACCCAAAGCAAGCTTGGGCTTGCAACCGGAAATGGTTTCTTTGGCGCCACGCAGGATTTTGGGAATGATATTGGCGCCAGGATCCATTTTAATCATAGTGACTGGACGCCCAGCCAGGAAATGATCAAGCGTTACAATTTTGACTTCATGTTTACCTGCAACATGCTCAATCCCAACAGAAAATCGTTCCGCTTCATCTGAAGTCAGGAATTTAACCACACCGTCGGCTTCACCAAGTCCGAGTTGATGACATTCCACATTCCTTCTGTTACGGCATGACTCTATGAGTTTTGCATAACAGGGGGGATCCGGTTCAAACGCAATAATCGACCCGTAACAAACGCCACGCTTGTCGCAGGCAGCAACAAAGGTTTCGATGGTGTCGCCATCGAAGGCGCCGACGTCAACAAAAATCTCGCCATCATCCAGACAAACAACATCATTGTTGAAATAGTAGTAATCCTCTGTAGTCCCTTCGAAATTAAACATCCCGAACTGTCTATAGGGCTCGCTGAACTCTGTAATAAATTTTTTCAGAAGATCCAGATTCCCGCCAGATGCCATCAAGGCAAGCTTTGTTACAAGAAGGTCCTTTGATTTCTGATCTGACAGCAACTCATAACATTGCAGAATCCGGTCCGCGTCCCTTCGGATAACCTCGCTGAGGGTAACGGGATAATAGACTCCCCTGAAATCAGCAATGCATTGCTGACTACCGACCATGGAGAAAGAATAGATATAGTCAGTATCGGTATCGGAAGGTTTACATAGGATGTCATTCTCCGAAATCCCTGCGGCTAGCAGTTGCTTGTATATCTGGGACTGATGTTTCTGGGATGCGATGACAACCAGAAAATGATTCCCAAGCGCGCACATCTGTTCAATGGATATAACGGGCACACCGAGTACTTCCGCCCCGATTTTTCCCGGATCGTTATCACAAATATAAGCTACCGAAATCGCCAATTCGCGTAGCGCACGCAAGAACTCCTTTCCAAGGCTCCCGGCGCCGAAAAGCACCACTTGCCTCTTGCCGCCAATAACATCTTCTTTCAGAGAACCAAACAAAACAGAAAGGAAATCTGCATCTTTCCGTGCGCCTTCCGCCATATCAAGTATTTCTGAAACCACATAATTCATCTGAAATCCTTTAATTGTATTCAAGGCCAAGAATCAGCGTGCGATTGAATATTCATCTGGTTGATATATTGTGACAGGCGTTGAATCATTGAGTTGAGCCAGGATGGTGCGTGCGATATCGTAGCGATGATGTTCCGGTGCAGCGACGACCACCATATCCGGAGATAGGCCCTGCAGGGCCGAATAGGGTGAAACTTTGATTCCATCAACAAATTTGCCGTGAAGCACGGCATCGCGGTCAAAAAACCCCACAATTTCCGCACCATCGAGCTCGGGGCTAGCCAGAAGCTGACGCGACAAAGTGCAGGCAGGCGCCAGCGCCAGGCGTTTACCCGCCAGTGACAAGGTCTGCCATTCCTGCCCTGACTGACGGATTCGCAAGGGTGAGACAGTAAAACTCGCCACTTCCCCGGTAGCTACACTGTTGCCTGATTCGCGAAAATCTTCCAGAAGAAGGTGCCCTTCCACATTTTTGCGCTCTTTTCTCAGTCGTTCTATTTCTGCTTTTGCCGATTGCAGAAGCACCTTGCCCTGCAAGCTGACGACGGCCAGATGCTTTTCAGGAAAATGAATGGCCTCGAGCCCATGCTTTTCAAGCATGAGATAGGTTTTTGCGTATGCTGCGATATGCCCTGTGTAATCGTGTCCGCCGAAATCTTCGCAATCCCCCGGCAAATTGCACAGGGGGTCGAAATCGAAGGTCAACCAGACTTCCTGTGGCCGGATTGCCAGCATGGCATAACTGAATCCAGCCACATCATCGTCACCGCAGTTGTCCTGGCTGAAAATGTATTTCACCGAAACCTGGCCGCCCCCCTGGTTACCTGCATGGGAATAGCGCGCAATATTCTCCAGAACATCAGCATAACGCTTACTCTTCTTGATTTTTTCGTAGCTGGAAGGCGTCCCGGCATCGAGAGAAGCGCACACCCAGCGGATCGTCCCCCGGGCGAGGCCGTCATAGACGGACTGCCGGTAAATGACGGCGTTAGTGTAAAGAAACACCCTGATGCGCCGCGAAGCGAAATAATCGATGTAATCATCGAAATCCTTCAGCAGCGTCGGCTCGCCGCCGTTGAAATCCACAGCGGCATCCCAGACTACATCCTCGGGAGAAAACAGGCGGAGCACGGTAAGTGCGTCGTATTTTGCCTCGGCAAACGAATCGAACTGAGTGTAGCCGCAGAAATTGCAGCGCAGATTACAGGTCGTGGTTGCGGCCAGATCGATATGTCCCAGCCGGTCGAAACGCACCTCCTCGGGTTTTTTCAGAACGACCATGTGGCAGTGCTTGCACGGTGTTTCGCTATGATCGTCATTCAGGAGGTCGAAAATCCAGCGCCTCTTCTCGGCGATCATTTCACGAGTGATCGTTGTCGCGGCAGCTTCTTCGGCCGTCCAGTATATGGGAGATGAAAAAGGGCCAAGCTGGCAGGCGTGAATCCCCTCCTGCCCGAGGCGCAGCCCGCTTTCAAGCTTGGGGCAGGATTTAACAAACCCCGTTTCAGAAGTTGTCATATGCTTTTCCTGACAGTCAATGGGTCCGGTGCACACGCCCCGATAAAAATTGCTTTCCTAATCGCATCCTCGATACTCATCCCCGTGTAATCCTGGGCGGCAAACCAGCCTCCGCTGACATTCCCATCGATCACTGCCCCCAACAGGGCTCCGGGCAGAACGCTTTCAACCCCGTTGGGCGCCACCGCCCCGCCCATGTCCGTGCGTAGCCAGCCCGGGTCGAGCAAAGACATCTGGACACCGGTTCCGGCGAGTTCGGACTGGAGATCGAACACGAACTTGTCGAGCGCCGCCTTGCTACAGGCATAAGCCATTTCAGCCGGACGTCTCTGGATGCTGCTGCTGATATTGACCACTCTGCCGAAGCCACGTTCGATCATGGAAGGAATCAGTTGCTGACTCAGGCGAACCGGAGCAATCAGGTTGACGGCATAGCTGGCGTGGTATGCCTCTGCCGGCATCTGCCAGAAGCCGCCATAATCCGACGGCGAGATCCCTGCGTTATTGAACAGAATATCGATGGGCGGGGCTGAGTCCCTAAGCCATCCGGCAAGCGCTTCGAGTTCATCGCTTTTTCCAAGATCGCCGGCCACAGCCACGGCCTCGACCCCGAGTTCCCTGCAACACCAAACAGTTTGCTCCGTATGTTCCAGCACCCGCCCATGAATGACCACATTGGCGCCCTGACGGGCCAGGGCAATGGCAATCTGGCGCCCGATACCGCGTGTAGATCCGGTGACAAGCGCCCATCTGCCCTGAAGCGAAAGTACCCTGACATCCGCAACTGCACTGTCCTGACGTCTGATGCTGCCGACCCGATGGTAAGACCGTTCAAAATTCACGACAAAAATATTGTCGAATCCCATCTCTTCGAGCCGAATACAAATCTTTTCAAAATTCCGGACGCAGATGACGACCAGAACCCCTTCCCTGCGCTCAGGCAATTCGTGTGGAGAAACGCATGGAATGCCGAAAAAAGATCTTCCCCATTTGGCTGGCGCATTATCGCAAAGCATATCCGGGCTGCGGCCCACGGCGAGTACGAGCTGCGAATAACAATCCTCGAACAAAGTGCCAAGACCGAAAAAACAGATTTGCTCAGCCTTCATCGCGGCTTGCCGCAGATCTGCAGCTGCTTCGGAGAGAATAAAGTGCCCGATCATCGAGAACGATCAGCCCAGAGAAAGCGGTTTGCTGCCCGGAGGCGGATCATAGGAAATGGTTCTCGACACCAGGTTGTTTTCGGACACGAGTTTGTCGAGCAGCCGGGCTTTTTCTTCGACATCCGCCATCCAGTAAGTCGCGAGCTTCATGAAAATTTCGTCCTCAGAAATTTCCGGGAAAAGCGCAGCCGACAGATGGAAATATTTAAAGGCATTTCTCTCGCTGCCGGCAATCAGTGCGCGAACACTGTAGCGCAAAGCCAGGCGTGAAATCTTCTCGACTGAAGCCGGGAGCCGGTCGATGACATTCTGGTGGCCATAGGATGCTGCCATATCGACGAACTGGAGATTGAGCACATAAGGGCCGATAACTTCCATCATATTGTCTGCTGCGCGAAAGGAATCATTGCCCAGATGCAGGCGGTGCAGCATCAGAGGGGTACTGACATATATGATCGGGTGTTCGCAGGTGATATTGAAGTCCATGATGCGCGTGCCGTAGTAACGTGCCGCCAGCCCGCCGATGACTGTTTTTTCATGGGTCATCATTTTGCGGTACATGATCTGCGAAACGGCAGGGTTCACGGCAGCCATCATGTAAACAGCCGCTTGAGCCGCACCTGGAATCTTGCAAGTCTGGTTGTAAAAGGGCGCTTCCTCGACATGTGTCCCATGCTCGTCGAGAATGGTTCGATGAACCAGGGCAAAGCCGGCATCCAGATTCGACTCCAGGGCTTCGACACAGGTTTTCGTAAAATCCGGGAGGAGCGCATCGTCCGAGCACAATTCCACAAAATACTGGCCGCGCGCGTTCACCCAGCAATTGTTGAAATTGGCATCTGTCCCGAAATTTTGCCGGTTACGCGCGACAAAAAAGATGTTCGGATAGCGTTTCTGGTATTCCAGCGCGATTTCCCACGATTCGTCGCTAGAGGCGTTATCGGAAAAATTGATCTCGATATTGTCGTAGGTCTGGGCAAGCACGCTGTCGAAGCACTCTCTCAGGTACCTGCCGTAGTTGTAATTGAATATGAGCATGCTGACGAGGGGGCGGCTCGGGTCATTCAGCCTCGGATTAAGGCTCATCGTGTTTCCTTTCTCTACTCATGGGAAGATTAGTTATCTATAAAAAATCAGCGGGATGGTTCAGCCATCTCCATCTGGCATCCATTTGTCCGCGCTCCAGTCCGCCATAGCCCCAGGAAGCATAAAAAAAAGCCAGTCCATTGGCATCGGCGGCATGGCCATCTTCGAGTTTGTCGCCGACATAACAGGTTCTCGCCGAATCGATTCCCTGTTCCCCGATTTGTTTCGACAGCAACTGGGCCTTTCCGGGCAGACGCGGCTCCACCATATCCAGCGCATAAACCGATGCAAACCGGTCTTGCCAGCCCAGTTTCTCGATGATGGCCCGGGTGACAGAAAGGCGCTTATTGGTGCTGACATGCATTGGAACACCCGTCTCCATGAAACGCTCCAGCATCGTCTCGACACCAGGATAAGCATGCGTCGAGGCCACGCCGGCGCTGTCGTAATGATGCTTGAATTTTTCAGTCAGAAGCCGGATCAGGGCAGCATCGCTGCTGCCGCTGATCCGCATCAGGGTCTCGGCCAGGGGGGGGCCGATCAGGTTCGAATCGAGAGGGACGCAAGACACGATGCCCGCATCGTTCATTGCGGCAGAAAAAGCCTCAAGGATGCCGGGAGCGGAATCGATGAGTGTGCCGTCAAAATCAAAAACGAACACCCCGATTTCATCTTTTCGAATCAGCAAGGACAATTCCTGCTAACCGAGCACAACCAGACCGCTTGCCCAGTATTCGGCAACCTGGTTGAAATGAACCCTGCGATTGAATGTCAGATTGTAGCCATACGACTCGAAATGATATCCGACCTGGTCTTTTTCTCCCGACAAGGCGGCCAGCCAGAGAAGTGGAGGATAACCATCCGTTCTGAGCAGCAGGTCCGGAGCCGCAATCAGTGCTGCGCAGGTATCGAAACCGCCTGCGAGCAGAAACCGTTCTGGCATGGAAGAAATCTGCTCGATCGCGGCAGGGACTGAATATTCTGATAGGCAGGGAAAATAATATCCAACAACCTGATCCTGCTGCATGGCATCCACCAGGCGCTCGTGGCGTGATCCAGGGGCGATGCTGAGCTTGCCGGCAAGACCATCCTTGTGATGGTTTATAAAACCATATTGCGGCAGCTTGTCATCGAAAGACTCATGCACCGCTTTCAGGTAAGTACTCTCAAGTGCCTCGCCATAGTCAGCGTAGGCCACCTTGGGCAAGAGGAAGGGTATGCGTACGCCATCAGCAATGCCCTTTGTTGCGGAATCACTCCGCAAATTCTGCAATATGGCCTCGGCGCGTTGCTCGAAAGCCTCCGCCGACATCCCGCCGGAAATCCCGAGAAATTTTCTTGTTCGTGCATAAATATCGCCATAACTGATTTCAGGCTGCACGATGGAAAAATAGCGCCGGGTTTTCCGGTGAACGGCCGCAGCCAGGCCGGAAGAAGGGATGCAACGGCCATGTTCATCAAACAAGGGGAAAACGCTTACGGCCGGTTCGTGTTCCATTACTGCAAGTCCATTATTGTTCATATACACACCATTTCATTAAACATCAGTCGCACAGGGAATCTGCATCAGAAAAACCCTGTCCCCATGGGACAGGAAGATGCGTAACGCCCTTGGTCCTTTCGGTGTGTATCTTGATGAATTTCTGATCCTCGCCAATCAGGCAGTCCGGGCGATATGGCCCAAGCCAGGGATTGCGCATGCCACGGGCAAGCACTTCCTTGAGGGGGGTCTCGCGCAGATTCCCGAGAGAGAAATCGATGTATGGACACGGCGTGACCTCAAAGGAAGAGGTCACGGTAATAATCCCTTTCACCGTAATACAGCCCTTGAACGAGCCGTACGACGGGGTCATGTGCGTGAAGACGTTATATTCCTTTTCGAGCTCACGCAGGATATCTGCCTCTTCCTTGTCGATCACGAATTCAGGGTGATCGGAGCAGGAACCGGTTGGCTTGGCATAGGACACATACAAACCAACGTGCCTATCTGTTGCAAACTTGCACATATCCAGAAACTCTTGAGTCTTTACGCGGCCTTTGACCAGAACTGTCTGGAACATGAGATTGAGTCCGGCATCCAGGGAAGCATCGATTGCGCGCATGATGCGTTTGTACGAACCCGGCTTGTTGCGGAAGGCGTCATGCTCTTCCTCGATGAAGCTGTCCCAGGACAACTGCACCTTTTCCACTCCGATGTCTTTGAGGTGTTTGGCGCGCTTGCTATCAAGAAACCAGCCATTGGTATCCGTGATCACATAGTGCTTTTCCGGATCAATCGCTTCGACTACGGCATCAAAATCCTTCATCACCAGGGGCTCGCCACCGGTGATCACGAACCGCGCCAGCCCCAGTTCGTCGGCCTGGCGGGAAAGCTCGCGGATATCGTCCAGGTCCATCTTCCTTCTGGTGTCCTTGATCTTGAAAACCTTTTTCAAGTGCCGATCCATGTAGTATTCGGCAGAGCAATGCGTACACTCGAAATTACACAGATAGCTTTTTTCCAGACGGATGATGGGGCTGATTTCCCCACGTTCCTCCATCGCCGCGATGGCATCGAATTTCGATGCCAGATAGGGTTTTCTGGCTCGCAATCCTTCGCGCCGCGAATATTCAGCCGGAGTCATGCTTGGGGGAATTTCCAGTTCTGGTGTCACCATAAATAAAATCCATTCTCAATATGAATCATAGCGTCATTATTTCATGATTCTTTAGGGTGTCTTTTTATACCGGCATCTTCCGGGCTGTCAGCGACAGTTCCGACAAACCCACGATCATCTCGGCCTGCAGTGTTTCCAGCGGCAGCAGAGGCGTCATGTCCTCGAGCGGCATGGATTTCATCGAACCGTCCGGCTGCGGCAGAGCCGATACCTTGGGCGCAAGCGCTTCGTTGGAAATCAGCCGCACATCGACCAGCACAGGCCGGGACTGGGATAGCGCCTGCTGCAAGCCGCTTTTCAGCTCGGACGCATCGGCGATACGCAAGAAAGGCAGTTCATAGGTCGCCGCCACCTTCTCAAGGTCAGGCAGCAGCAGCCCGGCTTCCGGCCCTGTGCCCACGAAACGCCCATTGAAGTAATTGCGTTGCGTGTTGCGGATCGAAGCATAACCCTCGTTGTTCATCACGATCAGACAAATGGGCAGGCTGAAGGCTCTCAGGGTGGCCAGTTCCTGAATATTGAGCTGCAGGCTGCCATCGCTCTCGATCGCCACCATCGGCTGGCGGTCTCCGGCAAAGCAGGCGCCAATCGCAGCCGGCAGGCCATATCCCATGGCCCCCAGGCCCGAAGTCAGGAAAACGCGCTGCCCCGGTTTGTTGCGGAAAATAGTATAAAAAGCCTCGACCGCCAGCCCGGAACTGCCCGTGCTGATGGTGGTGTTTTCAGGAATCGCTTCTGACAGCGCATCCATCAGCTGGTAATGACTGATGGGGCCACTGGACGGGAAAGGCGCGCCATCGTTCACCGGATAACGCCGCTTCCAGTCTGTGCAGCGGTCTTTCCATGCTGTCCAGTCCGGGCAGGCAGGAGGAGCCTTGACATCCAGCCATGCCGTCAAGAATGACTTTGCATCGGCTTCCAGCGCAAGGGCAATATCCATATCGAGCTTTTCGATCTCGTTCCGGTCGACATCGACCACCACTTTTTTGGCGCCCCTGGCGAAGCCGCGCGGGTTGTATGCGGTAATGATGTTATCGAGACGGCTGCCGATGCTGATCAGTAAATCGCAATTCTGCACCGCAAAATTCGGCGCGCGCAGAGCAACTGCGCCGGGACGGCCAACCAGAAGGGGATGATCGTAGGGCAACAGATCAAGCGCATTCCACGTCGTTACCACGGGAATATCCAGTTTCTCGGCCAGTTCCCGGAACAGTGCTGCGCCACCGGCAAGGCGCACACCGTGCCCGGCCATCAGCAGGGGGCGTTCTGCCTTGGCCAGCAAGGCTTGCAGCCGTTCGACCTCGCCGGAAAAACCCACATGCGCAGTGCCATGCACTTCTTTTTTCCAGTGCGGCAAGTTCGCGGGTTCGACCGGCGCGCCCTGCACGTCGAGCGGAACATCGATCCAGACCGGCCCGGCCCGGCCACTGCGCGCCAGATAGGCTGCGCGTTCCATTTCGATGCGGATGTCTTCGGGACGCTCAACCGTCACGGCGTATTTCGTGATGCTCTCGACAATCCTGACAATATCGACTTCCTGTACGCCCTTCTGCCGTAAGGGCGCGCCGCGCAACATATCCGAGCGCTTCACCTGGCCCGAAATGATCATCAGCGGAACGGATTCGATCCAGGCCCCGGCAACGGCAGTGATTGCATTGGTCGCCCCGGGTCCGGTGGTCACCATGGCCACGCCGATATTTTCATTGATGCGGGCATAGGCCTCGGCAGAAATCGCCGCTGCCTGTTCGTGCAGGCAGGCCACAGCTTCCAGTTCCGGGCACTTTCCGGCGGCATCCATCAGATACATGGCGCCGCCGCCGGGGAGAAGGAAAACATGTCTGACGCCGAGCTCTGCAACAAAGTCGGCAATAAAATCGGCTACCCGGTAGGCTTCGCTCACGCTGATCAATCCATCCAGTAGGTCAACAGGCTCTTGCGCTGCCTGTTTTCCATGATTGCGGTATCCGTATAGTACGAATCGTCCTTGTCATGCGTAGTCGAAATTTCTTCGATCACCGCGCCGCCTTCACTCCGGAACGCATGGCGCACTCCGGGCTCGATCGTCACCACGTCGCCGGGACGACAGACGCTTTGCACGCCGTCCAGTTCAAGCAGGATTTCACCCTGCAGGACATGGAAGGTTTCTTCCTTTTTCATATGGTACTGCTCGGGGTGCGACTGGCCGGGCAGGACGACCAGCAGTTTCTTGCAATAACAGCGATTGACCACGGTAATCAGCACCAGGCCGAACTCATCGAAACGGTCGAGCCCGTAATGGTGCGAAACTTCCAGATCAGCACTGCCAGGCACCACGATATTGGTGCGGGCGAGCAGCGCCTTGACCCGCTGGGCGATATCCCAGATGCACGCCCTGCGGTCTTCATAACCGGCATTGTCCGGCGCGATGGCCTGATCGAGTGCGATGGCCGAAGTCGCCGTGAATTCGGCATATTTCGACCAGTCGTTGGCAGTGAACTGCTCGGGCTGGGGCGGGAAGGCAAAATAGACGTCTTCGCTACGAATCGTCTCGCCTGCTGCAATCGGTCGCCGTGCAAAAACGCCGCGCCGCAGGGAGCGCAAACTGGCCACCTCTTCTGGATTGGGCGGCAGACGGGCATCCCCGACTCCACACAAGGTCCAGGCCTGCTGCGCAGCCTGCAACCATGCCCGAACCTGTTCGGGGCTGGCCGAGTAGGCATTCAGCGGATAAGCGCCGGTCGTCAGGCCGACGTGTTTTTCGAACAGCGTCACGCCCTTGGCTACAGCCAGTTTGACGATATCCGTGTGATCCGGTTGTTCATGCGTGGAAAATCCGATCCGCACGCCCGGATAGCGGGCGCGCAGAAAATCGATCTGCGACAGATGCATGCGTTCGTCCGGTGTCGGGTATTCGCCCACGCAATGCAGAATGGCGAAATCCTTCTGGCGGTGCGCCAGAAAACTCACCACCCGGTCGATCTCCTCCAGGCTGGCGCCGGCTGTCGAGGCAATGACCGGCTTGTCCGTAAGGACGACCCGTTCCAGCAATGGCCAGTCGGTAAAAGAACAGCTGGCGATCTTGACGATGTCGAGTCGCTGCGCTTCGATGACATCGACCGATGGCTCGTCAAACGGGGTCGACATGGCAAGGAAACCGTTAGTGCGCATCTCGGCCACCAGGCGATCGAAATTCTGCCGGCTCAGGCGCGTTTCCGAGAAACGCTTGACATACTTGATATCGTCACGCCCCCGAGCTGCCGGGTGAATGAAGGTATCCAGGTCGCGGTATTGAAGCTTGAATGCGAAATGAAAAGGGAATGCCCGGCACACCTCGCCAAAGGCGCGGATCACGGCCACGCCGTGTTCGACATCGCCCATGTGATTGTTGGCCATTTCCAGAACGAAGAGCGGCGTCGGGATGGTCGCAGACATCAGTAATCTCCTCTGTAAATCATCTTATTCCCAGCCATGTCCGATGAACTCGGCGACTTTCTGGCTCATAAAATCCAGCTGCGCTTCTTCAAGGCCGGGAAAAACACCGATCCAGAAGGTATCACGCATCACCCGGTCGGTGTTCGGTAAATCCCCCACGCAGCGGTAGGTCTGATGCGCAAAATAAGGCTGCCGGGTCAGGTTGCCGGCAAACAGCAGGCGCATGCCGATGCGGTTCTGCTCCAGATAGCGCAGGAGATCCACCCGGTTGATATTGGCAGTCTCCCTGAGCGTCACCGGAAAACCGAACCAGGAGGGCTGGGATTCGCTGGTCGCCTCGGGAAGAATCAGATATTCCTCCAGATCCGCCATTTTCAAGCGCAGATAATCAAAGTTCCGGCGTCTTGCCTCGACGAACCCCGGCAGCCGGTCCATCTGCGCGAGGCCGCAAGCGGCCTGCATGTCGCTGATCTTCAGGTTGTAACCCAGATGGGAATAGACGTATTTGTGATCGTAGCCCTCGGGCAGGTCGCCCAGCTTCCAGCAGAAGCGCCGCCCGCAGGTATTGTCCCGTCCCGGCGGACACCAGCAGTCGCGGCCCCAGTCGCGAATCGACTCGATAGCGCGCACCAGCGTATCGTCGCTGGTAAAGACCGCGCCGCCCTCCCCCATGGTGATATGGTGAGCCGGGTAAAAGCTGAGCGTGCCGATATGGCCGAAGGTACCGACATGCTGGCCCCGCCATGTCGAGCCCAGCGCGTCGCAGCAGTCCTCGATCACCCACAGGTCATGCTTGCGCGCAAATGCCATCACGGCATCCAGATCAAAAGGATTGCCCAGCGTATGGGCCAGCATGATGGCGCGTGTCCGGGTCGAGACGGCCGCTTCCAGCTGGCTGACATCAATATTGTATGTCCCGAGCAGGACATCCACGAATACCGGCACCATGCCATAGAGCAGCATGGGATTGACGGTAGTCGGGAAACCGGCCGCCACGGTGATGACCTCGTCGCCCGCCCTGAGCGCCCGCTCTCCCAGGAGCGGTGAAGTCAGCGCGGCGAAAGCCACTAGATTGGCGGAAGAGCCTGAATTGACCGTGCGCACATGGCTGCAACCGATGAATTCCGCCAGCCGCTTTTCCAGTGCCTCGTTGAATCGCCCCGTGGTCAGCCAGCCGTCCAGGCAGGCATCCACCATGCTGACGAATTCTTCCGCCCCGAGGACCTTGCCGGAAACCGGAACCGGGTCTTCTCCGGGGCGAAATGCGGCTGTCGTGTTGCGGCCAGCGGCAAACTGGCGAACCAGCTCCAGAATGGACTGACGATCTGTATCCTGACTCATTGCGAAAGTGCCATGTAGTGGTCGATCTGGCTCAGGGTAAAGGCGCGCATATCCTCGCCCGCCATCCAGGCACGATGCCAGAAGATCACTTGCTCCAGTGCCTGATCGATATTGAAATTGGGCCTCCATCCGAGAAGTGCCCTCGCCTTGCTGCTATCCAGTCTGAGCAAACCGGCTTCATGCGGATGTTGCAGCGCGTCCGACTGCCATGAAGCGCCATCGCCCCACAAAGAAGCCATGCACTCAAGAAGCCCCCCTACAGGTCGCATATCGGCATCAGAGGGGCCGAAATTCCATGCTTCTGCGTTCTTGCCATGGTGTAAATTTTCAGCCAGCAGCAGGTAAGCTGCCAAGGGCTCAAGCACGTGCTGCCAGGGGCGTACTGCCTGAGGGAAACGCACCTGAAGTACCTTGCCGCCCTGCCAGGCACGCAAGGCATCCGGGAGCAGGCGGTCCGCAGCCCAGTCACCACCACCGATGACATTGCCCGCACGCGCGGTCGCAACCGCCACCTTCTGCCCATCCAGAAACGAAGCCCGCCAGGAAGCCGTCACGATCTCGGCGCACGCCTTGCTGGCCGAATAGGGATCGCGACCACCCAGCGCTTCATTTTCCCGGTATGGCCAGAACCATTCGCGGTTTTCATAGCACTTGTCGCTGGTAATCACGACCACGGCTTTGACAGACGGCGTGCTGCGGACCGCTTCCAGTAAATTCATGGTGCCGATCACATTGCTGGTCATGGTCCCTACCGGATCGGTATAACTTTCTCTCACCAGCGCCTGGGCAGCCAGATGAAAGACGATTTCCGGTCGGGCGGCATCCATGCTCGCCTTGAAATGAGACAAGTCGCGGATATCTGCCTCGACATGCGACATTCCCTCGCCGACCCGTGCTTCCATAAACAGAGAAGGCTGCGTTCCCGGAGCCAGGGCGTAGCCATGCACTTGCGCGCCCAGGTGCTGCAACCAGAGGGAAAGCCACCCGCCCTTGAAGCCGGTATGCCCTGTAATCAGTACCGATTTGTCGCGCCAGAACCCGGGCGTCATTCCCAGCTGCACCAGGGCGCCCGCTTGGCCTGCCACAAATCTTCCAGCATGGTGCGGTCACGCACAGTATCCATGGCATGCCAGAAGCCGTAGTGGGAAAAAGCGCTTAACTGACCTTCCGAAGCCAGCTTCCTGAGCGGTTCATTCTCCCAGGTGGACGCATCTCCGGAAATGTAATCGAAAACGCCCGGCTCCAGAATAAAGTACCCCCCATTGATCCAGCCGCCATCGCCCAAAGGCTTTTCCTGAAAGGAGGCCACACGGCCACTTTCAACTTCCAGCGCGCCGTAACGGCCAGGAGGCTGGACAGCCGTCACTGTCGCCAGACGGCCTTCGCGCTTGTGAAAAGCCTGCAGCTCGGCAATATTGACGTCAGCGACCCCGTCGCCATAGGTGAAGCAGAATGGCTCTCCGTCGAGATAATCCCGGACACGTTTGAGACGACCGCCGGTCATGGTGTTCTCGCCGGTATCGACCAGCGTCACCGTCCACGGCTCGGCATGACGGTGATGCACCTGCATCTGGTTATTCTTCATATCGAAGGTCACATCGGACATGTGCAGGAAATAATTGGCGAAATATTCCTTGATGACATAGCCCTTGTAACCCAGACATACCACGAAATCATTAATGCCCTGCGCCGAAAAAATCTTCATGATGTGCCAGATAATGGGACGACCGCCCACCTCGATCATCGGCTTGGGTTTAAGGTGCGATTCCTCGCTGATCCGGGTTCCGTATCCACCGGCAAGAATGACGCATTTCAAAGCAAATACCCATCCCTTGGCTCGTTAAGCGAATACGCCATAGGCGTAATTTTGGCGTAACAGATTACGACAAATAGCAATAAAAAGCGATGTGACGAAATCGTAAAATAATTTTTACGAACAAGTCCTAAAGTTTTACAGCGCATGATCGATATTGAAATGGCAAACAATGCAGTTGTATCAGGAAAGCAAAACCAGAATTTTGAATTTCACGCTAAAGTTTCAGAATAAACAACCGATATAAAGAACAACAGCGGTTAATACGCCTCAAAGTTTAAACGGCGAACCAAAGTTGATGGCCTTGGTGCCATACTTATCAAAACGGCAATTTAAGGAGAATTATCATGGCACAAGTCATCAACACCAACGTTTCCTCCCTGTTTGCTTCGCAAGCACTGAACAAGTCCAACATCCATCTGCAAACTGCGATGCAGCGTTTGTCCTCCGGCTTGCGCATCAACAGCGCGAAGGACGATGCCACCGGCCTGGTTACAGCCACCAACTATGACAAGCAGGTCCGCGGCGCAAACCAGGCAATTCGCAACGCCAATGACGGCATTTCGACTGCACAGATCAATGACGGTTACCTGGGCCAGATCACAGAAAACCTGCAGCGTCTGCGTGAACTTGCCGTGCAGAATGCAGGCACCGCCTCCGGCGCTGAGGCCACTGCGCTGGTTGCTGAAAATACGCGTATTCTTGGATTTGTGACTGCAGCTACTGCTGTGGTGGTTAACGAAAATGGCGGCACGCTTACTGGCGTTGGCTCTGTGCCCACACTGACCGCCTCTCTGACGATTGCAAATATTGACACCAGCCTCGACAACGTCAACACCTCACGCTCTCAATACGGTGCGGACATGTCACGCTACGCATCAGCCGTCGCCAACCTGCAGGTCTTCTCGGTGAACACCTCCGCAGCTTACAGCCGTGTGATGGATACCGACTACGCGGCTGAAACCACAAACATGACCCGCAACCAGATTCTGCAACAAGCGGGTACGGCAATGCTGGCACAAGCCAACCAGGTTCCAAGTACCGTACTGGGTCTGTTGCGTTAAGCGTGGTAATATGATGTATGCTTGGTCCGTTAGCTAACGGATCAAGCATACTCTGCAGAGGAGATCCATAATGATCACTTTAAATACAAGCAGCCCAGCCCAGCCGGCACAGCTTTCCGGGCAGCCTGTCAGTTCAGGCGCGACAAAGGCTGTTGCAGACACTCCGGCGCCAGGCAGTACGGTTGAGCAGCCACAGGCAGCAGCTAAACAGCCTACGACTGAACAACTGAAAGGTGCTGTAGACAGTATCAATCAGGCAATGCGCCAATCGAACCGGGGTCTGGAATTCAGCGTGGACAGCGCAACAAAAAGGCCCATCGTCAAGATGGTGGACATGGAAACGGGCGAGGTTATCCGTCAGATTCCGTCAGATGAAACCTTGGCAATTTCGCGTTCGATAGACCATTTCCAGCAGGGCCTCTTGCTCAAGCAAGAAGCGTAACCGGAGGGTATAACCATGGCAGTCAGTGCTTCCTCTTCGGCTGGCATTGATGTTAATGCCATCGTCACGGGGCTGATGTCTATTGAGCGTCAGCCCATTGACAAACTTAACACCAAAGAAGCCAGTTTCAAGTCCAAGCTTACCGCGCTCGGTCTCATTAAAAGCCAGGTTTCCACATTTCAGTCTTCGCTGAAAGGTTTGGGCAGCACCAGTTCGAGCAACTTTGTCGCATTCAAGGCAACCTCTTCCGATACGTCAATTTTTTCTGCTTCGGCAAGCAGCACCGCAGAAGCGGGCTCTTATTCCCTTGAGGTAAGCAGCCTAGCCCAGTCCCAGAAACTGGTTGCAGCCGGTCAGGTCAGCAGCACAGCCGCCATTGGCAATGGAACAACGACTACGGTGACATTCGATTTCGGCACCATCAGCGGCGGTACGCTGACAGCCGGCGTTTATAGCGGCGCCACCTTTACTTCAAACGGCAATGGCACCAAAAGCCTCACGATCGACAGCACCAACAATACCCTTGAAGGCATAAGAAATGCAATCAATGCGGCCAAAGCGGGAGTCACAGCAACCATCGTCAACGATGGCAGCGGCACGCCATACCGCCTTGCGCTTTCTTCGGATAGTACAGGCATCAGTAACAGCATCAAAATCACCACCTCTGGCGGTGATGGCACTATCAACACTTTGCTGGCACATGATCCAGGCGGCCTGCCGGCAGCACAGCATCTGAACCAGACTGTTGTCGCCCAGAATGCGAATTTCACGGTAAATGGCATCGCCATCACCAAAAACTCGAACATTGTCACCGATGCCGTTCAAGGCGTTGCGCTTACGTTGAACAAGATTACAACTTCGCCCGCAACGCTCACGGTTGCGCGTGATTCATCTGCAGTGACTGATGCTGTAGCCGGATTTGTCAAGTCCTATAACGACTTATACACCGCGATGAAAAATGCCTACGCTTACAAATCCACATCGGCACTCGAAGGCGAGGCAACGCTGCGTTCCATGCAGACGCAGATGCGCAGCATCGCAAACCAGGTCGTCGGCGGCGGCACGATGTCACAACTCTACGAAATCGGCCTCAATTTCCAGCTGGATGGCACACTCAGCCTGGACAGTTCAAAGCTGAGCAACGCGATTGCAGCAAATTTCAACGATGTAGCCAATCTGTTTAATAATGCATCCACTGGCTACGCCACGAAATTCGACCAATGGGCAACCACTACGCTTGCAGCGGATGGAGCGCTAGCTGCACGAACAAATGGCATCAACGCATCGATCAAGAGCATTGGCAACCAGCGCGATACACTGGAGACAAGAATGGTGGGTATTGAAAAACGCCTGCGCATTCAATATAGCTCTCTTAACGTCATGTTGAGCGAACTGAGCAAAACCAGCGAATATTTAGCCAAGCAGCTAGGATAGGACACCCAATCATGAACACAACCGTTGCCGTTAATGCATACAAGAATGTCAGCTTTGAATCCGAGATCACGGGTGCTGATCCGCATAAGCTCATTTCACTGCTGTTTCGCGGGGCATTGTTTGAAATCGCCAACGCAAGGAAAGGAATTGAGCTCAAGGAAATCGCAGCAAAGGGAAAGTCCATTTCCAAGGCCATTGCCATTATCAGCGAGGGATTGAACGCCAGTCTCGACAAGAACGTCGGAGGAGAACTGGCACAAAATCTGTCATCACTTTATGACTACATGGCCATCAGGCTGCTAGATGCCAATCTGAATAATGATCCAGCCATTCTGGATGAAGTGGCGCACCTGCTGGGTGAATTGAAAGATGCCTGGGAACACATCCGTCCCGGCAGCATACAAACCGCACAGCAGCCTGCTGTTGCAGCCAACGCTCAGCGAGCCTATGGCAGTGCCTGATCCATCAGGACCTTCCCGCCTCATCGAAAAGTACGAACTGCTCTCTGCACTTGCTGGTCAGATGAGAGAAGCAGCAAACCTTGGCGAATGGGAAAAACTCACGCTCATCGAGCAGCAATGCACTGAAGTGGTCAGTGACATCAAGTCACTGGATGCAAGCCTGGAACTCGACGAAACCACTCACCAACGCAAGACGCAATTGATCCATAAAATCCTTGCCGATCATGCCGAAGTCGACAAATACACACGTCTCTGGATGAACGAGTTGCAAGGCAATCTGGAAACCATCGCGAAAAGCAATCGCCAGGAACAACGTCTACAGGACACCTACGGCATTTAAAAAGATAACTCAAGCCACCCCACCTATGACGAACGCCTGCTGTGTATTTGTGGCCTGAAATACCCGGTATTTTCATAAAACACTTCTAACCTATTGTCTTTGCACCACCCGGGCACACCCAGTAATGGCACTGGCGTCAGATCCTGATTGCTTATCGGCAAACCCGATGAAAATCTTTCTGTCAGCAATTC
Source organism: Sulfuricella denitrificans (assembly GCA_002632355.1). Lineage (GTDB taxonomy): Bacteria > Pseudomonadota > Gammaproteobacteria > Burkholderiales > Sulfuricellaceae > Sulfurimicrobium > Sulfurimicrobium denitrificans_A. The sequence continues at coordinate 140,093 of NSJJ01000006.1, forward strand.
ATCGACAATTTCTGATTGGGCCACTTTTCCAGACGAAAAAAAATCGCTGCTTACTTTGATCATCAAGCCTTTTCCCGTCATTCCGATATATGGATTCAGTGCTTTTTCATTCAATGAGTGCCCAAAAACAAGGAAGCCCATTTGACCGATCAAAGACTGACGCTTCCTCCAGAACAGTTCATGCCATTTAAAATCCTGCAGCAAACCTGCCAGCTCATTATCTGAATAGAGTACGACAACCCCGCTTTCATCAAACAAGGTAAGCGCATCTCGTGTTTTATCTCGATTACCCGCTTCTGAAGACTGTGTAATTGACTCGAAATGGCGTGCATTCAATGCACTCTTGGTTGATGGAAATGCAAGCCAGGCCAGCGCATTGAACAAATCGTGCCAGTTTTCGGAGCGCGTCTGAACTTCACCTCTAAGATATATCCGCGCCTCGTATTTTTCTTCCAGGCAGGTGGGTTTTGTACCCTGTGCGACAAAGCGGACAGAAACGCCGCTGGCAGTCAGGATTTCAGGAGAAAGTAGCGCATTGAGTTCTGCCAGGGTCGGCCAGCGATCGAACTCAGCCAGCCCGGATCCCACACCACGCAGCGGCTCGAACATGGGGGAGCCATGCAGAAAGTTTTGCCGCCACTCATCCATGACGGTCAAGGCAGGCGAAATAAACCAGAGCATCGGGCTGCGTACGGTTGCGCTGCGCCTGCCAGATCATCTCGCCCAAACATTCCATCACCTGATGCAGGGCGTCATGCGGGTCACCGTTTTGCTCCAGCAGCTTCTGGTAGCGCCCCTTGATGCCTGGCGGCTGGTCGATTGAAAGTTGCTCGGCAATGGCGAGATGCAGGCTGAGGTGCAGAAAAGGGTTGGTCTCGCCCTGCTCGGGCAGATAATCCTGATCCAGGTAGCGTTCGGAATTGTTGAGCAGGTGATGGTATTCGGGATGTTGTTGCAGGATTTCCAGCGTCATGCTTTCCAGCGCACTCAAAGGCTGGTGCTGATGGTATTTATCCCAGGTATCGAACAGAAACTGGCGCGCCTGATCGCGACTGGGGTTAAACATGGCGAAATAGCCCCAGCACCGCTGCATATTGGAATAACTGGTTACTGCCGTTGAAAGGCGCGATTTCGCCGTTGCCGTAAAATCCTATCAATGGCATACCAGGAAAGCGCTTATGAATGATCTGCAGATCCAGATCGACACCACCATAAAAATAGGGCCCCCGCCCCATGCAGGGAAAACACAGGCCAAAATCAGGCATGCCATGCAGCTCCTGTTGCAGCGTTTCCAGCATAAGACGCATATCACGCTCGGCAGCCAGTGACTGCCTCATCGCCCAGAATAAATATTCACCTGCCACAGGTCGAGCCGACAGGGTAACCGTTCCTTTTTCCGGATCGACAGCAATAATGGGCGCCGAACGGAACCGGCCTTCCGCAATGGCCGTGGCAGGATCACCATAAGTGATCCCGGCCATGACAAGATGAAGGGGAAGCTTTTCCTGATTTCTTAACTCCAGTGGCAATTCACGCGTCAGCACATTGAGCGCCGGCTGTCCCGCAATGGCGAGCACATCAAAGTCTTTTGCCTGAGTAATTTCGAACGGCTGCAGACTCAACGGACGAACACCCTGCGATACACCGACCACACCACGCATACCCTCTATGACGACCTCGATTCGCCCGCTCTGCGCGACCCTGCTACTGTTCCATACGCAGAAGGGTCCCTGCCCTGTGGCATCTCCCGACACCCCTCCGAAGCGCTCTCCGGGTTTATCCAGCCATTCGGTATGAATAGCATTGGGCGCCGTCAGGGTAAGCAGCAGATCTTCATCCTGCGATTGATGCACTGGCTCCAGGCTGACCCCGTCACTGAATACCATGGCAGCAGCTGCTGGGGTATCCAGAACCCAGTCCTCCTCGGTGAAGATGCCAGCGGCACTGCAGCCAACGATCTGGGTGCAGTTTGCCACCCGGGCCGCAGCTCGCAGCGCGGGCTGCGGTTCACGGGCGAATTCCGGCGTCAGGAACAGCAACACGCTGGTGGCGATGCCAATACCTGCCTTTCCCATTGCAGCAGAAACTGCCTGATATGCCAGTTCATCACTGGCGGTATGGCTGGTGGCCAGACCCGTTGCAACTTTCATTTAGCGCGTCTTTTCCCTGAATTCGCACAGATCCCGTATCTGACATTCTCCACACAGTGGTTTGCGCGCCTTGCACACATAACGTCCGTGCAATATCAGCCAGTGATGGGCATCGTGCCTGAACTGTGGCTCGACAACCTTGAGCAGTTTCTTTTCCACTTCCAGCACGGTTTTACCCGGTGCCAGGCCAGTGCGGTTGGCAACACGAAAAATATGTGTATCCACGGCAATGGTGGGCTGACCAAAAGCAGTATTGAGAACGACATTGGCCGTCTTGCGACCCACACCGGGCAACATTTCCAGCGATTCCCGTACAGATGGCACCTCGCCGCCGTGCTGCTCCAGCAGCATCTGGCAGGTTTCGATCAGATGCTTGCCCTTGCTGTTATAGAGACCGATGGTATTGATATATTCCTTCAACCCATCCAGGCCCAGTTCGAGGATAGCCTGCGGCGTATTGGCCACAGGAAACAGTTTTGCAGTAGCGAGGTTTACGCTTTTATCGGTTGCCTGCGCCGAAAGCAAAACCGCCACCAGCAACTCAAACGGGGTGCGGTAAACCAGTTCGGTAGTGGGATGAGGATTGCCGGCCTGGAAACGGGTAAATATTTCCCGGCGCTTGGCAGCGTTCACAGGCAAGCCAAATCAGGCGGCAGCAGTTGCTGCTTGCGAAGCTTGGGCGGGCTCAACCCTGGCTGACTTTCGCTGGTCCAGCCAGTTCTTGCCTGCAATAAGCAGTCCCAGTCCGATGAAAGCCCCAGGGGGCAATATGGCGAGGAGAAAACCGTGGTAATCCGGAATGACCGTAATTATCCAGGATTTGGCGGACGCGCCAAATGCCAGGTCGATGCCGGACAGCAAAGTGCCCTTGCCGAGTATCTCGCGCATTCCGCCCAGTACCGCGAGCGTCAGAGTCAGGCCAAGGCCGACCATGAAGCCATCCACCATGGAGGGGAAGACGGCGTTCTTCGAAGCGAAGGCCTCGGCACGCCCCAGCACGTTGCAGTTCACCACAATCAGGGGTACGAAGATGCCCAGTACCAGGTACAGGGGCTGAACAAAAGCATTCATCGACAGGTCGATGATGGTCACCAGCACAGCAATGATCAGGATATAAACCGGTATGCGGATTTCACGCGGAATCCAGCTTCGCGCCAGCGACACGATGCCATTGCTGAAAGCCATCACCAGGACAGTAGCGATGCCCAGTCCCACGCCATTGACCACGGATGTGCTCACAGCGAGCAAGGGGCACAGACCCAGCAGCGCCACGATGCCGGCGTTGTTCTTCCACAAGCCGTTCCAGATGATTTCCCTGTAGTTTGCTTCACTCATGTTGTTGCTCCTGTACCGGCAAGAGAGAAAAGCTTCTCATGATTGGCGGAATACCACACCAGCACCTTGTGCACTGCCTTGACCACGGCCCGGGGTGTAATCGTCGCGCCGGTCATGTAGTCGAACTGCCCACCGTCTTTTTTGACTTTCCACTCATTGGACGGGTATTTCTCCAGAGAAGTGCCATCAAATACCTTGATCCAGTTGCTCTTGGCAATTTCGATATAATCGCCCAGACCCGGGGTTTCCTTGTGAGTCACCACACGCACGCCGGAAATTTCACCATTCGACTTGATGGCAATGAGAAGTTTGATTTTTCCTGCATAGCCATCGGGCGCAATGGCTTCAAGTACCACCGCCACGGGTTTGCCGTCTTTCAATGCGCGATAGGCCAGCGTCGGCTCAGCCGTGCCGAGTTCGGGTACCGCAGGCAAATCAGCCGCATCCCGGATGATGTCATTATCGTACAAAGCCGGTGGCAAAATCTGGGCAATCAGTGCCAGCTTGGCCTTTTTCTCGCTTGCGGCGATATTGTCCCTGGTCGCTTCGAAAGTCACGGCCAGCATGCTTGTTCCAACCAGGGCAAAAGCCGCCAGCACCATGGCGAGTTTGGTGGAATGCCGGGTATAGATGCTCATTCCTTCCCGCCCTTGAACCATTTGCCTGCGTGACCGAATACGCGAGGCTGAGTATAAGCATCAATCAGCGGTACGGCCGAATTGAGAAACAGCACCGCGAAAGCCACGCCATCCGGGTAGCCCCCGAGCACACGAATGACATAGGCGCTGACGCCGATCCCGGCACCAAAAATCAGTTTGCCCATTGGCGTTGTGGGACTGGTGACATAATCGGTGGCAATGAAAAAGGCGCCCAGCATGGTCCCCCCGGCAAAAAGATGGAACATCGGCGAAGCATAATGACCGGGATCGAAAAGATAGAACAAGCCTGCAGTACCAAACATGGCGGCCAGAAAAGATGCCGGGATATGCCAGCTGATGATGCGTTGCTGCCACAGGAACAGCCCACCGAGCAGATAGAAAAGCGCGATGATTTCCGTCCCCTTTCCACTCAGGATGCTGAATATCTTTCCGGACTGTATCTCTGATATTTCCCGATCGAGATGAAGCTGGGTTTTCAGCGTATCCAGCGGAGTCGCCATAGTAATCGCATCGAGCCTGTCACCTGCAGGAAATTCCCCGCCAAACATGAAATCCATCTGCTGGGTAAAGCTCCAGTGGCTTTGCGCCAGCATATCGGGTGCCGGCCAGTGCGTCATGTGCGAAGGGAAGGAAATCATCAGAGCCGCAAATCCCACCATGGCGGGATTGAAGAGATTATTCCCCAGACCGCCATAAAGATGCTTTGCGACCAGAATGGCGAATACCGTACCCACGACCACCAGCCACCATGGCGCCAGGGGAGGAATAGAAAGCGCAAGCAGCCAGGCCGTCACCAAGGCGCTGCCATCAAGCAGATAAACACGCAGCGGGTAGCGACGCAGATGCAGCACCGCTGCCTCGGTAAGCAGTGCCGCGACACTGGCCAGCAAAATACTGACGAGAATGGCCGGGCCGAAAAAAAACACGTAAACGGCGATGGCCGGCAGCAAGGCCGCCAGCACCTTGAGCATGATAACGTTTACCGTGGCCTGTTCAGCCACAAGAGGTGAATTCATGCTCATGCGCCCTGCCCTTCATCGGATTTCTGTATCGCTACACGCTGCCCGGCGGTTTCGCTGGCCTGAGCACGCCTCAGATCGATTTCATCTATTTTTGCCTGAGCTTCCGCTGGCAGATCATCCACGTTCTGCGGCTTCACTGCAGCCTTCTTAGCCTTGGCGCGTTCAATTGCAGCCTGAATCGCGGCTTTTTTTGCCGCCGCGGCATCATCCGCACCCGCTACAGATTCTCCCGAACCGGCAGTCGTTTCTGCGGCCTTGGCTGCCATTTCAGCCGCCTTGGCAGCATGCCTGGCAGCTTTTTCCTGTTTTTCCCTTTCCTGGCGGAATTCGCGGAATTCATGCCGCTCGCGCGCCAGGTCGGCCGCCTTTCTGTCTTTTTCATGCGCCAGCATTTCGCTCTTGGCAAAACGGTAAAACTGCACCAGAGGAATATGACTGGGACAAACATAGTTGCAGCAACCGCATTCAATGCAATCGAACAACTTGTACTCTCTGGCCTTTTCAAAATTTCTGGATTTTGAAAACCAGAACAACTCTTGTGGCTGCAACTCAGCCGGGCAGGCCTGGGCGCAGCGCGCACAGCGGATGCACGGCATGGCGCGGGGCAATGGCGGAAAAAGAGCCTGCGAGGTTGCAATGATGCAGTTGGTCGCTTTTACAACCGGCACACTCAAATCTAGCAATGGCACACCCATCATCGGCCCACCCATGAGGTAGCCTGTAGTATCTGCCTTGGGTCTGGCAAGCTTGAGCAGATCGCCGATCGGCGTGCCGATCAGGACTTCATAATTGCGCGGCTCATCCATATTGCCAGTCAGCGTCACCAGGCGCGATATAACAGGCTCGCCATGGTTGATCACGCGGTGCATGGTATAAACCGTAGCGACATTGAAACACTGGATCCCCATCTGGGTTGGATGACCGCCACTGGTCACTTCCTTGCCGGTAAGCAACTTGATCAACTGTTTTGCACTGCCACTGGGATAAAGTGTGGGTACCGCCACCACTTCGAAGCCAGTTTCCTCGCATGCGGCCTGCATGGCCGCGATGGCCTGCGGCTTGTTGTCCTCGATGCCGATCAGGACTTCCCTGGCACCCATGATGTATTGAGCGATCGAGATGCCTTTCACCACTTCCGCTGCACGCTCGCGCATCAGCATATCGTCGCAGCTGATGAAAGGCTCGCACTCAGCAGCGTTGATCACCAGCGTATCCAGGCCACTGGCATTGAGTTTGACATGGCTGGGGAACACTGCCCCACCCAAACCGACCACGCCCATATCCTGAAAATGCTGACGCAACAAAGCGGGGTCTGTATTGCAAAAATCCATTTTCTGGCGCTCGACCCAGCGCTCCTCGCCATCGGTTTCCAGCACGATGGAAAGATCAGGCAGGCCGGAAACATGCGGAGCCGGCTGCTTTTCGATTGCGACGACACGCCCCGAACTGGGCGCATGCACCGATGAAGAAATCAACCCCTCCGCTGCGCCAATCAACTGGCCTTTCAGAACCTGATCACCAACAGCCACCACTGGACTGGCGGGGCTCCCGCTGTGCTGACGCAAGGTAACAACCAGACGGGCCGGCAGGGGCGCGACAGCAATTCCGTGCTGGGTCGATGGACTCTTGTGCTCGGCCGGGTGAATTCCGCCATGAAAAGGAAAAAGGGGTCTCATGACGTCACCTCGGTGTCCTTTTCTTCTTCACTGATGGGATATACCGGATATTTCCATTTCCAGCCCCCCAGCCCTTCATCCACTGTCTCCATGGTAATGCAATCCACCGGGCAGGGTGGCAGGCAAAGCTCGCAACCGGTGCACTCCGAGGCAATGATGGTATGCATCTGCTTCGCCGCGCCGGCGATGGCATCCACCGGGCAGGCCTGGAGGCATAATGTGCAGCCAATGCAGGTTTGTTCATCGATCAGTGCAACCTGCTTTGGCTTAGGGAGTGCAGCATCTGCCGCAAGTGGTTGCGGATCGACACCCAGCAGGTCGGCAAGGCGCAGCATGACGGCTTCGCCACCCGGCGCACAAAGATTGATCGCCGAATTTCCTGCGCTGATGGCTTCCGCATAGGGTTTGCAGCCGGGGTAACCACACTGGCCGCACTGGATCTGCGGCAAAATTGCGTCCACCTTCTCCACCAGGGGATTGCCTTCCACCCTGAATTTCAGGGAAGCAAAGCCAAGCACCGCACCCAGGACCACGGCCAGACCAATCATTACCAGAAGTGCGTTCAACATGTAGGCTACTTGACCAGTCCGGAGAATCCCATCGACGCAATGCTCATCAGCCCTGCAGTCACCATGGCAATGGCTGAGCCCTTGAAGGGAAGCGGCACATCCGCGCCTTCCAGACGCTCGCGCATGGCGGAGAAGGTAATCAGCACCAGAGCAAAACCGATTGCACCGCCAAATCCGAAAAACAGGGATTCGATGAAATTATGGTTTTCCTGCACATTGAGCAACGGAATGCCCAGTACAGCACAGTTGGTGGTAATCAACGGCAGATAAATACCCAGTACCTGATAGAGCACCGGGCTGGTTTTGTGAATGAACATTTCAGTGAATTGCACAATACTGGCTATCACAATGATGAACGACAGGGTACGCAGGTAGATCAGATCTGGCCCGAGCAGATACTGGTTGATCAGGTAACTGGCGCCAGATGCCAGGGTGAGCACAAAAGCCGTGGCCATACCCATTCCGATCGCAGCTTCCAGTTTCTTGGAGACACCCATGAATGGACACAGGCCGAGTACTTTGGCGAGCACAATGTTGTTCACGAACACCGTGCCGATCAGGATCAGAAAATAGTTTTCCATTGGGGATATATTCAGGGTGAAGCAATAGCCGGGATTATCTTCCTCACCACCACATGTTGCAACCACTACACCAGCACGGACATCCGCACATTCAGGACTCAGCGTGTCTTATAACTTATATAAGACATACATGTCAATAATCATGCTGCCCGGGCAGATTTATCAATAATTCAATAATCAGGAAAACAGGGATTGCCACCAGCGCTTGCGGCCGGCGGGAACGATGTTATGGGGATGTAATTCGGTTGGGGGCAGGATGCTCATCACCCAGCCCGGAAGGGGTGGCGGGTTCTTGCCTGACCCGCAGGACGAACCGAGATTATTGGGATCGAAGATCTTGATCAGCGAGGGATGCTCCAGATTGTCAGCATAGACAATGGCGCAATAATCTTCCTTGTGATCGCGACGCAGCAGGGCGTCGATTTCTGGAATGAAGCGGCTCACTGCTTCGCCTGAAGCAGGTTCAAGGGGTACCGGCTCACCGATGGCATAGAGATACCAGCCCGCCTCCCTGTCTACCTTGCCCCAGAAGTCGGTCAACTGGTTCCACGACATGAGGCTGTAAAAAGTACCCAGAAAGGCAGTCTTGAAATCCGACATAGAAGGGACTCGTCTTGGGGATGCTGAAGAATGCTGAGAATCAATGGCCGGTTGTGCTCAATTCAAGTGAGCACAACCGATAAGCAGATTATTTGGCTACTTGTTTTTCACGCAGTTCATCAAGCGTCTTGCAATCGATGCACAGCGTTGCGGTAGGGCGTGCCTCTAGACGTTTCAGGCCAATCTCCACCCCGCAGCCGTCACAGTAACCATATTCTTCGGCTTCGATCTTGCCGATGGTTTCATCAATTTTCTTGATCAGCTTGCGTTCGCGATCGCGGTTACGCAGTTCCAGCGCCATGTCGGATTCCTGGCTGGCACGGTCATTGGGATCTGCAAACAGAGTCGCTTCATCCTGCATGGTATGCACGGTGCGATCAATATCCTGGCTCAGCTCGGCTTTCCAGTCCTCGAGAATTTTGCGAAAATGGGCGAGTTGATCGGAATTCATATACTCTTCGCCTTTTTTCGGCTCATATGGGGTGAACTGCTTGTGTAATTCTGCGGACATATGCGTTCTACTCTTCTCTTCAGGTTTAAGGCAAAACCGCTTTAATAGCAGATAATTTTACTTACCGCAAGTTTAGACAACACTCGACAGGGAGCAACAAATTGGCTTTACAGGCTTTGATTTTTGACGTGGACGGGACGCTCGCCGATACCGAACGCGATGGCCATCGCGTGGCATTCAACCTGGCTTTTCGTGAATCCGGGCTGGACTGGGACTGGGATGTGGAACTCTATGGCAAATTGCTGACCGTCACGGGCGGCAAGGAGCGCATCCGCTATTACGTTGAGTATTTCCTGAAAGACTACGTCATGCCTGCTAACTTCGACGACATGGTCGCCAGCCTGCACAAGACCAAGACCCGGCACTACACCGAGATGCTCAGTGGCGGCCTCATTCCCATGCGTCCCGGCGTCAGGCGCCTGCTTGAAGAGGCGCGGCAAAGCGGGCTGCGCATGGCCATTGCCACCACCACCACACCCGATAATGTAACGGCGCTGCTCAAATACAGTCTGGCAGAGGACGCCGCAGACTGGTTCGAAGTCATCGCAGCCGGCGACATCGTGCCCGCCAAGAAGCCGGCCCCCGACATCTATCTCTGGGCAATGAAAAAGATGAACCTCGACCCGGCAGACTGCCTGGCCTTTGAAGATTCGGAGAATGGGCTGAAATCCAGCCTGGGCGCTGGACTGAAAACGCTGGTCACCATCAACGACTATACTGCCGACCACGATTTCGAAGGTGCACTGGCCGTACTCAGCGACCTGGGAGAACCCGGCAATGCCTGCCAGGTCTTCAGCGGCGACATGCGCGGACGCGGCTACGTGGATGTGCCACTGCTCAGGCAATGGCACGAAAAAGCCTGATCAGAGCGTCTTCACAAACTCCAGCACTTCCTGGGCGTGGCCGGGTACCTTTACCCCGCGCCACTCCCGGCGCACCACGCCAGCCCCATCGAGCACAAAGGTACTGCGTTCGATGCCGCGTACCTGCTTGCCATACATATTCTTCATCTTGATCACGCCAAACAGTGTACAGGCGGCTTCCTCGCTATCGCTCAACAGCTCGAACGGCAGTTCCTGTTTGGCCTTGAAGTTCTGGTGGGATTTCAGGCTGTCACGCGAGATGCCGAAAATCTCGCAGCCTGCCGCCTGAAACTGCGCATACAGATCGCGGAACTGCTGCGCTTCGGTGGTACAACCCGGAGTGGAATCTCTGGGGTAGAAATACAGCACCACTTTCCTGCCACGCAAGGCACTCAGCTGAAATGGCTTGTCGCCGGTCACCGCCACTTCAAAATCACTCACAACCTGATTCATCATGCTTCACCCCCAAGAGGTAAGAACTTCGGCCCCTGCAGGGCCAGATCGCCGGAGCGCCCCGGGATTTCCCCGAAAATCATTTCATGGCGCGGCAACCGGCTCACATCCAGGTCCGCAAAATACTGCGCCATCGAGACCAGCTCGTAGCCCTGGGTCTGCCAGCCTGCCAGCAGTTGCTCGAAAACGCCAGCCAGTTTCATGCCCTCCATCTCGGCATGCAGGGTATAGACATGACCGGTCGGGAGCGAGGTTTCGCTGAGCCCGAGCAGATGCCGGGCCACATTTTCAACGCAGATGTCATCTACACCGAGTAATTCATCCAGCGTCGGCAGGGTGGTCGGCAACTGTGGGCAATTGATCAGTTCGGCGCGATAAACCGGCACGAAGGGTTCGCTGCCGCGCGTATCTGAACCATATTCAAAGCCCAGTTGCTGTTCCAGACGCAAGGCGTGGCGGTTCATCTGCCAGCCTGCCGCGCCATGCGTTCTGGCGGGCTCGCCAAAAATCTGTTCGAACTGGGTGCAGGCGCGCTGCATCTCTCGCGCAGTCCACCCGGCGTTTTTGCCGGCCACATTATCCTGCCAGTAGACGTGGTCGTAGCAATGGATACCCACCTCGAACCCCGCATCGCGCACCTGGCGCATGGTGTCAGCACAGCGCTTGCCAATATGCGGCCCCGGCAGCAGCGTGCCGTACATCAGGGTCTTGAGCCCGTAATGCTCGCGCACCGAGGTACGCGAAACTTTCTTCATGAAGCCGGGACGAAATACGCGCTTGATGGCGCGTCCGGTATGATCAGGACCGAGGCTGAAAAGAAAAGTGGCCTGGGCATGATACTTCTGCAACAGTTCAAGCAGCCGTGGCACGCCCTCGCGGGTGCCACGGTAAGTGTCGACATCGATCTTGAGGGCTAGTTTTTTCATCGGGAATTCGTGGCGAGAAAGGCGGCCGCATGCCATTTCAGGCATGCTTCCAGGTTTGCAGCATGGCCCTGACGCGCGACGACAGGAAACGTCACGACAAGATCAAGGACGGGAAAGACTCAATGATGACGGCGGACTTCGCCTTTCAGCTTGTAAAGCGTACCGCAGTAAGGGCACAGCGCCTCGCCCTTTTCCTCCAGCGGCAGGAATACGCGGGGATGGCTATTCCACAAGCTCATCCCAGGCATGGGGCAATGCAGCGGCAGGTCTTCTTCGGTCACTTCGATATAGCGTTGGGTACTATCGGCCAGATTGTGTTCCATGGAACGCGTCCTTAAACGAGAGTGAGCCAGTCCGAATGCTGAGCCGATTTTCCGGTCACGCAATCGAAATACATGCTTTGCAGGCGGGTAGTAATCGGGCCGCGATCGCCGTTGCCAATGGCACGGTTATCCAGCTCGCGAATCGGCGTGACTTCCGCCGCCGTACCGGTAAAGAAAGCTTCGTCCGCGCTGTAGACCTCATCGCGGGTAATACGCTTCTCGATCACCTGCAAGCCGATTTCCGCCGCCAGCTGGATGATGGTGTCGCGCGTGATGCCTTCCAGCGCGCTGGTCAGATCAGGCGTATAGAGCTTGCCATTGCGAATGATAAAGATATTCTCGCCCGAGCCTTCGGCGACGAAACCGTCCACATCCAGCAACAATGCTTCCTGGTAGCCGTCATGCTCGGCCTCGCGATGCGCCATGATGGAATTCATGTAGTTGCCGTTGGCCTTGGCCTTGCACATGGTGACGTTGACATGATGACGGCTGAACGATGATGTCTTGACCCGAATACCGTGCTCCAGCGCCTCGGCACCCAGATAGGCGCCCCACGGCCAGGCGGCGACGATGACATGGGTAGAGAGTGTCTTGGCCGAGATGCCCATGGCTTCCGCCCCGTAAAACGCCATTGGACGCAGGTAGCCGGATTCAAGCTTGTTGTCGCGTACGGCAGCCAGCTGCGCCTGGGAAATGGTTTCCTTGTCGAACGGCATCTTCATGCCGAGAATGTGCGCCGAGCGGAACAGGCGGTCAGTATGTTCCTTGAGGCGGAAAATCGCCGTGCCCTTGTCAGTCTTGTAAGCGCGCACGCCTTCAAAAACGCCCATGCCGTAGTGCAGGGTGTGGGTCAGGACATGGGTGGTGGCGTCGCGCCAGTTCACCATCTTGCCGTCGTACCAGATCAGGCCGTCGCGGTCGGACATAGACATCGTAAACTCTCCGGAGAATGCTTTAATAAAAGGGAAAATTGTAGCTTAAATTTGACTGCTTGAGATAAGCACCCCACTTGAATTTGCCGTTATTTCGCTTTTCAAACAGAATGTGGATCATGCGCCGTTTACCCAATTCGACTATCGTGCTGCTCGCGCTTGCCTTCGCCCTGATTGCAAGCATCGAACTTTCTGCCCTGCATTTGCTGCTGCCGCTGGAAAACAGGGTTTCCGATTATTTTGTCAGAACGCAAGCACTGACGCAGAAAGCCGATCCGGATATCGTGATTGTGGATATCGATGAAAAAAGTCTTGCCAGCATGGCCGAATCCGCCGGCAGCTGGCCCTGGCCACGTTCCGTCCACGGCGAACTGGTAGAAGCCATCGAACGACAGCAGCCGAAAGCGATTGTGTTCGACATCCTGTTTACCGATCCGGACATTTACCGCCCGGAGAGCGATGCTTATTTCAATGCAGCAGTGGCGAAGTATCGCAACATTTACTTTCCCATGATCCGGCTCGATCCGGCCGGCGACAAGAAAGGCATGCCCATCGCAGAGATTGCCTCGCTGATGGGTCTGGAAGCAATGCCCGATGCCGTTCCGGATGCCAGAATTGCACTGGCCCCGCCACAGGCAATCACCACCGGCAGCTGGCGGCTTGGCACCATCAATTACGATGAAGACAGCGACGGCATCGGCCGCAACTATCATATCTACCTGCCGGCTTCGGGCTGGCGTATCCCTTCCCTGCCGACCCGGCTGGCCAGGGATATGGGATTTGACGTACCACACACCGGCAAGATTATTCTCGGCTGGCGCGGCGGTACGCTTTCGCATCCGCATATTTCCTATGCCGACCTGTATCTCGATGCCAGCCGCAAGACACCGCTTCGCTCACCACAGGAACTGAAAAACAAGATCGTCATTATCGGCGCCTCCGCCTCTGGCCTGCACGATATCCGTTCGACCCCGATCAGCAGCCTGCATCCGGCACAGGAAATCCTGGCAACGGCTATCGACAATCTGAAAAACAAAAGCTATTTCCATGCCGCCCAACCCTATTTTGCGCTAGCACTTGCACTTTCTTTGATCGCATTGCTGTTGCTGCTTTTTATCCGCTTCCACCAGACCCTGCGCATCGGTGCAGCGCTGCTGGTCATTACCGCGATGCTGCTGGGGGCAAGCTATTTCGCCGTCAACCTGCGCTGGCTGGTACCGGTATTTCTGCCGCTGCTGTTTGCCTGGTCTTTCTACTTTGCAGCGGCACTGCATGAGTACCTGAGGGAACGCAAGGCACGAGAACAGACCGTGCAGATGTTTAATCGCTTCCTCGACCCCCGCGTGGTGCATGAACTGATGGACCAGGGCCAGACGGCGCAAAGCATGAGCGGAAAAACCCAGACCGTGAGTGTGTTGTTTTCGGATATCCGCAACTTCACCACCTATTCCGAAAAACACAGCGCGGAGCAGGTGGTGGCCATGCTGAACCGTTATTTCAGCCTGCAGGTCGAGGTTATCTTTCGCCACGGCGGCACCCTGGACAAATTCATCGGCGACGCCATCATGGCATTCTGGGGCGCGCCCGCCGCCGACCCGGACCATGCTGCCAACGCCGTGGCTGCGGCGCTGGAAATGGCGCAGCGCCTGGAAGAATTCAAGCATGAACTGGGCGATGCCGGGGCGGCTTTCGATGTCGGCATCGGTATCCACAGCGGCCCGGCGGTCGTCGGCTTCATCGGTTCCGAACGGCGTCAGGATTACACGGCTATTGGCGACACGGTCAACCTGTCGAGCAGAATAGAAGGACAAACCAAGGGCGTAGCGCGTATTCTGGTGTCAGAAGAAACCTGCAGCTTATGTGCGGATAAGTTTGACTTTATTGACCATGGATTTTATAAAGTCAAAGGACGCACCCAGGAAACGCATCTGTTTGAACCACGGAGGAAAACGGCATGAAATTGCCTGTTACATTATTCGTGCTCTGTTTCGCATGCAGCCTGTCTGCAGCAGCCGAGACAGGAACTACCGTCAAGGACACCGAGCTCAAGAAGGAGCCCTTCATCGATGCGGCCACCCTGGCCACCCTGCCGGGCCAGACCACGGTGGAAATTCTCAAGCGCCAAGGCGGCTGGACCCAGGTCAAACCGCCCACGGCGGACAAAGGCTGGGTGCGCATGCTGAATCTGCGCCTGGGCGACGGAAAACCCAGACAGGAAGGCTCAGGATCAGGTATTGGCGCACTTTTCAATGTGGCGCGCAGCGGTAGTAGCGGCACGACCGTCACCACCGGTGTCAGAGGCCTGGATATCACCAAGGACACCTTGCAGAATGCCAGCCCAAACCCGGGCGAACTCAAACGCATGCATGGCTTCAGCGTGAGCAAGGCCGAAGCGCTTAAACTTGCGGGCAGCGCCAAACTGCACAAACAGTCGGTGGAATATGTCGAACCCGGGGCGGTTAGACCTTCCGGAAATGCCTCATCCAGCGACGCACCCGCTTCTTCCTGGGGGAACAACTGATGAAACGGATCTATCGGCAATTGACGGCACTGGCCCTGGGCACCATGCTGGCGAGCCAGGCCTGGGCATTTGGCGGCTTCAATCTGGATCTCAACAAGATCATCAGCGCAGGGAAAAACCTGTCAGAAGCTTCCAAGGAGATCAGCGAACCCGAGGAAATTTCCATCGGCGAAGGCATGGCCTCCGTTCTGCTGGGCGCCGCCCCCCTGCTGAAAAACGATGCGATACAGACCTATATCAACCAGGTTGGGCGCTATCTGAGCCTGCAGACCGAACGCCCCGACCTGCCCTGGCATTTCGGCGTGCTGGATTCTGTTAGCGTGAATGCCTTCGCCACCCCCGGCGGGCATATCTTTGTTACCAGTGGGTTATTGAAGAAAATGCATAGCGAAGCCGAACTTGCCGGCGTGCTGTCACACGAGATCGCCCACGTGCTGCGCAAGCATCATCTCGCAGCCATGAAGAAGGCAGGCGGCATGGGTTTCCTTACCGACGTGGCGAGCATTGCGGTAGACCAGAAGGGCGGAGGCGGCTATGCCGGCAAGGAACTGAGCAAAAATCTGATCAGCGGCATGAAGGAAATCCTGGTGCGGGGTCTCGACAAGGATGATGAATACGAGGCCGATCGCATGGGTATCGTCATCGCAACCCGCTCGGGTTATGACCCATATGGCCTGCCCGCCGTATTGCAGACGCTGGACGGCTTGTCCGGTACCAGTGATGTATCGCTGCTGTTTTCCACCCACCCAGCCCCGGCGAGCCGCCTTGACACCCTCTCCGGCCTGATGCAATCGAAATTTGATCATTATCAGGGGCAAAGCGTGAGCGACCGCTTCCGCCGTCTGGTTCCGAACGGCGGCAACAACTGATGAAACTGCGCATCCTCGGCTGCAGCGGAGGTATCGGCGCCGGGCTGCGCACCACCTCCATGCTGCTCGACGGGGATATCCTGATCGATGCCGGCACCGGGGTAGGCGACCTGACACTGGAGGAGATGGCGCGCATCGATCACGTTTTTCTCACCCACTCGCATCTCGACCACGTGACCAGCTTGCCCTTTCTGCTCGACACAGTGGGCGCCATGCGTGACCGCCCGGTCACCGTTCATGCGCTGCCGGAAACCGTAGCCGTACTGCGCGAGCATCTGTTCAACTGGAAGCTATGGCCGGACTTCACCCAGATTCCCAATGCGGAACAGCCTTTCCTGCGCTTCGCGGCCATGCTCACCGGGCAAACCGTGGAACTGGACGGGAGAAAGATGACCGCCCTGCCCGCACGGCATGTGGTCCCGGCAGCAGGCTATCTGCTCGACAGCGGTGCAGCCAGCCTGGCTTTCAGCGGCGACACCATCGACTGCCCGGAATTCTGGCATGCGCTCAATCAGGTCGAAAACCTGCGTTACCTGATTATCGAAACCTCTTTTGCCAACGAGGACAATGGCATCGCCCATGCGTCCCGGCATTATTACCCCTCGTTGCTGGCCGAACAGCTGCCCAGTCTGCAGAAACAGGCAGAAGTTTTCATCACCCATCTGGGGCCAGGCGACCAGCCGCGAATCATGGCCGAAATTCTTTCTGGCGTGCATGGCGCGCCTCCGAGAATGCTGGCCCACGGACAACTATTTGAGTTTTGACCAATCGGAATTTATCGTGAATACCCAGGCATCAGAAAACAATACCGAACTCAGCGCCCAGCTCATCTTCTCGCGCAAGCTGAACGCCGTCACCAACAAGATTCATGCCACCCAGAACATCGACGAAATCATGCTGCAGCTATCGAGCGATATCTGTTCCCTGTTCGAGGCGGATCGCCTGACGATTTATTCCGTGACCGAGGACAAGTCCTCCATCGCCACCAAAATCAAAACCGGCCTGGGGGCTTTCAAGGACTTCAAGCTGCCGATTTCCTCTCAGAGCGTGGCTGGCTATGTGGCGCTGAACAAGGCCATCGTCAACATCAAGGATGTCTATGACGATGAAGAACTGAAGTCCTACAGCCCCGGCATCACCTTCCTCAAGGACATCGACCGCAAGAGTGGCTACCGCACCAAACAGATGCTGGTGGCGCCGATCATCGATGCGGACAGCGGAGAACTGACCGGCGTCATCCAGCTGATCAACGCCCTGTCAGGACAGTCTTTTCCATCAACAGCAGAGGAAGGCCTGCAGGAACTGGCCAGGACCCTGTCCATCGCGTTCAGGCAGCGCAAGCGCATCCGCACCAAATTCGACGCACTGATCGGTCAGGGGATTCTTTCCCCTGCCGAGATCGAACTAGCTGCGCGCTCTGCGCATCGCAAAAACAGGGATATCGAAGAAATCCTGCTGGATGAATTTCAGATCAAACCAGCAGACCTTGGCCAATCGCTGGCGGATTTTTATCACGTTCCCTATGAGCCATTCAAAGCGGACCGCATCAAACCTGAAGATTTGCTCAAGAATCTCAAGCGCGATTACGTCGAAGGTAGCCTGTGGCTACCGGTCGACGACACGCCGGAAGGCATGCTGATTCTGACGCCAGAACCAGACCGCATCATGGGATCGCGCGTGGTCAGCAATATTTTTCCCAAGCACAAGCTGATTTACCGGGTCTGTACCCGGCGTGATTTTGCCGCGACTCTGGACCTGTTTTACGGTGCAAGCTCAAACCTTGGCTCGATTGACGACCTGCTCTCGAATCTGGATGACGAAACAGCCGACGAGAGCGGCTCTGCCAGCGACGAGCTATCAGCCGCCGCCGATAACGAACTGGTCAAACTGGTCAACAAGATCATCGTGGACGCCTACAACCAGCGCGCCTCGGATATTCACATCGAGCCGTACCCGGGCAAGAACAAGACCATCATCCGATTCCGCAAGGATGGCACGCTGTTTCCTTACATCGAAATTCCGGCCAGCTACCGCGCCGCCCTGCTGGCACGCCTGAAAATCATGTGCGACCTGGATATTTCCGAAAAACGGAAGCCCCAGGATGGCAAGATCATGTTCAAGAAATTCGGTCCGCTGGACATCGAACTGCGCGTGGCGACCATTCCCACCGCGGGCGGACTGGAGGATGTGGTGATGCGTATCCTGGCCGCAGGCGAACCGATTCCTATCGACAAGCTGGGGGTCAGCCCGCACAACCTGGAACGCCTGAAAAAGGTCGTCAGCAAGCCCTACGGACTGTTCCTGGTATGTGGCCCAACGGGCTCGGGCAAGACGACCACCCTGCATTCGGTGCTGGGCCACATCAATACGCCGGAGACCAAGATCTGGACAGCGGAAGACCCGGTGGAAATCACCCAGAAGGGCCTGCGCCAGGTGCAGGTCAACCCCAAGGCGGGCATCACCTTTGCCGTGGCGATGCGCGCATTCCTGCGCGCCGACCCGGACGTGGTGATGGTAGGCGAGATGCGCGACAAGGAAACCGTCTCCACCGGCATCGAAGCCTCGCTTACCGGCCACCTGGTACTTTCGACGCTGCACACCAACAGCGCACCGGAAAGTATTGTGCGCCTGCTCGACATGGGCATGGACCCGTTCAACTTTGCCGATGCCCTGCTCGGCATCCTCGCCCAGCGCCTGGGCAAGAGCCTGTGTTCCGCATGCAAGAAACCCTATACGCCTTCTGCAAGCGAAGTCGAATCGCTGCTTGCCGAATATAGCGAGGAGCTAATGAATACGCCGGAGTGGCAGCGTGACCCTGCGGCTGCGCACAAAAACCTGCATCAGACATGGATCAAGGCCTTCGGCAACGACAAGGGCGAGTTGCAACTGCACCGGCCGGTCGGCTGCGAGAAATGCAACAAGACCGGCTACAAGGGCCGTTTTGGCCTGCACGAGCTGTTGATCGGCTCCGATGCCGTGAAGAAAAATATCCAGGAACATGCCCGTGTCGCCGAAATGACGGCAACCGCACTGTCGGAAGGCATGCGTACGCTGCGCCAGGACGGCATCGAAAAAGTGCTGCAAGGCATTACGGACATGAAGCAGGTCCGTTCAGTCTGCATCAAATAGGGAGAGCGCCATGCAGCAACCCAACACCAATCCACTGCTGCAACGCCTCGAGGAACTCAACGCCATCGGCGTGGCGCTATCCAAGGAAAAAAACACCAACCACCTGCTGGAAGCCATCCTCCTGGCAGCCGTTCGCATCACGCACTGCGATGCCGGCACACTGTATAGCGTGGGCGAGGACCAGGCGCTGCACTTCGAAATCGTACGCACCCAGTCGCTCGACATCGCACTCGGGGGCACTACCGGCAAGCCAGTCACTTTTCCGCCTGTGCCACTTCATGACAACAATGGCCAGCCCAACAACAGCAATGTGGTGGCCTATGCAGTGTTGCATGACGCCACGGTCAACATCGCCGATGCCTACAGCGAACAGGGGTTCGATTTCTCTGGCACACGCAGATTCGACAGTGCCAACGGATACCATTCCCAGTCATTCCTTACCGTTCCCATGAAGAACCACGAGGACAATATCATCGCGGTATTGCAACTGATCAACGCACTGGACCCGGAAAGTGGCGAAATCACGCCCTTTTCCAGGTCAGATCAGCAACTGGTGGAATCGCTGGCCTCCCAGGCCGCCATCGCCCTCACCAACCGGGCGCTGATCAACCAGCTGGAAGCCCTGTTCGAAGCCTTCATCAACCTCATCAACATCGCCATCGATGATAAATCGCCTTACACCGGCGGACACTGCGAGCGCGTTCCGGTGCTCACCATGCTGCTGGCAGAAGCCGCCAGCAAAGCCACGGAAGGCGCGCTGGCCGGCTTCCGCATGAGTGACAAGGATCGCTACGAACTCAAGATCGCCGGACTGCTACATGACTGCGGCAAGGTCACCACGCCGGTGCATGTGGTGGACAAGGCCACCAAGCTGCAAACCCTGTTTGACCGCATCCACCTCATCGACACCCGCTTCGAGGTGCTCAAGCGCGACGCCGAAATTGGCATGTTGAAGCAGAAGCTGGCCGCACTTCAGCATGGAGAAAATGACACAACGCAGATCGAAACAGTCTGCCGTGAGCGCATCGCGCAACTCGATAGCGACCGCGAGTTCCTGCGCAAGGCCAACGTTGGCGGCGAATTCATGGCTCCGCCATTGCAGCAGCGGGTGAAGGATATCGGCCACTACCGCTGGGTCGATGAGACAGGGCAGGAAAGCGATTTTCTTTCCGGGGAAGAAATCCAGAACCTGAACATCGAAAAAGGCACGCTCAATGCCGAGGAACGTGAAACCATCAACCATCACATCGTTGCCACCATCCACATGCTGGAAGCGCTGCCCTGGCCCAGCCATCTGAAACATGTCCCGGAATATGCCGGCGGCCACCACGAACGCATGGATGGCAGGGGCTACCCGAAAGGTCTGAAAGGCCCGGAAATGCCGGTGCAGGCGCGCATCATGGCCATTGCCGACATTTTCGAGGCACTCACCGCCAAGGACCGACCTTACAAGGAAGGCAAGAAGCTGAGCGATGCCCTGACCATTCTCGGCCGCATGAAGCAGGACCAGCACGTGGACCCCGACCTGTTCGACATCTTCATCCGCGACCAGGTTTATTTGCAGTACGCCCGGGATTTCCTTGATGACTATCAGATCGATGCCGTGGATGTCAGCAAGATTCCGGGATATTCGCCATAACCCATGCCATGTATTTTTCCTCGATCTTAACCCCCCATCCCCCCTTGTCATGAGGGTGTCCAACTTCTCCCCGATCGGCTCTTTCCCTGACAAGGGGAGGCTGGAAGGGGTTTAAACGCCCGATATGTGAACACATGCCCGAGCCTGACCAGTCAACCCTCATCAAGGCACTGCTCGATCCGGCGTGCTACGATCATCCGGTACCGGCCGTCGAAGTCATTGAAACCCACATCTCCTGGGTGCTCCTCACCGGCAGCTACGCCTACAAGATCAAGAAACCCGTCAATTTCGGTTTTCTCGATTTCAGCACACTGGAGAAACGCCACTTCTACTGCGAGGAAGAACTGCGCCTCAACCGGCGCTTCGCGCCCCGGCTTTACCTGGGCGTCACCCCCATTGGCGGCACGCCGGAGCAGCCCATGCTTAACAGTACCGGCGTAGCTATTGAATACGCAGTCAAAATGCGCCAGTTTCCGCAACACGCGCTGCTCGACCGCATGCTGGCAGAACGTCGGCTCAGCCCTGCCGAAGTGGATGAAATTGCATACGAAGTCGCCCGTTTTCATACCATGTCCTCCAACACGGCACCAGCCGGTTTCGGCAGCCCCGAGCGGGTACAGCGCCCGGTACTGGACAATTTTGCCCGGATTGCCGAATTGGCGGCTGGGCGAGCGGAGGATGAAGCGCTTGCCGCACTCCAGGAATGGAGCAAGGCCGAATTCACGAAGCAGCGCGAAAAACTGGCCACCCGTCAGGAAAGGGGCTTCATCCGCGAGTGCCACGGCGACCTCCATCTTGGCAACATGGCCTGGATCGATGGCGCAGTAACGTTGTTCGACTGCATTGAATTCAATCCCGACCTGCGCTGGATCGATGTCATGAGCGACGCTGCCTTCGTGGTCATGGACCTGCATGACCATGGACGGCCTGGCCTAGCGCAGCGTTTCCTTAACCGATATCTGGAACAGACCGGCGATTTTGCCGGATTGGCCGTGCTGGACTATTACCTGGTTTACCGCGCCATGGTGCGCGCCAAGGTGGCCTGCATCCGGAACGCATGGGAGCAGGCAGGAAGCTACCTGGAACTGGCCATCCGCTTCACGCAACCCCCCCGCCCCTGGCTGCTCATCACCCACGGCCTGTCCGGTTCTGGAAAAACCACTGCCAGCCAGATGCTGCTGGAACACAGCAACGCCATCCGGGTGCGCTCGGACGTGGAACGCAAACGCCTGTTCGGGCTTTCGCCGCAGGAGCGCAGCCAGTCCGGCCTGAACAGCGGAATTTACACCGCGGACGCCCACCGTCAGACTTACCGGCATCTAGAACAGGTAGCTCGGGAAATCCTGCAGGCCGGCTATCCGGTGATCGTCGATGCGGCCTTCCTGAAACATTCCGAACGCATGGCGTTCCGGGCGCTGGCAAACGCCATGCGGGTGCCTTTCGTCACCCTTCACCTGCAGGCCGGGAAAGTCACCTTGCGTCAGCGCATAGTTGGCCGGCAAGCGACCGGCAGGGATGCTTCGGAAGCCACCCTGCAGGTACTGGAACGACAATTGCTGGTAAGCGAAGCGCTGACCAGCGAGGAAACTGCATCAAGCTGGATGCTGGATATGGAGCACCCCGAGGCAGCCCGTGCCGAACTGTCAAGGCTGGCCAGCCAGCTCATGGACGATCCCGACAAAATCTGTCAAGATTAGACTTTTATTTTCAGAACAGCATTGAATCAGGACACCATTATGACCGCCGAACAATTCTCTCCCGAACAGCGCATCCTGCGCGTCATGCGCAAGGTACTGGCCAGTGTCGTCAAGGACGTCACGCCGCAGGATGGCATGGAAAACCCGCTCACTGAGCGCACCATCGAAGATATCCGCGATATTTTCGGCATGATTTCCACGCGTGAAAGGGAATTGCTCGAGGCCTTCGGTCAGGCGACCGGCGACCGCCCCTTCTATCCCGGCGAAAAACCTTCCGCCAAAGTCATTCCGATCAGCGTCGGCAGCCTGAAAGATTCGCGCAAGAAAGCCGAATCCAGCAATCCGCTCTCCACAACACCGCTATTCAAGGATGTCGACCTCGACGCCATGGAAGACCTGCTGGATGCCTGTCCGGTATATGAGCTGAAGGCAGGCGAGGCCTTGCTGGCCGCCGGAGAGAAAAATAACGAAACCTATCTGGTACTGAACGGCCGTCTGCAAGCCGATCTTGGAACAGATGATGCCCCCCGCATCATGACCTTCGAGCCCAGACAGACCATCGGTGAAATTTCGGTGCTTGGAGAAAGTACCATGTCCGCACCAGTCGTGGCGGCGGAAGAAACGGTCGTGATGGCAATCAATCCAGACACCATGTGGGCGATGATGGAAATCGACGCCGTGCTGGCGCGCAATATCCTGGGGCTGCTGGCGCACCGCTAAAAAAGCGGTTCATTAACCGCAAAGTCGCGGAGGCGCGAAGAAATCAAGGCCATGAAAGCGTTCTGGCATTCACCCGATGAGCAAACAGGAGCATTCTGCCAGGCCTTGTTTTCTTCGCGCCTCCGCGACTTTGCGTCTTTGCGGTTCAAATGCTTGTTCCAGGGATAATTTTCAGTTGCAAATCCCTCACCCCTGCACCCGCTCTCCCCACAGGTCGTGCTCATCGGCATCATGGATTGAAACCTGGATAAAATCGCCCGGCTTCAATCCTTCACTGCCTTCCACGTACACCAGACCGTCAATCTCGGGTGCGTCCGCCATGCTGCGGGCAACCACGCCTTCCTCATCCACCTCGTCCACCAGCACGGTCAGCGTCTTGCCGATTTTTTGCGCGAGGCGCTCGGCGCTGATTTGTGCCTGCAACTCCATCAGGCGCGCCTGCCTTTCCAGCTTCACTTCCTCCGGAACGTGATTGGGCAAGGCATTGGCCGTCGCCCCTTCTACTGGCGAATAGGTGAAGCAACCGACGCGGTCGAGCCGTGCTTCAGCGAGAAAATCCAGCAACTGCTGAAAATCGTCTTCGGTCTCGCCGGGGAAGCCGGTGATGAAGGTGCTGCGCAGAGTGAGGTCGGGGCAGATTTCACGCCATTTCTTGATGCGCGCCAGATTGCTGTCCTGATTACCGGGCCGTTTCATGGCCCTGAGCACGCTCGGACTGGCGTGCTGCAGCGGGATGTCAAGATAGGGCAGGATTTTGCCTTCGGCCATGAGCGGAATCACCTCGTCCACATGAGGATAGGGATAGACGTAGTGCAGCCGCACCCACGCGCCGAGATCGCCGAGCGCCCCGGCAAGTTCGGTCATGCGGGCTTTCAGCAGCTTGCTCTGCCAGAATTCGGCGCGGTATTTCAGGTCCAGCCCGTAGGCGCTGGTGTCCTGCGAGATCACCAGCAACTCCTTCACCCCCGCCTTGACCAGATTTTCCGCCTCGCGCATCACCTCGCTCACCGGCCGGCTCACCAGGTCGCCACGAAAGGAGGGAATGATGCAGAAAGTGCAGCGATGGTTGCAGCCTTCGGAGATTTTCAGATAGGCATAGTGCTTGGGCGTGAGCTTGATGCCCTGTTCCGGGATCAGGCTCATGAAAGGATCGTGCGGCTGCGGCAGGTGCTCATGCACTGCGCTCATCACTTCCTGCAAGGCATGCGGGCCGGTCACCGCCAGCACACGCGGGTGTTTTTCCATGATCACTTCGGGGCGCGCACCGAGACAGCCGGTGACAATCACCTTGCCGTTTTCCGCCAGCGCCTCGCCAATGGCGTCGAGCGATTCTTCCACCGCCGCATCGATGAAGCCGCAGGTATTGATCACCACCAGATCGGCAGACTCGTAGCTGGGCGAAATGGCGTAACCTTCGGCGCGCAGCTGGGTCAGGATTTGCTCTGAATCCACCAGCGCCTTGGGACAGCCGAGGGAAACAAAGCCCACTTTGGGGCTGGAATTTTTCATGGATCGACTCATTCTGGATAGGCGCTGTCAGAGTGCGCCTGAAGCCATGAATTATACCAGCCTACCCTTTGCCCAGCAGAACCGACTGCAACCCCAATACGTCTGCTGCCTACTCTTCCTCTTCCTCCGCCTTGAACTGCGACATCAGGACCAGCTGCACCGCTGGCGGCACTGCGGCATAGCGGCTGAATTCCAGTGAATAGGCGCCTTGACCGCTGGTCAGCGAGCGCAGGCGCGACTGGTAGTCGTTGAGTTCGGCCAGGGGGACTTCTCCGGAAATGGCTGTGGTGCCGCTGCTGCGCGGCTGCGTGCCAGTGACATGGCCACGTTTGCCGGAAAGATCTCCGGCAAGATCACCTATGGAAGATTCCGGACACACGATCTCGATATTGACGATCGGCTCCAGCAGGATGGGTCTGGCCGCCTTGACGGCCTCGATCACCGCCTTGCGCCCTGCCGCGACGAAGGCCACTTCCTTGGAATCCACCGGGTGGTGCTTGCCGTCGTAGACCACAACGCGGATATCCTGCACCGGATAACCGGCGATCACGCCGCTATCCAGCGCCTGCTGTACGCCTTTTTCCACCGCTGGCATGAATATGCCGGGAATGGTGCCGCCCTTGACCGCATCCACGAATTCATAGCCAGCCCCGCGTGGGAGCACTTCGATGCGCAGGAAGACTTCGCCGAACTGCCCCGCCCCGCCGCTCTGCTTCTTGTGGCGGTAGTGGCCTTCGGCGTTGCTGGAGATGGTTTCACGGTAGGGAATGCGCGGCGGCCGGGTGTCCACTTCCAGCTTGTAGACTTGCGCCATCTTGTCCAGCTTGGCGCGAAGATGCAATTCGCCCAGGCCGCGAATTACGGTTTCATTGGTGGAGGGATGACGCTCCACCTGGAAGGTGGGGTCTTCCATTTCCAGCTTGTGCAGGATCTCGAACAGACGCTGCTCGTCTCCCTTGCGCCGGGTTTCGACGGCCAGACCATGCATCGGTTTTGGAAATTCGAGCGGCCTGAGGTGAATGTGGTCTTCGTCATGCGAATCATGCAGCACTGCATCAAACTCGATTTCTTCCACCTTGGCCACCGCACCGATATCGCCCGGCAACAGGGCATCGGTTTCGACATATTCCTTGCCTTGCAGCAGATACAGGTGCCCGGCCTTGAATGGACGTTTGCCATCGCCGATGAAGAGTTGCGCATCGCGCCGGATCGTTCCCTGATGGACGCGGAACACCCCCATCTTGCCCACATAGGGATCGATGATGACTTTGAATACATGGGCCAGGACATGCTTG
The DNA here is from genome assembly GCA_002632355.1 of Sulfuricella denitrificans. Lineage (GTDB taxonomy): Bacteria > Pseudomonadota > Gammaproteobacteria > Burkholderiales > Sulfuricellaceae > Sulfurimicrobium > Sulfurimicrobium denitrificans_A. The sequence goes on from NSJJ01000006.1 coordinate 166,072, forward strand.
CCGGCATCCGGTTCGGCATGGAATTCATGCGAGTCAGCGCCTTCACCCTTGAGGAAAGGCGGCGCATTGCCCTCGGCCGGGTTGGGCGCGAGTTTGGCAATGACATCCAGTAACTCGGCTACACCTGTACCGTTCTTAGCCGCGGTGAAGCACACCGGCACCAGGTGCCCTTCACGTAATGCCTTTTCAAACGGCGCATGCAGCTGCTCCGGGCTTAATTCCTCGCCCTGTTCCAGATAAACCGCCATCAGTTCCTCATCCACCTCCACCACCTGGTCGATCAGGGCGGTATGCGCCTCCCTGACCGAGGAAAAATCGGCATCGCCATCGGGGTTGAAGAAACAGTCCACCACATCCTTCCGCCCATGCGCCGGGAGATTGATGGGCAGGCACTCCTTGCCGAAAGTTTCCTGAATGTCTGCCAGCAAGCCCGGCAGATCGAGATGATCGGCATCGATCCTGTTGACCACGATCATGCGGCACAGTCCGCGCGCCGCAGCCGCTTTCATCATGCGGCGCGTAGCAAGCTCGATCCCCGCCTGGGCATTGATCACCACCACGGCGGTATCCACTGCAGCCAGTGCACTGATGGCCTGACCGGAAAAATCCGGATAGCCCGGGGTATCGATGAGGTAAATATGCTGACCCTGATGGAAAAAATTCACCACAGCAGCGTTGAGAGAATGCGCACATTCTTTTTCAAGCGCATCAAAATCACAGACGGTGTTGCCCTTTTCGACACTCCCCCGGCTGGTAATTGCCCCAGTCTGAAACATCAGAGATTCGGCAAGCGTCGTTTTACCGCTGGCACCATGGCCGACGAGCGCCAGGGTTCGTATGGATGCTACAGGATCGTTTGGCATTTCAGGTCCTTTCGATTATTGTTTGATACATGAAAGGGAAATCAGGATCGGGATGTTTGAATTATATTCCTCTGGCTTCCTCAAGAAACATCCTGTGGCACTAATGAAATGAATTTCCATGGAGTATCCACCATGACCCATACGAAAATCATCGCCCGCTACCCGTCGCTGACGGAGCACCTGTCACGCATCGTATCCGCTGCGGAAGCCGTCAGTCTGGTTCAGCCCGGCGATCAGGTCTATCTCGGCAGCGCCTGCGCCACGCCGCGCCTGCTGGCGGAAGCACTGGAAAGCCTGGCAAGCCCGCCCCCTGACGTCACACTGCTGCACTTCTTCAATTACGGCGCCATTCCGCATCAGGGCGAGCAGGCCAGCACGCGCTACCGGCATAAATGTTTTCACGTCGGCAGTGATGAACATGCGGCCGTGGCAAACCTGCAGGCCGAATATATTCCCGTCTCGCTGTCGCAGGTGCCCGGGCTGATCGAGAATGGGCGCATCCCTGTGGATGTCGCACTGGTGCAGGTGTCGCCACCGGACGAATTCGGTTATGCCAGCCTGGGTGTTTCCGTGGATATCACGGTTTCCATGGTGCACCACGCCCGCCATGTCATCGCCGAGATCAATCCCAACATGCCGCGCACCTTGGGCGACAGCCTGGTCCATGCCAGCCGTTTCGATGCCATGGTGTGGAACGACACACCGGTCATCGAATTCCCTGTCACGCCAAGCGATGAGATTGTCGATCAGATTGCGCGCAACATCGCCAGCATCATCGAGGATCGCTCCACCCTGCAGATCGGCCTCGGACGACTGCCGCAGGAATCGCTCAAATATCTGTCGAATCGCCGCGATCTGGGCATTCACTCGGATGTGATTACGGATGCCATCGTGCCGCTGGTAGAAAATGGCGTAGTCAATGGCCTGAAAAAAAGTCAGTACAGAGGCATGATCGTTGCCAGCTACTGCATGGGCACACGCAAACTATACGACCTGATCGACCGTAACCCGTTTTTTTCCATTCAGGCGATTGAACGGGTCAGCGACATTCATGCGATTTCTCAGCAGAACAAGATGGTTTCAGTGAGCCAGGCCTGCTCGGTGGATCTGACCGGGCAGATTTGCAGTGATCAGTTCGACGGCAAATTCTGCGGCGGTGTCGCAACCCAGCCGGAGTTTATTCGCGGCGCAGCCCAGTCGCCGGGCGGAAAACCCGTCATCTGCCTGCAATCCACAACCCATGATGGAAAAACCTCGCGCATCCGCCCACTCCTGCTCGGTGGAGAAGGCGTTACCGTCGCTCGCTCGGATGTGCACTATGTGATCACGGAATACGGCATCGCCTACCTGTTCGGCAAATCCATACGCGAACGCGCGCTGGCGCTGATCCAGATCGCTCATCCTGATTTCCGCTCATGGCTGCTGGATGAAGCAAAGAAACTGGGCTATGCCGGTCCGGAGCAATCCCTGAAAAACCCGGAGGAATACCCGCTTGAAGAAGAACGGCGCCTGGTCCTGAGAAGCCAGAAAACCGTGCTCATCCGTCCTACCCGCAAGAGCGATGCGCCCGCGCTGCAAAATTTCTTCCAGCGCATGATCAAGGAAGATCGCCACACGCGCATGTTCTGGCGTCTGAATCACCTTTCAGATAGTGAAGCCCAGCGTCTGTGCAATGCGGATCAGGACAGCGACGTCGCCTTCCTGGTAGTTTCGGGTTCAGGGGATAAGGAGACACTGATCGGCAGCGCCTGCTATTTCGTCAACGCCTCGACCAACATGGCTGAAGTCGCCTACATGGTCACACCCGAATGGCAGGGTGTGGGAATCGGCAAGGCCCTGCAGTTGCGCCTGATGGAGCATGCCAAGGCCAGCGGCTTGCGTGGATTCAGCGCGGAAATCCAGACCTACAATGCCAACATGATCAATCTGGCCAAGCAGGCCTGCGATAACATTACCATTGCACGGCATGGGGATACGCATGAGGTCACCATGCTGTTTGAATAGGCCTTAGCTCTTGAACAGCAACGCCTTGAGATCGTTCAGTTTATCGCGTAACTCGGCAGCGCGTTCGAACTCAAGGTTCTTTGCACAGCCCAGCATTTCTTTCTCGATCTGCTTGATTTCCCTGGTCAGCACCTTTTGATCCAGATGCTGGTAGTGCGCCAGTTCCTGCGCCACTTTAAGCTCTTTCTGCGCTGCCTCGATGTCGAACACGCCATCGATGATGTCCTTGATGCGCTTGGACACGCCCTTGGGCGTGATGCCGTTTGCCTCGTTCCAGGCAATCTGCTTGGCACGGCGTCGTTCGGTCTCGTCGATGGCACGGCGCATCGAGTTGGTAATCTTGTCTGCATACAGAATCGCAGTGCCGTTGATATGCCGCGCCGCCCGTCCTATGGTCTGGATCAGCGAACGTTCCGAGCGCAGAAAACCTTCCTTGTCAGCATCAAGAATCGCCACCAGCGAGACTTCCGGGATATCCAGCCCTTCACGCAGCAGATTGATGCCGACCAGCACGTCGAACAGCCCCAGACGCAGGTCACGGATGATCTCCACCCGCTCCACGGTGTCGATATCGGAGTGCAGGTAGCGTACCTTGACGCCATGATCTGAGAGATAATCGGTCAGATCTTCAGACATGCGCTTGGTCAGTGTCGTCACCAGAACCCGTTCGCCCAGCACCACCTTTTCCTTGATGGTTGGCAGCAGATCATCGACCTGGGTGGTCGCGGGACGCACCTCCAGCACCGGGTCCAGCAGGCCGGTGGGGCGCACTACCTGCTCCACAATCTGGGATGCATGCTCGGCCTCATAGTTGGCGGGCGTGGCGGAAACAAAAATGGTCTGGCGCATGATTTTTTCGAATTCATCGAAACGCAGCGGGCGATTGTCCAGCGCTGAAGGCAGGCGGAATCCGTAATCCACCAGATTTTCCTTGCGCGCCCGGTCGCCCTTGTACATGCCGCCCACCTGGGTGATGGTGACGTGGCTCTCGTCGATGAACATCAGCGCATTGGGCGGCAGGTAATCGATGAGGGTCGGCGGCGGGTCGCCTGGATTGCGCCCGGACAAATGGCGCGAGTAATTTTCGATGCCCTTGCAGAAACCGATTTCGTTGAGCAGTTCGAGATCGAACCGGGTGCGCTGCTCGATGCGCTGCGCCTCCACCAGCTTGTTGTTCTTGTGGAAAAATTCGAGCCGCTCACGCAATTCCAGGCGGATCGTGTCGACCGCGCGCAACACCGTGGAACGAGGCGTGACATAGTGACTGGAAGGATAAACGGTAAAGCGCGGCACCTTCTGCTGGATATGCCCGGTCAGCGGATCGAACAGCGACAGGCTTTCCACCTCGTCGTCGAACAGCGATACGCGGATCGCCAGTTCGGCGCTCTCCGCCGGGAAAATATCCAGCACATCGCCACGCACCCGGAACGTGCCGCGGCTGAATTCCACGTCGTTGCGGTCGTACTGCATTTCGGTCAGGCGCTTGATGGCCTCGCGCTGGCCGACCTTCTCGCCCTGGCGCAGATGCAGGATCATGCCGTGGTAATCCACCGGATCGCCGATACCGTAGATGCACGATACCGAGGAAACGATGATGCTGTCTTCCCGTTCCAGCAGGGACTTGGTGGCGGACAGGCGCATCTGTTCGATATGCTCGTTGATCGCCGAATCCTTCTCGATAAACAGGTCGCGCGACGGCACATAGGCTTCGGGCTGATAGTAATCGTAGTAGGAAACGAAATACTCCACCGCATTCTCGGGAAAAAACTCGCGCATTTCGGAGTAAAGCTGCGCCGCCAGAGTCTTGTTGTGCGCCAGAATGATGGCCGGGCGCCCCAGGCGCGCGATCACGTTGGCCATGGTGAAAGTCTTGCCTGAACCAGTCACCCCGAGCAGGGTCTGGAACGAGAGGCCATCTTCAAGCCCCTCCACCAGTTGGGCAATCGCCGTCGGCTGGTCACCAGAAGGTTCGAAAGGCTGGTGAAGTTTGTACGGACTATTGGGAAAAGTGACGATCACAGGTAGAATTTGACGGTTTGATTAAACTACAGAATTGTACCATGCGGGCCAATACCCGACCCGCCCACTCAAGGATAGAACTTTGGAACTGTCACAGCGCGTTCAAGCCATCAAGGAATCCCCCACCCTCGCCGTCACGGCCCGCGCAGCCAAGCTGAAAGCCGAGGGAAAAGACATCATCGGACTGGGTGCCGGCGAGCCTGATTTCGATACCCCGCAGCACATCAAGAATGCGGCAAAGAAAGCCATCGACGATGGCTTCACCAAATACACTCCGGTGGGCGGCATCCCCGGCCTGAAGAATGCCATCATCACCAAGTTCAAGCGCGACAACGGCTTCGAGTATAACAACCGGGAAGTCATTGTCGGCGTGGGTGGCAAGCAGACCATCTTCAACCTGGTGCTTGCCGTCATCAACCCTGGCGACGAAGTCATCGTTCCCGCGCCCTACTGGGTTTCCTATGCCGACATCACTTTAGTGGCCGAGGGCAAGCCGGTGATCGTCAACTGTGGGATCGAGCAGGGCTTCAAGATCACCGCGGCACAACTGGAAGCGGCCATCACCCCGAAAACCAAACTGTTCATGATCAACAGCCCGTCCAACCCGACCGGCGCGGTCTACACCCTGGCCGAGTTGCAGGCGCTGGGTGCAGTGCTGAAAAAGCACCCCCATGTGCTGGTCGCCACCGACGACATGTACGAACACGTCAACCTCTCGGGCGAAAAATTTGTCAACATCCTCAACGCCACGCCGGAACTGAAAGACCGCTGCATTGTTCTGAACGGCGTCTCCAAGGCCTATTCCATGACCGGCTGGCGCATCGGCTACGCTGCGGGGCCGGAAAAAATCATCAAGGCGATGGAAATTCTGCAATCGCAATCCACCTCCAATCCGACCTCCATCTCCCAGGTGGCCGCCCAGGAAGCCCTGGACGGCGATCAGGAATGCATCACGCCAATGGTCAAGGCCTTCCGTGAACGGCATGAATTCGTCGTGCGTCGCTTCAATGAAATGAAAGGTCTGAAATGCATCAAGGCCGGCGGCGCCTTCTACGCCTTCCCCGATGCCCGTGAAGCCATTGCCGATCTGCACCAGCGCGGACTGATCAAGGAAGCCAGCGACATGGCCCTGTCCGAATACCTGCTGGAAAAGGGTGTTGCCGTGGTGCCCGGTTCGGCATTCGGGGCCGAAGGCTACTTCCGCATCTCCTTCGCCACCTCCATGAGCAACCTGGAAAATGCACTGAACAGGATCCAGCAAGCCCTGGTTTAGTTTTTCCTTGCATCAGACGGGGGTTTTACATATAATTCGCGTCTTCAAAACGCGCCCGTAGCTCAGCTGGATAGAGTACTTGGCTACGAACCAAGGGGTCAGGAGTTCGAATCTCTTCGGGCGCGCCAGAATATCAAAGGGTTAGCTTAGGCTAGCCCTTTTCATTTTGTGGCGTGTAGCTCAAATGTAGCCATTTCTGCAGATTCGTTCCCAACGACCTTCAATCTGGACAGGCGGTCTACGTATTCAACCAGATGTTCGCTCGATAGGTGCGCATACCGCCTCACCATCTCCACGCACTCCCAGCCATCCTCCCGTCCAAACTGCTGCGTCCAGCATCACGCCGTTCAGGTATTGATCAAGCCACCGCAAATGAGTCTTGTCGGAAACCTGAGACCCCGGCGAAGGGGCGGGTGGCCATATGGTGGAACCCCGCAAGCAAATGGCAAAAGTCATCCAGGAATCGGGTGTTCACTTCACCGTCCATGATCTGCGCCGGACATTCATCACGGTGGCGGAAAGCCTCGATATTTCCGCCTACGCCCTCAAGCGGCTGCTCAACCATAAGATGAACAACGATGTCACGGCAGGCTATATCATCAAGGACGCGGAACGACTGCGGGAACCTATGCAAAAGATCAGCGACTACCTCTTGAGTTCTTTTTCAAATGACATACAATGTTTATCAACAGATGATAAAGTAAATCATGCAAGCTGATACCGGACTTGAAACGCTTCTGGACCTTAATGGCTACACCATCGACCAGGAAGGCGGCTACTGGGTCAAGGTCGAAGCTTGGCGAGTTCCAGAAAATACCGACATTCCGCACGGTATCCGTTATTCGCTGACACTACATGAGCCATATGGAAAGCGGATTTTAGGCTATGACAACAGCCACGCTATCAAGCCGCCCAAGAAGTACAAATTTGCCGGGCAACGTTTGCCATATGACCACAAACACCGCCACGTAGCGGACAAGGGTGTCCCCTATGAATTCAAGGACGCCTACCAGTTACTGGCCGACTTCTTCAGTGAAGTTGACCGCGTTTTAAAGGAAGCAAGGAAATGAAAAAAATCGCCATCGGGATCATGTCCCAAGAAAAAATCCGTGAGCGCATGTTGGCCATTGCCAAAGGCGAATACAAGCCCAAGTCGGGAGAACCCAAAATCTGGTTTACCTCGATGAAATCCTTGGCCGAAGTCCTGAGCGACGAAAACCGAGCCCTGCTCAAGACCATTCGTGATACACACCCGGAATCCATCACCGGCCTGGCTGCCATAACTGGCCGCAAGCCCGGCAACCTTTCCCGCACATTGAAAACGATGTCGAATTACGGAATCGTCGAAATGCGCCGGGAAAATCGCCACGTGCGGCCCATCGTCAATGCAACTGAATTTCAAATTCTGGCTGCCTGATAATCCGAAGGCTAGATGTTTGGTTGGCACCCCGCCCTGTGGAATTCAAACGACACTCCCATTATGGTCTACAATGTAAAACATGAACACACTCAGCACATTACGTAGCAGAAGAGCCGAAATCCTTGCGCTTGCTGCCAAGCACGGGGCAAGTAATGTTCGCCTGTTCGGTTCCGTGGTTCGCGGTGAAGACAGGGAAGATAGCGACGTGGATTTTCTGGTGGACATGCAGGAAACCCGCAGCCTGTTCGATCTGATCGGTCTGCAACAGGACATAGAAAAAATCCTCGGTAAAAAAGTGGACGTGCTGACCCCCAACGGCATCAACCGCTACCTGAAAGACCGCATTCTCGGTGAGGCCGCGCCATTATGAGCAAAGACCGCACCGTCTATATCCGTCATATTTACGATTGCATCGGCTGGATCAAGGAATATGTGCAGGAAGGCAAGGAAGCATTCTTTGAAGACCGTAAAACCCAGGACGCGGTAATCCGTAACCTTGAAGTTATCGGCCAGGCTGTCAAGGATTTGGGCACCGACACGCTGACCTCTTCACACCCAGAAACGCCATGGCCGCAAATCGCCGCCACTCGCAATTTTCTGGCGCACCAGTATTTGGGCGTGGATTTGACCCTGATCTGGAACATCGTCGAGCAAAGCCTGCCACAACTGGAAAAGCAGATCATCGAAATGGCGGGTATTGAAGGCATTGATCTCCATGCCCCTGACCCCCCGAAATCTCTATAAATGTTTTTAGAAGGAAAAGAATTCAAATCAGTCTGGAACGCCGCTCACCTTTGGGCTGGCTACGATCCAGAATTAACGGACCCCAATGCCTTGCCAAATGAGGTCCGCGACTACATTCACTGGTTCATCGTGGGGCATTTCAGGGGTGAGTTACCGCTAAGAAGAAAATGGCTCCTCATCGATTGTAGTGATGAATCCCTTTTCAACGGTCTTTTGAGCATAACCACCTGGGTAAAACTCAGAAGATGCCTCTCCAAAAACGCATTCGATAAAACTTTTCTCGACTCCCTGCGAATTGCCAGGGGTGAATTGATTCGATGGTGCCACAAAGAATTTAGAGCACCTCCTCCATTCTGGTTACCAGAAGCTATTAACGGGGAGTCGTCAAAGAATAATGATGGCAATGAGGACACCAGCTGGTACGACACTTTTCCAGAAAGGGATAAGCAGCGAATCACCATGCTGGAAATTGCCAGACAACTTTGGGAACAGAATCAAACCCTGAGCTATCACGACATCTACGATCATGACGCAATGGCCAAGTATGGCTATACGAGCAAATTTTCCTTTGAAGTATTCAAAAAATGGGCGAGTCGCTTCGCACCAGAAGCCGCAAAAGCTCCGGGGCGGCGGCCCCAGAGTAAAAATTAACCAAGCAATTTCAAAACGTTAAATTGAGATAATTACCACAGAAAAATTAGAATAATTTTCCGGGCAATATCTCTTTTTCCACTCCGCCCACCCCCTCAAGCTGTAGCCACCTTGTTCAACCAATGGAGGCTACAAAATGCAACCGCAACTTCTCACCACCAAAGACGCAGCCGTTTCGCATCCGGCACACTCATGCCGCCAAACTTGGCCCGCCATGTGTAGAAAGATACATCGCTGAAGCCGTGTTGCCGGCAAAGCTCCTTGACCGGCACGCCTGCCTCAGCCTGCTTCAGAAACCCAATGATCTGCTCTTCTGTAAACCGCTTCTTCAAGTCCATTCTCCTTTGAAAACGGACTTTACTAAATTTTAAATGGCACTGTTTAGTGGGGGCAGGTCACGGCAGCCGAAGAAGTGCTTCTCAACCTTGAATACGATGATCCAGAAACACACCTCTGGCGAAATGAAATATTTTCATATTTCCCGCCCCGATTTGCTCAACGGCTCGCACGAGAATATGAAGAGAAACTCGTATTCGATGGTGAACAAGCGGCAAACCTTTACCTGCTGGATCACCGAGAGCGCATCCGCAAAGGGTGGATTCCAATCAACGCCAATGAATACGAACTGGAACAACTCGCCAAGAAATTTTCCTATGAAATGCGCAGGCTTGTCATGCCGATATCAGACGATGCAGAAGCAGCCATTTTTCTTTGGAATCTGGCCTATTCCTATGGGATCACCCCGCCCTCCCCAGATGACCCGAACATCACCATTCGTGGCGCAATAAAGCGGCTCTGTGATGATGAATGGTGGTTACGCCAACTCCGCAAAACACAGTCCCGCCGCCTGGAAAAAGAAGCCATTGGTTTGGGCATGGTTCACAGCCATGCTGCCCCCTATGTCAGCGACGAAACCCTGCAACGCCATACCGCCCAGAAAAAACGTAACCGGCGAATCCTGTCAAAAATGGTACTTATCAACGAAGAAAACCAAGCATTTCTCATGAAAGACATTGCCGACAAAGGCGTATCCAATCCGGTCAACCGGCGCAACGAACTCATGGCCCGGCTCAGTGGATTCGAAAAAATTGCAGACAGCCTCGGCCATGTCGCTGCATTCCTGACCATTACCTGTCCCTCGCGCATGCACGCCAGGCTATCGAAAAGCGGTGATGCCAATCCAAAATACGACGGCACCTCACCAAAGGAAGCGCAAGACTACCTGACCAATCTCTGGTCAAAAATCCGCGCCAAGCTGAAACGCGATGACATTCAAATCTATGGATTCAGAGTAGCCGAGCCGCACCAGGACGGCACTCCTCACTGGCACTTGCTGGTATTCATGGCACCCGAATCTATTGAACCGCTGAGACAAGTTTTCCGGCAATACGCATTGCAGGAAGACGCCGACGAAGCGGGCGCGCGTCAGCGCAGATTCACATGGCAGGATATCGATAAGGAAAAAGGCAGCGCTGTCGGCTACATCGCCAAATATATCTCAAAAAACATCGACGCTTACGGCATCAATGAGGATGAAACCGGGCTGGAAGCGAAAGGCGTAGCGGAGCGAGTCAACGCCTGGGCATCCACCTGGGGCATACGCCAATTCCAGCAATTCGGCGGCGTTTCAGTCGGCCTGTGGCGTGAACTGCGCCGCGCCAATGGTGAAACTCCGGAAGGCGTGCTTAAACAAGCCCTGGAAGCGGCAGACGAAGGAGATTGGTCGCAGTTCTTGCAAGTTCTGGGCGGACCCGCGCCTAAGCGCAAGGATGTACCGATTCAGCTAGCCAAGGAAGAACAACACGAAACCGGGAAGTACGGCGACCCCATGGGGAAAAAGATCATCGGCGTCAAAACAGAAGAATTCACCCTGAAAACCCGCATCCATACCTGGCGCATTCTGCTGATATCGTCAAATGGCGTTCACGTAGTCATTGACACAACCATCGAGGCGGCACAGCAAGAAGCGCCCGCACCGCGCGCACCCGCAGGGGCGCACGGAGCGGACGCATTCGCGGCGAAGCCGCCCTTGGAGTTCTGTCAATAACTGTACGGGTGAGACATGGATACCAACAACGCTACAGGTATGCTCACGTGTATGTATACTCATGCCTATGTAATTCTAAAGCACGGAAATATTGACAAGGCGCGTGTGCCATTAGGAAAAAACACTTACGATGAAAACGGTTTCTTTTGCCCTTATTGGCGACATTCATTACCCCGAGCACAAATTGGCCACTTCTTCAGTTGATATCAAAGATAAGGGAATCAGCTCAGGGATCGTCTCAAGAATCGCGCCCAATAAGCTGAAAAAGGTCTCAGACGAAATAACCCGGCAATTGACGAAAAACAACTCGATTCGTGCTGTACTTTTGTGTGGAGATCTCACGTCAAAGGGAAACATCGAAGGTTATAGGGAATGCCTGCAGTATCTTCGATCGGTACTAAATCTGTCGAACAAGGAATTTTGGCAGGACAAACATCTGCACGTAGTTCCAGGAAACCATGACATCAGTCGCCATTCAATTACTGCTGGGACTGACATCTTTAAAAAGTTTGAGGGCATACGGCAAGCGTGGCTTGACATCGATCGAACAGAGATGCAACCAGATCGCGTACGGGTTTCTGATATTGAGGATCCCGAAAAAAGCAAGACGAGAATTTTCTCTGTAAACAGCTGTGTTGGATGCGGAGAGCAGCGTTATTTACCAGAAAGCATACGTTCAGAACTACAAGCGCTATTAGAGAGCTATTCCGCGAGCAGCGGAGCAGATACGGCCTTTGATTTGGTTGGGGAACAACTTGATACCCCCGTGATTGACGAAGAGCACATTAGCGATATCAGTGAATCCATTCGCGAGTTGCAGAAGTTGAGCGATATTCCCGTCTTACTTGCTCACCATGGGCTTTTGCCACAAATAATTCCACGGCTCCAAATATATTCTGAGCTCCTAAATTGTGGCACGGTACGGTTTGCCCTAACCAGCCTTGGAAGGTCAATAATTTATTGCCATGGCCATGTCCACGCGGATCCGGTCGAAATCATTAGTCAACCGCAGCATGGACCCGGAAAAATTATTATCATTTCTGCCCCGCTCCTGATAGATGGTTTCAACGTAATAAACCTTATTTTTAGTGAAGATGGCGTGGCGTTAGGATGCGAGGTCGTACCAATCCGTTTGGAACATGGCTGTATCGTCGAGAAGGACGCCATACGCATTCCGCTGCTGACCCAGCGGCATATCATGCCTACCAAAAGCATACTACGCGACGCATTTGATGCAACGAACAGCACTGCACAACGCTTTAAGCAGATATCGGAGTCCCTAAGTTCCCAAGGCTCTGACGAAAGGCTTATTTCAAACGCGTTGCTAGAACTCGAATGGATGGGGCTCGTTGAAATAGATAACCGGGGAGAAATTCCTATACATTGGCAAATTAGGAGAATCGCACCGTGAGAAGCCAATCACCGTTTTCGCTTAATCGGTTCGAGTATGAGTCTCGTCACCTCTACTATTTGCAGAAGGAACTATTCGAACGGCTAGAGGATCCCAAACCGATCTATTTGGTCGGTTCAAGGGGGACGGGCAAGACGACGCTATTAAAGGCCTTGAATTGGGAGGAAAGGCGGGACAACCGATCACTTCAAGATCAAATCGCGACAGATCCTTTCGCGAAGAAATACATTGGCGTTTATCTGAAGCTTCCGGAAATTCAGTTCGATGTTCTTCGACGCTGGCTTTATGGTCGTGAGGATGAATATGCTGTTATTTTCTCATTCTTTCTCGATCTGATTTGGCTAGAAGAATTGATTGATGCCATTTCTGAACTCATAGTAAATGACATCTTTGACATCTCTGCAGATATCGAACAGGCACGTGTTAAAGACATTACAGATGAGTTCGTGTATACATTGGGCGCAGATGGTAGACGGCCATCGACACTAAAGGATCTGTCAAGGCGCATACGAAATGCCAGGGAAACGATCGAGATACTGGGCCGCCAGAAGCCGGAGCCAACGGACGTAATTGAAAAATTTAGGATCGTTGGGCAAGTGGGCGAGTTCGGCCGTAGGCTTGGGGAGCTGCTTCAGGAACTTTGTGTTACTCATGATAGTGACAAAAATTCATATAAACAGTGGCACTTCAAGATTTGCATGGACGAAGGAGAATGCCTAGATTCTTTTCAGCAACGCATTATTAATACAATGTTGCGTGTATCTAGGGCGCCAGTATTCTTGGTCGTATCCTACGTGAGCATGCCATCGGATCTTTCAACGACACTAGTTAACAACTTTACGCTGCAAAGTGCCGACCGTGAGCTAATTCCGCTGGACAGCCTCTCTGAGAAAGACTTTCTTGAATTGGCTGAGGGAGTTGCAACGATTAGATCGCAAGCGATATCGGGCGATAATAATGCCGTCTTCAGGACTAGGATCACACTTGGCGAGTTAGACATAAACCAACTGCTTCAACAGATACTGTCTAGTTCGGTTTCACCAACAGCAAAAAAATTGCTTGAGACTGGAAAAGCTCTAGCTGAGAATCCATTCTTTCTGAGTAAGGCAGACAAGACCCACAGAACTAGCTTGCCGATATACGAAGCGTACTTGATTGAAAAGTTAAATCTTGAGGCACCGTCGCCGACAAGCGAACATTGGGAGCGGAGGAAAGATACTAGCGCAGGATTCAGAAAGAAGTTCGTCGCATCATATCTGTCAATCTGCGCAGACATTGAAACAGAAGTACGGTATGCGTCTGCTGACATGGTCTTACAGATGAGCGACATGTGTATACGCGACTTTCTTCACCAGCTTGATGCTATATATGAATGCGCCGATTGGGAACTTCCCAAGTTTCTATCAACACAGGTTCCGATGGAGGTTCAGAATAAAGCCATAAAAATAGCGAGCGAAAAGAAATATCGCTCTATACCGAAATCTGGCGTAAGTGAACCTAGCGCAGTCGGCGCAATTATAGATGGCCTTGCCCGGTTAACGGCAATTATCCAGAGTCGGTCTAGTGATGGTAGTCATTTGAGATCCACAGAAAGAGGAATTTTTTTGATTTCAAATGAGAGTCTTCTGTCTTTAGAAAATGAAAAATCCATATTGCAGACGATAAAAGATGCCGCTGAGGCCGGGTTCCTGAGAATTGACGCCCAGGACAAGAACGAATTACGCTTCCGCGTCCATACGTCCCTTGCAGCCAGATATGGATTTTCGTATCGTGGCGCCTACTATCCTCTTTCACTTGAGTGGCGAGACTTGAACGAGTTAATGCGATCCGAAAGCGAGGCAGAAACCAAGAAAGCAGTCAATGTTATTGCTGGCCGCTTAGATAGAAGCATGCCTGAAAATCTGTCGCTATTTGATGAAATTAATGATGAATAAATACGCCGTAACCACGTTTAGCGATGGCGCACTGAGTGGTGAATCACTTAAGTCTAATTCAGCCGACGCTCTTCTAGAGGAGAGCTATGATCTTGCGATTTTCGTTTCAAGTTGGGAAGAACGATGTCTCTGTTTCCCAACATCAGCCGCCTGGACTGCGAAGTCCACAATTCTGATCCTGTTTACGGATCGAGACAGCGCTGGCGCACGCGACAAGCATGACGAAATCTTGAAAGAGCACGTTAAAGGTCACTCTCAGAACGTGATAATAGTCTCTGGTAGATCAATAGATATTGATCTGGTATGGGAAAGTCTTTTCGATCATATCTTGAGAATATATGGGGAGACGAAACGCCCGCTAAGGATCCTGCTTGACTCTTCAACATGTCCGCGGTACTACGTCCTGGCGATTGTAGGCGCATGCATCGCGGAAGGAATTTCAGGAAATATTTCCGTGACCTATGCGGAAGGTTCCTATCCGTGCCAGACAGAGGGGAGACACGGTGCGGAAGAAATAAAGCTGACAGATGGTCACTGGAAGGCCGTATCTGTTCCTTATTTCGAGGGGTCCTACTCCCCTGGAAAAAACAGATTCTATCTAATTTCCGTCGGCTTCGAGGGCTGGAAGACACTTAGGGTGGTTTCGAGAGCCGACCCCGACAGAGTTTCCGTTCTATTCCCAGACCCCGGCTTCAAACCAGAGTATGCGGCGAGAACCAGAAGGGATAATGAAGATTTGGTCAAGCAATTCCGCATCCCTGGTGAGCAAATTATTTCAACCGCCGCGGGTGACGCGATTGACGCATGGCGCGCATTAACAGATGCCTCTCTTGAGCGAGAAGATAGCGAGAATGCATATTTCCTATGTTGTGGCTCCAAACCGCACTCATTGGCCCTTGGCCTGCGCGCAATGGCATTAAGCTACCCGGCCGTTCTATATAACCTTCCCCAAGGGCACAGCGCAGTTCCTGTTGTTTCAAATGGTGTCTTTTGGCGATATGACCTTAAGAGCTCGACAGTTCCTTATCAGGAAGAAAGCTGAGAATGGAAACGAGTTCTCAACACCTTCCTTTTCTCAAATGGGTAGGCGGCAAGCGGTGGCTGACCACTACATATGCGAGTTTATTGCCTAGCAGCTATAAGAAATACTATGAGGTGTTCTTGGGAAGTGGGGCAGTATTCTTTTCAATGCGCCCTCAGCAAGCCACACTCTCTGACATTAATGAGGAATTGATCGAATGCTATTCAGTCCTGCAGAATGAATGGCAAGAAGTGGTTGACCAGTTGCGGGGTCATCACCTTAAACATTCGAAGGATCACTACTATAAGGTTCGGGATTCAAAGCCCAGCAGCCTAGTAAAGCGCGCGGCTCGGTTCATTTACCTGAACCGCACGTGTTGGAATGGACTATACAGGGTAAATCTTAGAGGAGAATTTAACGTACCAATTGGAACGAGAGAGAATGTACTGTTGCATACAGATAATTTTGAAGAGTTATCATTGCTACTAAGAAATACCGAGTTACTTGCAGCGGATTTTGAAGCGGTGATCGATCGGGCAAACGCCGGGGACTTTATTTTTGCGGATCCACCCTATACGGTACGACACAATTTCAATGGGTTCGTTAAATATAACGAAAAGATATTTCACTGGGACGATCAAATTAGGTTAAGAGATTGTCTTGTGCGTGCGAGCAAACGTGGTTGCCTTGTTTTTTTGACAAATGCAAACCATCAGTCAGTTATTGAGCTCTACCAGAACGATTTTGAACTTGTTTCACTGGAAAGAAACAGCGGCATCGCAGCGAATAGCAGGAACCGGGGGATGTATGAAGAGTTGGTTGTAAGAAACTTCTAGTTAAGTAGCCATCGTTGAGGGCGCTATAATCGGCGACGGTGGTCAGTTGGCATGGCTACTAGTGGTCAGTTGGCATGGCTACTATAGGTCTACTAGATCAAAAATGAAAAGGGCCTACATTTCTGTAGGCCCTTATTTTATCTGGCTCCCGGTAATCCCCCCGGAAATTAACGGCAGTTAGAAGTAGAATTTTCTCCAAAGCAACCCGAGGAAGTTTTACATGAAGACATCACGCTTTTCAGACAGTCAGATCATTGCCGTACTCAAGCAGGCTGAGGGCGGTAGGCCGGTGCCAGAACTCTGCCGTGAGCATGGCATCAGCTCGGCCACGTTCTACAAGTGGCGCAGCAAGTTTGGGGGCATGGACGCCTCCCTGATGGCGCGGCTCAAGGAACTCGAAGACGAGAACCGGCGGCTCAAGAAGATGTATGCCGAGGAACGGCTCAAGGCCGAGATCGTGCAGGAGGCCCTGCAAAAAAAGTGGTGAAGCCATCTTGCCGACGCGAGATGGCGCAACAGAGCGTGGAACACCAAGGCATCAGCATCCGGCTGGCTTGCCTGGCGTTCGGGATCAGCCAGACCTGCTACCGTTATCAGGCAAAGCAGTCAGCAGAGAATGTTGAAATCGCCGATCACCTGGTTCGCCTCACCCACAACCAGCGTAACTGGGGATTTGGGTTGTGCTTTCTGTATCTGCGTAACGTAAAGGGCTACCGATGGAACCACAAACGGGTGTATCGCATTTACCGCGAATTGGAGCTCAACCTGCGGATCAAGCCGAGAAAGCGGATTGTCCGGGAAAAACCGGAGCCGCTGGCAGTCCCGGAGGCCATCAACCAATGCTGGTCGATGGATTTCATGCATGACCAGTTGTCCGATGGTCGGAGCTTCCGTCTGTTCAATGTGATCGACGACTTCAACCGGGAGGCCTTGGCCATCGACATTGACTTGTCGCTACCGTCAGAGCGGGTCGT
>NSJJ01000027.1 GCA_002632355.1 Sulfuricella denitrificans
ACCTACACAATCGTCATAACAGTAGTACCCCTCGCGGCTATATTATCGATGAGTTACTGGGGACGATACGCCGATACGGCGGGGAATAGGAAGGTGCTTACCCTATGCAGTTTTATTATATCAAGCCTTCCTGCATGGTGGCTTATTTCGCATGATGTATTTTTTCTGATAGGGATTCAGGCGTTATCGGGATTTTTCTGGGGCGGTTTTAATTTATGTTCTTCAAATTTTATCTACGAATCGGCAATCCCGGAAAAACGCACTCGTTGCATTTCATACTTTAATACCATAAACGGTTTTGCAATATGCCTTGGAAACTTACTTGGCGGTTTTCTCGCAGTACATTTACCGCCGGTCTTCGGCCACCGATTGCTTGCCGTCTTTGCAATATCAGCTTTTCTGAGATTCCTTGCAGCGTTTGTTTTATTAAGACGGGTAAAGGCTGCCGGAAATGCTATATTGTGCCAAAAAGTGTAAGGTCTGTTGCTTCATTTATTGTTATATCCACAAGTGTGCCCACCAGCGCAGGTCGTCCTTTGAATACAACAATATTGTTCTGCCGCGTTCTGCCGGAGAGTTTGTTGGGGTCTGATTTGTGCCTGTGAATAATGTTTCAGAACTATTAAGAATATCGCATAATTGCTGAACATATCTGTTGTTCCCTGGGTTTGTCATGTTATGAATTGTTATCCTTAAGACGCCATTCTTTTCATCCGGCATTATATCTGCATCTGTCATAAAAATTTGACGTACCAGTGATCTTGCTTCATCTTTTTTAGAAATATATTCCTGCAATGTATTTGCCATTGCCGTCTCTGCCCGATAAGCAATCATTTTGATTGTGTCTACGAATTGCTTTCCGCTCTTCTTTAAATCCTGAAATTTCTTATCTTCCGGGAGTTTTGAAAACTCTATATGTTTCTCCGTATTATTTTTTGTAGCCCTGAGTTGTTCAATCTTTTCCTCCAGCGTATCTATCGATTCTCTTATTGTTGCTTTCTCCTGTACATACTTCCGGATATCGGGTTCTTCTCCTTCTGCTTTTAATACCAATGCACCATATTTTACCCGCTGCCTGTTTAACAGTGTAGTTTTGGTTTTTATCTGACTTTCCAATTCCCTGTAACGGGGATTCACCATCTTTGTCGTCTCACTTATTGCCTCCTGTTCGTACTAGATAAGTCTGTCTATACCATATTATTTATCAGTTTGCAGTCAGGGGAAAACAGGGGTAATACTAACTGTAGTATGAGTACCCTCCCTTCTTCCGAAAAAAAGGGATCATATCATTTTCCACCCACATATGGCAATACTATATATATACCTATCTCTACACAATTCAATAGCTTACATGCTTTTTAACTAAAAATGCACTTCCTGGGTTCTGAATTTCTACTTCATAAGAATTCAATTGAATCTGGTATAACGTTTCATTAAAATATCTACACTGATACCGTCATCGTAAGGAGTGGAGCGACGAAGTAATCTTAAGTCTTTTGGGAACAAGAGATTACTTCGTCGCTCCACTCCTCGCGATGACATTTTTTTACGTACACATTTTAACGAAACGATGTACTAGTTAATAATTTTACTAACCTTGAAAAATGCCTAAAAAGCAATCTCCTCTCATCCATCCATTCACTATTGGACGCACTATTTTACTTCTACTCATTCTCGCAGCCCATTCATTTCTGCTAATCGGATGCGAACGGCAGCAGACACAGGCACCACCGCCGCCTATAGTTACTGTGAGTAAGCCCGTGGTCGAGGAGGTCGTGGAGTGGGACGAGTATACGGGGCGGCTCGAAGCCGTGGATACGGTAGACGTGAGGGCGCGCGTAAGCGGTTATCTGGAATCCATACATTTTAAGGACGGCCAGATGGTGAAAAATGGTGACCTGCTCTTCGTAATAGACCCGAGACCCTATCGGGCAGAGCTGGACCGGGCTTTGGCCCAGTTAAAAATCTCAAAAGCCCGCCTTTCTCTTGCGGAGAAAGACCTCCGTCGCGCGAAGCACCTCCTGAGCGAGCTGGTAATTTCGGAAGAAGAGGCCGACACCAGGGTTTCCGACGAGCAGGTAGCTCGTGCATCAGTCGAGATGGCGCAGGCTGACGTTGACGCCGCCAGACTAAACGTAGAATTCACGCAGGTGAGG
This sequence comes from Sulfuricella denitrificans, assembly GCA_002632355.1. Lineage (GTDB taxonomy): Bacteria > Pseudomonadota > Gammaproteobacteria > Burkholderiales > Sulfuricellaceae > Sulfurimicrobium > Sulfurimicrobium denitrificans_A. The sequence goes on from NSJJ01000027.1 coordinate 2,157, forward strand.
GCGCCCATCTACGGTTTGATCAGCAGAAAATACGTCACCGAAGGGAACCTCATTAACGGTGGTACCGGTGGTACACTCCTCACTACCATAGTTTCAACGGACCCGATTTATTGCTACTTAGAGGAAGACGAGCAGTCCTATCTCAGATACAGCCGTCTGGAGCGGGAGGGGATTATGCCTGGATCCGGGAAAGGAGAAAACCCGGCTTTTATGGAACTCTCGAACGAAACGGGTTATCCGCACAAGGGCTACATCGACTTCGTCGATAACAGGATGGACCCGAATACTGGGACTATCAGAGGAAGGGGCGTATTCCCCAACCCGGACAACACCCTCACACCGGGACTATTCGCCCGGATGAAGATCGCGGGCAGCGAGCAGTATAAGGCCATGCTCGTGCCCGACGAAGCTGTAGGAAGTGACCAGTCGCTGAAGTTCGTGTTTATAGTCAACCCTGAAAATACAGTTGAGTACCGTCAGGTTACGCTAGGCCCCAGGATGAACGGGCTCAGGATCGTAAGAGAAGGAGTGATGCCTGAGGACCGGGTAATAGTCAAAGGCCTGCAGAGAGTCCAGCCTGGGATCAAAGTAGATCCCGTCGAAGAAGACATAGTCGTTGATGAAATGAATTTCCTCATGCCCGGGTCCTGACGCTGGAAAAGGAGGGCGATTTTACACAAGAGCCCGATAGCAATATTGGAGGGTAATAGATAGTGTCCCGGTTTTTCATAGACAGGCCTATATTCGCTACAGTGATCTCGATCCTGATAGTAATCGTAGGTTTGATAGCGTATTTTACATTGCCCGTAAGCCAGTACCCGAAGGTCACTCCGCCTACCATAGTCGTTCGCGCGAGCTTTCCCGGCGCAAACCCTGAGGTCATAGCTGACACCGTAGCAACGCCGCTCGAGCAGGAGATAAACGGAGTTGAGGACATGCTCTATATGTCCTCGCAGTCGACGAGCAACGGCATGATGCAGCTCACGATAACGTTCGCGATCGGAACCGATATAGACAAGGCTCAGGTGCTTGTTGAAAACAGAATCGCCGTGGCCGAGCCCAGGTTGCCGGAGGAGGTTAGGCGGATAGGCATCACGGTGAGAAAAAGTTCTCCGGACATGTTGCTGGTAGTTCATCTCCTCTCGCCCGATAATACCTACGATCAGCTCTACATAAGCAACTACGCGTCGATCAGGGTTTACGACGTTCTTACTCGTATAGGGGGTGTCGGCAACGTGACCTTGTTCGGGGCGCGGGAATACAGCATGAGGGTATGGCTCGATCCCGAAAAGCTCTACTCGATGGGCATGACTGTAAATGACGTGGTGCAGTCGCTCCGTGAGCAGAACGTAGAGGTCGCGGCCGGCATCATTGGGCAGCCGCCCATGCCCCAGGGCAACGCCTTTCAGATCTCCGTTAACACACTTGGAAGGCTGGTCGAAGAAAAGCAGTTCGGCGACGTAATCATCAGGACTGGTGAAGACGGGCGTGTCACGCGGTTAAAGGACGTGGCGCGGATAGAGCTAGGAGCGAGGGATTACGGCGTCAACAGTTATCTCGACAGTAAGTCTGCGCAGGGGCTCGGTATATTTCAGCTCCCAGGGTCTAACGCACTGGCTACGGCAGAGGCCATAGAAAAAACGATGGCCCGGATCAGCAAGGACTTCCCCAAGGGTCTCGAATACAGGATTGTCTATAACCCGACGAAATTCGTGCAGCAATCCATAAACGAGGTGTACCACACTCTCTTCATTGCATTCATACTCGTTTTCATCGTTGTCATAATATTCCTTCAGGACTGGAAGGCCGCACTGCTGCCCATGATAGATGCAATAGTGTCGCTCGTCGGCACGTTCGCCGTCATGTCGGCCTTCGGATTCTCGCTCAACAACCTCACGCTGTTCGGCCTTGTGATCGCGATAGGCATCGTGGTGGACGACTCTATCGTCGTTGTTGAGAACATCAAGCGGTGGATGTCGAAGGGACTCGAGCCCAGGGAGGCCACCTTAAAAGCGATGGCTGAAATTACCGGCCCCGTGCTCGCGATTACCCTCGTACTTAGTTCGGTGTTTATACCCACTGCATTTCTCCCCGGGATAAGCGGCCAGTTCTACAGGCAGTTCGCGCTTACTATCGCGGTATCTACTATCCTGTCCGCCATAAACGCGCTTACTCTCGCACCAGCGAGGGCGGTGCAGCTAATCAAGCCGTATAGCGAGGCCGAAAAACAGGTGCCGCTGCCACGTGTTGGCATAGCCGTAATTGTCGGCTTTGCCACCTACTCGTTACTGACAGGCCCTCTCGCATCTATCCTGGGCGTTAATATTACCGGACAGGCTTACGATCACTCGTCACCTTCTCACAGCACGGCTGCCCCTTGGGCAATCCGCATAGGGCTTCTCGCTGCCGGATGCGCCATCGGATGGTTCGCGGGACCTTATCTCAACATGGCTCTTAAAAAGGCGTTCGGCGTTTTTAACCGCTCTTTCGACCGCGTGACAAACCTTTACGGGAGGACTATCAGCAGGATTTTACGCTTCAGCATCATTGCCGTAATTGCCTATTGCGGACTCATCGGACTGACGTATATCGGATTCACGAAGGTATCCACTGGATTTATACCCGCGCAAGACCAGGGGTATCTCATAGTGGACGTCGCACTTCCGGACGGCGCCTCTCTCGAGAGGACTGACGCAGTCATCGCCCGCGCGACGAATATTATCCTGGGTACGCCGGGCATTGCCTATGCTGTAGGGCTTGCGGGGTTCTCGGGGGCGACATTCACGAACAGCTCGGACGCGGGCGTCATATTCACCCCGCTCGCACCATTCGACGAACGGGCCAAAAACGGTCCCGCGCTCGATCAGATAATAGCCGACCTTAGCAAGAGGCTCTCTGTTATACAGGAAGCCAGACTCCTGGTTATTTCTCCCCCGCCGGTCAGGGGATTGGGTACGTCAGGCGGGTTCAAGATGATGGTAGAAGACCGCGCCGGCATGGGCATAAAGGAGCTCGAGAAGGCGGCCTACGCCTTGATCGATGCAGCGAATCAGGAGCCAGGCCTGACTGGGGTGTATACCACGTTTAGCACGAAGACCCCGCAGATATACGTCGAGGTCGACAGGACAAAGGCAAAGAAGTTAGACGTCCCGCTGACTAATATCTTCGACGCGCTTCAGGTTTATCTGGGGTCGGTGTATGTGAACGACATCAACCTCTTTGGGAGGGTTTACAGAGTTACGGCGCAGGCGGAAGGAGGCTTCCGTCAGCAGGCCGAAGACATCGCGAAGTTAAGGACACGTAGCCTAAACGGGAATTCCATCCCTCTTGGCTCGTTTGTTGATATCAAGCACGAAACGGGACCTGACCGTGTTGTGCGCTATAACCTCTTCCCCGCGATCGAAGTGAGCGGCGCCACGCTGCCCGGATTCAGCTCTGGCCAGGCGATTGAAGCGATGGTGAGGTTAGCAGGCCGGATACTTCCCGTGGGCATGAGCTACGAATGGACGGAACTTGCATATCAAGAGGTCACGCAGGGAAACACGTCGCTGTATATATTCCCGGTATGTGTGTTGTTCGTATTCCTCATATTGTCTTCGCTCTATGAGAGCTGGTCACTCCCTCTGACGATCGTACTGATCGTGCCCATGTGCCTCCTTTCGGCGATATTTGGCATATGGCTTCGGGGCATGGACAACAATATCCTTTCACAGATAGGGTTCGTTGTGCTCGTGGGGCTCGCGTGTAAGAACGCGATTTTAATAGTGGAATTCGCCAAAGACTATCAGGATACGGGCAAGGGGTGCGAGGAGGCCGTGATCGAGGCCTCGCGCGTCAGGCTTCGTCCGATATTGATGACCTCGTTCGCTTTCATACTTGGGGTAATCCCCCTATTGATTGCCACAGGAGCCGGCGCCGAGATGCGTCAGGCGTTGGGAACCTCGGTATTCAGCGGCATGTTCGGGGTCACGTTCTTCGGCCTGTTTTTAACCCCTGTGTTCTACATCGTGATCAGGAAGATCACGGAATCCGGAAAAAACCGGAGTGTAAAAGTGTAATAGGATTCATATTTGTGGAAGGCGGTTGTTTAATCCTAAATCCCGCAGATAGTGATGTAGCCACGTTTCTGTGAAGCGCGGACCGGTCGCGTTACATCCTTTGCCCGTTGGGTGAGGCATGATTAAGTAAACAAGTTCCTTGTCAACGACCGCTTGCATCGGAAAACAAAAATTTAACTGCGGGATTTACGTGAACAGCTTGCCATCACTTTGATTGGCGAGGCAATCGGCAAGATTGCATCCATCCGTGGCACTCCATGGCTATCCCTGAAGTTCATGGAGCGTAGGTCCAATCTGGTTTCTTCTTTGTCTGCTTTTCGTCGTAGGAGAAATGGTGTTTCTCTTCATCATAATCCACGATTTTCGGGATCGGCCAAGGCTCGGACTGAGGCCGCTTGCCTTTCGCGTATGGCTCAAACTCCTCCCGAA
>NSJJ01000007.1 GCA_002632355.1 Sulfuricella denitrificans
CAAATTTCTTCGACAGAATCGTCGTGATCGCCGCCGTCAAAGTCGTCTTGCCATGATCCACGTGACCAATCGTGCCCACGTTTACGTGCGGTTTGGTACGCTCAAACTTGCCTTTTGCCATGATCTAGTCGTCCTCTTCTAGCGCGAAATTAAAATATGGTGCCCATGGACAGAATCGGACTGTCGACCTCTCCCTTACCAAGGGAGTGCTCTACCACTGAGCTACATGGGCAACTACCTGGAGCGGGTGAAGGGAATCGAACCCTCGTCGTAAGTTTGGAAAACTTCTGCTCTACCATTGAGCTACACCCGCACTTAAACTACTTATCGACCAAAAACGGCCACTTATGGCCGTCTTAGCACCCAAAATTCTTGGTGGTGGGGGAAGGATTCGAACCTTCGAAGGCAGAGCCGTCAGATTTACAGTCTGATCCCTTTGACCGCTCGGGAACCCCACCGAACGAAGCGCGCTATTCTCCTTTTTTTGAAGCCTGATGTCAACATTAGTTTGCATTTCGTTTTCTGTGTGCGCTCAACCTCCGGCTATTTCCTTAATAATATGCCGATGGCGGCGGCTGATCGGCAGCCTTTCTTCAAGTCCACGCAACATGACGGCCCAGCCGGAGCCTCCCGCTTCATCTTCGCCGGCATGGTGGTGCTTCTCATAACCAGCAATGAAATCCTTGGCAACGATGCAATTTCGGTGAATACGCACAAAGCGCTCACCAAATTCCTGTTCCAGCGCGACCAGAGATTCCTCCGTAAGGTATTCGTGCGCGAGTGTCCTTATGGTCACATACTTCTGCTCCGCTCTCATATAGACAATGTCCGCTACGGGGATTAGCAACACTTTCCCCCCCACACTGACGCCAAGCTGTGTTCGAGACTGATGCGACAGGGCTTGAATCTGCGCCTGAGAATACATGCGCACCTTTTGCAGCGCCATGACCAGTCGTTCCCTGCGCACCGGCTTGAGCAGATAATCGATGGCATTGACTTCGAACGCTTCAATGGCATGCTGATCATATGCAGTGCAAAAAATCACGGCGGGTGGATTTTTCAGTTTCTGCATGTGCCTCGCCAGCTCGATCCCATCCATTTCCGGCATGCGTATATCCAGCAGGATCACATCGGCCTGATTTTGCGCAAGCCAGTCCAGCGCGGCCCTTCCCGATGAAGCCTCTCCCATTACCATCACCGGAAGTTCTCCCGCACAATCTGCCAGCACTTCACGCAAACGAATGCGTGCAGGCGCCTCGTCATCCACAATCAGTATCCTGATGGACTCAATCATCCGTCACGACTTCAGATAGGGGATCACGATATGCACCTGATAAGTGTTATCGCTGACTTGTGTGGTCAGGCTCGCTTCGGCATCAAAATGCAAAGCCAGTCTTTCTTTGATGTTTTCCATGGCCATCTTGTTGCCACTATGGTGATCGCCTTTGTTGCGATAAGGGTTGCGCAACACGAGATGAACCTGATTACGACTACTATATATGTTGACGCAAACCTCGCCTGGCTGCGTTGAAGGTTCAATACCGTGATACACGGCATTTTCCAGCAAAGGCTGCAGCACCAGAGGAGGAATTTGCGCATCATGCGGCATTTTTTCAATGTGCCATGTTACCCGCAGACGTTCCCCCAGTCGCAGTTGTTCAAGCCCGAGATACTGACGGCTCAATGCCACCTCCTGCTCAAGATTGACCAGATTGCGATTGTCCGCCATGAATACGCGGAACAGATCAGCCATATCCTCCAGCGCGCTTTCCGCACGTTTCGGATTGCTGCGGATCAGGCTCAGCACCGCATTGATACTGTTAAACAGGAAATGCGGCCGGATACGTGCCTGTAGCGCCTGTAGTCTGGCCTCGCTCAAAGCCGGTGACAGGGCTCGACTGCGCAGATTGAAGTAAACCAGCAGCGCAACAGCCATCAAAAATGTCAATATCAGATAGCGATACAACTGGAAGAGCCCGTCCGCGCCTATCAATTCCCGCCCGAGAAAATACACCAGCACAGCCAGCAACGCTTCCAGCAAAACCACCACAACAATGCCTGCATTATATGACACACGTTCCAGCAGTTTCCGTCCGGAGCACAGCAACAGCAGGCTCAGCAGCAGCAACGGCTGGACCAGCACCGAGATCTCCATCAATTCCCGCCACAACATGGCCCAGCCTGATGCTCTCAGGGCGGCAGCAACCAGGCTCATGCCATTCACGGCGAGCAAAATACGCAGGCTCACCCCCAGATTGCAAAAGTTGGGGAGGGTCACCGGAGGCCGCTGATTTTGATTTATACTTGCCATTTCCCCAATTCTGAATAAGACCCTGACACGATGCAAGAAAAAACCCCGTCTGCCGCACAGGCCTGGTCCGGCCGCTTCAACGAACCCGTCTCAGATTTGGTCAAACGCTACACCGCATCCGTGGATTTTGACCGCCGCCTGGCCGAATTCGATATCCAGGGTTCACTTGCACATGCCAGCATGCTTCATGCAGCCGGCATCCTGCAGGCAGACGATCTTTCAGCCATCCGCACGGGTTTGCAGCAGATTCAGGAAGAGATCCGCGCCGGCCGGTTCATCTGGTCTCTCGATGCGGAGGATGTACACCTTAACATTGAAAAGCGCCTCACTGCACTGGTGGGCGACGCAGGCAAGCGCCTGCATACCGCCCGCTCACGCAACGATCAGGTTGCCACTGATGTTCGCCTGTGGCTGCGCAGCGAGATTGACGCCCTGACCGTTCTGATCCGGAACATGCAGACAGCCCTGCTGGATCTCGCGGAACAGCATACCGACACCGTCATGCCTGGTTTTACCCATCTGCAGGTCGCGCAGCCGGTCTCCTTCGGCCACCATCTCATGGCCTATTTCGAAATGCTCAGACGCGACGGCGAACGGCTTACCGACTGCCGCAAGCGCGTCAACCGTCTGCCGCTGGGCGCAGCGGCCCTGGCCGGCACCAGCTACCCCATCGACCGGAAAATGGTGGCGCGCGAACTGGGTTTTGACAGCGTGTGCGAAAACTCGCTGGACGCGGTTTCGGATCGTGATTTCGCCATTGAATTCACCGCTGCTGCGGCGCTGATCATGACCCATCTCTCCCGCCTGTCGGAAGAACTGATCCTGTGGATGAGCCCGCGTTTCGGCTTCATCGACATTGCCGACCGTTTCTGCACCGGCTCCAGCATCATGCCGCAGAAAAAAAACCCCGACGTGCCGGAACTGGTGCGCGGCAAGACCGGGCGCGTCAATGGCCATCTGGTCGCGCTGCTGACCCTGATGAAATCCCAGCCTCTGGCCTACAACAAGGACAACCAGGAAGACAAGGAACCGCTGTTCGATACGGCGGACACGCTCAATGCCACCCTGCGCATTTACGCCGAGATGATCGCAGGCATCACAGTCAATAAGGACGCCATGCGCCAGGCCGCTTTTCAGGGTTATGCCACTGCCACCGATCTGGCTGACTACCTGGTAAAGAAAGGCCTGCCTTTCCGCGATGCCCACGAAGCGGTAGCCCGCGCAGTGCGTTATGCAGAAAGCCGGAAATGCGACCTGAGCGAGCTTACCCTGACTCAGCTAGGCGAATTCTCCCCCCTGATCGCTGAAGACATCTTTGCCGTCCTGACGCTGGAAGGTTCGCTCAACAGCCGGAATCACATTGGCGGCACCGCGCCGGAGCAGGTCAGTAAAGCCATACAAAGGGCCAGAAAAGCGCTGGCGGAATAACAATGGAAGAACTCTTTTCACAGCAATGGGCCGAGCGCTTCGCCAGCCAATGGAATGCAAATTCAGACATGGTCGCGCCACTGGCGGAGGCCAACTTCGACTCCATCATTGCCTTGGGCTTTGCAGATGAAATTCATCCTGTGGTGCAGGTGGAAGTAAAAAATGGAAAAATCGAGAAAGCAGGTCTCCACGATCCTGCCATTAGCCCAGCGGCAAACTGGGATCTGCGAGCGTCATCCGGGCAATGGGCCAAATGGCAAAAAGAGGGTCTCGGCATCGCCGGCCTTGGCGTGGCCGTCGCCAGCGGGAATTTGCAATTCAGGAACGGGGATTACCGTAAAATGATCCGTACGCCTCAGCTGGCAGGACCATTTCTCAAGTTTTTCACCCTGCTTTAAGGAAGGCACAAAATGAATACGGCCCCATTCAGAGCGCCGCCATTCTCCAGCCGCACTGCACCATTCCTGCCCTGCTTGTGATGCAGCGCTGCGGTGGTAACGGAAAAATACAAACCCAGTCCCGTTCCGCCGCCCCGCAGGTCGAGTTTTGTCTGGACTCCGCCTGCCGCAAGCAATTCTGGCGGAAAACCCGGACCATCATCCTCTACCCGGAAACACAGATCTTCACCCTCGGCAGCCGCACTGAGGCGAACTTTTCCCGTACAGAAACGCAAGGCGTTGTGTACGGCGTTAAGCAGAATACCCTGCACGATCTCCCGATCGAAAAAACCGTACAACGCCCCCCCCCCTTCCACAATCAGTTCCGGCGTTCCATGCTCGCCCTGTAACAGACGGAGTTCGAGCACGACATCCTGCAGCAATTCAGCCGCCTCATGGTACGCAATATCAAGCTGATAGTGTCCCTGGGCAATTCGATAGAGACCCAGCAAACGGGTTAGCCTCTGGCCGATCTGGCAGCCACCCCGGTCAAGCCGCTCCAGCGCTATCCTTGCAGAGGCATGCTCACTGACCCAGGTTTCCTGACTGACTTCTTCCACTGCATTGAGCAGGAGAAATAACTGATTTTTGACTTCATGAATGCTGGAAGCGAACAACGCGGCAAAATCAAGCGTTGCCAATGCCTCAGGCTGTCCTTCCTGGCAACTCACCTGGTAACCCCAAACTTGACCGCAAGATCTTTGTACATAGCAGCCAGCGTGAGATATTTCTTGTGCTGTGGATCACGCTGTTTAACCGTATCCAGGTACTCCCGCACGGTACTTGCCAGCCGTTCATCCCATCCGGTCTGCCCGAGATAAGTCAGGATCGCGTGCGCGGCATTGAGCACCACCACGTTATTCGCCTTGAGCTGATCGGCTGCCTGCATCAGCAATTCCACCGAGCCCTTCAGATCCCCTGCCTGAGCCAGCTTCACGGCGCGATTATTGAGTGCAATCACTTCACGCGAAGAAGTTCGAATCAGGTCCTTGCCCTGATCATGCATCCCCATGCGCTGGAACATCTGCTCGGTACGTTTCAGCACAGCGGGATTGTCATGGTTGTTCTTGACCAGATTCTGGGTGATCTCTTCTCCCGCGGCCTGGTCACCATGTTGAAAACAGGCACGAACCATATCCAGCGCCAGGGACTCCGGCTTTTTGGCGGCCCCGTCAAAAAGCACGCGAGCCTCACCGAATGCGCGCTCCGCAGCTTCCTTGTTGCCCGCCTTGTCGTGAATCATGCTATCCATCACGGCAGCATGAAGCATGACCTGGGGGGAGTTTTCAAAGGCCTTGCGGGCATTGCTCATGACTGTCAGGGCCTGATCGTATTCGCCTTTGTCGAGAAATGTGCGGCTCAGATTGGCGAAATCCTCGGGCTCGGTGAAGGAAGAAAACTTGCCGAATTCCAGCACGGCTTCGAACGCACCCTGTGCTGTATCCAGATCCTCATTCAGGTAGGCGGTTTCACCCAGGTCTTTCTGGCGTTGCAGGGTCCGTGGCGAGCGGGCCACCCCTTCCATCAGTACCCGCTGGGCTCCAGCCTCATCCCCCAGGGCGGTATAAGCCTTGGCCAGCCAGTCGTAAGCAGACAAGTAATTGGGGTGCCCGGCGACGATTTGCTGAAAACCTTCAGCTGCCGCAGCATAATTTTCAAGAAAATACTGCGCCTGGGCCAACCCCATTCTGGCCCAGGGAATCTCGCGCATGGACAGGATATGTTCATAAACCTGGCTTGCTTTCGCAAATTCAGAGATCAGCAGCAGCAATTCACCCTTGAGGCGCAGCACATCAAGCAGATAAGGCCCCGCTGCCTGCAGGCGCTGATCGCACATCTCAGCCGCCTTGTGAATTTCCTGACGTTCCATCAGATCGTAAATCGGCGCCAGAAAAGTTTTTTTATGCGCCAGGCGCTCGAGACGGATGCGCAACACCTCCCCGCTGAATGGCTTGATCAGGTAGTCGTCCGGCGCCAGTTCAACTGCGCTGACCACTTTCTCATAGCCACGCTCGGCGGTCACCATCATGAAAATGGTGGCATTCGGGATCAGGCGCCGTCGCTTGAGCTCTTCCAGCAGTTGTTGCCCGTCCTTGGCTTCCCCCAGGGAATAGTCGCAAAGAATGATGTCATAGTTGCGATGCTCGATTTTGTTGATCGCATCCGCGGCATTCGCCGCCATGTCGATCTTGACGCCGCCGAAGGTCGATATGGTGATGCGCATCGAAGTACGCACCCCGATGATGTCATCAACAACCAGAAAGGTCTTGTTCTGGAAATCGACATGCGCGTTTCTCGAACCGGGAAAAGTCGCCATGGGCTAGGGCTTCAGTTCCAGTGACTCCTCCGCCTGCTCACTGGCATAGCGACTGAGGGAGGCGAACAGTTCGCTGCCGTCGCGCGTATTGCGCCAGGCACCATCCTTCCAGAGATAGTGATAGCCTCCGGATTTCGCCGCCACCCACAGCTCCTGGGTGGCGGCCTGACGGTTGACGATGATCTTGCTGCCATCGCCGAATTCAAGCTCAAGGATCCCGGCTGCGGTTTCGAAATCGATATCCGCACCGCTTGCCTCGATGGCCTGCTCGATTTGTGCCAGAGTTTTTTCCACCAGTTGGTTGAATTCGCTTGGGGTCATGACCTCTACCATTATGTTAAGATTTCGCGCTAAATTAACTGGGAAGAATACTATGCGGTCTGTTTTGATGCTAGTTCTGTGCGGCCTGCTGCTGGCCGGCTGCGGCCATAAAGGCCCGCTTTACCTGCCTTCTCCATCCTCCCCGCAACAGGACCAAAAATGAATCCCTTTCAAACCATCAGCAACGAGCTTCACGCCGAAGCCATTCCCCTGAGCCGCATCGCCGAGGAATTCGGGACACCTTGTTACGTATACTCCCGCGCCGCGCTCACCCAGGCATTTCAGGGCTTCGACAACGCCCTCTCGGAACGGGAACATTTGGTGTGCTATGCCGTCAAGGCCAACCCGAACCTTGCCATTCTCAATCTTTTCGCTCGTCTCGGGGCGGGCTTCGACATCGTATCCGGCGGCGAACTGCAACGGGTGCTGGCCGCTGGCGGAAATCCAGGGAAAGTTGTGTTTTCCGGCGTCGGAAAAACCGCCGATGAAATGCGCCTGGCGCTTGAGGCCGGTATTCTGTGCTTCAACGTCGAATCGGAAAGCGAGTTGCTGCGTCTTGACCGGGTTGCCGGAAGCTTGGGAAAATCCGCGCCGGTAAGCCTGCGCGTCAATCCCGATGTCGACCCCAAGACCCATCCTTACATTTCCACCGGCCTCAAGGGCAACAAGTTCGGCGTCGCCTATCAGGAAGCGCCGCGCCTGTACCGGCTGGCAAGCTCGCTGCCAAACATTTCCATCCAGGGCATCGACTGCCATATCGGTTCGCAAATCACCGAAGTCACGCCTTTCGCCGATGCGCTCGACAAGGTGCTGGACCTCGTCGACCGCCTCCAGCAGGACGGTATCACCCTGCACCACCTGGACCTTGGCGGCGGAGTCGGCATACGCTATCAGGATGAAACACCGCCATCGCCGGAGGAATATGCAAAAACCCTGCTGTCCCGGCTGGGCAACCGTCAGCATAAAATCATCATCGAGCCCGGCCGCGCCCTGGTCGGCAATGCGGGCCTGCTGCTCACGCGGGTGGAATACCTGAAACACGGCGAAACCAAAAACTTTGCCATTGTCGATGCCGCCATGAACGACCTTGCCCGTCCCGCCCTGTATGACGCCTATCACGCCATCCTGCCGGTGCAATTCGCCACGGATGCGGCGCAAAGCTACGAAATCGTCGGACCGGTGTGCGAAAGCGGCGACTTCCTCGGCCATGACCGCAGCCTGGCTCTGGCTGAAGGTGATTTGCTGGCCATCATGTCGGCCGGCGCTTACGGCATGAGCATGAGTTCCAACTACAACACCCGCCCACGCGCCGCCGAAGTTATGGTGGACAATGGCCGTGCCCATCTGATCCGTGAACGCGAGCAGGTCGCGCAACTTTTCGCCCGCGAAAAAACACTCCCGGAATAAACGCCTGCCCGTGATCAAGATAGCCACGCCCCGGATGCTGCAAAGCTTTGTCCTCGCACCCGCACTGGGTGCGCTGGCGGTACTCGGATTCGCTCCGTTCTACTGGTTTCCGCTTGCCATACTTGCCCTGGCCGGGCTTTTCCACCTATGGAATACTGCGTCCAGCGCAAAACGTGCCGCCCTTGACGGCTTTACTTTCGGACTGGGTTTTTTCGGCACCGGAGTGAGCTGGGTCTATGTCAGTCTGCATGACTTCGGCGGCATGCCATTCGCAGCAGCAGTCACTGCCACAACGCTTTTCTGCGCACTGCTGGCCCTGTTCCCGGCGCTGTCTGGCGGGCTGCAAGGCCGCTTCAAAACCACGCCAGCCACACTGCGCCTGCTGGCGCTGATGCCCGCCCTGTGGGCCCTCGGCGACTGGTTGCGCGGCTGGGTCCTGACCGGCTTCCCCTGGCTGGCAATGGGCTATTCGCAAGCACCCGCCAGCCCTTTATCCGGTTTTGCTCCGCTTCTCGGCGTCTATGGCGTCTCGCTGATGACGGCGCTTTGTGCCGGGGCGCTGACGCTCCTGCTCAGTGGAAATCGCCGTGGCCTGGGCGCATTCGCCATCATTCTCCTACTGGGCAGCGGCTGGGCGCTCAGGCAGGTGAGCTGGGTGGAAGCCGTCGGGGCGCCAGTCGCCATTTCACTGCTGCAAGGCAACATCGAACAGGACATCAAGTGGCGGCCGGAGCAGGCCCGCGCCACGCTGGCAACATATGCAGAGCTCGCGGCCAGGAGCCGTGGGCAGCTGATCATAATGCCTGAAACCGCCATCCCCATGTTCGGCGAAGACCTGCCCCCGTTTTATCTCGACCGGCTCCAGGCACAGGTGCAGAAACGTGGCGGCGACCTGGTCTTTGGCATGCCTGAGGAAGATGCGCCAGGCGAATATTTCAACAGTGCATTCACTCTGGGATCATCGGCACAGCAAAATTACCGCAAATCCCATCTCGTTCCTTTTGGCGAGTTTCTGCCCTTGCGCCCTCTGCTCGACTGGGTGCTGAAAATCCTGCACATCCCGCTCTCCGACTTTTCGCGCGGCGCCAAAGTGCAGCAGCCGTTGTCCGTCGCGGGAATAAAACTGGCCGTGGATATCTGCTACGAAGACGTCTTCGGCGAAGAAATCATTCGCCAGCTCCCGCAGGCGACGATGCTGGCCAACCTTACCAACGACGCCTGGTTCGGGCATTCCATCGGCCCCTGGCAACATCTGCAGATCGCCCAGATGCGTGCCATGGAAAGCGGACGCACCATGGTGCGCGCCACCAATACCGGCGTCACGGCCATCATCAATCCACAAGGCGAAGTGGAGAAACAAGCGCCCACGTTCACCACCACGATACTGGAAGGCAGAGCCCAGGCCTTTCAGGGAAGCACCCCCTTCGTCCGCTTCGGCAATTTGCCCGCACTGCTGTTGATCATCCTGCTGCTGGCCATGACATGGCGATTCAGACCTTGAGCTGGTTCTGCTACCTGCTGGCGTGCGCCGATGGCACCCTCTACACCGGCATTACCAACGATCTGGACAAACGCCTTGCTGCACATAACAGCGGCACTGCCTCCAAATACACGCGCTCCCGACTTCCCGTCCAACTGGTTTATTCAGAACCCCACGCCGACCGCGCTTCCGCATCTCAACGCGAAGCAGCCCTTAAGAAGCTGAGCCGCGCCGCCAAGATCGCGCTCGTGACAAATCACATGCAAGACGGGTTCATACTTCCATATCCACCCAAACGCAAATACAATTAGCCGTGATCGAAAGATCACATACATTCGGATTGATCCAGGCCAGAACACCCAAAACAACCGGGCCCATGCGTATTACCTAACTTACCCGCAAGGAGAGACCACATGAAATTGCATTATCTGGTTGCAGCTGCATTTTCCACTTCCATCGCTTTTCCTGCCCATGCCGATGATATGGCCAAATATCAGGATGAAGCACGAAAAGTCATCAAGGAATTTGCCACCCAACTGGGCGGCGAACTGAAAAAGGAAATGGAAGCCAATGGCCCCGCTTCTTCCATCAAGGTATGCCGCGACATTGCCCCCGCCATTGCCTCCGAGGCTTCGCGCAAGAACGGCTGGCACGTAAGCCGTGTCTCACTGAAAGTGCGCAACCCGCTTCTTGGCACCCCGGACGCATGGGAGCAGAAAGTGCTGACGGACTTCGACAAGCGCCTGGAAAAAGAAAATCCAGCCAACATGGATTTTGCCGAAATCGTCACCGAGCCCCAGGGTAAATATTTCCGCTACATGAAAGCGATCCCGTTGCAGGACGTCTGCCTGAAGTGCCATGGCACCGATGAAGTCCGCGCCCAGCCGGCCAAGGACACGCTGGCAACCGAATTCCCGCACGACAAGGCGACCGGCTACACGCTGGGCCAGATTCGCGGCGCATTCACCATCAAGCGTCCGTTGTTCTAGCCTTACCCGCCACACCCTTGGGGCGGGTTTCCCCGCCCCATTCCCGGCACCCCGGAAATGCAGTAAAATCAGCGCTTTTCCCCATCTATAGCCTTTCATGCTGAGTTTTCAACAGATCATCCTGACCCTGCAGGAATACTGGGACAAGCAGGGCTGCGCCCTGCTGCAACCTTACGATATGGAGGTGGGTGCGGGCACCAGCCACACCGCCACCTTCCTGCGCGCCATCGGCCCAGAGCCGTGGCGTGCCGCCTATGTCCAGCCCTCGCGCCGTCCCAAGGACGGGCGCTATGGCGAGAACCCCAACCGCCTGCAGCATTACTACCAGTTCCAGGTGGTGCTGAAACCCGCCCCGGAGAACATTCTCGAACTCTATCTCGGTTCGCTGGAAGCGCTGGGCTTCGACCTGAAGCAGAACGACATCCGCTTCGTCGAGGACGACTGGGAAAATCCGACCCTGGGGGCCTGGGGCCTGGGCTGGGAAGTGTGGCTGAATGGCATGGAAGTGACCCAGTTCACCTATTTCCAGCAGGTCGGCGGCATCGACTGCAAACCGATCACCGGCGAGATCACTTACGGTCTGGAACGGCTGGCGATGTACCTGCAGGGCGTAGAGAATGTCTTCGACCTGACCTGGACCACCGGCCTGACCTACCGCGATGTCTACCATCAGAACGAGGTGGAGCAGTCGACCTATAACTTTGAGCACAGCGACGTGGAATTCCTGCTCACTGCCTTCAATGCGCACGAGAAGCAGGCCAGACACCTGATGGAAAACCAACTGGCACTACCGGCCTATGAGCAGGTGCTGAAAACCGCTCACACCTTCAATCTGCTGGATGCGCGCGGCGCCATTTCGGTGACTGAGCGCGCCGCCTATATCGGCCGCATCCGCAACCTGGCGCGCAGCGTGGCCAGAAGTTACCTCGATAGCCGCGCCCGCCTCGGTTTCCCGATGGCTCCCAGAGAATGGGCTGAGGAAGTGCTGGCGAAGATGGAAGAAAAGGCGGTGCAGGCATGAGCGCAAAGAATTTATTAGTTGAACTGTTTGTCGAAGAACTGCCGCCCAAGGCGCTGAAAAAGCTGGGCGAGGCGTTTTCCACCGCCATCGCGGATACGCTCAAGGCTGATGGACTGGCCCCTGCCGAGACAGCCGTGACGCCGTTCGCCTCGCCACGCCGTCTTGCAGTGCACATTACCGCTGTGAGCGCCCAGGCTGAAGACAAGCCCGTGTCGCACAAACTGATGCCGGCAAGCGTCGGGCTCGATTCCGCTGAAAAGGCCACCCCCGCGCTGCTGAAGCGGCTCGCTGCGCTGGGCCTGGATGAAGCGATGGTTCCGAACCTCAAACGCATCGGCGAAGGCAAGGGTGAAGCCCTGTTTTTCGATACCGTGGCGCAGGGCGCAACGCTGAAGGAGGGCCTGCAAAAAGCGCTGGACGAGGCGCTGGCCAAACTGCCGATCCCCAAGGTGATGGGCTACCAGTTGCATGAAAATTGTGAACAGCCCGGCTGGAGCACCGTCAACTTCGTGCGCCCTGTACATGGCCTGGTGGCCCTGCACGGTGCCGAGGTGATCGCGGTGAGCGCGCTCGGCCTGACTGCCGGACGCACCACCCAGGGCCACCGCTTCGAAGCGGCCGTCAGCCCGGTCAGCCTCAAAGAGGCCGATAGCTATGCGGCTCAGATGGAAAACGAAGGCGCCGTGATTGCCGGTTTCGAGACGCGCCGTGCTGAAATTGCCCGCCAGCTTCACGATGTGGCGGCAAAAATCGGCAGCGGCGTACAACCGGTGGAAGACGACGCCCTGCTGGACGAGGTCACCGCTCTGGTAGAACGCCCCAACGTGCTGCTCGGCTGCTTTGGCCAGGAATTTCTCGAAGTGCCACAGGAATGCCTGATCCTGACCATGAAGGCAAACCAGAAGTATTTCCCGCTGCTGGATCAAACCGGCAAGCTGACCAACCAGTTCCTGATCGTATCCAACATCAGCCCGGCCGACCCGGGCGCGGTGGTCGGCGGCAATGAGCGCGTGGTACGCCCACGCCTGGCGGATGCCAAGTTCTTCTTCGATCAGGATCGAAAAAAGACGCTCGATTCACGGGTAGAAAAGCTGGGTAATGTGGTCTACCACAACAAGCTCGGCACCCAGCTCGAACGGGTCCAGCGCGTCCGCAAGCTGGCCGGCGAAATCGCCCGTCACCTCAACACCAGCGTGGAGAAAGCCGAGCGTGCCGCGTGGCTCTCCAAGGCGGACCTGCTCACCGACATGGTGGGCGAATTCCCCGAGCTGCAAGGCATCATGGGCCAGTACTACGCATTGCATGATGGCGAAGCGCCGGAAGTGGCGCATGCCATCGAGGCGCATTACCATCCGCGTTTCGCCGGCGATTCCCTGCCGCAGAACAACATCGGTGCTGCTACCGCCCTGGCGGACAAGCTCGACACCCTGGTTGGTATTTACGGAATAGGACTGGTGCCGACCGGCGACAAGGACCCGTTCGGCCTGCGCCGTCACGCTCTGGGCATCCTGCGCATCCTGATTGAAAAACAATTGCCGCTGGATCTACTGTCTCTGCTGAACCTTTCAAAAGCACAGTTCCCGGGCGAAGTCGTGGCAGAAAGCGTGGTCATCGACGTGCTTGGCTTCATGCTCGAGCGTCTCAGGAGCTATCTGCGCGACAAAAACTTTGAAGCCGGTGAAATCGAGGCGGTCGTGAGCCAGAATCCGACCCGCATCGACCAGGTCATCCCGCGTCTCGAAGCCGTGCGCGAATTCAGCAGACTGCCCGAAGCCGCCGCCCTGGCCGCCGCAAACAAGCGCATTCAGAACATTCTGAAAAAGACCGACGCTCCCAGCGGCAGCGCCGACCTGGCACTGATGCAGGAAGCAGCCGAACGCGACCTGCTGGCAGCGGTGAACCAGCTTGCGCCGCAGGTCACCGGCCTGATTCAGAATGAGGACTACACCGGCGCGCTGACGCAGCTGGCTGGAGTACGGCAGGCCGTGGATCACTTCTTCGATGGCGTCATGGTGATGGCGGACGAACCACTGGTGCGCAACAACCGTCTTGCCCTGCTCAAGTCCCTGGGCGACCTGATGAATCAGGTCGCGGATATTTCCAAGCTGGCAGCATGAAGCTCATCATTCTCGACCGCGATGGCGTGGTCAATTTCGACTCGGCCCAGTTCATCAAGAGCCCGGATGAGTGGAAGCCCATTCCCGGCAGCCTAGAAGCCATTGCGCGCCTCAACCAGGCAGGCTACCGCGTGGTGCTGGCCACCAACCAGTCCGGCATCGGACGCGGGTTGTTCGACATGGCCACGCTCAACGCCATTCACGACAAGATGCACAAGGCGCTGGCCCAGGCTGGCGGACGCATCGATGCGCTGTTCTTCTGTCCTCACACGGCGGATGACAAATGCGACTGCCGCAAACCCAAACCGGGCATGTTCGAGGAAATCAGCAAGCGTTTCAACATGGATCTTGACGGCGTACCCGCCATCGGCGATTCGCTGCGCGACCTGCAGGCGGCCGCAACACTCGGCGCCCAGCCGATTCTGGTGCATACCGGCAAGGGTGAAAAAACCCTGTCCGGCGGCGACCTGCCGGAAGGCACACTGGTATTCGCCGATCTGGCGGAAGCAGTGCAGTACCTGATCGCGCAAAACGCATGATGATCTGGCTGCGCGCCTCCCTGTATGCCCTGGGGCTGCTCATCGCCACTCCGGTTTTTTCCACCCTTGCCTTGCTGGCCTACCCCCTCCCCCCGCTCACCCGGTCGCGCATCATTTCCGGCTGGGCCCGGGTGATGCTGTGGTGGGCGAAGCTGACTTGCGGCCTGAACTATCGCGTCGTTGGCGCAGAAAACATACCCGATCATCCCTGTGTCATTCTCGCCAAGCACCAGTCCGCGTGGGAAACCATGGCATTCCAGTGCGTTTTTCCGCCGGTGGTATGGGTGATGAAAAGGGAATTGCTCAGAATCCCGTTTTTCGGCTGGGGCCTGGCCATGACCAGCCCGATTGCCATCGACCGCAGCGCCGGCAAGGAGGCACTCAAACAGGTAACGGAACAGGGCCGGGCGCGGTTGGAAAAAGGCTTCTGGGTCGTGGTTTTCCCGGAAGGCACGCGGGTCAGGCCGGGAATCAGAGGCAAATACAACATCGGCGGCGCTTTTCTCGCCACGCACAGCAAAGCGACCGTCCTGCCGGTGGCGCATAACGCGGGTGAATTCTGGGGCAAAAACGCTTTCCTGAAATATCCCGGCACCATCACCCTGAGTATCGGCAAGCCTATCCAGGCTGAAGGCATGAAAACAGGTGAACTGAACAGCCAGGTGGAGACCTGGATTGAGCAGGAGATGGTTCGCATCTCGCATGATTTTGAAAGCGGCCCGCTTGCTGCACCGTCTCGCCCTCGGTAGCGAGGAAATATCCTATCTGCTGCGGCGCAGTCCGCGACGGCACAGCATCGGCCTCAGAATCAGCGCGGACGGCCTGACGGTCAGCGTCCCCACGCGCCTGCAACAACAGCAATGGGAACAGGCCCTGATACAGAAATCCGCCTGGATCCTTTCCAGGCTGGAGCAAATGCGCACTCATGCCACCCCCCCCTTCATCTGGCAGGCGGGGCAAATGCTGCCCTTTCTCGGCAGCCCAGTCGAACTGGCGGTGGAATGTGGCAATACCCGAACTCAGCCCCGCCTTGAAGAGGGCGTTCTGAGTGTATCCATGCCCCACTCCCACGACCCCGCTGCACTGGCAAACAAAGTCGTTAAATGGTACCGGCGCGAAGCCCTGACATTCTTTCAGCACCGGGTGGCAGTTTACGCGCGCCAGCTCGGCACCGAAGTGTCACGGCTGAATCTCAGCAACGCCCGCACCCGCTGGGGAAGCTGCACCAGCCGGGGCGACATCCGCCTCAACTGGCGCCTGATCAAGGCACCGCCATCCGTGATCGATTATGTTGTGGCGCACGAACTGGCACACCTGATCGAACTGAATCATTCACCGGCATTCTGGCAAACCGTATCCCAACTCTGTCCAGACTATCTTGAACTGCGTGCTTACCTGAATGCACACGCATCACACTACCATCAGTTCTGATCAACCTGGGCCTTAGCACAACAGGGTTTTTTACTGGAAGAAACCTTGCTATGCTTGAGCAGATCAACATCTGTCGAAAGGAAAACTGCTTCATGCGCCTGCTCCACACCATGATCCGCGTTGGCGATCTCGACAAATCCATCGCTTTTTATACAGACGTGCTCGGCATGCGCCTGTTGCGGCGCAAAGACTACCCCGAAGGGCGTTTTACCCTGGCCTTTGTCGGCTATGGTGACGAAACGGATCACAGTGTGATCGAACTCACCCATAACTGGGACACGGCATCCTACGACCTCGGTAACGGTTTCGGCCATCTGGCCATCGAGGTGGAGGACGCCTACCGGACATGCGAGGCAGTCCGCAAGCAGGGCGCCAAAGTGGTACGCGAAGCCGGCCCGATGAACGCGGGAACGACTATAATTGCGTTCATCGAAGATCCGGATGGATATCCGATTGAATTCATTCAACGCGGCTCGCGCTGAAATATAACTCTAATTAAATCAAGGCAAGGGGAAAAAATATGAAACCCAGCGTGTTGCGCAATCTGATGCTTTCTTTCCTGGCACTTGGCCTGGTGATGGGAGCCGTGTTTCCGGTATTTGCCAATCTCTTCGTAGAGTGGAAGCCCGGCATGCTGCCATGGTTCGTGATCAGTGCGCTGGCTGCAGGCGCCATCGTCGGACTGGCTAATTACTGGCTGGTCAACTGGGTGCTGCTATCCAAGCTGCGGCGCATCTCGCAAGTGGCCACGGCCATCAGCAACAAGGACATCAGCCATACCTGCACGATGGAAAGCCATGACATGATCGGCGAGATCATTAACGGTTTCAACAAGATGGCCGCCAATTTACGTGACCTGATCGGCGAAGTGGCCAACATGAGCGGCCACGTCAACCGCGATGCCGGCACCATTCAGGAGCTCATGACAAGGGTTCGCCACCGCTTTGTTGCCCAGCAGGAAACCGTAGGCAGCATCAACTCCAGTACCGAAACCCTGTCCGAAACCGTGGCACAGATTTCCAGCAGCGCCAGCCAGGTTTCCGAGGCTGCGCGCAACGCTTCCAATCTGGCAAAATCAGGTGGCAACATTGTGCAGGAAACCATTCAGGGCATGCGTCAGATCAACGAATCTGTCACTCTCGGTTCTTCAGCCGTCGATAGCCTTGGGCGAAAATCCGATGAAATCGGCGCGATTGTGGCGGTGATCAACGGCATCGCTGAACAAACCAATCTCCTTGCCCTGAATGCCGCCATCGAGGCGGCGCGCGCCGGCGAACAGGGTCGCGGCTTTGCGGTCGTGGCCGATGAAGTGCGCAAGCTCGCGGAAAAAACCGCCCAGGCCACGCAGGAAATCAGCGGTATGATCCAGAGCGTGCAGCAGGAAACCCGCAATGCCATTTCCACCATGCAAAGTGGCACCGAACAGGTCCGTGGCGGCGTGGAAAAAGCCACGGAAGCGGGCCGCGCATTGCAGGAGATTGTTCTCTCCGTGGAACGGGTATCAGAAATGATCGAACTCATCGCCGCCGGGGCCGCGTCCCAGAATCAGATGGTGTCCGGAGTTCGCAGCCATGTCGACGAGATCAGCCACATGGTTCAGGATGCCTCGGTCGACACCATGACCGGGGAACGGGCTACGGGCGAACTGGCCAACCTCTCTGCCAAACTAGATCAGGTGATCAAGCAGTTCAAATTGCGCTAGTTCAGGCGGAAGATCACTGTAGAACCAGACGCTGTTCCGGCCATTGCGCTTGGCGTAAAACATGGTGTGATCGGCAACTGCCATCAGCGACTCTACGCTGGTGGCATCGTCGGGATAGACTGCGAAACCGACACTCAATGTAGGCAGTATTTCCTGCCCTTCCACTTCGATAAGTTGTCGCCCCGCCTCCATCAACCGCTCCGCGATGTGCCGTACATCCGCCTCCTGAAAGGCATCCGGCAGCAGGGCCACAAATTCGTCGCCACCCCAGCGACACAGCGTATCCATATCCCGCATGGCACCACGCAGTCTTTGACTCAGGGTCAGTAAAACATGGTCTCCGACCTGATGACCGAAAGTATCGTTGATCTGCTTGAAATGATCGAGATCGATAAACCCCAGAGCGACCTTGGCGCCATTGCGCTGGGCCCGGGTAATGGCCTGCTGCAGATGGTCATGTAGCAGCACACGGTTCGGTAACTGTGTCAGCGGATCATGAAGCGCCAGCCGGGTAATCCGTTTCTGCTCCAGATAGGATGCCGTCACATCACGCAGGATTCCGCGTATGCAGGTCACATGCCCCTGTGGCGAACGATGGCCGAGCAGGCGTGCCTCGACCCACAAGTACTCTCCGTTCTGCCTGAGCAGGCGGAAGCGCAATGCGTTGCCCGAACCTTGCGGCCCCCCGCCGAGCTTGCCGAGCGTATTGGCAACTTCGCCCTGATCCTCATGATGCACAAACTGCAACAGTGACTGCTCGTGGGGCACCCGCCCGGAACGCTCACCCCCTCGCAGCTTCTCCCAGCCGGCACTGACATTGGTCAGCTTGGCGTCAGGTGTCATATCGACAATGGCTTCTTCCAGCAGATCAAGCGTATCCAGCATGGTCTGACGCCGTGCTTCGGCCTGTATCTGCGCCGTTACATCACGAATCAGCGCCACTAGATGCACACTCTGTCCATCCTCGGAAGGAACGGTTTGCAGTCTGCCAGTGAAATACTGATCGCCCAGCGCATCCTCCATGGCAAAATCCACCACATCACTTTTGCCGCTGGCCAGAACATGCGGGGCGGAATTCATCAGTGCCCGCGCCATATCGGAGGGCAAAGCCGAACTGAGAGATTTGCCCAGATTACAGCCAGAGGGCAACAGGCTGTGATCGGACCAGATATTGTAAATCTCGCCACAGGCATCGAACTCGATCACGATATCCTCAGTAGCGCCCACCAGCACCCGCAAACGCGATTCGCTGGCGCGCAGGCTATGCTCCATGCGCTGACGGGCCAGCATGGCTGAAAAATTATTGGCCGCAACGCACAGGACATCGATCTCCATCGGCAGCCAGTCGTGTTTTTCGCGCTGGCTGAAGAACCCAAGAAACCCGGACATTTCTCCACCCACAAGAAGGGGAATGCACATCACACTGGAAATATGCGGCCTTCTGAAAAGGCCGAACTCGGGCGCAGGCAATTCCGCCATATTCTTGATCAGCACCATGCCGATATGCAGCGTATCGTTGAGCAACACATAATCGTCATAATCCAGACTTTTCCACCCGCCACCCGCGGCCGGAGAAGAAGACCAGAACGCACGCGGCTTCGCCCACAGGCGGCCGTTCTCATCCGGCTGGTTGAGATACAGGGCGCAGTGATTGACGCGCGCAGCACCGGCCAGGAGCTGAAGCACCTCATCCCAGCTGTCTTCCCCTGCGCCTTCGACCAGCAGGTTGGTAACACGCCCCAGCACATCCAGGTAACGCCGGTACATACCCAACTCGTCCGGCATCGCCTCGAAATCGAGCATATCCAGCCTGGAAATCTCGTTATTCAAGCTTTCCATCCAGATAATTGACGATTTTCACGTAATCCTGCACAGCAAGATTCTCGGCTCTTTGCCCCGGATCAATGGCAAGCCCTTCGAAATCAGCCGGTTTCAGGTAGGCAAGCAGCGTATTCCTCAGCGTCTTGCGCCGCATAGCAAATGCAGCGGTAACGACCTTGCCAAGCAGACTGGCATCACATTCCGGAAAGGGGCGTCCCTCGCCCCACGGGATCATGCGCACCACGGCGGAATCCACCTTGGGCGCAGGCGAAAAAGCCTGCGGCGGGACGTGCAGCAGGTTCTCCATGGAAAAATAATATTGCAGCATAACCGACAAGCGGCCATAAGCAGGCGTTGAGGGTTCGGCCACCATGCGCTCGACGACCTCTTTCTGCAGCATGAAATGGAGATCGCGAACCAGGGAAACATGGTCTGCCAGATGAAACAGCAAGGGTGTCGAAATATTGTAGGGCAGGTTGCCGACCACACGCAGCCCTTCGCCCAGACTGCTGAAATCGAATTTAAGCGCATCGCAGGCATGTACCGTCAGACGTTCCGGCTCATATTCGCGATGCAGTCGCGCCACGATATCGCGGTCGATTTCCACCACATGCAGGTGGCGCAAGGTCTTGAGCAGGGGTTGCGTGATCGCCCCCAGGCCGGGCCCGATTTCCACCATCACGTCATCCGGCCGGGGCCGGATGACGGCGACGATATCGGCAATGACCTGACGATCAATCAGGAAATTCTGGCCAAAACGCTTTCTGGGGATATGTTTCATCGCTGCACCATGGTGCCCGCCATCTCCAGCGCCGCCAGCAGGCTCCCCGGATCAGCCTTGCCGCTGCCTGCCAGATCCAGCGCCGTGCCATGATCCACCGAAGTGCGGATGATGGGGAGGCCCAGCGTCACGTTCACGCCGCCGCCGAAACTGACGTGCTTGAGCACCGGCAGGCCCTGGTCATGATACATCGCCAGCACACAGTCGCAACCGGCCAGCATGCGTGGTGTAAACAAGGTGTCGGCAGGCAGCGGGCCGCGCAGGTCCATGCCCTGGACACGCAGGGTTTCCAGCACGGGAGAAATCACTTCGATCTCCTCGCGCCCGAGGTGTCCTCCTTCGCCTGCATGTGGATTGAGTCCCGCCACCAGAATGCGGGGGCGAGAAATGCCGAAGCGCGAAACGAGGTCATGGTGAAGAATGGTGATGACTTCAAGCAGGCTGTTCCGGGTGATCGCATCTGCAACCTCCCGCAAGGGCAGATGCGTGGTTGCCAACGCCACCCGCAGCACACCACCAGGCAGTGCCGGGGCGCCGCCCGCCAGCATCATCACCACCCGCGATGTCTTGGTCTTGCCGGCCAGATACTCGGTATGCCCGGTGAAAGGAATGCCCGCATCGTTGATCACGCCCTTATGCACCGGGGCGGTCACCATGGCAGCGAAAGTGCCGTTCTGGCACCCCTCCACAGCCAGGCGCAGGGTTTCCAGCACGTAGCCGCTGTTGACCGGGTCGAGCTTGCCTGGCTGTACTGGCGCAGCCAGAGGCACATGGATGATTTCGAGTGCTCCGGGTGGCGCCGGCTGGTCTGCCAGTGGTGCGTAATCCAGGAGCGCCAGCGGTAGTCTGAGCGCCTTGGCGCGGGAGGCCAGCAGGGTTTTGTCCGCAAGCACGACCACCCGCATTGGCACAGGCTGCTGCGCGAGCATGACGCACAGGTCGGGACCGATCCCGGCAGGCTCCCCGGAGGTCAGGACAATGATGGGTGGGTTAGAGATCAATCAGGGCCACTCAGAAGCAACGAATCGCCATTTTATTTATCTTCCAGCCGGTACTCGACATAAGCCCGGTCGCGCAGTTGTCTCAGCCATTCCTGATAGGATTCATCGGCTTTGCGGACACGAATTTCCTGGCGCGCCTGCAGACGCTTGCGCTCCTTGCTGACATCCTCGTCACGGCGTTCCATGACCTGGATCAGATGCCAGCCGAATGGCGAACGTACCGGCTCCGACAATGCGCCGGGCTTCAGGGCATTCATGGCGCGCTCGAACTCGGGCACGGTATCGCCTGGAGAGAGCCAGCCGAGATCGCCGCCACGGCTCGCCGATCCGTCCTCGGAATGCAGGCGCGCCAGTTCGGCAAAATCTGCGCCGTTCTCCAGTCGCTCCCTGATTTGCAGGGCACGGTTTTTGGCATCTTGCTCGGACATGACTTCATTCACCTTGATCAGGATATGGCGGGCATGGGTCTGCTGTACCACCAGAGGCGCATCCTTGCCTCTTTTGTCGAGTAACTTCAGGATATGAAAACCGTTAGGGCTGCGCAATACCGCGCTGGATTCACCAGGCTTGAGCGCCTCCAGCGCATCCACAAACAGGGTTGGCAACTGGCCGGCCGGGCGCCATCCCAGAACGCCGCCCTGAAGCGCATCAGCCGCATCGGAGTAACTGGCGGCGACCTGCCGGAAATCCTTGCCCGCCTGCAGTTCTTCCAGCGCCTGCTGCGCTTTCGCCTTGAATTTCTGCAACTGTTCAGGGCTCGCCTGTTCCGGCACGCGGATCAGGATGTGGGCCAGGTTGAACTCGTTGCCCCCGCCCAGAGCCTCTCTGCGTGAATTCAGATAATTGTCCACCTCGCCATCGCTTACCGTAATGCGATTGTCCACTTCCCTTTCGCGCAGACGGGACATGATGAATTCTCTGCGGATATCCTCGCGAAATTTGCTGTAATCGATGCCATCCTTTTCCAGAGCTGCACGAAACTGCTCCGGGCTGAGCTTGTTTTCTTGCGCAATGCGTTGCAGGGTGCTTTCGAGCTGTGCGTCATCCACCTTGACTCCGGTCTCCTGCGCAAACTGCAGCTGTACCCGGTCCATGATCAGGCGCTCCAGCAACTGTTTCTCCAGCACATCTCGCGAAGGCAGCGGCGTACCCTGTTTCTGCAACTGCTGGGTCACCAGGTTGAGCCGCTCATTGAGCTCAAGCTGGGTAATGACGTCGCTGTTTACCACTGCCACGATGCGGTCGAGCGTCGTCGCTTTCGCAGCCTTCGTTTCTGCCGCTAGCGCCAGCGTGCAGGCTCCCAGCAGGGTAAATCCGAAAAGGAAGGAAAGCAGCTGTTTTCTAGTACTGTTCATAAGTGGTAGCCGGTGAAGAAAGTTGATGAGTCGGAGCAAAGCCGGAAATATTCCGTTTCAGAATATCGAGCGGGTTGGAACCGATCCTGCCCATACCAAAAAGCTCAAGCTGGAAAAAAATTGAACGGCTTGTTTCTGCGGTCGCACTGGCGAACTGGTGCGCCACCATGCGGGCGGCCCAGCAGCCCCCATTATATTCAAGCCCTGCCAGCCCTTCCAGAAGCTTGCTGTCGAGGAATGAATAGTTGATGCGCCCCATTCCCTGCCAGCGGCCCTGGATGGGCCATTGAGATGAAATATCCACCTGTTTCAGGGCATCGCGCGTAAAGCGATACCCCAGATTCAGCACCTTGCCTGCTTCAGGCTGGTAGCGCGCACCGATGCTGCTTTTGTAGAACTGCTGCTGGCTGGTGTTGTACTGCACTCCGGCATCCACATTCCATTGAGGCGTCACCCGACCACTGAATGCGGCCAGAATATCGGAGGACTTGTCGTTGCGTGCCACCCCCCCTGGCAACACCACCTGCTGGTCCGTGAAATAATAGCGTTGACCAAGTGTTGCGCGCAGCCATTCCTGGCCCGTTGCCGGGTCAATCAGACGGGAGGTCAGCGCGGCCGTCAACTGGTTGGCATCATTGATCCTGTCACCCCCGACAAACTGGTTTTCCGAAAATATCTGCGCATAGTTGAAATCCGCCAGCGCCGAGTCGAAATTGGGCAACCGGCTCTGATCCCGATAAGGGATATACAGGTAATACAATCGTGGTTCCAGCGTCTGCAAATACTCGTTGCCACTCAGTTGCCACTCGCGCTCCATGAATAATCCGCTGTCAAGACTGAAAACAGGCAGGGTCCGGATTACGTCCGGCACCCCATCCGGATTATTCTCTGTCAGGGTATAGCGCGTGTAGTGAACTCCGACTTTGGGGGTCACGAAGGCAAAGCTCCGGTTCAGCGGCAAACTGATACTGGGATAAAAAGTAAAGCGCTGCCCGTTAAGCAGCGTGGCGTGACGGAAATCCGTCCACTCGCTGCTCAGGCCCAGGTCCACGGCGGGGAAATTTCTCCATGCGCCATTGATGAGCATCTGCGGCAGGCGGTTGTAGGGCGGTGTAATGGGCGCCTTCGGATCCTGCAGGGTCTGGAAACTTTGCACCCGGGTCAGGAAACTCAGCCCATAGCCGTTATAGGCCAGCGTACCCTCGCGCGGCAGGTAAACCTGCGATGTCGTGGCCACCGTGCTATTGAGATCCCGAAAATAATTATCGTCGGAAGCTTTCTGTATGTTCAGCCCGCCCATCCAGCCCGCGCCCAGCACCTGGCCGTGATTGAGCAGCAGATTGTAGCGATGGGTTCCGGTCTGACTGTCGTTGGGCAGAAATTCGACATTGGTTTTGCCTGCATAAAGCGGGGACAGGTAACGATACTCTCCACGCAGTTGCAACCCGCGCTTGCTCATGATGCGCGGTGTGATCGTAGCATCCTGCTCCGGTGCGATATTCCAGTAATAAGGCAGGGAAAATTCCATGCCGCTCTTGCCGCTGCTGCCTAAAGTGGGCGGCAGCAAGCCCGATTTGCGCTGATTATCGAGCGGAAATTCCATCCATGGTGTGTAGAGAATGGGCACGCCCTTGAACACCACGCTGGCATGGTGGGCTGTTCCCACCTGAACGGTGCGATCCAGTTCCATTGCGCTGCTGCGCAGGAACCAGTCATTGTTGCCCTCGCTGCAGGTGGTGTAGGTGCCCCCCGTGATGTTGTACTTGTTTTCCCCGGCGAACTCCAGGTTTTCCGCCATGCCATGCGCATCAGGTTGATTTATCTGGTAAACCGGCTGACGCATGTAACCCCGGTGTGTATCCAGCTTCATCCTGAGCTCGGGTCCCGTTACCAGCGAATCCTTCTGCTCGATACGCACATTGCCGCATGCGTGGATCTCATCCTCTGCCTGACGGTAGCGCAGGCGATCGGCATTCACCACTTGCCCGCGCTTGCGCAATTCGACATCTCCTTCAGCCTCGACTTCGACATCCTGGCGCCCCGACATGCGGTCGGCATCAAGAAAGATCGGCGTCTGCTCTTCTTCAGGAAAATTGGAAATAAGCGTGGTTTGCTGGCGCAATTCGAGCGCGCTCTCTTCGGCATGGAGGGCCAGGGGCACGGTCAGCAGGGCAAAAGCGGTAAGGGGAAGGCGCTTGCGCATTATTATTGGTGTGCTTCGAAGAGGTGCTAAAATCGCACAATTTCGCGAATTAAGCAATCAGGCAGATGAACAAATGACGCGCACCGAACTCATGCAGGACTGGCTGCAGCAGCAATTCCCCGAGAGCGGATGGGCTCTCGAATCAGCATCGGCAGATGCCAGTTTTCGCCGCTATTTCCGGGTCACAATCGATGACGGCAGCTACATCGTCATGGACGCACCACCCCAGCATGAAGATTGCGGCCCATTCCTGCAGGTAGCCGAGGTTTTTTCTGCAGCCGGAGCGCACGTGCCGGAAATCGTTGCCCAGAACCTGCAGCAGGGATTTCTGCTGCTTTCCGATTTGGGCCCCACGACCTATCTTGAAGCACTTGATGAAAATAATGCCAATGATCTGTATCTGGACGCAATCGACGCCCTGATCAAAATTCAGCTCGCCAGTCGCCCGGGAATTCTGCCCGCCTATGACGAGGCATTGCTGCGGCGGGAACTGCAGCTCTTCCCGGAATGGTATGCCGGGAAACATGCCCGGGCCGAACTGAACAGCTCACAGCGCGATGTACTGGAACGCACGTTCTCCCTCATCCTGCTCAACAACCTGGCACAGCCCCAGGTCTACGTGCACCGCGACTATCACTCGCGCAACCTTATGCTGTCTGCGCCCAACCCCGGCATTCTCGACTTTCAGGATGCCGTATACGGCCCCATCACCTATGATCTCGCCTCCCTGTTCAAGGATGCATACATCCGCTGGGACGAAGAACGCGTGCTGGACTGGTGCATCCGCTACTGGGAAAAGGCCAGGAAAGCCGGCCTGCCGGTCGGCACGGACTTTCATGACTTCTACCGCGACTTTGAATGGATGGGGGTGCAGCGCCACATCAAGGTGCTGGGTATCTTTGCCAGGCTCTGCCACCGTGATGGAAAGGATGGCTACCTCAAGGACATGCCGCTGGTGATGAATTACCTGCGCAAGGCATGCGAACGCTACAACGGCCTGGGGCCGCTGCTGCGCCTGCTGGATGAACTGGAAAACCGCCAGGCGGCGGTAGGGTACAGTTTTTGAAGGCCATGATTCTCGCCGCCGGACGTGGTGAACGCATGCGTCCGCTCACTGACCGCACCCCCAAGCCGCTGCTGGAAGTCGGTGGCAAGCCGCTGATCGTGTGGCACATCGAGAATCTCGCCCGGGCCGGAATCAGCGAACTGGTCATCAACCATGCCCACCTCGGGCAACAAATTGAGGCATTCCTGGGTAACGGAAGCCGCTACGGGGTAAGCATTCACTACTCACCCGAGGCTGAAGCGCTCGAAACTGCAGGCGGCATCGCGAATGCGCTTGCCTTGCTGGGCAGCGAACCTTTTCTGGTGGTCAACGGGGACATATTCTGCGATTTTGACTACACCCTGCTGAACAAGAAAACAGCTCTACCGGAGCAGCAAGTTGCCCGCCTGGTGCTGGTGGACAATCCGTCTCATCACCCCGCCGGCGATTTTTTTCTGGATGCTTCGATCATTCGCGCTCAGGGGGACCCGCTTCTCACCTTCAGCGGCATCGGTCTCTACCGCCCGCAACTGTTTAGCGCCATCCCGCGTGGAACCAAAGCAAAACTGGCGCCGCTCTTGCGTGAAGCCATGGACTGCGGCACAGTAGGAGGCATGCGCTATCATGGGCGCTGGGTGGATGTCGGCACGCCGCAGCGCCTTGCCGAACTGGACCGGGAAATAAGGGTAAATTGATGCCAGCAAGAAAGCATGTTCTAATTGCCATCGGCATATTGGCACTGGTCGCGGGGTTAGCACTCACTCTATTGCAGAAACCTGCAGCACCACAGATTTCCATTAACACCCTGGATGGGAAGCCGCTTGCGCTGGAAAGCCTGCGCGGCAAGGTGGTACTGGTGAATTTCTGGGCAACCAGTTGCCCCGGATGTATCAAGGAAATGCCCCAGCTGGCAGAAACCTGGCGCAAGTATCATGATCGTGGACTGGAAGTAGTAGCGATAGCCATGAATTACGACCCGCCCGAATATGTACGCAACTACAGCCAGCAAAACGCCCTGCCTTTCATTGTTGCGCTGGATGCGGATGGCAAGGCGGCCCAGGCATTCAACCAGGTCAAGCTGACACCGACCACCTTCATCATCGGAAAGGATGGCGGCATCCTCCAGCAGACCCTTGGCGAGCTGGATTTTGTCAAATTACATTCACTGCTCAAACAACAACTGGGAGGCGCTTCATGATGAATACGCTGAAAAAACATTTCGTTTACCAGGCTGATTATCAGCACTGGGCCAACGATGTCTTGTTTACAGCAGTGGATTTGCTCGATGAAGCGGCGCGCCAGGGCAACCATGGCATGGTATTCGAGAACATTCACAAGACCCTGAACCATATTCTGGTCGTGACACGCAGCTGGATGGCACGTCTCAGGGGAGAAAGCCAGAACACCGGCCGGGAAGAATTCTATGTCGCAGACTGGAAGGAGCTCAAGAACGCGCTTCGGCTTGAATTCCGGGAAGCGCAACGCTGGCTGGAAGCGCAACCGGAAAGTTTTTTCGATGGGCAGGTCGACTATACCAACACTCAGGAGCAGCAAAGCCAGATCTGGGTGCGCGATGCGCTTACCCACATCATGACCCATGCCGCCCATCTGCGTGGCCAGGTCACTTCCATTATCGTGCGCCTCGGCGCACCGCCCCCGGAAATGGACTTTATCGCCTACAAACGGGAAATGGAAAAAAGCCTGGAAAACCTGCGTTCGGGCAACAAGGCTTAGGAAATCATTCTGCCAGCAGCGGCTCGATCAATCCCTTGAGCCGCGCATAGTGGACCTGGCCGCTGATCCTGTGACGCACCACACCGCTCCTGTCGATCACGAAAGAGGTCGGCAGACGGCTCACCCCACCCAAAGCCGGCCCGATTGAGGCATCGGCCATCGCCACCGGGAAGTGGTAGCCTTCCCTGGTCATGAAATCCATCACGGCGCTCGCGTCATCATCCTGGCTCAAGGCCAGAATTTCGAACCCCCGGCCACGATAATCCGCATAAAAAGCCTCCATCGCCGGCATCTCATGGCGGCAATAGGGGCACCAGGTCGCCCAGAAATTCACCAGCACCACCTTGCCGCGCAGTTGTTCCATGCTCACCATGCGACCATCCAGCAGGCGGACCTGCAACGCAGGCGCGGATTGTTCGAGATCGCTAACCCAGGCAGGCGGGCGAAACCACACATAGACGATGGCGCCAAGCAGCACCAGCGTCCAGATATCAGGGCGCCACTTTATGCCCGCGATCCAAATACGCAGGCTTTTCACCTACGGCATCCGGGCAAAGCGGGTGGACAAGCAGCTTGTGTCACGAGAATCCTCTGGGCGTATAATCGGCATCCATCTTACCGTACAAGCTGCAGCGACTTCATGCTCTGGATCAAAGCCTTCCACATCATCTTCATCGTTTCCTGGTTCGCCGGGCTATTCTATCTGCCCCGCCTGTTCGTGAATCACGCCATGGACATCGATCCGGCAACGGCAGAGCGCCTGACGCTGATGGAGCGCAAGCTGTACCGTTTCATGACCCCGCTGGCTGTCCTGGCGCTGGCCCTCGGCACCTGGCTGTGGCTGGGTTATGGTTTCAGCGGCGGCTGGCTGCATGCCAAGCTGGTTCTGGTAGCTGTTCTGATCATCTACCATCTCTACTGCGGCAGGCTGGTGGAGGATTTTGCCCGGCAGCGCAACCACCGCAGCCATGTCTTCTACCGCTGGTTCAATGAACTGCCGGTGCTGGTTCTGACCGCAACGGTGATTCTGGTGGTGGTTAAACCCTTCTAGCAGCCTGTCGGACTTAAAGGAAATCGGCTACAAATCCATCTGGCCGGTGCAAATTTCACCGCTTTTTTGGTCAATAGAATGACTATTGACCTGCAAAACCGGCAAAATTTGCCCTCGCCCAGCCGAATTTTCGCTTCGATTCTTCAAGTCCGACAGGCTGCTAGCCTGGGTAAACCCCCATGACCTGCTGCATGTAATGCGCCTCAACCGCCTTGCGCCTGACTTTCTGGGTCGGCGTAAGCAATCCGTTTTCGACCGTCCATGGTTCACTGACGGCGACCACGCGACGTACTCTCACGTAGTGGGGAAAAGCCTTTAACTGCGCATTGGCGCGCCGGATCATCATTTTTTCATCCTGCTCCCGGGTCACCGCCAGCAAGGCGAAAAAAGGCTTGCCCTCACCGATCAGCATCACCTGTTCGAACAGCGGGTCGTCCAGAATGGCGGCTTCCACGTCCTGGGGCGAAGCTTTCTCACCATTGGAAAGGATCAGGATATCCTTG
Source organism: Sulfuricella denitrificans (assembly GCA_002632355.1). Lineage (GTDB taxonomy): Bacteria > Pseudomonadota > Gammaproteobacteria > Burkholderiales > Sulfuricellaceae > Sulfurimicrobium > Sulfurimicrobium denitrificans_A. Next base: position 28,995 of record NSJJ01000007.1, read on the forward strand.
CTGCGTCCGCTGATAATGATCTTGTCATCCTTCAGTCCGGCCAGATCACCGGTATTGAGCCATCCTTCGGCATCCAGAACTTGAGCCGTTGCTTCCGGATTGTTCCAGTAGCCCAGCATCACCGAAGGGCCGCGCACCAGCAGCTCTCCGGCGGCATTGATACGCGTTTCGACCTGCGCCAGCGGCGCGCCGACGGTCACGGGGTCGTTATCCCATTCGCGGTTTGCCGCCACCACCGGGGAGGCCTCGGTCAAACCATAGCCCTGAATCATATTCAGGCCGAGGCCAATGAACGTGCGCGCGATGCGCAGCTCGACCTTGGCGCCGCCCACCACAGTCAGCGCGAGACGCCCGCCCAGCCGCGCCAGAACCGGCACCGCCACGATGCGCTGCAACAGGGCATACAGCATTTTTTCCAGTCCGCTGGCCTGCCCCCTGAAACAGCGCCAGCCGAGATGAACCGTCAGGCGAAACAGAGCATGCTTAATGAAAGAGTCGGACAGGGCCTTTTCCAGCCGCGCCAGAAAACGCTCGAACACCCTGGGCACGGCAATCATCACCGTGGGCTGGTGATAGGCGAGGTCCTCACCGATTTGCTGGATGCCGCGCGCGTAAGCCACCTTGATGCCGGCAGCCAGCGGCAGGTAATAGCCGCAGGTGCGCTCGAACATGTGCGACAGGGGCAGCAGCGAAAGCAGGCTGTCTTCGCCATGCAGGCGAACCACCTCGCTTGAGGCAGCGACGTTGGACAGGATATTGCCGTGGGAAAGCATGACTCCCTTGGAACGCCCGGTAGTCCCGGAGGTATAAACGATCGTGGCCAGGGTGTCCGACTGCAGGGGTTGCGCCTCGAATTCCGCCTTAGCAGAGGCCGGCAGCCAGTTCGCCAGCGCAACGCTGCCTGCTGCACCAGCCTGCACGCATACCATAGGCGGAAGGTCGGATGCACATGCCTGCAAGGCCAGGCACTGGCGCGCATTCTCCAGCACCAGCAGGCGCGCACCTGAATCTCGCAGGCACCAGGCCATGTTTTCCGCATTATCTTCCAGGTACAGCGGCACCACTACCAGCCCCAGCCCCAGTGCAGCCAGATCCAGCGCCACCCAGTTCACCCCGTTCTTCAGACACAGGGCCACCCTATCTCCAGCCTGCAGACCTTCCCGGTGCAGCGCCTGCTGCCAGCGCGCGGCCAGCCGGGCCACTTCTGCCACCGAATAATCGCGCCACGCATCATCTTCATGCTGGCTGTAGAGGATTTTCTCCGGCGTGGAGAGATGCCGGGTGAGCAATTGGGCAAGATTGGTCATGGATGTCGTCAGGGTCAGCAAGCGGGCAGCCGATTAGTGTATATTTCTGCTTCCCTCATCACCAGATTATGCACCATGTCCGAATCTTTTTTCGCCCCCTGTCCACGTGGCCTGGAAAGCGCGCTTGTCGCCGAACTGGAAGCGCTGGGCGCAACCAGCCTGCAAGCCACCGATGGCGGCGCCGGGTTCAGCGGATCATTCGAACTGTGCTACCGCGCCAATCTGGAAAGCCGTATTGCCAGCCGCATCCTGTGGCGCGTGGGCAACGGTCACTACCGCCGCGAGGAAGACATTTACAAGGCCGCGTATGCCCTGCCATGGCAGGACTGGTTCGACAGTTCACGCACCATCATGGTCAAGGTCAGCGCCAGGCGCTGCCCCCTGCAAAGCCTGGATTTCATCACGCTCAGGATCAAGGATGCGGTTTGCGACAAGTTCCGCGACCAGACCAGTGAGCGGCCCAGCATCGATACGCACGAACCTGACCTGCGTATCCACGCCTTTCTTGAAGAAGCCAGCTTTGCGCTCTACCTCGACACCTCCGGCCCGGCACTGTTCAAGCGCGGGCTGCGCCGCGCATCCGTAGAGGCGCCGCTGCGCGAAAACCTGGCCGCAGGCATTCTGCATCTCACTGGCTGGACGCCGGGCGAAACCCTGCTCGACCCGATGTGCGGCAGCGGAACGTTTCTCATGGAAGCGGCGCAAATGGCGCTCGATATCGCGCCAGGCCTGGGCCGTGAATTTGCTTTCAGCAAACTGCGTTTCTTTGATTCACAGATATGGGAGAAACTGCGACGGCAGGCTGAAATACGGCGCAAACCGGTGCAATTCTGCCACATTTACGGCGGCGATTTGTTTGGCGACGTATTGAAAGTGGCGCGCGAAAACCTTGCAGCCGCTGGCCTGCTTGGCGCTGTAGAGCTCAAGCAGTGCAATGTCCTGGAAATGCCCGCCCCTTCGCCACAGGGCGTACTGGTCACTAATCCGCCTTACGGCGTGCGGATAGGCGAACAGGAAGAACTCGCGGCCATGTACCCGGAACTGGGGCACGCATTGAAACAGAAATTTTCCGGCTGGCGCGCCTATTTCTTTACCGCAGACTTCCGGCTGGCGAAACTGATCCGGCTTTCGGCATCAAGGCGCATTCCACTCTTTAACGGCCCACTGGAGTGCCGTCTGTTTGAATACAGGATGGTTGCCGGCGGAATGCGGCGGGAGAAGCCTACGCGGGAATAAAAGGCCCGAGGCGCTTATTCGATGCTGCCCAGTTCGATCGAGAGACGTGCCAGTTCAGCCTTTACCTTGTTGGAGTGCCTGGCATAGCATCCGCGCGACAAAATCTCGCCCGCTTTTTCAATATCCCCGGCATCCACGCTCTCTATCACCTGTGCAGCACACTGATGGAAACCGGCATGTGTTTCCCTGAGACTCTGGAAAACAGGCAGACCGTCATATTTTGCTCCGCCCGGGCCATGAATCCACTTGCCCAGGGCGCACTGGTCATCTTTTCCCACCACAGCGGGGTCCAGTTGTTCATTGCTCTCGCCGCTGATGTAGCTTTCCAGTCTCACCTTCCAGCGAATATGCGCCTCGATGGCACCCATGAAATCCAGATCATCGGGCGCGGCTTCAGCCACGACAGGTTTCTTGAATTTATCGAACAGGCCCATATTTGCCCCTTCTCTAGACGATACCCAGATGATCAATACCGGACATGAGATCCTTATCCTTGGATTCCTGCCCGTGCAACTTGATCTTGAGGCGCAGATCGTTGACCGAATCCGCATTGCGCAACGCATCTTCATAACTGATCTTGCCGGCTTCATACAGATCGAACAGCGACTGATCGAAGGTCTGCATGCCCAGTTCGCGCGAGCGGGTCATGACGTCCTTGATCTCATGCACATCCCCTTTGAAAATCAGGTCCGAGATCAGTGGCGAATTCAGCATGATCTCGATCGCCGCAGCACGGCCAGTGCCTTCTTTCATCGGTATCAGGCGCTGCGAGACAAAAGCCTTGAGGTTGAGCGAAAGGTCCATCAGCAACTGGTCCCGACGCTCTTCCGGGAAAAAGTTGATAATCCGGTCCAGCGCCTGGTTGGTGCTATTGGCGTGCAGCGTGGACAGACACAGGTGGCCGGTTTCAGCGAAGGCGATGGCGTAATCCATGGTTTCGCGATCGCGGATCTCGCCGATCAGGATCACATCCGGCGCCTGGCGCAGGGTATTCTTGAGCGCGGCAAACCAGTTATCGGTATCCACCCCGACCTCGCGTTGGGTCACGATGCAATTCTTGTGCTCATGCACGTATTCCACCGGATCTTCAATGGTAATGATATGACCGAAGCTGTTTTCATTACGGTAACCCACCATCGCCGCCAGTGAGGTGGATTTGCCCGAGCCTGTGCCGCCGACGAAAATCACCAGTCCGCGCTTGGTCATGGCAACATCCTTGAGCACTTCGGGCAGGCCGAGTTCCTCGAATTTCGGAATTTTTGCCGTGATCGTGCGGAGGACAAGCCCGACACGCGATTGCTGCACGAAAGCATTGACGCGGAAACGGCCGATATCGGGCGGGCTGATAGCGAAATTGCATTCCTTGGTGGATTCGAACTCGGACGCCTGCTTGCTGTTCATGATCGCCATCGCCAGTTCCTGCGTATGTGCTGGCGTAAGGGTCTGGTTTGAAACCGGGGTAATCCTGCCATCGACCTTGATGGCGGGCGGGAAACCGGCGGTGATAAACAGGTCGGATGCTTTTTTGCCCAGCATCAGCCGCAGCAAATCGTGCATGAATTTCAATGCCTGTTCGCGTTCCATGATTTTTCCTTTGTATGCTGGCCGTCAGCCCCTGCAGATTCAACGGGACTGAAGCGGCTCGGTCCGGCGGGAAGACGATGGAAAATCGCCTTGCAATTTCTGTTTCTAGCCGCCGAAATTGTCCTTGTTCATCGCCTTGGCACGCGCCTCATTCGGCGCTACGACATTACGGCGGACCAGATCGGTCAGGCACTGATCGAGCGTCTGCATGCCGATATTCTGACCGGTCTGGATAGCGGAATACATCTGGGCAATCTTGTTTTCACGGATCAGGTTCCGGATCGCCGGAGTTCCGATCATGATTTCATGTGCGGCAACACGTCCACTGCCGTCCTTGGTTTTCAGCAGGGTCTGGGCGATAACCGCGCGCAGCGATTCGGAGAGCATGGAGCGCACCATGTCTTTTTCTGCCGCCGGGAACACGTCGATAATCCGGTCGATGGTCTTGGCCGCAGAACTGGTATGCAGGGTACCAAATACCAGGTGGCCGGTTTCGGCGGCAGTCAGTGCCAGGCGAATGGTTTCCAGGTCGCGCATCTCGCCGACCAGAATAATGTCCGGGTCTTCGCGCAGCGCCGAACGCAGCGCATTGGCAAAGGACAGCGTATGCGGCCCGACCTCGCGCTGGTTGATCAGGCAGCGCTTGCTTTCGTGCACGAACTCGATCGGGTCTTCCACTGTCAGGATGTGGCCGTACTCATTTTCATTGATGTGATTGACCATCGCGGCCAGGGTGGTGGATTTGCCTGAGCCGGTCGGCCCGGTGACCAGCACGATGCCGCGCGGCTGCTCGGAAATTTCCTTGAAAATGGGCGGACAATTGAGCTGTTCGAGCGTCAGCACCTTGGAAGGAATGGTACGGAATACGGCTGCCGCGCCACGATTCTGGTTGTAGGCATTGACACGAAAGCGAGCCAGTCCGGGGATTTCGAAGGAAAAATCGACCTCCAGATTTTCCTCGTAAAACTTGCGCTGGCCATCGTTCATGATGTCATACACCATGCCGTGAACACCCTTGTGATCCAGCGAATCGACGTTGATGCGCCGCACATCGCCGTTGACACGGATCATCGGAGGCAGTCCCGCGGAGAGGTGAAGATCCGAGGCCTTGTTCTTGACCGAGAAGGCGAGTAGATCCGAGATTTCCATTTATAATCCCCTAAGTGCGATTCCAGGACCGGTTCCATGACCGATAGAATAGGACCATTATGACAACAATCATAAGCGCCTTGCAAGCCGTTAAACAACGCATCGCAAGTGCGGCCTTGCAGGCAGAAAGGGTACCACGGGACATCCATCTTCTTGCCGTCAGCAAAACCTTTCCTGCAGAAGCCGTGCGCGAAGCATTCCAGGCGGGGCAAACCGCGTTCGGGGAGAGTTACGTGCAGGAAGCCGTGGACAAAATCTCATCCCTCTCGGATTTGCCGCTGGAATGGCATTTCATCGGTCCTTTGCAGAGCAACAAGACACGCCTGGTTGCCGAGCATTTCAGCTGGGTACACAGTGTGGACCGGGTAAAAATCGCCGACCGGCTCTCGGCTGCCAGACCATCCGAGCTGCCGCCTCTGCAGATTTGCCTCGAAATCAACATAAGCGGAGAGGCCAGCAAGAGCGGGGTCGCCCCGCATGAGCTGGAAGCCCTGGCAACCCATGTAAACGCCCTGCCGCGCCTGAAACTCCGGGGATTGATGGCCATTCCCGTGGCAACAGACGACACCGCCTTGCAGAAACAGCAATTCCGCAGGGTGCGAGAGTTACTGGATAATCTGAATCGCAAAAACTTCCAGCTCGACACACTGTCCATAGGCATGTCCAACGATCTGGAATCCGCTGTTGCCGAAGGCGCCACCATCGTCAGGGTAGGGTCAGCGATATTCGGTGTCAGGCAAGCGCATAAAAACACGGGATTAAGGTAGAACCCAAAACATCGCCTCCACTATAATCGCTCCTTGACGTTACTGCCCGACCCAGCCGGAACCGACATGCCAGACCACAATCAAAAAGCCCCGCACGAAAGCGTTCAGGAAAGCCTGAGGCGCGTGGTCGAGCTTTTGCACAAGCATGAACTGGTGGAGTCGCTGGTCAACAAGCAGGATATGCCGCGCCACGATCTGGTGCAGCAACTGGTGCACAAGCAGAACCTCACAGAACTGCAGAACACGCTGGACGCGCTTCACCCGGCTGACGTCGCCTACATTCTCGAAGCGCTGCCTCTCGACCAGCGTCTGATTGTCTGGGAACTGGTGCGGGCAGACCGCGATGGCGACATTCTGCTGGAAGTGTCGGACGCGGTGCGCGAATCACTCATCGCCACCATGGACACCGCCGAGCTGCGGGCTGCGGCAGAGCATCTGGATACCGACGAAATTGCCGACCTTGCGCCAGATCTGCCGCGCGAGGTGATCGAGGATCTGTTCAAGTCGCTCGACAAGGAAGAACAGGCACAGCTGCAATCCGCGCTTTCCTACCCGGAAGACACGGTGGGCGCATTGATGGACTTCGACATGGTGTCGATCCGCAGCGACATGACGCTGGAGGAAGTCCTCGGCCATCTCCGGACGCTGGGCGAACTGCCAAGCCATACCGACAAGCTTTTTGTCGTCGACCGCAACGCCAAGCTGCGCGGCGTGCTGCCGCTGAAACGCCTGTTGCTGCACAATCCGGATGTTCAGGTCGCATCGCTCATGGCCGACGACCCGGTGGTTTTTAACGCGGAAGACAAGGCCGGCGATGCGGCATCCGCCTTCGAGCGCTACGACCTGGTGACGGCACCGGTGGTGGATGCACGCAACCGCCTGGTAGGCCGGATGACAGTCGACGTGGTGATGGACTTTATCCGCGACGAAGCTGAGGGGGACGTGCTCGCCCTGGCGGGTCTGCGCGAAGAGGAAGACATGTTCGCCTCGGTATGGAAATCCATGCAGAACCGCTGGACCTGGCTGGCCATCAACCTGGTGACCGCCTTTATCGCCTCGCGCGTGATCGGCGTGTTCGAAGGCTCCATCGAGAAAGTGGTTGCCCTTGCAGCGCTGATGCCCATCGTCGCCGGTATCGGCGGCAACTCCGGGAATCAGACCATTACCATGATCGTGCGCGGCCTGGCGCTGGGGCAGATCCACCCCAGCAGCATGCGCAAGCTGTTCATCAAGGAAATCGGCGTCAGCCTGCTCAACGGACTCATCTGGGGAAGCATCCTCGGCCTGCTGGCCTATGCCCTGTATCGCAATGCTGCACTGGGTGCGGTCATGACAGGCGCCATGGTGCTCAACCTGCTGCTGGCAGCGACCATGGGGGTGTTCATCCCACTGGTCATGCACAAATTCGGGCGCGACCCGGCCGTGGGGTCCAGCGTGCTGATCACGGCCGTCACCGATAGCGGGGGGTTCTTTATTTTTCTCGGCCTCGCCACCATATTTCTGCTGTAATGCACTGATGCCTCTAGCCGGAGGCGGGGTTTGCTTCACAAACAAGGAGATCGAAATGGGTAAAAACGTAGGCAGTGTCGACAAGATTTTGCGCATCGTCGCAGGCGCAGTACTGATTGGTCTCAGTCTCGCCGGCATCATCGGTCTGTGGGGGTGGATCGGCGTAGTCCCCCTGGTAACCGGTCTGATGGGCTGGTGTCCGGCCTATTCGCTGCTGGGCATCAAAACCTGCCCGGTTTCCGACAAGGAATAAGGGTCACGCCCCCCGCCATGGGGGGCTTGTCCGTCAACTCTCATCCGTCACTTCCGGGGTGAGGTTGCACATCATCCCGCGTATGGCCTTTTCCATCAGCACCATTCCGGCGTGCGGCCGGTCCAGGCCGGCATTGAAATACAGAAACTCGAATACCTCATCGGCCTGTCCCACGGGTGCCAGCACGGTAATGACCTCCCGTTCCACATAAAAGGGCGCCTTGTTGCCTCGTCCGCTATCGACCCCCGCGCCACGGGCATGGTGCACAAAACCGCTGTACACCCCCTTCTGTTTGCGCAAGTCATCCAGCACTTCCTTGCCTTTTCCCGCAGGCAGAAAGCAAGTGATCACCTTGTAGGACTGCAGCAGATCAGCATCACTCATGGTTGCCCATCCTGGCAATCAGGTCATGGGGTACATGTGTCGCCATTTTTTCCAGGTGAGTCATGTAAATCATGCCCATGCCGGGCGTATCCAGCTTGGCAGCGACGAATATACGCTCGAAAATCCGGTCGGCCTGATCGCTGGATGCCACGATGTACACCACCTCCTTTTCTGCATTGACCGCCACGCCGAGCACACCCAGGTGCCGCTGGCGCACCCCGGTGCCGCGCGCATAGAAAATCGTCGCGCCCTGCGCACCCGCTTTCTGGGCAGCGCGCACCACCGTGTCCGCAACGCCGCGCTGAACGATGACGGTAATCAGCACCACATCGGTCAGTACAATAATGTCTTCATTCATCCGTGGTTCATCCTTTCGACAATCGCGCTGGTCTGTTTCACCCGCCACCGGATCCACATCCCGGTCAATAGCACGCTCAGGATCGGCCCGACCGACGCCATGGCCAGAATCCCGAATCCATCCTGCGCGCCGACAGCCTTGCCGAGACCCAGGCCCAAAGCCAACACCAAGGGAACGGTCACCGGGCCGGTGGTTACCCCGGCGCTATCCCAGGCCAGATTGACATATTCCTCGCTGGAAATCACTGTCAATGCCAGGGTCAGCAGATAAGCAGGGATAATCAGCATCACCATCGGGATAGAGAAAATCACCTTCGCCACACCCAAAGCCACGCCCAAACCAACCCCGGCAGCCACCGCATGAATCAGGCGTTTCTTGGTAAATGCACCGTCGGTCAGGTTCTGCACCGTGACGCCCATGGCATTCAAGGCAGGCTCTGCTACCGTTGCGCCGAAACCGAGCAACAGTGCAAACGCCAATGCAATGCCGATTCCCGCCCAGTAAGGATACAGCGGTGATCCCTGGACGGATGAAAACTGAGCGAATGCGGCAGGCACCATCCCCCCCGCCTGTCCGCCCAGAGGCGTCAGTCCATAATCCAGTCCGACATTGAAAATCATCATTCCCATCACGGCAAGCGTGATGCCATACACCAGAATTTTCCCTTCCTTCACCGGGCTTTTCAGCCACCAGTGCTGCACCAGCCAGAGAAACAGGGTCAGCGGCAGAATGGCGCGCAGCGCGGCAATAATGTCATCGAAAGGAGCGCGTTCAAACCATGCAGGCTCGACAGCAAGACTCGATGCCGCCTCGAGCACTGGAAAATTTCCCCACGAAAGCGCCAGACCGAGCGACATCACGGCAATCGGCGGAAACAGCGAAGCCAGGGTGACGATACCAAAACCGGAAAGCGGGTTGTCTCCCCTGCTTGTGGCCGCAGACACCCCGATGCCAATGGCAAGCACCAGCGGCACGGTCACAGGGCCGGTGGTGACTGCGCCACAGTCCCAGGCCAGGCCGATGATCGGTTCCAATCGGTTATCCACGGAAAGTAACAAGGTCATGCTGAGCGCTGGCACCAGGGTAGCGATAATGAGCGACTTCAGACGCCAGCCAAAAATGAAACGCAGCATGCCGGTCAGAACGGCCAGACCGACACCGAAACCGACTGCCAGCACCAGAAAATCCGAGCGATCGTTAAGCATCAGATGGAGATAAGGCGTGGCATCCCGGCTAACCAGGCTGCCGGCTGCCTTGAGCGCACCGATCGCCGGTTCTGCAAGGGTCGCCATGACCCCCAGCACGAAAGCAACACCCAGCACCTTCGGAGTGGAAAATTTGCCCGGCATGGTATAGCCGATATTCTCGCTGAAAGGCATCAGGCCGCGCTTGACCCCTTCCATAAACAGCATCAGCCCGCAGATCACGGCCGTCATTCCCAGAAAAATACTTTCCCAGCCATGCACTTCGGAATGCAGCACGCCAAACTCGAATACCACCAGAAACGCTGCCAGCGGGACGACTGCGACCAGCTGTTCGACGAAGCGAACGCCAACATAAGGCCCCAGCAGGCGATACAGATCCAGCATGCGCAATCTGGTTTTGCGCGGCGAAAGCCGGGTATGCGCAACGACTTCGTTGTAACTGAGCTTTCGCTGTCGGTGGCGCACTGCACCGAGGTAATCACCGTAACGGAGTTTTTTCGCCATGAGCCAGATTATAGCCAGAGCAAGGCGGGAGAGGAAACCGGAGTGACAAGTCCGGTATGAATTCAGGGCTTTATTGCTTTGCTTTTGCCGAATTGACCTCGACGGCCCGTTCGATGACGGCCAGCTTATCGAGCACGCCGTTGACGTACTTGTAGCCATCCGTACCGCCAAAGCTCTTGGCCAATTCGATGGCTTCGTTGATCACCACGCGGTAGGGGATCTCCATGTGATGGACAAACTCATAGGTAGCCACCAGCAGAACCGAGCGTTCGACAGGACTCAGATCGGCCAGCGGGCGATCCAGACAGGGTTGCAACTTGCTTTCCAGGTTGCTCACATCCTTGACCGCGCCGTGCAGTATGTCGGAAAAATGTGCTCCGTCGATCTTTTCGAATTCTTCATGCTCGCGCAATTGCGCTTCGATCGTCTCTACCGGATCGCCAGTAAGCTGGCGCTGGTAAAGACCCTGAACTGCGAGTTCGCGTGCTTTGCGACGGTTTTTTTTCATGTGGAGCCTATTCAGATTTTCTTCAGCAGATTAACCATCTCGATCACGACCCGTGCGGCATCTGCCCCTTTTTCCGCCATGCGGACCAGCGCCTGCTCATCATCTTCCACGGTCAGGATGGCGTTGGCGATGGGCAGACCGCTGTCCAGCATGACGCGGGTCACGCCACTGCCAGACTCGTTGGCCACCAGCTCGAAATGATAAGTCTCGCCGCGAATGATCGCACCCAGTGCGACCAGCGCATCGAACTTTCCGGTTTTTGCCATCTTCTGCAGCGCAAGGGGAATTTCCAGCGCGCCGGGTACGCTGGCGAGATAAATATCTTCCTTGGCCACGCCCAGCTTGAGCAGTTCGGTGACGCAGGCACCCAGCAAGCCTTCGCACACATCGATATTGAAACGGCTCATGGTAATACCGATTTTCAGGCCGGCGCCATTCAGGTCGGGATGGCATTCAGGCAGTTTATTAGGCGTTCCCATATCAGTTTTCCTGTTTCGGTTCGTAATAGCCGGTCACTTCCAGGTCGAAACCGGTCATGCTCGGCATCTTGCGCGGCAGCGCGAGGAGACGCATCTTGGTGACATTGAGATCGCGCAGGATCTGCGCGCCGATGCCGTAGTTGCGCAGATCCACCTTGGCAGGCACTTTCGGTTCGCTGCGCTGGATACGTGCCAGCAGGTCGGCGGAGGACTCGCCACCGCGCCGCATCAGCACGATCACGCCCTTGCCGGCAGCCGCCACGGCCTGCAGCGCCTGGTGCACGCTGAAGGAATGCTCGAAGCTGGCGGTATCGAGAAAATCCATTACCGACAGCGGCTCATGCACTCGCACCAGGGTTTCTTCCCCGGCCCGGATATCGCCTTTCACCAGTGCCAGATGCACTTCGTTGGCGGTCTTGTCGTGATAGGTAATCAACTGGAATTCGCCGTAGGCGGTCTGTACCGTTTTCTCGGCTACGCGCTCCACCAGGCTCTCGGTCTGGCTACGATAATGAATCAGGTCGGCAATGGTGCCGATCTTGAGATCGTGTTGTTTGGCATACTCCAGCAGATCCGGCAGACGGGCCATCTCGCCGTCTTCCTTGAGAATTTCACAGATCACCGCGGCCGGTTCCAGGCCTGCCAGCGAGGCCAGATCGCAACCTGCCTCGGTGTGGCCAGCGCGGACCAGTACGCCGCCGTTCTGCGCCTTGAGCGGGAAGATGTGGCCAGGCTGGACGATATCATGCACGCTTGCATCCTTCCTCACCGCTGCCAGAACCGTTTTGGCACGATCTGCGGCGGAAATGCCCGTCGTCACACCTTCCGCTGCCTCGATCGAAACGGTGAAGTTGGTGCCCAGCGGCGCCTTGTTGCTCGATACCATGAGCGGCAGATCGAGCTGACGGCAACGCGCCTCGGTCAGGGTCAGGCAGATCAGACCGCGGCCGTGCCTGGCCATGAAGTTGATCGCTTCCGGGGTAACAAATTCGGCAGCCAGAACCAGGTCGCCCTCGTTCTCGCGGTCTTCCTCGTCCACCAGGATGACCATTTTGCCGGCCTTGAAGTCGGCGATAATGTCTTGAATCGGGCTTATGTTCGTACTCATGAAGATTCCTTGCCGTAGTTCAGCATGCGTTCCAGATAGCGCGCCACCAGATCGACTTCCAGGTTGACCGGCTTGCCGGCGCGCAGATGTTTGAAATTGGTGGCCTGAAGGGTGTGGGGAATCAGGTTGATGCTGAAATCCTCGTCCTTCACCCAGTTGACCGTCAGGCTCACCCCGTTGACTGTAATCGATCCCTTGTGGGCGATATAGCGCGCCAGCGCTCTCGGCGCGCGGATCACCAGCTCATGCGACTCGCCAACCGGCTCGAAGCGGATCACTTCGCCTACACCATCCACATGGCCGCTGACCAGATGCCCGCCCAGCCGGTCGGACAGACGCAACGCCTTTTCCAGGTTGATTTCGCCGGTCTCGCCCAGCCCTGCGGTGCAGTTCAGGGTTTCGCGCGAGACATCGACCTTGTAGCCGCCAGCGATTTTCTCGATCACCGTCAGGCAGACGCCGTTGGCGGCGACGCTGTCGCCCAGCGCCACATCGCTCATGTCCAGCCCCCCTGCATCAATACTCAGACGCACGCCCTGCTGCAAAGGTTCGATGGCGGCGATTTTTCCCACCGCCTGGATGATGCCGGTAAACATTATGATTTTTCCTTTAAACGCGCCACGATGCGCATATCCTGACCCACCACGCGCAGGTCGCGAATCTCCAGTTCCTGGCGCTGGTCCATGGCTTCGATATCCGGCAGGCCGAACATGCCGCGTGCCTTGTCGCCGAACAGCATGGGCGCGAGATAGAACACCAGCTCGTCGACCACGCCGGCCTGCAACAGGGCTCCATTCAGCACCTTGCCCGCCTCGACCGTAATTTCGTTGCAGCCGCGCTGCCCGAGTTCCCGCAACAGCCGCGCAAGATCGATCTGGCCGTGCTGCGCAGGCAGCACCAGCACCTCGACGCCTGCCGCGCGCAAAGCCTGAATGCGGTCTTCTTCATCGCAACCGGTAGCCACCAGCAGCGGCGCCCCGGAAAGCATTTTTGCATCCAGCGGCATGCTCAGGTTGGCATCCACCACGACCTTGAGCGGCTGGCGCGAGGTTTCGATTTCGCGCACATTGAAGGATGGATCGTCCGCCAGCACCGTGCCGATGCCGGTCAGCATGGCACAGGAGCGGGCGCGCCAGCGATGGGCGTCGCGCCGAGCATCCGGGCCGGTAATCCACTGGCTGATGCCATTGCCGAGCGCCGTCTTGCCATCCAGCGTAGCTGCCACTTTCAGCCTCAGCCACGGACGTCCGTGCCGCATACGCGACACGAAACCGATATTGAGCTCGCTGGCGGCCTGTTCAAGCAGGCCGCATTCGACCTGAATGCCCGCATCGGCCAGGATTTTCAGGCCCGCGCCCGAAACCAGCGGATTGGGGTCCTGCATGGCCACCACCGCGCGCGCCACCCCCGCCTTGACCAGGGCGTCGGCACAGGGGGGGGTGCGCCCATGATGGCTGCAGGGCTCCAGTGTCACATAAGCCGTTGCACCGCGCGCCCGCTCACCCGCCTGCTGCAGGGCATGAATCTCGGCATGTGGCTCGCCGGCACGTTCGTGCCAGCCTTCTCCGACAACACTGCCTTCACGCACGATGACACAACCGACACGGGGATTGGGCGTAGCCGTATACAGGCCGCGCTCAGCCAGGCGCAACGCCTGCGCCATGAAATCGTGATCGATGGAGGAAAAACTCAAGCTACTTGTCCAGATCCTTGATAGCGTCGCGGAAGTCATCCACATCTTCGAAACTGCGATAGACCGAGGCAAAGCGGATGTAGGCGACCTTGTCCAGCTTGCGCAGTTCATTCATCACCATTTCGCCCACCTGCAGGGAAGGGATTTCGCGTTCGCCCAGGCTCAGCATCTTCTGTTCAATATGCTGGATGGCACCGTCCACCAGACTGGTGGATACCGGCCGCTTGTTGAGAGCGCGTATGAAACTGGTACGGATCTTGTCGCGGCTGAATTCCTCGCGGCTGCCATTCTGTTTCACCACCGCCGGCATCCTGAGTTCCGCCATCTCATAGGTGGTAAAGCGCTTATCGCAGTTCGCGCAGCGACGACGGCGACGCACGCTGTCGCCTTCCTCGCTGACGCGGGAATCAATGACCTGGGTATCGGCGTCGCCGCAGAAGGGACACTTCATTCTTCATGTGAAATGTGAAATGTGAAATGGGAAATGCAGCTCAATGCCACGCTTCACCTTTCACCTTTCAAATTTCACGCTCCATACACCGGAAACTTCGCGCACATCGCCTTGGCTTCGCTGGCCACGCGCGACAGCACGGCTTCATCATTTGGCGCAGCCAGCACATCGGCAATCATGTTGGCCAGATGCTCGGCCTCGATTTCCTTGAAACCGCGCGTGGTCATGGCCGGGGTACCGAGGCGGATACCGCTGGTAACAAAAGGCTTTTCCGGATCGTTGGGGATGGCGTTTTTGTTCACCGTGATATGCGCCTTGCCCAGAGCGGCTTCGGCTTCCTTGCCAGTGAGCTTCATGGCGCGCAGGTCGACCAGGAATACGTGCGATTCGGTACGACCGGAAATGATGCGCAGACCACGTTCCGTGAGCACCTTGCACATCACCAGTGCATTGGAGATCACCTGTTCCTGGTAATGCTTGAACTCCTTGCTTGCGGCTTCCCTGAATGCCACCGCCTTGCCGGCGATAACGTGCATCAGCGGACCGCCCTGCAAGCCGGGGAAGATGGCTGAATTGATCGCCTTTTCGTGCTCGGCCTTCATCAGGACGACGCCGCCTCTTGGCCCGCGCAATGTCTTGTGGGTGGTGGTGGTCACCACGTCGGCGTGGGGCACCGGGTTGGGATAAACCCCCGCTGCAATCAGCCCCGCGTAGTGGGCCATGTCGACCATGAAAATTGCGCCAACCGCCTTGGCTACCTTGGCGAAGCGCTCGAAATCGATTTTGAGTGCATAAGCCGATGCCCCGGCGATAATCAACTTCGGCTTGTGCTCATGTGCCAGCGCTTCCATGCGCTCGTAGTCGATTTCTTCTTTTTCATTCAAACCATAAGCGACGACATTGAACCACTTGCCGCTCATATTGAGCGCCATGCCGTGGGTGAGGTGCCCGCCCTCAGCCAGGCTCATGCCCATGATGGTATCGCCCGGCTTGAGAAAGGCCATGAACACGGCCTGATTGGCCTGGGAGCCTGAATTGGGCTGCACGTTGGCGGCTTCGGCGCCGAACAGCTTCTTGACGCGGTCAATGGCCAGCTGTTCGGCGATATCCACATATTCGCAGCCGCCATAATAGCGTTTACCGGGATAGCCTTCGGCGTACTTGTTGGTCAATACCGAGCCCTGCGCTTCCATCACCGCCGGGCTGGTGTAGTTTTCGGAGGCAATCAGTTCGATGTGGTCTTCCTGGCGCTGGCGTTCCTGCTCGATCGCCTTCCACAGATCGGGATCATCCTTTGCAAGGGTATTTTTTGCGCTGAACATGGTGGTCTTTCACTCGGCTTTTTTGGAAAAGCGGAATTTTAACATGACCGACAAGGGTTTAACCATGCCGTATTGACAGTACGACCCTGTTAGTCCGGTTCTTTTTTTCCGAAAGGCTGCGCCGCCCCGTCCGACTGCAGCGCCGAGCGCAAGTCGGCAATTTCACGCCGCAATTCCAGAATGTCGTGATGCATTTCGCGCCGCAATTTCTTTTCATCCTCGCCGATGAAAAAAGCAGAAATACTCGCCGTAACCAGCGAAAACACGGTAAATCCGACAATCACCATGACCACGGCAAAAATACGCGCTGGCGTGGTAGTCGGCACAAAGTCGCCATACCCCACGGTCGCTCCGGTTATGAAGGCCAGCCACAAACCCTCACCGAAGGAATGTACCGTCGGCTCAAGCCAGTAAAATCCCGCACCTGCCGCCAGCAGCGTAACAACACCCAGAACGAAGGCATAAGGCACTGCTCTGGCAGACAGCAGCAGGCGCAGGGAAGCAATCATGCGCGCCAGCGCCAGCGCCACATAGGCGATTCGCAGCAATCGCACCAGCGGCAGCCACTCGCCGGGCAACCCCACCAGCCCCAGGCCCGACCCCAGGATGATCAGCACATTCAGCCAGTTGTATTTGAGATAAAACCACTTGTGGCGACAGACGTGCAGCATCCACAGGGTTTCCAGACTGAAGGCGAGGAAGATGAACAAATCCAGCTCGACGCCGAATCCAGACATGGCATCACCATACTGCTGCATTTCCAGATAAAAGGAAGGAATCGCCAGCAAGGCAATCGCCACCATGATCCAGTGCAGACGCCTTTCCCACACATAAGCTTCCGGATTGTCGTGGGACGGCACGCCCCCCATCCCGAACCAGCGGCGAAAATCAACGGCCATCCACACCCCCCCTTTTCCTGTTGCGACCGATTTTACTATGGATCATGCCCAAGGCGCGTTTCCATGTCGGCCGGGCAATTGCTATTATTCGCCTGGTCTGGTTCCGGAAGCTATCGGCATGAACAATAATTTTACGCGTTCTCTGGCCTGGTTCATGGTCGCCATCCTGGGCGCCTTCGCCCTCAGTGGCATCGCGCTCAATCGCGGCGAATCGATCAATGCCATCTGGCTGATCGCTGCTGCCGCCTGCATCTACGCGCTGGCCTACCGCTTCTACGCCGCCTGGATCGCGGCCTCCGTGCTCACGCTGGATGAAACCCGCGCCACCCCGGCGGAGCGTTACGACGACGGGCGCGATTTCGTACCGACCAATCGCTGGATCGTATTCGGTCACCACTTTGCTGCCATTGCCGGCCCCGGCCCCCTGATCGGCCCCACGCTCGCCGCGCAGTTCGGCTACCTGCCTGGCACCCTGTGGATTCTCATTGGCGCAGTACTGGGCGGATGCGTGCAGGACATGACCACCCTGTTCTTCTCCACCCGGCGCAACGGCCGCAGCCTGGGCCAGATGGCGCGCGACGAACTGGGCCCGATCGGCGGCATTGCCGCGCTGGTGGGTACCCTGATGATCATGGTCATCCTCATCGCCGTGCTCGGACTGGTAGTGGTCAACGCCATGAAGCACAGTCCCTGGGCCACATCCACCGTGGCCGCCACCATACCCATCGCCATGCTGGTGGGTCTGTATATGCGCAACATCCGTCCCGGCCGGGTGCTGGAAGGCTCGATCATTGGACTCGGCCTGCTTCTTCTAGCCGTAGCGGGGGGTAGATGGATCAATGACGACGCCACCCTGCGCGTTATTTTCGACCATGAAGGCCTGACCCTGGCCTGGTTCGTCATCGGCTACGGCTTCCTCGCCGCCATCCTGCCGGTGTGGATGCTGCTTGCGCCGCGCGACTACCTTTCCACCTTCATGAAGCTCGGCACCATTCTGCTGCTGGCCATCGCCATCATCGTCATGCAGCCGGAAATCAGGATGCCGGCCCTCACCCGGTTCATCGACGGCAGCGGGCCGATTTTCGGCGGCAGCGTGTTCCCCTTCGTCTTCATCACCATCGCCTGCGGCGCCGTTTCCGGCTTTCATGCCCTGGTCGCCTCCGGCACCACCCCCAAGCTGCTGGCGAATGAAAGGGATATCCGCATGATCGGCTACGGCGGCATGCTGCTCGAATCCTTTGTCGCGATCATGGCCATGATCGCTGCAACCGTGCTCGACCCCGGCGTCTTTTTCGCCATCAACAGCCCGGCAGGCGTGGTCGGCAAGGCGGCAGCCGATGCTGTTGCCACCATTTCCTCCTGGGGCTTTCCGGTAACTGTGGAACAGATGGAGCGACTGGCGCACGAGATGGGCGAAGCCACGCTGTTCGCCCGCACCGGCGGTGCGCCCTCGCTGGCGGTCGGCATGGCCAGCATTTTCGGCAGCGCGTTCGGGCAAGGCATGCTGGCCATGTGGTACCACTTCGCCATCATGTTCGAGGCCGTATTCATCCTCACCACGCTGGACGCCGGCACGCGTGTCGGACGCTTCATGCTGCAGGACTTCCTCGGCAACCTGTGGCCGCGCCTGGGGCGGACGTCGTGGTATCCCTCGGTGATCCTCAGCTCCGCCCTCATCGTCGCCGCCTGGGGCTATTTTCTCTATATCGGCGTCATTGATCCCAACGGCGGCGTCAACATCCTGTGGCCGCTGTTCGGCATTTCCAACCAGATGCTGGCGGCCATCGCCCTGTCCGTAGGCACCGGCATCCTGGTCAAATCCGGCAAGTTCAGGTTCGCCTGGGTCACCGGCATTCCCCTGACCTGGCTGGCCATCATCACCACCGCCGCCGCGTGGGAAAAACTCACCAGCGACGATGTCCGCATCGGCTTCTTTGCCGCCGCCAACGACCTGGCCGCAAAACTGGCAGACGGCGCGTTGCCGCCGGAGAAAGCAGCGGTCGCCCCGCAACTGATCTTCAACCAGCAACTCGATGCCTGGCTGACCCTGTTCTTCGTGCTGCTGCTCTGGATCATCATTCTCGACATGCTGCGCGTGTGCAGCCGGCATCTTCGGGGCAAACCCGTCCCGCCATGCACCGAATCGGCACACGAACCCAGCCGGCTGGTGGAAAACTGGGTACGCGACTGATGTGGCAGAAGCTCTGGCCCATACTTCGGCAACTGAGCGGCGACGACGCCTACGAACGCTATCTTGCCCATCACGCCAAAGCCCATCCGGAGGAACCGGCATTAGCCCGCAAGGAATTCTTCCAGCGCGAGCAGGAAAGAAAATGGAACGGTATCAGGCGATGTTGCTGAAACAGACGCCCAGACATTTGACGCCTTTAGCCATAGAAGGCATAATTTGCGCCCTCGGTGGACCACGCCAAAATTCATTTCGGGCGGTTAGCTCAGCGGTAGAGCACTGCCTTCACACGGCAGGGGTCACTGGTTCGAACCCAGTATCGCCCACCAGATAAAGCCCTAAGTTACAATGACTTAGGGCTTTTTTATTTCCCTGCAAGTTTTCGTGTGAACTTTTTTGTGAACTTTTCCTTTCGGAAACACACCGAAACCCCCGGCCATTAAGCCGCCATTTCCAGCACGTTCTTAACAGTGGTGGGATACCACTGGCCACCCCTTGCTGTCTTGACACCTATGCTGTTTAATTCAGCAGCCACGGCAGCCAAGGCCATCCCTTTCGCCCTGTACTGGCTTATGATCGGCAACACCTTAGCAGCGAACTCTGAAGCCTTAGCCGCATTGCTGGCTTGCCCTTTGGCTTGGGCTTCATGTAGATTGGTGCGATTGCCTAGCAGTGCGCCTTGCGCCTTCAGTGCGTCTAAGGCGGCCTTGGTTCTGGTGCTGATTAACTTACGTTCCTTCTCAGATAGAGCAGCGAACAGGTGAAGAATAAAGGGGTCAGTATCCGCACCTAACTCCGCAACGATGAACGGCACACCATTGGCCATCAAGCCCGATATAAACGCCACGTCACGGCTCAGGCGGTCGAGTTTAGACACGATTACAGGGCAATGCAGCTTCTTTGCTTTTGCAAGGGCATCCCGAAGCCCCGCCCTATCATCTAGCCCTAGCTTGCCGCTTTTCACTTCCTCTATTACTTCGATAAGCTCGAAGCCTTCAGTACCGGCGAACCGCTTAACTTGTGTCCCGTGACAGCAGCCAGTTCAATTTAATTGGGGAGTTTCAGTACATTTTGTAGGGCAGGAACTTTCCGTTGAGAACAATCTTCACACGGTCGCCCTTGGGGTCGGGCAAGCGGGAAATATCCATGGAAAAATCAATAGCGCTCATGATGCCGTCGCCAAATTCCTCGTGTATCAATTCCTTGATGCTGGTGCCATAAACATTCAGCAGTTCGTAAAAGCGATAGATCAGGGGGTCGGTAGGCACCGTAGTGGGCAGAGAACCCTTGTATGGCACCACCTGCAGCATTTCGACCGCCTCAGATGGAAGATCGAGCATGCCCCCTACCTTTTCGGCCTGTTCGGCAGTCAGTGTCATCTGCCCCATCAGGGCAGCGGTTGTCCATTCCTTGCTCTGGCCGGCGGCCTCGGCTAGCTGAACCCATTTGAGTTTCTTGCGGCGCTTGCTGGTGAGGATGAGCTGGGTTGTCTCGTCGCGAGTCATGATGATCTCCTTTTGTGGGGGGGGGGAATGAAACAATAATATTCGCCGGCATCCATTATTTGACTGTATGACTGTTGCTCAGTAAAAAAATAACAATGACGGCGAGGGCGAAAGAAAGTCCTTTCCAGAAAGCCAATGGGTCGCGCTCCAGAAGGGGGGGGCGAGTCCTGTTCAGAAACGCCCTGTTCGGCTGGTGCAGGTCGAATGCAAATTCTGACAATGCCTCATAACGTTTTAGCGGGTCCGGATGTACCGCCTTCCTGATAGCTTCATCGACCCATACCGGAAACAAACGGTCAGTATTACCTATGGAGTCGTATCTCAATTTCCTTTGTTCGGCCCGGGTTTTTGTTCTGGCTACCCGGGCTCCATAAGGAAGCTTGCCTGTCAGCATCTGGTACGCAATAACGCCCAGAGAAAAGATATCCGAGCCAGGTGATCCGTTTTCTCCAAGGAAATACTCCGGTGCAGTGTATTGTGCTGTACCCAACAAATTAACCCGCTCGATGGGCGTAGCAATTTCCAGAATACCGGCAACAATCGTCGAACCGAAATCGATGATCTTCACCGTGCCCGTGCCGTCAATCATGATGTTTTCAGGCCTGAGGTCCTGATGCAGCATTTCCATCCGATGGAAGGCCTGCAACCCTTTGGCTATTTGTTGAATGATCCCTCGCACGGTATTCAATTCAGGCTTCGGGTGATCGATCATCCACTGAGTCAGGGTCTGGCCTTCAACGTACTCTGTGACGATATACAGATAATTGCGTTTACGATTCTGCAAATAGGGTTTAACCACATGCGCACTATGAATGCGCCGGGCGATCCACTCCTCCATCATGAAGCGTTCGAGGTAAGCCAGATCTCCCTGCTGATCGATCGAAGGTATTTTCAGGATAAGCAAGGCATTTGTTTCGCTATCAACCGCCAGATAAACGTGACTGCGACTGCTGGCATGCACTTCCCTGATGATCTTGTAGCCTTCAAAAACCGCACCCGCATCCAGCATTGGCGGCAGCGGAAGCTCGTTTATCTGCTGATAGAATTCGTTGGATTCCTGACTGGGCAGTTCATCCACCCTGACGATCTGGATGGTCAGATTGTCCGCGCTGCCACGCTCGTAGGCTTCTTCCACGATCGCCTTCGCGGCCTTATCCAGATCATCACCGAATTCATTGATCATCCTGATGATGTAGTCGGAATCGGTAAATTCGTAAACACCATCGGTGACAAGTAAAAACATATCGCCCTTGTCTACCGGCATGACTTGATAATCACATTCGAGATAGGGATTGATGCCCAGGGCACGACTGAGATAGCTCTTGTCCCGCGAAATCCAGAAGCGATGGTCCTGAGTCAATTGTTCCAGGGAATTTTCGCGTAACCGGTATATTCGCGAGTCTCCCACATGGAAGATATGCGCCGTGTTTGACTTGAGCACCAAAGCACTTAATGTACAGACATAGCCCCTGTCCTTGTCGTAGCGATACTGGCTACGCTGGGTCTGGGAGTACAACCAGGAGTTGGTTGCCTTTAATACCTGTTGCACCGATTTCTTTACCGACCAGGCCTCGGAGGTGCAGAAATAATCCGCCAGAAATCCCGCTACAGCAGCCTGGCTTGCGACTTGGCTGACATCACTGCTGCTAATTCCATCGGCCAGCGCGATTGCGATGCCTTTTGAGCTTAACTGAGGCTCTTTCGGAATATGAATGCCGTGAAAATCCTGATTGGTTTCCTTGCGACCCCTGTCGGAAAACTGTCCGATGGATGCTTTTAATAGGCTGGGCATTTATTTTCAGAAAGAACCTGCCCCACATGGGGGCAGGGTTGCATTATTTTGCAAGTATTATGCGACGGAGCGCTTGGGTGCAGTCCGCACATGGGTGCTGTACAGGGTCAGCCCGGTGAATGCAAGGCCACCGACCAGATTGCCGAGCGCAGTAGGGATCTCGTTCCAGATGAAGTAATCCGCGATCGAGAAGTTACCGCCCATGATCATCGCTGACGGGAACAGAAACATGTTTACAACCGAGTGCTCAAATGCCATGGCAAAGAACAGCATGATCGGCATCCACATGGCGATGACCTTGCCGCTGACCGAGGTGGAAATCATCGCGCCTACCACACCCATGGAAACCATCCAGTTACACAACATCCCGCGCAGGAAGATCGTCATCCAGCCTGCCAGACCATATTTCTCATAACCCAGCGTACGTGCTTCACCGATGCCGGCAATCTTCGCACCGACAACACCCGGATCAGTAGAGAAACCGTAGGTGAAAACAAAGGCCATCATAACAGCGACCGTCAGGGCCCCAGCAAAGTTGCCTGCAAATACCAGGCCCCAGTTTCTTAAAACCCCACCCATGGTGACGCCTGGCCGTTTATCCAGCAATGCAAGCGGTGTTAACACAAACACACCGGTCAACAGATCAAATCCCATCAGATACAGCATGGAAAAACCGACCGGAAACAGGATTGCTCCAATCAGTGGAGAGCCGGTCTGCACGGCGATGGTTATCGCAAATACAGCCGCCAATGCGAGTATGGCGCCAGCCATATATGCCCTGATCAACGTATCCCTGGTAGACATGAAAATTTTAGATTCACCTGCATCCACCATTTTTGTGACAAATTCTGAAGGCATTAAATAAGCCATGGCATTTCCCCTAAATCTGTTATTTATACAACCAGTCAATAAATTCAATTTCATGCTTGAACATGTGACTGGTGCACAGCAGAAAACGTGCCATGTGCCATTATTTTTTATACCCCATTGTTTTATATATGTAATATCAATATTAACCGATATGAAAGAATGGTTTTATGTGAAGAGTCGCCATCGAGTCTACGCACCACAATATCAACCGATGCGTCTTTCTGGTGCGTGTGCGCAATACCAGAAACCAGATATGCAGCACTCTGCCCGCAGGATTTTCCTGCCCATTTTTCATTGCATCGGCGCATTCACTTGAAAAAGCTGGAATAATCAGAAGGAATTACAGGAGGAAGCCATGACCGATTCTGCCTGGTATGATCTGTCGTTGTTGCTGTGTTACTGGCTGGTATATTTTGTTCTGCATTCCATTCTGGCCTCGTTGCGGATCAAACGCCTCGTTGCCACCGCCCACCCCGATCTCATGCCGTTTTACCGATTAGCTTTCAACGGCTTGTCCATGCTGCTGCTCTTGCCGATTCTGTGGCAAATGTACCTGCACCCCGGACAGATGCTGTGGCAATGGCAGGGCGGCAGCGCGTGGCTGGCGAATGGGCTTGCGCTCCTGGCTGGACTGGGCTTCGCCCGGTCACTGGCATATTACGATACGCAGGAGTTTCTTGGTCTGCGCCAGTTACAGGCCCATACCCGCAGCGTGGAAGACCAGGAGCATTTCCACCTCTCCCCGTTCCACCACTTTGTCCGTCACCCCTGGTATTTCTTTGGCCTGATTCTGGTCTGGACACGTGACATGAATACCTCCCTGCTGCTATCCAGCACAATGATCACGCTCTATTTCGTTATTGGCTCCCGACTGGAGGAGAAAAAATTGCTGGTTTATCATGGGGACACATACCGGCAATATATGGAACACGTGCCCGGCTTGCTCCCCCTGCCGTGGAAATTCCTTAGCGCCAAAGAAGCGCAGGAACTACTGGACAAAAGCGCCCACTCAGAAAAATAGCAGCCACTCTCGTTTCGGCCGGCAGTTTTTTCATATCCCAGAATTTCTGGAATAACCGGGAAACCCAATGAACAAACAACACAAATTCCTGTATCCACTGGAACCCCTGTTCGGGCAGGTTCTCAGCCCATTCGAGCGTTTTCTCAGACGCACCACGGCCGGCGGCATCGTCCTCATCGGCACCACACTACTCACTCTCCTGGTTGCAAATTCACAGTTGGGAGAAGGGTTCCATCATTTTTGGGAACAATCCATGGCGCTATCCATTGGCTCATGGGAACTCAGGCAAAGTCTGCATCACTGGGTTAACGATGGGCTGATGGCCCTGTTTTTCCTGCTGGTCGGGCTGGAAATCAAACGGGAAATTCTGGTTGGCGAATTATCTTCCCCGCGCGATGCCGCACTACCAATCGGAGCCGCCATTGGCGGCATGGTCGTGCCCGCGCTGGTTTACTCCTTGTTCAATTACGGCACCTCCAGCGCTTCCGGCTGGGGCATTCCGATGGCAACGGACATCGCCTTCGCCATCGGCATCCTTGTCCTGCTCGCATGGCGCGTTCCACGTTCGCTGATCATCTTTGTCACCGCGCTCGCGATTGTCGACGATCTGGGCGCGGTATTTGTCATCGCACTCTTCTACACCCATGAAATCAACTGGATCGCACTCGCCTGGGCAACCTCCGTGCTGGCATTGCTCATTTTGTTCAACAGGGGCGGCATACGCCATTCCCTGCCGTATATTCTGGCGGGAATCGCACTATGGTATTTGACGCTGCTGAGCGGCCTTCACGCCACCGTGGCAGGCATTCTGCTGGCGCTCACCATACCGGCCGGGCCCGCATTCACGCCGGAGCAGTTTGACCAGCGCCTGCAGGAGCTCGGCGAAGGTTTCCATGCCGCCGCTCTCGACCCTGACGCACCCGACCACCCCTTGAGCAACCACCGCATGGCGACCATCGCGGAAAATGTGGAAAGCGCCGCCATCACCGTTCAACCCCCCCTCCAGCGGATGGAACACGGGCTCAGCAGCTGGGTCACTTTTCTGGTCATTCCCATTTTTGCACTGGCCAATGCGGGGATCGATTTCAGTCACATTGACATTGCCACCTCGATTAGCGCACCTGTCACCCTGGGCGTCATGTTTGGCCTGGTAGCGGGTAAATTCATTGGCATCAGCGGCAGTTGCTGGCTGATCCTGAAATTCGGCTGGGGGAAGATGCCGCACGGCATGAACTGGCGGCACATTACCGGCGCGGCATGGCTGGGCGGCATCGGATTCACCATGTCCCTGTTCATCGGCGGCATGGCTTTCAGCGATCCTCAGCAGTTTGAAGATGCCAAACTCGGCATCCTTCTCTCCTCGCTAATCGCAGCCATACTCGGCCTGATCTGGCTTTACTTTGGATCGGGCGATCGCAAGGAAGAATAGTTGCGCGAGATGACAAAGCGGACGCCGCCTAAATAGCCCCCTGCTGAAATTGAGGTAGGCTGTAAAAAATGGAGTCCAACGTTTCTGTAAAATGCTGGAAACGGAGGACGAAGATGGAACGATTACCAAGAGGGATTTACAGCCCTGAATTTCGGGAGCAGGCGGTACGGTTGCACGAGACCGAGGGGTTAACGATACCCGAAGTAGCGAAGCGCTTATCCTTGCCACCGGGCACGCTGAAAAACTGGGTTTATGCAGGCCGCCAAGGCAAGCTGGCTTCGGTGGGCAAGAACCAGAAGCCCCTGACCGAGCTGGAAATGGAGTTGGCACGGGTCAAGCGTGAGCTGGCTGAAGTCAAGATGGAGCGCGATCTGTTAAAAAAGGCCGCGGCAGATTTCGCGAAGGAGTCGCGGTGAGATATGGCCGAATCGAAGAATGGCGACAGCAGTACCCGGTGGCATGGATGTGCCGTGTTTTTGATGTATCCGAAAGCGGCTACCATGCCTGGCGAGACCGTCCCTTGTCACTTCGTGCGAAAGAGAATGCTCGCCTTGAAATTTAGATTCAAGCTGCTCACCAGCGCACCCGCGAGACCTGTGGTCTGGAGCGCTTGCAAAGCGATCTGGCGGATCACGGTATTCAGGTAGGTGTGGATCGCATCAAGCGCATCCGCAAGAAGCTGGAACTACGCTGCAAACAAAAGCGGAAATTCAAGGTGACGACCGATTCCAGGCACAACCTGCCAGTGGCTCAGAACCTCCTGGAACGGAACTTCAACGTGGTAGCGCCCAACCGGGCATGGGTAAGCGACATCACCTACATTTCCACCGACGAAGGCTGGCTCTATCTGGCCGGACTGAAGGATTTGTTCAACGGCGAACTGGTGGGTTATGCCATGAGCGAGCGGATGACGAAGAACCTGGTCATGCAGGCATTATTCCGTGGCGTTTCTACCAAGCGCCCGGCCAAGGGGCTAATTCTTCACTCGGATCAGGGCGCCCAGTACTGTGCTCATGATTACCAGAAACTGCTGATGCAATTTGGCATGTTGGCCTCCATGAGCCGCAAGGGCGATTGCTGGGACAATGCCCCGATGGAAAGCTTCTGGGGTACGCTCAAAAATGAACTGGTTCACCACCGGCGCTACCGCACCAGGTCAGAGGCCATACAGGAGATCACTGAATACATCGAGATCTTCTACAATCGGCAGCGGAAACAGGCACGCTTGAGCTACCTGTCACCTGCCGCGTTCACGCAGCGATACTATGAAAATCCGCTCGCTGCTTAACCCGTTGGACTCCATGATTGCCAACCGACCTCAGGTTGACCGTTATGCCAAGTACTCTACTGAGCACCTGGCATTAGCGGCTTCTCGAATCGAGAATGGACGTGGCGGTAACGTGATTGAGTTGGCACGTTTTTGTCACATCAAGACTAAAGCCGCCTAATGGCCGCTTGTAAGTCTTTGGTTTATATGGTGGGCCCGCACGGACTTGAACCGTGGACCAAAGGATTATGAGTTATTTATAATGCCTTTTATATTTCATAACTCGTTGTTTCTTGTTTGTTTATGCTTGCACACAATATTGCACATTTAAGCCATGTGCAAATGATTTGCACATGGGAATTAGAGGATTATAAACACCAAGAGCAATCCTAGCCTCCCCCTATACCACGCAAACACCCACGCCTCCGGCGTGGGCCATATCCATCAATAAAGATTCAGGCATTCATCCGGTGGCAATAAACCTGGCAGGCGGATATTACACAGCCGAACCCGCTTACCTTTAATCGTCGGTCTTGACTCAAGTAGCTCTTTTTCATGCTCCTGACCGACTCTGCCCCAAAACTTTGGCGCCGCGAGCGGGCTCATGCCGTTATCCCTGCACCACGTAGAATAGTGCAAGTACACGTCTTCCTTGGGTGTAGCAGGCTTGAGATACCAGTCCAAATCGGCTGATTCCCACCAGGCAGCTACGGAGTTGGTTTCAAGCTGACCCGCAGCCTTTGCCGCACGCACACTCTCTGGAATCTCGTGCGAGAAATGCCCGCGGGCCAACAGGTTCAGCAAGCCACCCAGCGCCCAATTTAGCACCCCGGCAAGCTCACTCCGGATAATTGTCTCCGCAAGCATGGGTATACGCTCAGTTTCTGGGATCGTGACGTCAAAGGGAATGATGTCAAAGCGGCGCCAGAATCCATGTGACTGATCACCAATGGACGGATAATGGTTAGCCAGAATCAGCCACTTGCCGTTCACTTTGAGCGTCAAGGGTGCCTGGTACTTTCTGTCCACTTGCACGCTTTCCCCTGCAATCAAGGATTTTAACTTCTGTTCGTCCAAGCCCTTACGGGGTGCTTCGTCACAGTAGAGCAGACTGGCACCGATCATCCCGGACAGCGCAAAACCGTTGAGATTGTCGAGATGCACAGCTGCGATCTTAGCGTGCAGTGCCTGAATGATGTTTGCCAATACGCCTTTGCCATTGCTGCCGCTGCCCAACCAGATTTGTGCAAGCTGATAGCGTGCATCCTGAAGCAATGTATATCCGACGTACTCGCGAACACGCTCTTGCACCATCTTGTCCGGCAGTACGCGATCCAGAAACGCATGGAATCCAGCAGGAGGCGGCTCATCAGGGCGGTATTCGCACGCAATCAGATGCCGCAACCCGACCGCCGGGTCATGTTTGCGAAGTTCGAGTGCGCCGTCATTGCGCAACCAAAGGTAGCCATTTTTAAGCGGCAAAACAACTTCTCCGCTATCGGGCTCTTTCAGTGCTGTCGCCCAAAGCACGGTCGCACGGTGAGCAGCTCGAGCATTGGCAGGAGCGGCGTTCCGGCGGTCATTCAGATAAATCCAGCGCAGCGCGTCGCGCTCACCTTCGTCGTCAGACAATGGCAACCAGTGTGTGCCAGACCATTTCCAGAGCGTTTGCAAGTCGCTGGCGTACTGGTCGGATCGTTCATGGATTAAGGCGTAACTCAGAGGGTCGAAGCGTCGGCTTTCGTGTTTATTGACGGCCAGTTGCGGGGTTGGAATCTCGCTCGGCGAGGTTGCTGCCAGTATTTTGTTGTCAGTTGCAGTACTCATTTCTAACTCCGTTTTATTGATCGGACCGCGTATAGCGAACCAGTACTGACGAAGCCGGGGAATGTATCTTTCTTTTGAATGCACACGCCCCCCCCACATGGGGGAGAGGGACGGGATCAGATTCATGATCTCCTTGCTATTCGACCGGGCCGGTGGTGTACCAAGCCAGCGGGTAAGCAAGTATTGGCGCGGGATTGTAGAGATTGTCCAGGTTGTCCAGGTTGTCCGGGTGAGGCGTTAAAACGTTTATGTTTGCTTCTGACTTCTTTTTTTCTGTGCGCGATAAGTAAAAAGTGGATGGAAATAAGGAGAGGAAGAAAGAGTTTGAGAATTGGCCCGGGCAGCCTGGACAAATTGCTCCTAGCCAGTATTGACGGGGTATTCAGACTACCAGATGCGGCGTCGATCACAGACTGAGCCAGGTTTCTCGGGTTATCGGCGGGCTTCGTCAGTGCTGGTTCGCTATACGAGGAACTTAACGACATGGACGGAGCAATACAAAGATGAACGCACGCGAACATTCCTACGCCTTACTGTCATGGCTCGATCGAGCCGGTGTTGACCAATTTGACTTTGCCGTCAGCCGACGCGCCTCCAGCGGTGCTTTCCTGCCTAGTCGGGCACCAGTGTCTGTGGCGGAGGTTGGAAAGCATCTGGCGTGGTGCGGAAGCCAGAATATCCAGCGTACGGACCAGCCAGGCGCGGACATCTATGTCAGGCCAGCACGGGGAGCCTGCTGGCCTTTAGTGATGCTGGATGATTTGACCAGAAGTGCCGCAGAACAAATTCTTAACCAATATGCTGCGTTGCAAGTCGAGACATCAAGAAACAACTACCAGGTGTGGATTCGCACCGACAAAGCACTATCGGAGTTTGAGCGCCTGGCTGTGCAGAAAGCCCTTATTCAGCATTACGGCGGCGACCCCGGTTGCGTTTCTGGTGAGCACTTTGGTCGGCTGCCGGGGTTCCGAAACCACAAACCTGGGCGGGGTGGATTCTGGGTTTCGGTCAGGCGGGTTGCGACCAATCAGAAACCACTTGCCGTACTTGATCTGTCGCGCCACCAAGACACGGAATCTTGCCCTCTTGCTGCGGGGCATGCGCATTCAGGCTCCAAGGGGGACGCATTTGGCGCCGGTCGCTATGATCCTTCACTTGCAGAGTTCGGGTATTGCTGCAAGGCACTGAAGGCAGGGATTTCACTTGATCGGGTCAGGAATGGCATCACTGCGCATGCCTCTGCGCGACGAGGCGCTGACACTGCCCGTTATGTCGAGCGCACATTGCAGCATGCATGCGTCGAAGTTGGGGTGGGTTACTGCGCGCCCTGATCGGCAACAAGTCTATTCATCCTGCAAGCAGCCACCCGTGGCTATTTTCTTACCCACCGAAAAATATTTTCCAGAAAACAGTCAAAACAGACCTGTTCGCGCCTATGCAGTTGCTATACGCCCCACCAGTTAGTGAATTATCTGCCGAGCAGATAAGCCACTAGCTGGTCATCCAGCCGGCAAATCATCCGACCTCAGACAACGGATAAGCCGGTATCTCATCAGCAGATAGAAAGGGGCATGAAATGCAGATTCGTATCCAAAGCAACAAGGTTCAACTTATCCGGTCAAGCTACGATTCCACCTTGAAACGCAGCACCGGGCGAGTGATCGTAAGCTTCAGCAAATGGTCGGATGGACGGCTATCCGACGAGCAGAGGGCGCTGCTATCCGACGATGAGAAATCAACGCTGGATAAATGGTTATCCGCTCAACGGATAAAGCGCGAGCAGACCAGCATGGAACTTGCAATCCGACTAGCAGATTGGCAATTATCCGAACTCGTGAATGCCATTCAGGCGGGGAGTGTGTCGGCCGACCAGGCCAACGCGATCTGGTCCGGGATGGCGAAGATCCATAAAAAGCTGCGCGCGGTCGGACATAGGCGTCCAAAATCGAAGTCTGTTGCAGACCGGGCAAGAAACCCGGCGCAGGTGGAATTGCCCATATAACAGCACTCCCAGCCGTGTCAGGTCGGGCGTGAACTTTGTACCGTTCACGCCTCAACTGGCAGATAGTGGCTTATCCGCCGGGCAGATAAACGCCTGGCGCACTATCTGGCGACGTTTTCGCGCCGGGCATTCTCTCTGCGCAGTTTCCAGGCCCAGATCATCGCAGCAATCACGATTGGAACGCTGACAATCAGCAGCAGCATGCCAACCCGTTCAAAATCAAAATACATAGCGCCCCCTCGAATCCACTGTGAAACATACCAAAATCAAGACCAGAAAATCCTTTTGAATATACACCCTGAATCGCCTCGCGGCAGTCAGTCAACGTTGTCGTCACGGAGTTTCACGGATGTTGTCTCCCTATGGCAGAGCGATTGTGCCAAATACAGCCACAAGCAAAGTGGATCTTTCCCCAACCTTGGGCTTCTTCAACAATGCAATCAGGAACACCAGGATTGGTTGCGTGCCACAAATTCTCTCCCCCATGGGGGGCATGTGCATTCATTTATATATGGCGGTGTTGGTGCTCATGACGAATCTCATGCGGAATGCCGGTTCTGGATAATGATTTATCCGCTCAGCAGATATGGGCCCAGCGGCTCATCAACTTGCATATCATCTGACGACGGATAAGCCGGTATCTATCCAACCGCTACTACCGTGCCTGGACTGCCGTGCCAGGATAAGCTTTCCCCCACGAAATAAACGCCCCGCTGATTCGCAGGGCGTTTAATAGTTTCTTGAGTTTGTCCTATTCCTTCTTTGTCCAACCCTGACTCAGGATTGGACAGGTTAGCGTTAGCAACAACCAACTAGAAATTCGCCACTCGGCGTCCCAGTTCCAGGGTACCCGAGCTGAGTAAGCCGCTGGTCAAGTAAACCCCACGCCGGATCGCTTGTGGTTCCAAACGTACAATCTCTGGACTGGATCGCGCTCCAGAGATTGCACGCAACAGTAATACGTGCGTGGTGGAGCATCTCCAGGGATTCAGATAATTTGCTCTGTATTTCTTTGGCATCAGTATTCATGAAATCTTTTCCTTGCGAAGGTCACTACAATTGGCCTGCAAAGCATTGAATGAGGCATGTATATCAGCGTTTTTGCTGCACAGTTCTCGGCCGACATCGTCAAGCGCCATGACGCGATCAGATACCTGCAAAAGACCCTTGGCTGCATCCACAATAATCCGATTTACTACAACCATGGCCGGTGCTTGCGCATGGCCATCTGCTTTTTTGATAACGTATTGACTCAGACTCTTGTGTGCTTTATCCAGCGCGGACAGCGCTGAAATCAGATCCTCGCCGAGTCGGATAACGGACTTGTCTGTCATCCCACGCTGGTGCAAGCCTTGGTGGCGGGTTTTCCCTGACATTTCGATTGCTCTCATGGTTTTCTCCTTGTTGTTATGATTTGCCAATTCAGACGGTGACGCTTTGCATGTCAGCCCTCCGATCTGCCAGCAGCGCAAGCCTGCGGTCAACCTCGTCCCAGAGGTGGTCGGCAGCATTTGTTTGCGCATCCAGCGTGAGTCCCTTCAAATCCGTCACGGTGTTATGCAGCACCACTTCTGCTTGTTCGACGGCGGATATGGCAATCAGCAATTGATATGCCGGTGTTTTTATGGTGTCGCGCCTCATCTGTTTTCCCTCTCTCCTTTTCACGCATTGCCGGATGGCTCTGCTCCT
Organism: Sulfuricella denitrificans; assembly: GCA_002632355.1. GTDB lineage: Bacteria > Pseudomonadota > Gammaproteobacteria > Burkholderiales > Sulfuricellaceae > Sulfurimicrobium > Sulfurimicrobium denitrificans_A. The sequence goes on from NSJJ01000007.1 coordinate 61,301, forward strand.
GTTTCGTATAGCGAGCGTAGGGGCTGGAAGGCGGGGTTTTGTGGAAAATAATTTCAACCATGGCGAAAATCCACCATCAAATCGGTCATTGCATCCGGAGCACCCATGTCATTCCGGTGCATCGTCAGGAGCACATCGAGGCGCAGTGGTTCAGGCTGGTGGTAGCAAGCCCAGGATTTGTCGAGGTAGGGGAAGTTGGGCCAGGGATACTCGGCGCCCTTATGGGTTTTTTGCCAGATTGCACGTCCGAGGTTGCAGAGGCTGATTTGCTGAGACCGAATTCCGCTGAAACCAGGCATGCGCAGCAACGCCAGGACCAGGGCATCCAGATCATCGCTGCGATCCTTGCCACTACCATGTCCGGCAGCGTAGCGCTTCATCGAGGCCTCCATATCCAAGTAGCGCTCCGTTTGCAGGCTCCAGGTCCAGCGCCGGCCACCACCCTTTTGCTTGGTCCGCTGCGTCTGGTCCAGGCGATACTGATCACCCCAGGTCAGCGATTCGCGTGACTTCCAGGTGTCGAGTAACTTTTCCTGCTGGTGCACCACGCCGTTTCCGGGGGTGATCAGCAGCCAGTAGCGCAGAGTTGCTGTGTTCTCGGGATACATGATGAGCGTGGCGTTAGCCTCACCCTTGACCTTACGTCGTGCGCGCGTCGTCTGGGTGGCATCAGTGTGATAACGCTGCGCCATCTTGCTGGCAAATTGCTCCGCCTTTGCCACGGAGATCATGCCGCCGATCCAGTACCTTGATCCACGCTGCACTGTTTCCAGAATGACGCGCATGGTTGCACGTTTGGATTTAGGAATGCGGACGTAGGATAGGCCGGCAGGGATTATCTTCGGGAAAGTGATTTGCATGCGGCATCCATCGTGGTTTTGATGGTTTGTATAGCAAGCGCATGTGCTTGAAGGCACGATGTGCTTTCAGCGTGTGCGCAGCACACTCATTGATGTTCCAGAGCTTCGCAAACATTTGTCGCTATACGGAACAGGTACGCCCATACCGCAGGAACACAACCGGACGTCAAGAGTCTCGCCGCCAGCCATGGCAGTCGGGACGTGCCAACGTCAAACTGCCAAAAACTCTCTCGCAAATCGCCAATTTTCGGGAGTCTAACCCCCGTCGCGCAGTGCCTCTAGTAGGGCTCGCTGCGTGGCAATGGGCGCTGGAGATAACATCTCCTTCGATCCAATCTAAACCGACTATGTGAGGTTGGGCGACGCGGAAACGGGAACGCTGGTAACAGCGCAAACCCTGGTCATTCATGAAATCGGGAGTGTCTTTCTTGGACACGCAAGCACCGACGTTGGGATGCGGGAAACCGTATAACGACTGCCACAGAGGTGGGCGTCAGCGCGATGGGCAACCATAGCGAGCCGTCAAGGAGAAATCTGGCGACGGCGGTACCAGAGCGCGCAAGCGGTCTGGATCGGCGAATAGCTTAAGCCTCTAAACGGGTCCTTCGGGATCCAAAGTGGAATCAATTGAAGCCATAACCTGGCAGCAGTCCAGGTTGACTAAACTCGGAAACTTTGCCGAGAGTAACCCACCAGCTCTGGAACATCGAGGGGGCGAAATCTGAAATGAAAGTCCGTTACGGGCTATCGGCAATAGTGAGAGAGTGGCGTTGATTGATGCAGTAGTAATGATCTAACGCGGGAAGGTCTGGGCGGGTGTGATGGGTGGCACCATCTCGATTCACCGTAGCCCCCGATGAAAACGGGGTTTACCAGACTGGGAGCGAACCTGATATGGCATCGAAACCATGACGTGATTTAGTCGAAGCGTCATGGGACGGATGTATCGCCGTAAGGGGTCAGGGGTTAAGTGTGCCTGGCGGCACATGGCAGTGATTCTTTTGTTGGGGAGGATGGCTTGGCGGCCATTTTACCGCATCCGATCTTGGCGGATCGGGAGGTTTTAAAACAGCAAGACAAGGTCAAGTGGCGCGATGTTTGGGGATGTTGCCCGCATGTTGTACGCGCTGTTTTTTGTTCACACCCCCGGTTTTCCGGGGGCTTTTTTCCTGTAACCAGCATATACAGGAGGGGCTGGTGTTCTATCTCTGTTTGCGCCTTCTCCCCCTTTCCCTCTGCTGACAGGCGAGCATGTGTGTCACGTAATTTTAGGACCTGATTTGCACGTTTGGACGTGTTCATCAATCGCATCACGCCGGGCAACAATAAATATTTCGTCAATCAAGCCAACCATAGGATCACTCTCGTACATCATACAAATACCGCTGGAACCCGCTAAAAACCTTCCCGATTTCATCCGGCTTACCCAAATCAGCCATAGCATCCGCAATCGAGTCGTGATACATCAATTTCAATAGTGGTGTCAGCTTCGCTTGATCAAGTTCTTCGACCCCTTCTGCAACATAGTGCGACAACACAAAATCCAGAAACACCTGTTGCCGGGAATTAAAACTCTCGCTGATCACAGCCATCGCCCGGTCTGCTCGTTCTTCGCGGGTCAGCGGTTCCAAGGCATAGGCCACATGCGCCAGCACGTCGAACAGATCGCTCTTCTCGGCGTCGATGATCTTCTGCATTTCAGCCAGTTGATCCTTGCCAAAACCCTTTTCAGACAGCCCCTCCAGCAACTTTTTGCGGGTATCGGGTGCGCTCCACAGCACCCGCAGGTCATCTTCGTCCTTGAAGAAATCCGGCAGCTTACCGAACAGTGCCTCCATGAACTGCTGCGCCGACATGGGTGTGCCATCCGGGTGCCAGAAACTGGTGACCGTCATGTGCTGGATCGTGCGCGATTTTCCATCGGCCAACTGCACCTTCGCTTTCTTCTTGCACACACAGGGAAGCTGGTGGCATTTTGGGCAGGGGTCTTTCGCGCATTCGCAAGGCGACTTGCCGCAGAGATGGCAGGGCGTTGGGGGTTCATTGATGCAGACACAGGGGACGTTCTGGCACTTCGCGCATACCTCCGGCTCGATCTGCTCCCCATCCCATTCTGGATCGCTGAAGTTGTGGCTCGCCTTTACAAAGTCGTAGATCGTGAAGTAATACTTGTCCTGGTATAGGCGCGTGCCGCGCCCGATGATCTGCTTGAACTCAATCATCGAATTGACTGGCCGCAGCAGCACGATGTTTCTCACATTGCGGGCATCCACCCCGGTCGAGAGTTTCTGTGACGTGGTCAGGATCGTCGGAATGTGCTTCTCGTTATCCTGAAAATCGCGAAGCCACTGCTCGCCCAACGCACCGTCATTGGCCGTCACCCGGTGGCAGTAGTTCGGATCGGTGCTGGTCTTGATCTGATTGATCAGGTCGCGGATCGCCAGTGCATGATCCTGTGTGGCGCAGAACACCAGCGTTTTCTCCCGCTGGTCGATCAACGACATGAAAATCTCGACGCGCTTTTTCTCACGCTCCTTGATCTCGATGATCTTGTTGAAGTCCGCTTCCTCATACCGCTTGCCGGCCTCGACCTCGCCTTCCACCACCTGGTCGTCTGGCGTGTAGACGTACTCGTCGAGCGTGGTGGAAATCTGTTTGACACGAAACGGGGTCAGAAATCCGTCGTTGATGCCGTCCTTGAGCGAGTAAATGAACACCGGATCGCCAAAGTACCGGTATGTATCCACGTTGTCTTTGCGCTTGGGCGTTGCGGTTAAACCAAGCTGCACAGCGGGCGCGAAATACTCCAGGATGCCACGCCAGTTTCCCTCGTCGTTGGCACCACCCCGGTGGCATTCGTCGATGACGATAAAATCGAAGAAATCTGGCGGATATTCGCCGAAATAGGGCGAAGGGTGACCGTCCTTCGGTGGCCCGCTCATGAAAGTCTGGAAGATGGTAAAGAATATACTGCCATTCTTCGGCACCTTGCCCTTCTTGCGAATGTCCGCCGGGTCGATCCGCACCAGCGCCTTGTCATCAAAGGCCGAAAAAGCATTGAATGCCTGATTGGCCAGAATGTTGCGGTCAGCAAGGAACAGGATGCGTGGGCGTCGCGTGGGTTCGCCATTCGCCTTCCAGTCCGCCAGATTCCACCGGCTGTGAAACAGCTTCCAGGCCAATTGGAAGGCGATGAAGGTCTTGCCCGTACCTGTCGCCAGCGTCAGCAGGATGCGCTCCTGCCCGGCTGCAATCGCCGCCAGCACACGCTCGATGGCGATATCCTGGTAGTAACGCCCCTGAAAGAATCCGCCCCTGTCCTCGAACGGCACCGCCGCAAAACAATCCCGCCACACATTCTTGGCGGCAAAGGTCAGGTTCCACAGTTCATCTGGTGACGGATACTTGGCAATCTCTCCTTCCACGGCGGTATCCATGTCGATGCCGTAGATGCCCTGGCCATTACTGGCATAGGTAAAGCGCAGCGCCAGCTTGCCGGCGTAATCCTTGGCCTGCGCCACGCCTTCCGTCAGCGCCTTGTCCCGCGCCTTGGCCTCGACCACCCCCAGCTTGGTATTGCGGTATTCCAGAACATAGTCCGCCGTCAGAGGCTTGCCGCGCTTGCCCGCGCCTTCCAGTCTCCCGAGCGTGATCGGATACTCGCGCCGGATGCGGCTACCTTCGACCACTCCCCAGCCCGCAGCAGCAAGGGCAGGGTCGATATGTTCGGCGCGGGTTTCAGCTTCGTTCATGGTCATTTACCGCCATCGTCAAAACCCAATCAAGAAATAGTTTACGGCATCCGGTTTGTAACTCTTTGGAAAAAATGGACTAGCGACCCAACTCTGCCCGCTCTCGGCCTGCACAATCAAAACTCGATCAAGAAACTCACGCCCAATGCGGCACATAACCGGCTCGCGGATGATCAGGATCGGCAACACGAATCAAACCGGCACCCAGAGTTTTGTTGATCACCCCGGTCGCCTGGGCGGCATTCTTGGGATCGATGCCCAGGCGGGCGCAAAGAGAGGCATTTTTCATCTTGTCGCCACTGAGAAACTTCAGTACCGCGTGGAAATAACAAGCACGCACCCGCTCATCCTGGGTCATCTCGGCAAAGCTACGCGGCGCGTAAAGCACCACCTGCATGGAATTTTCATCTGCTCTTAACAGCGGCGGAGGCAGTTGAAAAACCTCCACCAGGGCAAACACCTTGTCCAGGCCGCTGCCCTGCTCCTCGCACATCCCCATGCGGCGCATCAGCGAGGCCAGCGCATCATTACGTGACCGGGGCGGCAAATCGATCATGCGATCCGGCTTCACCAGCGAACGACCCGGGTTGGTGATTTCGATCCGGTCGGAAAACAGCTCAATTTGCGGCCCGGCGCCAGTCACAGTCATATCCTGATGGATAAGGGCATTGGCCACCAACTCACGGATCGCCAGTTCAGGGAATAGCGGATGAGCCTCGCGCAGCGCCGCCCCAATATGTTCATTCTTGGGCAGCAGGTCGTTCAGGTAACCGACCAACCCCTCGAAGCCGACGGCATAGCCCTTCTGTCCATCATGCCGATGGGTGACGGTTGCTGCCCGGTTGTTGCCACCATAGGCCACAAAGCGCACCGCTTTTCTGGCAAGGCTAGCCTCAAAATCCCCGAGCCGGGTAGCAAACAGAATGGCCCCCAGGTTGGTGATACTCCAGCGGTCGCCCACATCGCGAGCAATCAACCGATCCGCTTCCAGCCGATCAAAGATGCCGGCACGATTATCTGGCAATGGCTGTCCGGTCAATCGAAAGTACTGGCTGTAGTCGAGCAACGCCAGCACCTCATCCCCCGTGGCGTACTGGCGAGCGACGCCCTGCTCCCAGCGGTAAGGCTGCATACGCTCAATCAACTGCTGGTAGCGTTGCGGGTAGTCGGTCAGTTTTGGGGTTGCACTGCCAATACGGACGTAGGAGATGTTATTGAACGCAACCGGCGTTCCTGTCGCCGCCGGAATCTCAAGTAGCACCACATGCCCCTGGGGATGGTGAACGACGCGAAAACCGAAAGCGATACTCGGTTGCAAACTGTTTGCCAGCCATAGCGGCAACACCTGCCCACCGACCTTCTTTGTATCAGGATTGAAGTTCGTGCCGATCACCGCATGGCTACCATCCTCGACGCCCCAGACCATGTAGGCACAGTCCCGTCCTTCGATGCGGGCAGAGTTGGACAACGCCGAACACCGTTTGCCGATGGCGTCCGGGTCGGTATTGTTGCCCTTGAACTCCAGCCACGGAGTTTCCGCCGACTGGGCGCGAAGTTCGTCAATCAGGGCGATGTCGCGGGCCTCGTTCGTCATGGCTGGACAACCTCCGGCTGCGACGGCGCCTTCTGAGCAGCACCTCCGACCACTTTGTTTTCAACCTTTGCGGGCATACAGAAAAAATGGAATCCTTTGCCCTTCAACTTGGCGAGAAAGCCTTGCCCATTTCCCTCAAGCTCCTTCTTTGTCCAAATTTGGTAGATCAACAGCCAATGCTTATCTTTTTCTCTGGAATCCCCTGCCATTAGATTCTTTGCACGCTTGGTGATTGAGGACTTCACTTTTGGCCGCTTGCGCTTTTTTGCATATTCTAAAAGCAAAACATTAGCGATGCAGTCATCCAGGGCAACAATCTCGATCAGTTCATCATCTTTTAGATGGAGCGTGAGGTCATGTTTCAGTGCAAAGTAAAGCGCATGCGCAATTGTGTCGGGGTAAAGCTTACGGACCCCCAATGACACAAGTGATGTCGCGAAATCGGCGATTCGTTCTTTCAGCCCTTCATGCCAGTACTTGTCGAAAACAAACTCATCAAGCAGGGGTGCAAGGTAAGGGTACGCCAGCGCAAGATTCATCGCCTCTTGCGTATACATGCGTTTCGCACGTGGATTAAGTTTACGTGGCTCGTCATTCCCGGCAATGGTTTTGATCGCGTAGTTCAAGGGCGTAGACTTGCCTGCCGACTGCGCACATTCCAATGCGAGGTCGAGAAACGAGCGGATGACTGAAAATCGAAGTTCTTCGTCCTTGGGAAACAGAAATCGATTGAGCACGAGTCGCCAGTTTTCGTCGCTGGGTCTTGGCAGTGCCAAAATTCGCGTTTTCTTTTCGTTGAGCGACATCTCATAAGCACGTAGATTCATACCAAGGGTTTTTACAAAAAGCTCGGCCTCATCAAACGTATCGGCAAAGTACCTGTAATCATCCACATGCCGCACAACCTTCTCGTATCCACTGGCTTGCAACTCAGTATCGATGCAGGTCAGTACGACTTCCGAAATGATATTTGAGGCATGCGGCCCAATTAGCAGTCCGTTGGTTTGTCGATCACGGGTGTTCTGCGTGCATTTGTCCAGCAAATTGCCGGCAAGCTTTGTAATGCTACTGGATTTTTTTGCATCGTCTTTACTATGGAGTGCCCAGGGAATGACATGAGTGTAGATACTGGGAAAACATGCCGCTATGTCCGCTTCGACGACAAACTTGGCGCCGGCCATCCACTGAATCTCGCTTTCTTCAAACTGAAAACGTTCGACACCCTTGTAATTCATTTCGAAGATACGACCATCCCCAACATGCCGGACATGGATGCGGCTGATTGCTGGTTTGGGGTGATTGCAGTGCGTCGCAATCGCCTGCCAATGCTTCGAAATTGCCAGCGCCTGAACTGCATACGCTTCCGGATGAGGGATTCCTAAATGCCGAGGGACATTGGTGTCCCGTAGCGCCTCATACCGAACATAGTCGTGATTACATTTATCAATCTTGCCTTTGAGTTTCAGATCGTCCGTCTCGGTCAGTAAATCGGCCATCAACTCGAAGACTATTGCGGTCAGTCCATCGGTAGAAAAGCAAGGTGGAACCTTTTCAGCGAACAATCCATGATCCATCAAACCCGTCAGCACATCTTCTGGACTCAACTTTTCTTTAGTGGAATCGAACCAGTCAAAATCCAACACAATGTCGAGCAGGTCGCCCATCTTCACTTCGCCCGCTGTGGCTTGAGGTGCGCTCATCACAACACCTCAAACCAGGCCTTGATCTTCAGCGCCATCAGCTTGCGCCGCTCTTCGAGAAAGGCGGGATAGTCGCCTATCGTGCCGTCCAGCATCGCCACCGGAATGCAGTTCATTTCCAGGTTGGCCGCCATTTCCGTCTTGTCACTGATGCCGCCGTATTTCTTCGCGCCGCCGCTGCACTGCTCGGCCAGTTCCTTGAAGTAGCTTGCTGGGGCTTTCGCGCCGATGGTGATGTTTATCTCGCTCTGGGCGATAACGAAATTGGCTATCTGGTTGTAGACGCCGCGTGTCTTCCCTGCATTCTTGAGGAATTGCTTGGGATACACATGGTGAACGTCGGCCCGGTTGAGCAGCAAATCCGTGACTGTGATGTCGCGGGAGAGAAAGCCCCGATCTCCCAGCTTGATCTGCGCCGCCTGGTAACACCGGAAATACGGGCTGCTAATCGATGAGGTATCCATGAATTGCGGCAGCATTCCCGTCCAGAAGCTATCAGGCAATTCGTTAGGAATGACCGCATCCGTAAACGCTACAACCCCACGACTGTCGATCTGGCGTATGTCGAAATCGAAGGTGGACTCGGGCGAGCCGCTGTAACGGCCAGTTAGCATGGACATCGCAAACCAGCGCCGAACCATCTTTTCCAGCTCGGCAGCAGGAACATTTTCGCGGCGACCTCGCAGATACAGGATGTACGCGAAATTGATCGCATTCTGGCTTCCGATCATGTCACTCAGAATGAAGCCGGCCGAACGCAGGATCATGGTAATGCGGTCAAAATGCGTCTTGTTGACGAAGGCCAGAATGCCCTGCTTTAGCTTCTCAAACGAGACTTCGGCGATCACATCTTCGTATTGCTTGGTCTCAAAATTTCGGCCAGACAACAGTGCCACGAGGTCTTGCAACTTGCCGCGACCGAACTCCGACGTGAATGCTACACGCAGCATGTCCGTATAGCTAGGGTCGTAGATGTCATCGTTCACATCGGCGATCCACTTCATCTTGCCGAAGAACTCCGACTCTACAAAGGCATTGTCGCCCTTCTTGATCTTGGCCAGGAACTCCGGGGCAATGGCGAGGTGACAGAAATAATCAATGGCTTTGCGCAGCATATTGCCGCCGTAGCTCGTGTTCACCGCAATCTTGGACATCGCAAAGTCCGCTTGCGATAGCGGCGAGCCTGCCGAGTTCACTCGAATGAATATCTCGGTGACGGTTTCGATGTCGAGGTCTTCAGCCAGATCAATGATGCCGACGTGGTTGTGAATGATGCCACGCAGCTTCTCGATGACCTTGAAGATCTGGTCTTGCGAACTATCGGGATTCGCTGCGCAATAGTCAGCGACCAACTGGAACAGGCTGGTCGAAGGCTCGAAGACCTTGGCAACATCAGGAATCCATGCCACGTTCTTGCGGATGGCCGGGTTGGCGACCTCGAACCTCTCCTCCTGCGGATTGAACGCAATGCGTATCTGCACCATTTCGTAGTCGTCTGTCAGTACTTCCACCCCCAGCAAAGACGCCATCAGCGCGGTCACGCGCTGCTGCCCATCAATCAGGATGCGCTTGCCGGTCGAGGTGGAGCCATCTTTGAGCCGCACAGTAGGGTTGCGCCAGGCAATCAGATAGCCGACCGGATAGCCTTGGTACAGCGAATCAAGAAGGTTGCGCACCTTTGTGGCCTCCCACACGAAAGGCCGCTGGATTTCCGGTATCGCGATCTCACCCGACTTCACCCAGGTCAGCAGCGTTTCCACTGGGTGCGGAGTGACAGAGTAGCGTTGGGTTGACATGGGTTAGGAGTCCTGTGGGTTGGATGCGTTGTTATATTAGAGTTGGCCGCTGAATACCCGGGTCAGCAGGAATATTCAGATCGATGGGCAGGGTCGATATATTCGGCGCGGGTTTCAGCTTCGTTCATGGTGATTTGTCGCCATCGTCAAAACTCAATCAAGAAATTTCACACTTCAGCCTGTTTGTAACCCGTTGAAAAATAGGAACTCTCAGTTCAGGCAAGCTGGCTCTCGACCGGCGCAATCAAAACCCGATCAAGAAACTCACGCCCAATGTGGCGCACAACCCGAACCGATTGTTTTGTTCATTACCTCGGTCGCATGGGCAGCAGTTCCCCCTGGCAAGCCCTATAGTTTTTCCTTGTCCACAACCTTTGGGTTGTTTATACTACGCTCATAAGTGGACTGGGGGTTCCCGGTCGGCGTCACGGCCTCGGTGAGTTTCATCGGGGCTTTTCGCTTTCTGGTGCTGGAAAAATCTTCAGCCCCCAGTTTTCAAAGCCCTCGCCTACCTTCTCGCGACCGCCGCTACAGAAAAATTTACGTTTGAGTACATCAAATGCACGGTTCTCCTGATCGGGGCGCAGAACGCTCAAACCCACCGGCCTGGCAACCAGGTCTGCCAGCTGTAGACCGGACGAGTTTGTCTTCTTGTCCGCAAAAACGATTTCAAAAGGCAGTCTCTTGCCCAGACGATTGGCGCCGTCACAGATACGCCGAAATTCCAGTTCCAGATCCTTGTCTTCCTTCGTGCCCCTGCACTCGACCACCACATGGGTCAGGGCGTCGTTCTGGTTTTTCTCTTGCAGGAACTCGTACAAGGTTTCCAGACAAAAACCCAGCGCCACATGGTACGGATTGGAAAGCCGCTCTGGCCTGTCACGCAGCCGGCTTTTGTCGATCACACAACTGACCAGGATGAAGTTACTGGCATCGATGATGCCGGTCAACGCTTCCAGGAAATCATGCTTGTGCTGCCGGCTCTGAAACTTGAAGCAGCCTTTTTCCTTGCGGATTTCATGCTCGTGCAACACCACAAGGTCGTGCCCGAAGTGGTTGAACTTGAACTTCTGCAGGGTGGGTACCACTTTTTCGCTGTAATGGCGTTTGTAGAACACGCAAAACGACAGCACGAAGACCGGGTAATTGGGGTCTACCGTCTGCATGCCATGATCACCGCTTTCATCCACGTAAACCACGAAATTGCTGAATCTGCCAATGGGCGGCGTGCTGGCCACCTCATCGGTCGCATCTGCCGCCTCATTGCTGAACAGAGAGAACTGCTCGGGCGGCGAGCCTTTGGGAACTGGATCAGCGGGCGGGTTGGTGGCGGGTGGCATCGGTGGCGTCTCTTTCACAGCTGACCCGAGAAAGCTTGGTGCAGCAGGGATTTTTTCAGGTCGTCCAGTGCGGTCAGCTTTTGCTGGTAAATGGATTCGAGGCGCTGAGTTTCGGTGGCGAGAGCGTCGAGCTTGGATACTATCTGCTCCTGCTCGCCGAGCGTCTTCGGAAATGAAATCTCAATCGCCTTAAGGAGGCTCGCCTTGATACCTTGCACCGTAGCGCCCGTCCCTTTAGTGCGAATGCGTTGTTGAACAGGTTGAGAAAGCAGGAGATATTTCAGGAACGTGCTATCGAGCTTTGCCATATCGGGCTGCATGATGATGATGCGTTGAGCGAAAGCAACTTTTTCGTCCGTGTCGAGTTGCGCCACGTTGGCAAGCGGCGCTTCGGTCGTAAACAGGACGTCACCTTTCTGCGGAATGCCACGAGTCATCCAGCCTTTATAGCCTGCCGAAGCAATGAATTCCATTGGCTTATCTTGCAGATAACCCATCTTTACGTTTTTTGCCGTAATCAGTCGGATGCCGCTCTCAGTCTTTACTGGTGTCTTGCCACGGTAGTCGATGAAGCGGATGCAATCGCCAATGGCCGTTTCTACCCACCCCTCACCCCGCTCCGTGAAAACCGATTGCAGGTGGCTTTCGAACAAGGCGCGGGCGTTCTGGAGGTTCTTTTCGGCGTTGGCTTTGGCGGTGGCGATGCCATCAAACGCTGCGTCGAGAATGCCGACGATGCGATGCTGTTCTGCTCTGTCGGGGTACTTGATCTCCAATTCCTTGAGTAACTTGTAATGCCGGGCATACCCAAGGGAATCAAGTTGCGCAGTCTGCAACTGATAGTAGAAGAACTTCGGAACAAGAAACTCTTTCGGTGGTAACAGCTTGACGCCATCCGCCCCAAGGACAAAGTCAAAATCGACGTATTTCAGAACCTTGGTGTGATCACCAAAGACCACAAGCGGCGTTTCAACTCGGAACACATCATCCGCACCGTCCCAATAGCCGTTGATGAAGGCATCCTCTTGCGACACCACCGGGAATGCCCCCGCATCCAAGAAATCCTTGCGCTGAATCTTGGTCGTATAGGTGACCTTCTCAATGCAATTCTCGAACGGCTTGGATTGCCACCCCTTCTTCATGTGAGCAACGCCTTGATATTTACCAGTACCTCCGCGCTCTCGGCATCCAGCGCGGCGATCTCGGCCATGATGACCTGCGGACTGCGGTAGGTGACTTCCTCGCCGCCGTTCGGATTCTTCACCGACAGGTCATAGGTCGCCGTGGCTATGGTCGAGGCATCCACGCTCCAGCTCTTGGGCGAGTCGGCTTTAGTCTTTTTCAATTCGATAAATTCGGCCAGGTCGGCGTCGTTGAGCGGGTTGGTCTTGCCCATGTTGCGGCCCGGATCGAGCTGGTAGTACCAGATCTTGCGCGTGGGCGATCCCTTCTCGAAGAACAGCACGACGGTTTTAACGCCCGCGCCCTGGAAGGTGCCGCCGGGGCAATCGAGGACGGTGTGCAGGTTGCAGGATTCCAGCAGCAGCTTGCGCAGGGACACCGAGGCGTTGTCGGTGTTGGAAAGGAAGGTGTTCTTGATGACGATGGCAGCCCGTCCGCCGGCCTTGAGCATCTTGATGAAGTGTTGCAGGAACAGAAAAGCGGTTTCACCGGTGCGGATCGGGAAGTTCTGCTGCACTTCCTTGCGCTCACCACCTCCAAACGGCGGATTGGCGAGGATCACGTCCATCCGATCCTTGTCCTGAATGTCGGCCAGGTTCTCAGCCAGGGTGTTGGTGTGGATGATGTTGGGCGCTTCGACGCCGTGCAGGATCATGTTCATGATCGCGATCACATAGGCCAGCGGCTTCTTCTCCTTGCCGTAGAAGGTCTTTTCTTGCAGCGTCTTGAGGTTATCGGCCGTGAGCTTGGGTTGCTGGCGCAGATGGTCGAAGGCTTCGCACAAAAAGCCGGCCGAACCACAGGCGCCGTCGTAGATGCGCTCGCCGATCTTGGGCTGCACCACCTGAACCATCGCCCGAATCAGCGGGCGCGGAGTGTAGTATTCGCCGCCGTTGCGTCCGGCGTTGCCCATGTTCTTGATCTTGGCTTCATACAGGTGCGAGAGTTCGTGCTTCTCGGCCTGCGAACGGAAACGCAGTTCGTCGATGTGGTCGATGATCTCGCGCAGGGTGTAGCCACTTTGAATCTTGTTCTTGATCTCGCCGAATATCTCGCCGATCTTGTATTCGATGGTGTTCGGGCCGGTGGCCTTCTGCTTGAAGCCGTGCAGGTAGGGGAACAGCTTGCGATCGACAAACTCACGCAGGTCGTCGCCGGTCTGCGCCTTGTTGTGGTCGAGCTTGCCTTGACTGTCCTTAGGGGCCGCCCAGGATGACCAGCAATAGGCTTCGTCGAGAATGAAGGTGTATTTTCTGCCCTCCAGTTCGGCCTCCATCGCCTTGTCCTGCTCCAGTCCGTCGAGATATTTGAGGAACAACAGCCAGGAAGTCTGCTCGGTGTAGTCGAGTTCGGTAGTACAGCCGGCCTCGTTGCGCAGGTCAGCGTCGATATTCTTGAAGGCTTGTTCAAACATGAGGGAGGAGAGTTCCGAAAGCGAGCAACAAAGGGGCCACTCTACTGGAATTGATGCCGCCGGACAAACATTGAACAACACATTGTCATGGCAATTCCCTTTTCGTGAAACAGATCCTACTATCGCCGTTAAGTATGCTCCTCCCCGGCCAGGCCCTTCCCGCCGTTGCGCCATGCTGGCTAGAAATCCCCCACATCATCACCGAATGTGGTAACGCTTGCGAGTTCCTGCTTGTGGACGTTTGTGACAGTCTCATCAAAATCCCAGGCATTCACCGCCCCCGTCGTTTGCCTTGCTTTTTCTTATGCTTCTTAGGCTGAATATCCTGTTTAGGCTGCGTGCTAGGCATTTCAACGGTTAACCCCCTCATGCCTACGGGGCGCCCCTCCATATCGGCTTTCAGCTTTTGCAAAGTTGCCTCGCTTGCGCCCATGTTCTTGAAATGGCCCATCAATTCCTCGTCGCTGACTTTGCTCGCGAAACCATCAAGGGCTGCGCGTATCTCTGGTGCCGTGACGAGTCCCTCATCATATATTTCGATAGCTTGCGTGGAATGATGTCCCGTTTGTTTGCCTATGGTAGCGTAGGTCAAGCCTGATTCTATGGCCCTGGATACAAACTCACGGCGCATTGCATGGGCATGAAAATCCTTCGGGAGCACCCCTTCCATTCTGAGACGCTTTATTCCATAGGAGTAGTTGTATTTCACCCAGTCTCCTTTACTGCTCCTGGTTGAAAACAGGTACAGAGAACCAGGTGTCTGTTCATTTGCGTACCTGACTTGGGCTTTCATCGTCTGCATTGCCTCGGGGGTAATATGAACGAAACGATCCTCCTGGTCGCTCTTGGTCATCTTAAATGTAAGCGAACGGTCATTGAGTCTGATATCGGCGAGCAGCAATCCGGAGAGTTCTCCCGGTCGGCAGCCTAAATTCAGCAGCAGCTTGGCAAAGCGAGCGGCTTCAGCAAGGTTGGGCGCATCAAAAGTCAGGATGGCATTCTGCAGCGCTGCCTGTTCCACTGGAGGTACACGGCGTTTACGCTTTGCGGTTTTCCCTCTCTGGATGCCGCTAACGAAATTCGCTGCAAGCATTTTTCGGTCTTTGGCCCAGGCGACCAATGAGGACAGCGCGGCAATTTCAAGCCGAACGGCCGTCCAGGACAGCTTGCGACCGGTTCTCTTGGACATAGTTACACTACGCATGTCAATGTAGTCGTAGATGGGGCCAGTATCGCGACTGAGATTCCGAAACGAATATCCGCCGAGTTCAGCAAGCACAGATTTGATACGCGAAATTTCAGTCTTTCGCGTATTCTCGGTCTTCTGAGTAAACATGGCCGAGGCTGAGTACTTCTTCCACCCTTCTGTCAGAGTCATCTCCGCGTCCTTGTGTAGAACGCGGGATGCCAGGATGCGAGCTTCGGCATCTTCAGCCTGAAGGCGCGTATCGTGAGTTTTGTCGTATTCCGGATAGCCTTTGCGGCGGATTTGAACGCGAAACTTGCCGTTTGGCAGTTGATGGATTGGCATATTGTCTCCTGGTGTTTTTGCACCGGAGATGTGCAACCGCCTCCCGTGTGCAGAGGAATTGCACACGGATTGCACATTACTGTCAAGGAGTTTGTTGCAACACCTTGTTTTTATTGGTGGGCCCGCACGGACTTGAACCGTGGACCAAAGGATTATGAGTCCTCTGCTCTAACCAACTGAGCTACAGGCCCGTAAAGCTTTAACCTTCATTATCCAGGAAGCTGCGCAGGCGCTCGGAACGAGTGGGATGACGCAGCTTGCGCAGCGCCTTGGCTTCGATCTGGCGAATCCGCTCGCGCGTGACGTCAAACTGCTTGCCCACTTCTTCCAGCGTATGGTCGGTATTCATTTCAATACCGAAGCGCATACGCAGGACCTTGGCTTCGCGCGGGGTCAGGGAGCCCAGAACCTCGTTGGTGGCTTCGCGCAGTGATGCGTACATGGCCGCATCGGCCGGCGCCAGGGTGGATACATCCTCGATGAAGTCGCCGAGGTGGGAATCCTCGTCGTCGCCGATTGGCGTTTCCATGGAAATCGGCTCCTTGGAAATTTTGAGGATTTTGCGGATTTTTTCTTCCGGCATTTCCATTTTTTCGGCCAGGATGGCGGGATCGGGCTCCTGTCCGGTTTCCTGCAGGATCTGGCGCGAAATGCGGTTCATCTTGTTGATGGTTTCGATCATGTGCACCGGGATGCGGATGGTGCGCGCCTGATCGGCGATGGATCGGGTAATGGCCTGGCGAATCCACCAGGTGGCATAGGTCGAGAATTTGTAGCCGCGGCGGTATTCGAACTTGTCCACGGCCTTCATCAGGCCGATGTTGCCTTCCTGGATCAGGTCGAGAAACTGCAGGCCACGGTTGGTATATTTCTTGGCGATGGAAATCACCAGACGCAAGTTGGCCTCGATCATTTCGCGCTTGGCGCGGCGTGCCTTGGCTTCGCCAGTGGTCATCTGGCGATTGATTTCCTTCAGCTCCTTGAGCGGGATGCCCACTTTGGTCTGCACGTCGATCAGACGTTGCTGCTGGTCTACGATGGCATGCTGAAAACGGCTAAGTTTTTCACTGTAGGCTTTTCCGGCTGCAATCTCTTCGACCACCCATTCCAGGTTGCTTTCATTGCCTGGGAAGACCTTGATGAAGTGGGCACGTGGCATGTCGCCCTTGCTGATGGCAAAATCCATGATGGTGCGTTCGTGATTACGCACTTCTTCCACCAGGCCGCGCAAACCGTCGCATAGCGCTTCAACCTGCTTGACGGAAAAGCGGATGCTCATCAATTCGTTGGAAATCTGCTCCTGGACTTCCTTGTAGCCCTTGCTGCGAGAGCCTTTTTTCTGCAGCACTTGCTGCATTTTGGCAAAAGCCTCGCGAATCACGGCAAAACGCTCTAGTGCATCGACCCTGAGCTGAGCCAGGTTGGCAGCCGCAATAGCTGCGCCTTCGTCGCCATCATCGTCGCCATTTTCTTCTTCTTCGGCCTCTTTTTCTTCAGCAGCAGCTTCTTCCTCGGCGGCCATTTCCTCGCTGAATTCATCCGCGCTCTGACCGTTCAATACGCCATCGACCAGTTCGTCAATGCGCATTTCCTCGCGCTCGACCATATCGGCAAGACGCAAGATTTCAGCAATCGTGGTGGGGCAGGCAGAAATAGCCAGCACCATGTGCTTGAGACCATCTTCAATGCGCTTGGCAATCTCGATTTCGCCCTCTCGGGTCAGCAGATCGACCGTGCCCATCTCGCGCATGTACATGCGCACCGGGTCGGTCGTGCGGCCAAATTCGGAGTCGACTGTAGAAAGCGCGGCCTCGGCCTCTTCCACGGCGTCTTCGTCCGCTACTGCGGGGGTGGCATCCGACATGAGCAGGGTTTCGGCATCCGGCGCCTCGTCATAAACAGCAATGCCCATGTCGCCAATCATGCTGATGATGCCTTCGATCTGCTCGGCATCGAGCATATCATCAGGCAAGTGATCGTTGATCTCGGCATAGGTCAGGTAGCCGCGCTCCTTGCCCAATACAATCAGACTCTTCAAGCGCATGCGCCGCGCATCTGCATCACTTACGCGGCTATCAACATTATCGTTATCTGTCGCCATACCTTGTCCCGAAAAAGCGTTTAACAAAACAGAGCATTATACCCTACTTCCGTATCAATTTTTTACTCTTGGCCACGCAACAACAGTTGCTGCAGGCGTAATTTTTGGCTTTCCGTCAAGCCCTGAGCGCGCGCCAGACCAAGCAACGCATCGATTTCCCTTTGCCGCCCTTGCCATTTCAACTGCGCAAGCGCCCCTAAAAACTCCTCTTCGATCTCACCTTCTGCAAAACGATCCTCCCACTGCATGATTTCAGCGGCAGCATCGCGCAACTTCGCCTCATGAAGTGATCCACGAAAATGCTCAATCACCGGAGCCGCATCCTTTAACTGCGGGTGAGCCGCAAGAAAATCAAGCAAAGCCTGCAAAGTCGCTTCGTCACCATCGCCTTCGAGCACCTCCAGTTCGGCGCTCTGTGCCAGTTTTGGCTGCACCAGCAGCAACTGGATTATCTGCCGGATCAAAGAAGGCGGATTGCGCCTTCCCTTCGGCAACACCCTGGGCTTTTGCGCGGTTTTTATCTGGAACAACTCCTCGAGCTCCGCCTGGGAAATACCCGCCAGTTCCGCCAGCCGCTTGCGCAGCATCAGGCTCAGCGCTGGGGCGGCCACCTGCGACAGCAGCGGTCGCGCCAGTTGCAACAAATGCGCGCGGCCTTCCTGAGTCTGCATATCCACCTGCGCAGTCAATTCCCGCAGCAGGAATTGCGACAGGGGCAACGCTTCGCCAAGCATGGCCTCGAATGCCGTCTTGCCGGCGCTGCGTATGTATGAATCCGGATCTTCGCCCTGGGGAAGAAACAAAAAACTCAGACGCTTGCCGTCCGCCACCTGAGCAAGGCTATTTTCCAGTGCGCGCCACGCCGCTTTCCTGCCAGCAGCGTCACCATCAAAACAGAACACGATGCTATCGCTCTGGCGCAGCAGTTTCTGCACATGGACTGGCGTCGTCGCCGTGCCCAGTGTCGCCACGGCATATTCGATGCCGTGCTGCGCCAGCGCCACCACATCCATATAACCTTCTACCACCAGCACACGATCCACCTCGCGAATCGACTTGCGCGCCTGGTAGAGGCCATACAGCTCCTGCCCCTTTTCGAATAACGGCGTTTCCGGGGAATTCAGATATTTGGGCTCGCCCTGGTCCAGTACACGGCCGCCGAAGCCAATCACCGCACCGCGCGGGTTGATGATGGGAAACATGATGCGATCACGGAAGCGGTCATAGCGCTTGCCATTCTCGCCCTCGATCACCAGCCCGGCCTGAACCAGGCTCCTGGCTTCATAATCAGGAAAAACATCTCGCAGGTTCTGCCACCCCTGCGGCGCATAACCGATCCCGAAACGTGCAGCGACTTCGCCGGAAAGGCCGCGCTGCTTAAGATATTCGATTGCCCTGGGCGCACGCTTCAGCTCATCCCGGTAATATCGGGTGGCCAGCAGCATGACTTCGGCTAGGTCGGCACTTTGCGCGGAGCGCTGTTTTTCAGCCACGGCCTCCTGCGGCACCGTCATACCGGCGCTACGCGCCAGTTCCTCGACCGCCTCCACAAAGCCCAACCCCTGGTATTCCATGACAAAACTGATCGCGGTACCGTGCGTCCCGCAGCCGAAACAGTGATAGAACTGCTTGGTAGGGCTAACGCTGAAAGAAGGGGTTTTTTCGCCGTGGAACGGGCAGCAGGCCATGTAATTCGCGCCCGCCTTTTTCAAAGGGACATAGCGCTCGATGACATCCACGATATCGAGGCGATTCAGCAGGTCCTGGATGAATGACTGAGGAATCACTGGCGCAATCCCGGAAAATGGAAACGCCAGGAAAAATTTCCTGGCGCTTTATTATTCAAGCCCAAGCAGGAATACGAGCAATCAAGCGCCCAGTTTCGCCTTGATCAGAGCGGATACCTTACCCATGTCGGCCCGGCCAGTCACTTGCGGCTTGACTGCGGCCATCACCTTGCCCATGTCTTTGACACCAACTGCGCCAGAGGCGGCAATGGCATCCACCACCATCTGCGCCACTTCGGCATCGGACAAGGCCTGCGGCATATAGGCCTGAAGCACCGAAACTTCAAACTTCTCGACATCCGCCAGATCGTTGCGGTTCGCGGCCTCATACTGCGAAATCGAATCCCGGCGCTGCTTGAGCATCTTCTCGATGACCGCAACCACTTGCGTATCATCCAGCTCGATACGCTCATCCACTTCGCGCTGCTTGATGGCGGCCTGAAGCAGACGGATAGCCCCAAGGCGCGGGGTATCCTTGGCGCGCATCGCCGTCTTCATGTCTTCGGTGATACGCTCTCTGAGACTCATGAGAGGGAGAGGTTTTGCTTAGTACAGCTTGGTCGGCAGCATCTGGCTGCGCAGGCGCTTGTAATGGCGCTTTACGGCAGCAGCGCCTTTGCGCTTGCGCTCAGCAGTGGGCTTCTCGTAGAACTCGCGGGCACGCAGCTCATTGAGCAGACCGGAACGTTCGATGGTACGACGGAAACGGCGCAGAGCGACGTCAAACGGTTCACCTTCTTTTACGCGAACACTTGGCATATCAGCTTTCTCTAAACAGAAATTAAATGGGAAAGGCGGAGATTCTAACAGAGTCAGACAGTTTTTCCAAACCATGATCACCGCTTTTTATAAAAAACAAGGGCCGCTTGACTTGCGGCCCTTGTCGCTTGCTACTGAGGCAAAGCCGGAATTACATCATGCCTTCCATGCCACCCATTCCACCCATGCCGCCACCCATTCCACCACCAGCGGAATCGTCTTTCGGCAGTTCGGCCACCATGCAGTCGGTAGTCAGCATCAGGCCAGCCACGGAAGCAGCGTTTTGCAGTGCATAACGGGTCACCTTGGTAGGATCGAGCACACCCATTTCCACCATATCGCCGTATTCGCCCGTACCGGCGTTGTAGCCAAAGTTCCCCGAACCTTCGGAAACCTTGTTCACCACCACGGAAGGCTCGTCACCCGCATTTGAAACGATCTGACGCAGGGGTTCTTCGATGGAGCGCAACACGATGGCAATGCCGGCATCCTGATCCGAGTTTGCCCCGGTCAGATTGACAATCGCCGTACGGGCACGCAGCAGAGCTACGCCGCCACCAGGAACAATACCCTCTTCCACGGCAGCACGAGTTGCGTGCAGTGCATCTTCCACGCGAGCCTTCTTCTCTTTCATTTCGACTTCGGTCGCAGCACCCACCTTGATCACTGCCACGCCACCGGCCAGTTTGGCCACGCGTTCCTGCAGCTTCTCGCGATCGTAATCGCTGGTGGTTTCTTCGATCTGCCGGCGGATTTGCGCAACACGGCTCTTGATGGTTTCTTCGTTGCCTGCACCATCGATCACCGTGGTCTCTTCCTTGCCCACTTCAATACGCTTGGCCTGGCCCAGATCGTTCAGGGTGGCTTTTTCCAGCGTCAGGCCGACTTCTTCGGCAATCACGGTGCCGCCGGTGAGGATGGCGATATCTTCCAGCATGGCCTTGCGGCGGTCGCCGAAACCCGGAGCCTTGACCGCAACCGTCTTGAGGATGCCGCGGATGTTGTTCACCACCAGGGTGGCCAGCGCTTCGCCGTCCACGTCTTCTGCGATGATCAGCAGCGGACGGCCAGCCTTGGCGACTTGCTCCAGCACCGGCAGCAGGTCACGGATGTTGGAGATTTTCTTGTCGTGCAGCAGCACGAACGGGTTCTCCAGCATGGCGATCTGACGTTCTGCGTTATTGATGAAGTAAGGGGAGAGGTAGCCGCGATCGAACTGCATGCCTTCAACCACGTCCAGCTCGTTGGCCAGGCCGGAGCCGTCTTCCACGGTAATCACGCCTTCCTTGCCGACCTTGTCCATGGCCTGGGCAATGATATCGCCGATATCCGCATCGGAGTTGGCGGAAATGGAACCCACCTGGGCGATTTCCTTGTTGGTGGTGCAAGGCTTGGAGATGTTTTTCAGTTCGGCGATGATGACTTCAACAGCCTTGTCGATACCGCGTTTCAGATCCATCGGGTTCATGCCTGCAGCGACGGACTTCATGCCTTCGCGCACGATGGCCTGGGCCAGCACGGTTGCTGTGGTGGTACCGTCACCGGCCACGTCTGAAGTCTTGGATGCCACTTCTTTCACCATCTGGGCGCCCATGTTCTCGAACTTGTCCTTCAGTTCGATTTCCTTGGCCACGGACACGCCGTCCTTGGTGATGGTAGGAGCGCCGAAAGAACGCTCCAGAACCACATTGCGACCTTTAGGGCCGAGGGTGACCTTGACTGCGTTGGCCAGAACGTTCACACCGGCTACCATGCGGTGACGTACATCATCACCAAATCTTACGTCTTTAGCTGCCATGTTCTAAATCTCCTTAAAGAATTCTGTAGTAAAACCAATTAGCCTTCGATCACGCCCATCACATCTTCTTCGCGCATCACCAGCAGTTCATCGCCATCCACCTTGACGGCCTGGCCGGAATATTTGCCGAAAATCACCTTGTCGCCCACTTTCAGGGACAATGCACGCAGGCTGCCGTCATCCATCACCTTACCTTCGCCCACGGCCTGAACCAGACCCATATCCGGCTTCTCTGCCGCATTGCCGGGCAGTACAATACCTGACGAGGTTTTTTCTTCGGCTTCCAGGCGCTTGACGATTACGCGGTCATGCAAAGGACGAATTTTCATTGCTTGAATCTCCTGTGGGTTTAACTTATTGAAATCTCATGGCGACGGAGCTATTAGCACTCACGTCTGGCGAGTGCTAATAATAGGGATAGCCCCTTCGGAATTCAAGGGGATTTTTGTCATTTGCCAATAAAATCGATCATTACGAGCAAATCGTAGCAAATACCTGGTTAGCGCGGCATGAGCAGGCAAAAAGATACAAATCCACCAGGCAATTCGTACTTTATCTCGCAGTGCGGCCGTTCAAGTGGTGAAACAACTAGAAGGCCAGAAAAGGCCAAGAACCAAAGCACATTAAAATTCTCTGAGCCAGTAATGTAGCTATCGAATCATAGCCTTACATCACAAACGCAAGAAGCGCGGTTTAGTTAGCCTGCCCATCTTCAGGGCCAAAGCATTTGAGATAATCATCGCATACCGCGCAGCTTGGCGCTCTGCAGGCACGTACTCCGGAACGGTCACACAATTGCTTGTAGAGAAACTTTTTCCACTTCATGTTGCCGCTATTGCGGGCAAACAGAACCGGGAAATATTCTTCCAGCAGGCCGGAAAGTATCTGCCGGTTCGGAAGCCCCATATCCTGATAGAGATGGTCGTTACCCATGCATGCTGTAGCGATGGCAAATGCCAGCCACTCTGACTCCTTGTCGGGATGGCTGCGATATTCCAGCAACAAACCCAGCAAATCATCGAACTCCTCGCCACGCAAAGCATCGCAGCCCGGAGCATTTCCGGCGCATGGCAATACCATACCTGCGTTTTTCAGGGCGCCAGGGAAATGGTTTTCCATCAAACCCTCGAAACAATCATCTGCCAAGCCTAGAAAATCCGGGGTGTCCAGGCATTGATTACGGCACGAGCCATGGATCACCCCGGCAAAAGCCTGGGTCAGGTGGTCAGCAGGGTTTCTGGCATGTGCCATCAGCCATTCGTAACTCAGGATTTCCATCTCATCCTCCGGTTCAAGCCACCATGGCCTCATGGGTGTAACATTTCTTGGGGCAAATTTTGGCGCAGGCTTCGCAACCGACGCAGTTGGCTTCATTGGCGACAGTCATGACCTTTTTTTCATACTCGTCGTCATCGTCGTCGTCAGCATCCACGGCGATCAGCCCGCCTTCATCGTCCATGCCCATCAGCTGCAGCACATCACGGCCGCATACCTTGAAGCAGCGACCGCAGCCGATGCATTTTTCCTTGTTGATGGCCTTGACGAATTTTGGGGTCCACGTCCGCCCGTCAGGCATTACCACACTGGCAAATGACATCTCACACCCCCTTTGCCATTCTGGCGCGTGCCTCGGTCAGCGCCTGGTAGGCTGCAAAAGTGCGTTGCGCCACTTCAGGAATTTTCTCCCATCCCGTCGGCAGGTCCTCGGACAGATCGTGCAGATCCATCTTGAGTTGCGTGGCCTGTGCATTGAGCTTCTTCACCCTGGCCTTGAGTTCTTCCATTTCATCCATGTTGTTCACCTCAACCGTAATTCGCCACATCGGGAAATTTCTTCACCATTTCAACGCCGCCTGCAACCAGCTTGTCGCCTTCCTCCGCCAGTTTTCCCAGGGTGAGAAAACCGAAGCGGTGCACGTCGCGCAACTGCTTGTTGACCGCCACCAGGCGACCCGCGAGCAGCACCATGCGGCCGAAGCCTTCGTGCGACATTTTCATCATGGGCGAAACCATCACCCCGGTCTGGCGCTCGATGGCGAGGCCCACGGCGTTGTAGAACAGTTCCAGGCGCCACAGGGTTTCCGGATCTGGGTCGCCGATGATGGGGATTTCCTTGCGTTTCTCCTTGTCGATCACGTAGGGTTCAAGCAAATCTTCGTCCGACTTGCCCTCCCATGCGCCGTAGGCATCCTGGGCGCGCCACTGCTTGATCAACTCCACCAGGAAAGGGGAAGACTTCAGGTCGAACTTTTCCATTACTTCAGACATGGCACTCAATCTCCTCATCACTATCGAAATCCAGTTTGCGTTCCTGCCCTTTCAGCATGACCTTGCGCAGCCAGGGCGGCGGTGTGCCCTGCAGCACGGTGAGCAGCTTGTCGAGGATGACGCTGATCAGTTCAGGTTCCGGCACCTTGACCGGATGCACCCTGGCATTGACCACCTTGGCCGCCGCCGATCCGCCGATCGCAGCCACGTAGAGAATGGCGCAGTCGCGTACCGCATCGATCTTGGGCGCCAGCTTGTCCTCGTTACCGTCTTCCTTGAGATCGCCGTCGAACTGGATGGCCTCCACAAACTGGTAGCCTTCGGGCGAAATCTCGTACACGGCAATGTTTTTCGCCCAGCCGAAATGGGCATCGACACTCTTCATGTCCTGGGTAGTGAAAGCGACTTTCATGGGGTGCGCTCCTGGTTTGTGGTTAGTGATGAGTTTCAGCTTGCGCATATTCGTTTCCATCGTTTACGGGCAAAGGCCAGGAATCGGGACGGTTTTCGTGCACGTTATCGAGAAAGATATTGCCGATTTCAAAAATCAGATCGCGCGTGCCGCGATAGCCCACGGACAGCTTGTGCGCCGCACCAAGTCGATCGAACATGGGGATACCCATGCGCAGGAAAGGCATTTCCAGCCGCTCTGCCGCCTGCCGGCCATGGGAATGGGTGATCAGCAGGTCGCAGCCGGCAGCGCGCTGCTCCAGATCCTCCAGATCCCCGATCAGCACTTCTTCGGCAGGCATCCGTTCCAGAACTACCGAATGGGTAGTCGTCACGGCTGCCTCAATCTCGCAGCCCATCTCCGTGAGCAGGGAAGCGATCTGCCACAGCAGGTCCGGCTCGGCGCCGATGGCGACTTTTTTGCCGCCACAGTAAAAGTGACCATCCAGCATGGCGTCCACCAACTGGCTGCGCTGGCGGCGGTACTTGACTGGAATCTCGTCCTTGCTCAGTTCCGAAAGAAATTGCAGGAACTCGTCATTGGCTTCCAGCCCGGTCAGGCGGTCGAACAGCCGGAACGGCACACCGGTCTTCTCCTGCAAAGCCTCCGCGGCCCAGCGCATCTGCTCGCCAATGGCGATGGTGACGGCTGAGCCGCCCATGGAGCGGATTTTCTCCACGCTGGCGCCACCCAGCGTCGTCGGCAGGAAGGTCTCGGGAATATGTCCATCCAGCGAGCCGGACAGATCCGGCGCGATGATCGGGTAGAGCCCGAAGGATTCGATGATCTCGCGGATTTCCTCGATGTCCGCCACAGTCATGTGGCAGCCGGGGAGCACATTGACCTGCCATGCAGTACGCGGCCTGGGCTCGCAAATGGTGGTCACAATGCGCGTCACCGCCTTGCCCCAGCCATCCTGGAACGCGCCCTGATAATCTGGGGTGGCGACATAGACCAACTCGGTTTCTGCCAGTTCCGGATGCCTTTTGCGTATCAGCCTGAGGTAGCCATCGACATCCTCGCCCTTGGTCTCGGTCAAGCCAGTCGAGCAGATGCCGATGACCTGCGGATTGGCACGGGTATGGATATTCACAATCGCCTGTTCCAGATTGTCCAGACCGCCCAGGATCGTGGTGACCTCGTTCATGGCCGTGGTCTGGAGCGGGATGGTTTCGCGGAAATGGCGCACGAACAGCACCAGGCCGAAGGCGGTGCAGCCCTGCGAGCCATGCATCAGCGGCATGCACTTGTCCAGCCCGAGGAAGGCCAGTGCCGCGCCGATCGGCGCGCTCATCTTGAGCGGATTGACCGCGCAGGCTTTTTTGCTGTGGGTGACGGTTGCCATATTTTTCTCCTAAGTGATGGGGGGAGGCGTGAGAGGTGAGGTGAAATGCACCACCGGCTTAGCCCGCCTCACCCCTCACGTCTAACCCCTCACCGTCCAGCTCCCATGGCGCTGGACGCCGCACCTGTGTCCAGATCGGGTTATAGAGCAGTCGGTCGATCTGCTTCATCAGTTCCACCATGCCTTCATAACCGGCAAAGGCGTGGTGACGCTCCTGATTGATATCCATCCACGGGGTCTTGGCCTTGAGTGCCACGAACTGCGAGCGCCCGCCGGAGAGCATGATGTCGGCCTCGGAGTTCTTGAGAATCTTGTACATCTCGCGCGGCGGCAGATCGTCGAACATGT
Organism: Sulfuricella denitrificans; assembly: GCA_002632355.1. Classification (GTDB taxonomy): domain Bacteria; phylum Pseudomonadota; class Gammaproteobacteria; order Burkholderiales; family Sulfuricellaceae; genus Sulfurimicrobium; species Sulfurimicrobium denitrificans_A. Next base: position 87,327 of record NSJJ01000007.1, read on the forward strand.
GCGATTCGTCGCCCATGATCTCCTTGATGCGTTCCTTGTCTTCCCTGGTCGATTTCTTGGTGCTGGTGCCCATCACCTCGATGCCGATTTCCTGTAGCGCAGACACCACCGACCAGGATTTCACCCCGCCCGTGATGAGCAACACACGCTTGCCGGATAGCCGCGCCCGGTAAGGTTCGATACTTGCCCAGGCACGTGCTTCCTCCCTGGCGATCAGGGATTCCGTGCGTACCAGCAACTCTTGCGGTGCACCCTGCTGGACCAGCAGCCTGGCAATGCTCCGGAGCGATTCCGAGGTGTCGGAAATACCATAGAAAGAACCTTCGAAATAAGGGATGCCATAGCGCTCCTCCATCTTGCGGGCGATATTGATCAGGGCCTTGGAACACACCATCATCGCCGCCCTGGCGCGATGGGACCGGGCCACGTCGGCGTAGCGCGCGTCACCGGAAATGTTGGCCAGCACGCGGATGCCGAGCGCATCGAACAGTGGCTGCACCTGCCACAGTTCGCCGGCCAGGTTGTATTCGCCGTAGATATTGATGTCGTAGGGGGTGGTGAACTCCGGCTCCTGCGTGCCGACCACATAGTCCAGCAGCGCCTCGCCGCCCAGCTTGTTGCCCAGGTTCTTGCTGCCGGCGAAGCCCGGCGAGTTGACCGGAATCACCGGCTTGCCAAACTTGGCGGCTGCCGCCTTGCACACCGCCTCGATGTCGTCGCCGATCATGGCGGTCACGCAAGTCTGGTAGACGAACACCGCGGGCGGGTCGTATTTCTCGATGATTTCTCGGATCGCCCGGAACAGACGCTTTTCCCCGCCGTAGACTACATCCAGGTCGCCGATATCGGTGGTGAAGCCGGTGCGGTACAGCTTCGGCCCGCTGGAAGCGGCATGACGGTTATCCCAGGAATTGCCTTCGCAGGCGATCGGGCCATGCACCAGATGCGCCACATCGACGATGGGCTGCAGCGCGATCTTGGCGCCGTCGAAGGCGCAACCGCCCGCCGCCGCGCCGGGCGTGAGCGGCTTGGCACAACCCTTCTTGCGTTCCTTGTCGGACTTGCCCTGGTTGACATTGCAACCCGGCTCGTTGAACACCGCCTCGACTTTGCTGCTTAATGCGCTCATTGCGAAGACCCCGACAAAAGTTGCTCTTGCCATGATCATTGCAAAACATGTGCCAACCAGGAAAACCCCTGCAAAGGCGCGCCAATGCTGGTTTTATGGGTTAAGGCAGAAAATCCGTAGAGAAATTGTCGGGTGCAATGTCGGGTTTGCTACCAAACTGCGACATTCAAGACCACTTTACATCGCAGCAAAAAACGCAGGTTTTCCCTGCATGACGGATCGTCACCGACAAGGTGACGCACATGCTGGCCCCGGCCAGAGAAAGGTAGGGGCGTGAAATCTGGACTCCGCCCGGTTGGGCCATCGCGCGGCGAAAATAATGGCGCCGCGACCAGATGGCACCATTGGCGTCTCTCAGGGGTGCAAAACGCGGATCGATGATGTCACTGCGTCTGGCTGGAAGAGCATTGTCACCAATCTGCCTTCCCTCGTCGTCCAGCGTGAAGCAACGCTCTGCATCAGGCATTTCAAGCAGCGTTGCGGAGGCAGGTTTCATGCTCATGCCTCGCTCGATCTTGCGTGCCGCCTCCAGGAAACATTCAAGATACGGACTCAGCCCCAGATGATATTGCTGCTGTTCCATTGCAGAGAACTGTTTGAATCTGTCACACAGCCCCCCCATAAAATCCTGGCAGCCTATTTCATGTGAAACCCGCTCACCCGGTTTCGCAAAATAGTAGCCCTGTACAAAATCAATACCGGAATCCATGGCGATCAGCGCCTCTTCCTCGGTTTCGATCCCCTCCATCAGCGCCATGCTGCCCGATTCATGAATCAGCGAGACCAGATTGGGGATCAGGCGACGTACCTTGGGCTGCTGTGCAGCGCGGGCAATCATGGAGCGGTCCAGCTTGACGATTTGCGGAGCGATGCGCCAGATACGATCGAAATTGGAGTGGCCGGCGCCAAAATCATCAATGGCGATGAGGCAGCCCAGATCGCGGTAATAGCCCACGGCATCGGCGAGCAGGGCTTCATCACTGATGCTGTTTTCAAGAATCTCCACCACGATACGGTGAGGCGCGATCCGGTACTTTTCCAGAAAATCCGCAAAGAATGAGCCATGGCGCCTGCCATCGGTCACCACCTCGGGATTGATATTGAGAAAAATCCAGTTGTCGTTGACCGAGTCATTCAAGTAGTTGCGTACATGAATCGTGCGGCACAGCCGATCGAGAAAGGTCACCTCGCCATGGCGCTCCGCCAGATCGAACACCTGGGGTGGTGGCACAGCGGAACCATCGGGGGCATAAGCACGCAACAGCGCCTCGTAACCAACCGGACGGCGGTGCGCCAGACTGAATATGGGCTGAAAAGCGCTGTTCAGTTTGACATCCCGATAGTGGCTCACTGCACGCCCGGAATTGGTGCATACCGAGGCTTCGATCATCTGCAGAGCACTGGCTGGAATGCCTGCATCTGCAGGCAGGGACTTCATAAAAGTGTTGTTCGTGGCATTCATGGCCGGAAATATTTAGCAAATTCCGTTCCAGCATCGCGCCATGAACTACTGAACATTTTTTGGGCACTGCTGGGCTGGCTGTATCAGGCCAGATTTATTAGACCCTCAGCAGTAATCAAAGCATCCAGGCCACTACGCGGCTTCGCGTTTATTGGCGTTGGAATGAGCTAGGGCATGCGCCAATCCGTCCCACAATCCGAGACGCGCGTCGATGGCTTCCTCTGCTGCCGACTTGAGCTGCTCGATGGCCTGCATATCTTCACCGGTCAGCTCGCTGATTATTTTCCAGGCAGCCGGACCATGGCTGTCGCCGTCGAGTTCGATATGGCGATTGAGATAATACACGAACATCGGCGCCTCATTTTCATCCATCTGCCAGTGAGCCAGGAGACTCCGGAACATGTCTGGAATGACATTTTCCCGGCCGAAGAAAAAACTGCCCAGCACCTGATGCACGCTGCCGCTGGTGGCCGTATTGAGCGTACTGCACACGAAATGGCGAATGGCCGGATCTGCACCGACGACGATCAGCGCTTCCTCGACAGCAAGTCCTGCGCGGATGTGCCGCACGAATGCCTCGATCTGTTCCGTGGAGGCACCGATTTCCTTCATTGCCAGCAGATACATTTCATAGTGGCTGAGGTGACCGCCACCCGGCATCTCGTCACACTCCTCGCCAAGCACGATTTCATTGATCAGGCGTGCTGCAACCGGGCTGGCCGGGGGCACCCACGGCAGGTCAACACAGGTCAGCCTGCGCTGGAGCTGTTTGAGCAAGGACATGAAATCCCAGACTGCGAACACATGCCACGACATGAACAGACGCAGGTCGTCGATGTTCCTGATAGTGGAAAAAACCGGATGTGCTTCCAGTGCATGCTGCCTGGCGAGAACTTCTGAAAACTGTTGATCAAGATTGGTCATATGAACTTATCGGAGAAAACAGGAAACGCCCAAGGTGGAGACGGCCCGCCAAAATAAAATGTTATCTGCAGATTATTTCTTCGGCCGCTCCGAAGCCTTGTAGTTGCTGAAATGCCCTTCTCTGGCAGCCTGGGAGCGTGCGCTCGAAATGATTCTGGCCGTCTGGCCGGGTGCTGCGGGACGCGATAGCAGTTTCTCCAGTTTCTGGCTGCCGCACGCCGGGCAAACCGGGACGCTGGACGATCTGACCAGCAGTTCGAAGGTCTTGTCGCAGTCCCTGCAACGGTAGTCGTAAATTGGCATGTACACCCCCCGCGAAAAAAAGCCCATCGCTCGCGCGACGGGCCTTCGTCTATCAAAACTGAAAATGATCAGAACTCGACCAGGATATCCTCGTCCAGCACCATGTACTGACAAGCCATGCGCCATTTGGGTGCCACATCGCTGACGTTGATCTGTTCGAGATCGGCCTTGCTGAGCTTGCCGTTAAGCACCAGCACGGTTTTTTCCTTTTCCGTCAGATGCACCGCTTTGGGGGCATGCGCACCGAGCGGAGTGACCTGAATGGCGCAGGAGCCGCACTCGCCGTCCTCGCACTCGTAGTGGATGGGGATCTTGTGTTCCTGTGCGACGGAAAGCAGGGTCTTGCGGTCGCCGGCGACGGCATAGACGGTGATGTCCTTTTTCAGCGCCGGAGACGAGAAGGTGATATTGGCCATTATTTACTCCATGAGGAGGCAGGGGGTCCCGTGCAAACGGGACCCCTCACCGCTTTAGCGAATGATGTCGTAGCTGTAATCGGTCTTGCCCGGGATGTTGGTGGTCTTGTCCATCTCGTCGAAGATCTTGTCGAGAATTTTCACCAGCACGTTGAGCGAGCCCTGATAACCCCACACCGGATAACGATGGTGGTGGTGGCGGTCCATGATGGGGAAGCCGATGCGGATCAGTGGGGTGCCGATGTCGCGTTCCAGGTACTTGCCATAGGTGTTGCCGATCACGAAGTCCACCGGTTCGGTCGCCAGCAGCGAGCGCATGTGCCACAGGTCTTTGCCGCCCCAGGCCTTGCAGCCCTGGCCGAACGGCGAAGCGTCGAGCAGCGCCTGCATCTTGGCTTGCCAGTCCTTGCTGCCGTTGGTGGCGAGCACATGCACCGGCTCCGCGCCCAGTTCCATGAGGAAGGAAGCCAGGCCCATGACCATGCTGGGATCGCCGTAGATGGCGAATTTCTTGCCGTGGATATGGGCTTGCGAGTCGGCGATGGCATCCACCAGGCGGCCGCGCTCTTTTTCCAGTTCGGCGGGAATATCCTTGCCGCTAAGCTTGGAAATCGCCATGAGGAATTCGTCGGTGCCCGCCACGCCGACCGGGTGGTTGAAAGACACGACTTCCTGCCCCTTGGACTTCACGTAGTCACGGGTTTTTTCCGTGCCGAAGTCCTGCATGAAAATGGTGCCCTTGGCGTTGAGCGCGTCCGCAGCCGATTCCAGCGTGGTGCCACCGTCGTACATGGCGAATTCGCCGCTGGTCGGGGTGTCCCACACATCGCTGTTGTCGCCGAGGATGGTGGCATCCACGCCCATCGTGTCGAAGATGCGCTTGATTTCACGCATGTTGCCAACGGTGTAGCCGTCGAAGCCGCCGACAAAGTTGATCTTGCCGTTGTCCTGGCGTTCCTTGCCTTCCCAGAAGTGGGTCAGGATGCCCTTCATCATGTTGTCGTAGCCGGTGATGTGGCTGCCGACGAAGGACGGGGTGTGGGCGAAAGGCACGTCGAATTCTTCCGGGATCGAGCCTTTCTGCTTCGAGGTGCGGATGAAACTGTCCAGGTCGTCGCCGATCACTTCCGCCATGCAGGTGGTGGAAACCGCGATCATCTTGGGCTTGTACAGGCTGTAGCTGTTGGCAAGTCCATCCACCATGTTGTTGAGGCCGCCGAACACCGCCGCATCTTCGGTCATGGAACTGGAGACGGCCGAAGTCGGCTCCTTGAAGTGGCGGCTGAAGTGGCTGCGGAAGTAGGCCACGCAACCTTGTGAACCGTGCACGAAGGGCAGGGTCTTTTCGAAACCCAGGGCGGCGAAAATCGCGCCCAGCGGCTGACAGGCCTTGGCCGGGTTGACGACCAGGGCTTCGCGGGCGAAGTTCTTCTCGCGGTACTCCATGGTCCGGGTCCAGTCGGCGATCTTGAAGACTTCATCGTCCGGCCTGCCGCCTTCGAAGCAGGTTTTCTTGTTGTCCAGCATTTCCACATATTCCGGCTGGCGGAACAGGTCGAAGTGGTCGAGAACTTTTGCGGTGTTCTGGCTCATTTTGAATCTCCTTTATGGGCGGTTCAGACTCTTGCGTCTGCCCGCCGGTCGGGTGGTGGACGCGTCAGGCGCCCACCCTGCGTTGATTTACTTCTTCCACGGTGCCTTGGTCATGCCCCATACCGGGCTGCTGATGGCCATGTCCATGTCACGGGCGAAGATGGCGAAGCCGTCATAGCCGTGATACGGGCCGGAGTAGTCCCAGGAATGCATCTGGCGGAAAGGCAGGCCCATTTTCTGGAACACGTACTTTTCCTTGATGCCGGAACCCACCAGGTCGGGCTTGACCGCTTCGACGAATTTCTCCAGTTCGAACTCGGTGACGTCGTCGTAGATCAGCGTGCCGTCCTTCACGTAATGCGTGGTGCGCTGGTAATCGTCGCCGTGGCCGAACTCGTAACCGGTGCCGGCGATTTCCATGCCCAGGTCTTCATAAGCCCCCACCACGTGGCGCGGACGCAGACCGCCGACGTAGAGCATTACGGTCTTGCCTTCCAGGCGCGGCTTGAACTTGGCAACTACCTCGTCCACCAGCGGCTGGTACCTGGCGATCACGCGCTCGGCGCCTTCCTTGATGGTGTCGTCGAACAGCGCGGCGATGGCGCGCAACGACTCGGCGATCTTGGTCGGGCCGAAAAAGTTGTACTCGTGCCAGGGAATGCCGAACTTCTCTTCCATGTGGCGGCAGATGTAGTTCATGGAACGGTAGCAGTGGATCAGGTTGAGCTTGGCCTTGGGCGTGGCTTCCATTTCCTTCAGGGTGCCGTCGCCGGACCACTGGGCGATCACGCGCAGGCCCATTTCTTCCAGCAGGATGCGCGAGGACCAGGCGTCGCCGCCGATGTTGTAGTCGCCGATGATGGCCACATCGTAGGGCGTGCTCACGAACTCGCTGGCCTTGCCGTCCACTTTGTCCAGCACGAAGTCGCGCACCGCGTCGTTGGCGATGTGGTGGCCGAGGGACTGGGACACGCCGCGGAATCCTTCGCAGCGTACCGGCACGATGGTCTTGTCGATCTGCTTGGCTTTCTTCTTCGACACCGCCTCGATGTCGTCGCCGATCAGGCCGATGGGGCATTCGGACTGTACCGAAATGCCGTTGTTGAGGGGAAACAGTGCCTCGATTTCATCCATCACCTTGTCCAGCTTCTTGTCGCCGCCGAACACGATGTCCTTCTCCTGGAAATCGGAAGTGAACTGCATGGTGCCGAAGGCGTTGACGCCGGTGACACCGATGAAATAGTTGCGGCGCGATGCCCAGGAATACTGTCCGCAACCCACCGGGCCATGGCTGATGTGCACCATGTCCTTGATCGGGCCCCACACCACGCCCTTGGAACCGGCGTAGGCGCAACCGCGCACGGTCATCACGCCGGGCAGGGACTTGATGTTGGATTTCACGCCACAGTCGGGCTTGCCTTCCTCATAAACATTGAGGTGCTTGGCGCGTTTTTTGGCGGATTTTTCCGGATATGCCGAGAGCACCTCCTGGATCAACTCCTGGTTCCGGGTTTTGACGTCTGTACTCATTTTGAATTTCCTTTAACGTGAAATACGTGAAACGTGAAGAGTGAAGCGTGTTCATTACGCGGGTTTTACCTTTCACGCTTCACAGCGAAGCGGCTTCACTCTTCACGGCATCAAGCCGCAGCAGCTGCCTTGCCGACAATCGACTCGTCCACCGCCTGCATGATGCCGAACTCGAGCAGCAGGTCTTCCAGCTCGTCCATGGTGATCGGGGTCGGGATGGTGCCCTTGCCCGCATTGGCATGGATTTTGGAGGCGAGCTGACGGTATTCGTCGGCCTGCTTGGAATCCGGCGCGTATTCCAGCACCGTCATGCGGCGCAGTTCGGCGTGCTGAACCACGTTATCGCGCGGGACGAAGTGGATCAGGCTGGTGCCCAGGCGTTTGGCCAGTGCGTCGGCCAGTTCGTACTCCTTGTCGGTCTGACGCTCGTTGCAGATCAGGCCGCCCAAGCGCACGCCGCCGGCATTGGCGTATTTCAGAATGCCCTTGGAGATGTTGTTGGCCGCGTACATGGCCATCATCTCGCCGGACATCACGATGTAGATTTCCTGCGCCTTGTTCTCGCGGATGGGCATGGCGAAACCGCCGCACACCACGTCGCCAAGCACGTCGTAGGAAACATAGTCCATGTCGTCATAGGCACCGTTTTCTTCCAGGAAGTTGATGGAAGTAATCACGCCACGACCGGCACAACCCACGCCGGGCTCTGGGCCACCGGATTCGACGCACTTGATGTTCTTGTAACCGAACTTCAGCACGTCCTCGATTTCCAGATCCTCCACGCTGCCGGCTTCAGCTGCCAGGGACAGCACCGTATCCTGAGCCTTGGCGTGCAGGATCAGGCGGGTGGAGTCGGCTTTTGGATCGCAGCCGACGATGAGGATTTTCTGGTCCATATCGGCCAGTGCCGCCAGGGTGTTCTGGGACGTGGTGGACTTGCCGATACCGCCTTTGCCGTAAAAGGCAATCTGTCTTAATTTGCTCATGGGTCACTCCTTAAAAAAATCAAACCGTTTCCGTTTGGCTTCCGGTCAAGCTGTTTCAAATAACCGGCGTCCAGTCTGGTAACACCCCGCACTGCTGTTGATCTTCTTATCCGCCCTGCAGAGAAGCCCGTTCTTTGGCCGCACCCAGCCTATTGCAAAGGCTGTGCCAGCCCAGCAAAAAATCTTCAACTCATTGTTGTTATTATGTTTTGTATAATTATTTCGGGTTTGTTGCGAATGTCGCAAACACGACAAACAGGAGACCAATGTCTGGAATGACGCAATCGGCATGCCCGGCAAGATGGTGTGCAAAAGAATGATTGAATCCGCGCTGACACGTGTTCAGAGGGCAAGCGATAGACGCAGGAATGGAATTTGCTGAAACGCTATAAATGGAGCGTACAGCCGACACTTTTGAAGGACACAGCACCAACCTGACAGGCATCCCGAGCGGGCTGCTGGCGAGCACGGTTTTCAACGATTTCCCCCTGCCGCTACATATTAACGGCGTGCGTGAAATGAACAGGCCCCTATTCGAAATGCTGGCGCGCTCGACTTCCACAGAGGAAGCGGCAGACGCCTTCCAGAATTACATGGGCGCATTGTTCGGTCTGGACAGCGAACAGCGCCTTCGGCCAGCGAACCACCGGCGCTTCCGCAGCAGCTATCTGCGCCTGCTGCAGGGCTGGGGATTCGATGCAAACGGCCCGGAAGGCGCGGTACTGAAAGGCTGGGTGGAAAGCCGCTTCGGGCTCTTCCCCACTTTTCACAAGGAAACCCTGGGGCGTTATGCATCGGCGGGGTGGATGACTTACGTAGAGGAAAAGATGTCGAGCCGTTTTCACAACAACAGCATCAACCTGCAGCTCGACCTGCTGTATGAGTATTGCCAGATCTCGCTGGCGCGCTATTTCGCGGCGGGCAGGAAGCACCTGACCCTGTACCGCGGGGTCAACGATTTCAATGAGCACCCGATCCGCAAACGCCAGGGCAAGGACAGCGCCATCGTGCGCCAGAACAATCTGGTGTCGTTCACCTCGGACCGCCTGCGCGCTGACGAATTCGGCGACTGCATCCTGGAAGCCCGTGTGCCGGTGGTGAAAGTGCTGTTTTTCAACGGGCTGGTCTCCGGCACCACCCTCAAGGGCGAAGGCGAATACCTGGTGATCGGCGGCGACTATCAGGTGCGGTTCAGTTATTTGTAAAACGTGAAATGTGAAGGGTGAAAAATTTTCCAGCCTCACCCTTCACGCTTCACAGCGCAGCGGCTTCACATTTCACGACGCTTCACGTTTCACCTGCTCTTATATTAACCCCCATAAAAGGAATCATCATGTCAGACTTCATCTCTTCCCCCATCGGCAAACTGGACGGCCAGGAACGCCTGATTTCACCCGTATTCAAGGCATCGACGGCATCAGGATTCGCATTCCGCGGCGAAATCGGCATCAAGCTGGCGGAAAGCATCGCGGGAGAAAAGCGCCCGCCCGATATCAAAACCGATCAGGTTTTCATGTTCTCGGATGGTGACAGGATCACCTTCTACTCCAGCTTTCTCGACAACCTGGCCGACCTGGAAGGACTGCATGCACTGATGTCATCCTTCTTCACGCCGGAAGGCAAGTACGTAATCTATGCCGGCAATGTCGATCTGCTGAAGAAATACAGGGTCAAGCTCGGCGACATCAGCTACTACGTTTTGCCGCTGGACGAAGGAACGGTTTACAACGAGTTGCTCGACCTGTTCTACATCGAGAAGGGCGACCTGAAGAAACTCGACATGGGCGAGAAAATCGAAACCCTGGCTACAGCCGCCAAAAAGATCAGCGCCCGATTTCCGGATACTTCATGGGAACAGGCGCTGAAGGAAATGGGGCCGGTCAAGGTGTATGAAAACCGGCCTGTCTGAAGAAGGGCTGCATAGCCGTGCGCTGGGCGCCTATCTGGGCCTGGCCTGCGGCGACGCGCTGGGTGCGACGGTGGAATTCATGACGCCGCGCGAAATCCATGCGCAATATGGCACCCACCGGGAAATCACAGGGGGCGGATGGCTGCGACTGGAGGCAGGCCAGGTCACGGACGACACGGAAATGTCGCTCCATCTCGGGCAGGCCATCATTGAATCAAAAGGCTGGAACCTCACCGCCATCGCGGATGCATTTGCCACCTGGCTCAAATCCAGACCCGTGGACGTCGGGGCCACCTGCCGTCGCGGCATCCGCCGCTACATGCTGGGCGGCGGCCTTCACGGCCCGGAATCGGACAGCGACGGCGGCAACGGCGCCGCCATGCGCAACCTGCCCGTGGTGCTATGCACGCTCGGCGATGAAGCCCTGTTCGAGCGCTACACCAGGGAACAATCGCATATCACCCACCACCATGCACTGGCCGATGCGGGCACGCTGGCGCTGGGCAACATGGCGCAAATCCTGCTGCTGGGCGGCGGCGTGAAGGAATGCCGCCCGGTCGCCAACCGGCTGGTCGAAAAACACCGCCAGTTCCGCTTCGACCCCTACCCCGGCCGTGCTTCAGGCTACATCGTGGACACCGTGCAGACCGTGCTGCACCACTTCTTCTATACCGACAGTTTCGAAAGCTGCGTGGTGGAAACCGTCAACCGCGGCGAGGATGCGGACACCACAGGCGCACTCGCCGGCATGCTGGCCGGCGCGCTGTACGGCGCACATGCCATCCCCCAGCGCTGGCTGAACAGACTGGATTTTCACGTCGTGAAGGCAATCGAACATCAGGTGCAGGGCTTGCTGCAAATGGCGCCCGCCAATCAGGGAAAACTACCATGGCCAAAGTGATATTTTTCGAAAAACCCGGCTGCGTGAACAACACCCGGCAGAAACAACTGCTGACCAAGGCGGGCCATCAGGTCGAAGCACATGATCTGTTGCACCATGCCTGGACAGCGGAAAACCTGCGCCCATTCTTTGGCGCACGGCCTGTCGCCGCATGGTTCAACCGCGCCGCCCCGCGCGTCAAAAACGGCGAAATCAGGCCGGAAGAGATGAACGAAACCGCTGCGCTGAAAGCCATGCTGGCCGACCCCCTTCTGATCCGGCGCCCGCTGATACAGGCTGGCGAGCGGCGGGAAGCCGGATTCGAGCCCGGCACCATGGAAAAATGGCTGGGGATCGCGCCCGACATTGAAACGGATCTGGAATCATGTCCAATCAACTGAATTTTCTGCAACTGAACCAGCCGGAAATGGACGCGACCCACCGCGAGTTCATGGAACTGCTGGCATGCGCCCAGCAAGCTGCGGAAGAAGCCCTGCCGAGATGTCTCGATCATCTGATCGAACACACCCGTCTCCACTTCGAGCGCGAATCCGTGATGATGCGCGCCTGCGGGCTGTCGTCGCAGGAAGAGCACGAGTCAGAACACCGCCGTATCCTCGCTGATCTGGGACGCATGCGCGCCCGCGCCGGGGGAAGCCGTATCGTCTTCGTTCGCGCTTACCTGTCCGAAGCCATCCCGGACTGGTTCCGCACCCATCTTGCCACGATGGATGCGGAACTGGCGGCAAAATACCGCCAGGCCGCCATGTAAAAAACCAGGCCAAGGCGGGTGGCCATGTACCCTGCATGGACCCGGGTCGTCAGTCTTCGAGCGCCAGCGGCCAGGTCCGTACACAGTTGCGCCCTGCTTTCTTGGCGCCATACATCGCTTTGTCTGCCCGATCGATGGATTCCTCGACTGTAACCCCCTCGTCCAGGCCCGACATGCCAAAGGATGCTGTAACGAATTCGGGGGCGGCGCTACCTTGCACCAGAACTTTTTCAGCAAGCCCAAGTCGCATGCGTTCTATTGCCATAAGGCCGGTTTGAGGGTCGGTATTCGGAAGAAAAATCAGGAATTCCTCCCCGCCATATCGGAAAACCCTGTCATAGGGTCGAAGATTCTTTTTCAAATAATGCACCGTGGCAGCGAGAACCCTATCTCCAACCTGGTGGCCATAGGTATCGTTGACATGTTTGAAATGATCCAGATCCGCAATAACGATGCAACATCGCTGCATGCCACGCTGCACCATCGAATGCATCTCCCGAAGCGTGGTCAGCATCCCGACGCGGTTTTCAGCCCCGGTCAGGGGGTCGCGATTCTGCAGTAACTCTTCCAGTTCTCGGATAATCGTATTGAATTGCAAACGGAGGTTGTCCAGCGCATTTGCAAAGGTATCGAAGTCATCAGGCAAGATTACACCGCCTGCAGCCATGGTTTTCAACAATCTGCTCGCGATCTGATGCATGTTCCGGTGTACTGTCTCGATAGCAACAAATGCAACCTTGTCGCGAAGTTCCTGTGGCGCATCGCCGTAGTACCACTGCCCGAACAGACAGCAACGGTGGCTGTCCTCGGCCACATCCTGCTGATCGCAGGAAAGCCGGCACATAATGGTGCGGGTGATGTTCTTATGCCACTGTTCGTGGTTATAGACGGCTTGCCTGACCTGCCGCAATATTTCCTGCAAATTTTCCTGGGAAATAGAAAACATCACCGCTCCCTGACCTGGGTTTGCCGATTGCAAGTCTTATTATGTGTTTGATCATGCGAGCCAGCAACCTGTTTTTCTGGCTGAAATACAGGGAGTAATCACTGCCGGATGGCGTCTAGCTGCAGGCGATATTCCAGGCCGTATCAGAAGGCGATTTCTGCCTCCATAAACGTGACCGCGCATCCCGAAAGCTTGACCCTGCCAGCTTGCACCTCGCATGTGAGATTGCCGCCCCGCCTGGAAACCTGCCTGGCCGTCAGGGTGTTCTTGCCGAGCCTGCCGGCCCAGTACGGCGCAAGCGCACAATGCGCTGAGCCTGTGACGGGGTCTTCGGGAATGCCGAACCTTGGAGCGAAGAAGCGGCTGACAAAATCGACATCCACGCCCGGCGCTGTGATGATTACACCGCGCAAATCAAGCTGACCCAGGAGAGTCTGGTCGGGCACGATAGCGCGAATAGTCGCTTCGCTGTCAAATACGGCAAGATAGTCGTCAGCCACCAGAACTTCGAGCGGGCGACGGCCGAGCCCCTGGGCCAGGGTTTCTGAAAGTTCGCAAGGCGATGGCGGGCATGCGGGGAAATCCATTTCCAGCAGTGCACCGTTTTTTTTCACAAACAGTTCGCCGCTGCGTGTTTCAAAAGTGATGGACTGCCTGGCGTAGCCAAGCGCCTCGAAAAGGACATGCGCCGTTGCCAGGGTTGCGTGCCCGCAGAGGTCGATCTCCTTGAGCGGTGTGAACCACCTCAGCTGGAAGCCTTTATCCGAGGCAACGAAGAATGCGGTTTCGGAGAGATTGTTCTCCTCTGCAATCGCCTGAAGTAGCGGATCATCCAGCCATGCCGACAGCGGAACCACTGCAGCCGGGTTGCCACCGAAGACCTTGTCAGTGAAGGCGTCAACCTGATATTGCCTAAGCTTCAATGTGATCTCCGCAGATTATCATCAAGGGCGCATACCATGATTGCTTATTGGCATGCGCAATCCCCGATGATTATATGCGTATCCAGATACGTTTCGAAGTGTCCCATTTCATGTCCGGACGAGCGGCACGTCAGTTCGCCGGCAAGTCGACTATTACGCTGCTGCAGGCAAGGCTTCCGTCACCGCATCGAAGAAGGCATTCAGATCCATGTCGAGGCGGGTGATGTTCTGTTCCTGCATGAAACGCACTTCGTTCTTGGTCAGTTCGCCCGGCAGCACAACCCAGTGCGGGCCTGCGCCGGAGCGTTTCATGATCTGGCGGGCGTAGCTGCGGGTGAGCTGATTGTCGAAGCGGCAGCCGAGGAAGAGGAAGCTGCGGTTCTTGCGCAGCACCTGCACCAGTGCTGGAATCGGGCTCTGGATATCGATTTCGGTCAGCACTTCGACGTAGTCGGAATCGGACACGATGTAGTTGCTTGCCGGACTCGCGCTGCCGATGGGCTGGTACAGCACGCTGCGCCATTTTTCCGCCTGTGCTGCATCGCCCGGCGTGCCGTCCGGCAAGTAGTATTTCACCCACTGGTCGAAGTGTTCGGCGCGGCTCACGCCCTGCAGAAGCCCCCACCCTTCGCTCCCGGCCATGGCTGCCGCCATGGTGCCGTCGTACCACGCATCCACGATCAGCGGCAGTTGCAGTTCGGCGAGGTGACGGTGCAGCGGCGCCGGTTCGGGCCTGTGGGCGAAGATTTCATTCATCATCGTCACCAGTGTCTTGCGGTGCTTGAAGTTCTCGATGTACTGGGCGGCGGCGGTGAGGTTCTTGCGAATCTTGAACGGCAGTGTGGTTTTTGCCGCCAGCTGGTCGGCCAGCTCCACGGCGGTTGCCGGAACGGTCTTTTCCACCACCTGCGCGAGCATGCCCGGCCCGAGATAGGGAATGGCCTTTTTTTCGGCCAGGGCGGCGATGATGACATCCAGTTGCTGTGAGGTACTCATGATTTTCTCCTATTCACCCAGCTTGCGGGCTTCGACAGTGATCGGCAGGCGGGTGTCGGCGGCCATTTCCGGCAGCGCGAATTTCCAGCCGTTGGCCAGCGTCACCACACCGCCCCACATGTCCGGCTTTTCCATCTCCACGATGGGTTCTTCCAGGTCCTTTTTGGGCAGATAACCGGTCAGTACGCCAGCGGCATTGCGGATCATGATTTTCATTTTGTTGCTCCTGTATTTATCCTGGATTACCCACTAGCCCCAACCCTTCCCATCCCCCCTGACAAGGGAAAGTCAAAGTGGGTCAGCTCTTCCTCGAGGCAGCCGACGATCATCAGGCCGGGAAATTCCACCATGTAGACCGGCGTGCTGCTTTCGACGTGCTGGCCCACGTTGACGATTTCGCCCACGGTTCCCGCCGCCGCAAGCAGCGCATCCGCTTCTCTTTCGGGATGGCTGCCGTCGTTGAACAGATCAACGCTGCAGCTCACTCGCTGCTGTATATGAAACAGGGGCTGGCGCATTTCAGACATGGGATGCCTCCTCGATGGGTTCCAGTTCTTTTCCCTTCATTCCGACGATGTGGCCCTGCTCATAGAAATCCACGCCGTAGATGTAGAACTGCTGCAGGAAAGTGCCGATGCTGGTGACGTAGCCGGTATCACCCTTGTTCACCAGGATTTCGCCAATTTCCCTGCCGGGAAAAGTGCCGTCGTTGCGGATATTTTTGGTGGAGCGCACCTTTTGTCCATAGCCGTAGACCGGTTCCCTGTCGATTTCAATCACATCGCTGTCGCGGCTGATTTTCATAGCGTCAATTCCTCGCCTTGCAATCTTGAACGCGCCATTTCGCGCACCAGTTCGTCCTCGTCGCCAATCAATTGTGTCAGCCACTCTGTCTCGCCGCGGCTGGCCACTTCGTAGCGCACACGCCAGTCCGGGTCGCCTTGCAAGGACAGTAATTCATCCCCGTTCAGGCGGCGTGCCGCTTCCAGCCTGACGTCAGCATCCCCATCGGTAGCCAGTGCATGCAACCACTCCATGCCGATACGCCGGGCAACCATCAGCCTGACCTCACGATCCGTATCGTGCAGCAACAAATGCAAGGATTCCGGCTGCAAACGGCGCGCCACTACCAGCCGCACGTAGTAATCCGGATCGGCACGCATCTCCAGCAGGTCGGACCCTTCCAGCCGGTAGGCGACACGGATGCGCACTTCGCGGTCCGGGTCGTGGCGCATTTTCAGCAGATACTTGCGCGGCAGGCGGATCAGGGCAGAGAAGCGCACGGTTTCATCCGCGTCTTCCAGCAATGGCGGCAGGCGGAACACGTCGGCGAACTTCGCCGCGATGGCGCGCACCTCGAAATAGGGGTGTGCCAGATAATCATTGGCGAGCGTCCGGTTCCAGTAAAAAAACCGGTCGATGCGCCGCGCGTAGCGGTCGTGCACGCAGGCACGATGCAACTGGCACAGACCCTCTGCCAGCAAGGCCCGGTGCCCGCAGGTATCGCAGGAAATCGGCCTGCCTTGCCAGTCGAGCGCTTCGTCGATGTCAGTCATCATCTTCCTGCCCCTGGCGATTCAGGACTTCCAGCAGCACCGCTGCGCCCACCCGGTCGGCGGGATCGAGCTGTATCACCTTTTCCACCGCCACCCGGCCTGCTTCCAGTTCGCCCAGGCGCAGCTTCAGGTATCCGTAAGCCTTGAGGCTGAAGAGAAAAAAGCGCGGCACGAAAGCAGAAAAATCGCTGAAGCTGGCATCCTCGCGCTGCACCTGTGTCCAGTCTTGATCCAGTTTCAGTTCCCGGGCTGCCAGACCAAGGCAGAGTTCGGCATAGGGCAATGCCTGGCTGATCTGGTTACGGTAAAAATGAAAGCGGTAGAACGCGATATACACGGCCGCGTGCTGAGGCGCCAGGGCAAGGGCCTGGTGCAGGTATTTTTCTGCCGCCCGGTCGTCGCCATAGCTTCCCGCCGCCTGCTGCAGGCAACGCTCGGCAGCAGGCGGCAATGTTTCACCATGGCAATCGCGTTCCAGCCAGGATAAGTCGTCTGCGATGGTGTCCCGGCCTGCCATGCTGTTCTGCTCAGGCGGAGCGCCGCACGATGCTGGCAATATTGACCGTTGATACTGACGGATCGGTATCTCCCGGTGCGCTGCTGCCGCAACCACATATACCGCGCGCGTTGGGGTTGAAGAACTTGAGCCCGGTATCCATCATGGTATCGGCGAAATCGATGACATAACCATCCAGCAGTTCGCGGCTGGGCTCGGGTAAAAACACATTAAGCTCAAACAGTTCGAGCACGTAATCGCCGAATTGCGGCCCGGCCTCGATGCTGAACTCCGAACTCAGGCCGGAGCAGCCGCCCGGGCTGACCACCAGCCGGAAACCGGCCTTGTTTCCCATCAGCCCGAAACGCACCATGCGGCGCATGAAATTTTCGGCCTTGGGCGTGATTGTCAGATTCATGATTTTCTCCTTTTACATCACGTAGCGCGGCACGCTCTTGTCGACCACGACGCAGCCATCCACCGGGCAGACTTCAACGCATTGCGGATCTTCTCCCTCGCATTCTGTGCATTTCTTGGGGTCGATCACGTAGGTACCGTTCTTGGCCTTGATGGCCACATTGGGACAGACCGGCTCGCATGCGGTGCAGGCGGTGCAGGTGGAAGCGATGATTTTGTATGGCATGGTGTTCTCCTAAGTAAAAAATTCAGATTCAGGCAGCGATGTAGGCGCCCTGGCGCAGCCTGCCCTCGCCGCGCTCGGTATGCCCGGTTCCGCGGGCCAGATATTCCTTGAACCAGGCGATCAGGGATTGCTCGATGTACTCGTGGGCGTAGGCATCCACCGGCTCGATACCGGCCTTTTCCAGGTCGTCTTTCGGACAACGGCCGATCTTGGCGACAAAGACCGCGTTGCAGTCGTTGATGCCCGAGATCACGGTTTCCAGTACTTCATCCTCGCCATAGCCACCCTCGCAGTAGTGATCCACGCGTCTATGGCCGACGAACTTGGCGCCTTCGGCAGACAACTCGTAGATCTGGAATTCGCTGGCATGGCCGAAATGCTCGTTGATGCGTCCGCTGCCCTTGGTCGCCACCGCCACCAGCGCCTTGATGTCGCTGCTGACCAGTCCTGCCAACTCTGTCTGCAGGGCGGCCTGCTGGTCTGCGCGTTCCTTTTCCACAAAGTTCTGGTAGGCCTGGCGCGCCTGGGCGTCGTAATTCACCTCCATCTCCGCCACCTTCTCGGTGGTGAATTCCGCACTGCGGTCCTCGCCCAGCAGGCCCACCGCGTCGGCGCGGCACTGGCGGCAATGGCGCATCAGATTCATTTCGCCTTCGCAATCGTCCTGCAGGGTTTTCAGTTCCTGCGGGGTGGGTCCGCGCTGGCCATTGAGACCGTAGAAAGTACCGTGCTCGGCCTCGGAAATCAGCGGCATGATGTTGTGCAGGAAAGCGCCCTTGGACTTGACGATGCGGTTCACTTCCACCAGATGCTGGTCGTTGATGCCGGGGATCATCACCGAGTTGACCTTGACCAGGATGCCGCGCGAAGTCAGCATCTCCAGCCCTTCCATCTGGCGCTCGGCCAGTATCCTGGCAGCGTCGCGGCCTTTCCAGCGTTTGCGGTTGTAGTAGATCCAGGGATAGATATGCTCGCCCACTTCCGGGTCCACCATGTTGATGGTGATGGTGACGTGATCGACGTTGAAATCCTGGATGGTCTGCACGTGATCGGGCAGCATCAGGCCGTTGGTCGAAAGGCACAGGCGGATGTCGGGCGCGCTTTTCTGAATCAGCTCGAAAGTCTTGAAGGTCTTTTCCGGATTGGCCAGCGCATCTCCCGGACCAGCGATGCCGACCACGGTGAGCTGCGGCACTTCGGAGGCCACCGCCAGCACCTTCTTCGCCGCCAGTTCCGGAGTCAGCTTCTCGCTCACCACGCCGGGACGGCTCTCGTTGGAGCAGTCGTACTTGCGGTTGCAGTAATTGCACTGGATGTTGCAGGCCGGTGCCACCGCCACGTGCATGCGGGCGAAGTGATGATGCGCCTGCTCGCTGTAGCAGGGATGGTTCTTGACCTTCTCCCAGATCTCCGGCGACAGATCGCCCTGCCCCGCGCCCGAGCCGCAGCTCGACTTGCCGGAACCGCCCTTGCTTCCGCAACCGGATGACGCCGCTGCGGCGTGTTCGAAGATGGGTATGACTTTCGGTGACATCGCTTGCTCCCTTCGTTTGGGTTTGCAAGGACTATTGCAACAAGCGTGCCATTAGCCATGAACTGCATAACACAATGATAATCAATGTTTTTATAGCAAGGTGCGGCACCGCTTTGCGATGTCGCAAACATGACATGACGGGGAGGAGGGAAACGGATTGTCGTGAAGATAACAATTCTTGGATGGGGTTGGCTACTTCTGCTTCGTGCCAGTTGCAGTCTTTCGTGAGAGTCTGCTGTCAGGATGCGAAATAAAGTAGCTGTTGCTGTTTGGTGTCATAACCTGCCGCTAGCCAATCAGCAACTGGTGATCCGTGAAAAATCAATGGGGTCAGACTCGATTGATTTTGTCATAAGACGGTGTTAGAGTGCCTTCACCTTTATTCATCAATGGAGTCTGACCCCATTGATTCCATTCGGCGCAATGCCCTGCGGTTATTGCGCCCTACGCGTGCTAACCGTGAAGAGATTGTTCAACAATGTCAGAATTTTGCTCAATACGCCTAACTGTCAAGAAAACTTCTTTCGCCTTGTTTAAAGGAAAATCTTCTAAAAGCTTATAGTCTGCTGTTGTTCTTATATTACGTGCCTGGCTGAGCATGTGCCCAAGTGCGCGAATTTTCATGTTGACTTCCTTAGGCTCCTCCGTTTTGGGGTAATTCGCCAACTTGCGAATAAGCCGTTCATGCTTGCCAACAGTTTCGTCCTCACCACCCAATAGAGCGTCGCCAATATCTAAGCAACGATGATAAGCAGAGTAATAGGCGCGACTTGCAGCACACCGATAATGAATTTCACTTGATCCGCCGATAAGCTCTTCGGCAATGGCAAGAAAATCGATGGGGTTTACAGACACGTTACTGAAGCGAGGTAAAAAGAACTGACATTGCGGTGGACAACTCAGGCGCAGTGTCCATCATGGCCAAGCGTTCAGCGAGCTCAAAATTTAGATCAGAGACTGTTTCAACATCCCGATTCACACCAACAACATAAGAGAGGAAATAAGAATCTTCATCTTCCAATATGGACGTATTTAGGTCAAAGCTATAAATTCCGTGGTCATGAAGAATATCAAACGCTGTGTTTGCCTTATTGACCCACTCGGACTCAGGTATTCCTGAATCCATATAAAATTTGATGGTAGATACCAAACCACCCAAGTATTGCTCTTTTTCTAAATGTTTCATTTTCTCAAGCAATTCTGCCCAATAAGCAGCCTGCTCAAAACGAGCAGAAATCATACAGCACTGTAATACGTCACTAGCCGCTCCAGGATCACCCACATTCAGTTTGTAGGCGATTTGCGCTTGCTCAATCGCCTCATTCAAAAATCCCATATCAGCTAATTTGTTGGCATAGTTACTGCGCAGGACATAATCCTGGGGTTCCAAACGAATTGCCTTTTCAAAATTATCAATGCTTGCCTGACCTTCGCCAAGGAAAGCATTGATAAGTCCTAAGACATGGTAAGCACCAATGGCATCACTACTCAAAAGACGCTCTGCATCCTTTTTTAAGGCATGCAGCAGAAAGCGGTTCTGAAGGTCATCTCTTGACAAATGGATGACTCGCTCAAGAAGTTCATTGCTTTTAAGTTGCGGCTTCATAACAGTATGGACACTTGCTCCGTCCTAAATAATGGGCGGTAAGGGAAAAATCGGGAGATTGAAATAACGTGAGTTGCTATAGTACTTCAACTAATATTGGCCTGGATAGCACTTCGACAAACTTAATCCCGTTGAGTTTATGACAATCAAGAAATCACTTTCAGGCTGGACCGTTGATATTCAACCAAGTGACTGCGCTTCTAAGCGTTACCGCAAAACCTTTCCCACAAAAGCCGAGGCGCTGGCCTAAGAAGCCTGGCTCAGATGACCGGGGTCAGTTCTCACACCCCAACATCCCCAGCAGGCGCCTGAATTAAGAGTAATGATCTTATCTCAAAACCGCTTGATATCAATATTGTACTTCTTCAGCGCATAGCCCATCTGGCGCGGGGTCAGGTCCAGCATGCGCGCCGCCTTGGCTTGCACCCAGCCGCTTTTCTCCATTGCCCACATGAGCCGCTCGCGTTCGGTGTGCGGCTCCGCATCGTCATGTGAAGCTGGAGCTTCGGTTTGAGCGGCGCGAGCGGGCATTTCGGGTTTGTGTTCAGCTTCGGCCATAATGGGAAAGGAAGGATGGGTAGTGCCGTAGTTTTTCAGCGCGGCAGAAAAGCACATGCCTTTCTGGCACAGCAGGTCGGTGTGGCGGATGACGTTGCCCTTGGTCATGGTAGCCATGCGCTCGACGCAGTTTTCCAGCTCCCGCACGTTGCCGGGCCAGCCGCAATGCACGATGGAGTCCATGGCTTCCTCGCTGATGGCGAGCTTGCGCTTGTTTTCCTGGTTGAATTTATCGAGGAAATGTTCCAGCAGCAATGGAATGTCATCGCGACGTTCGCGCAGCGGGGGCAGGAAGATGCTGACCACGTTGATGCGAAAATACAGGTCGGCACGGAACTCGCCCCTGGCCACCATTTCTTCGAGATTGCGGTTGGTGGCCGTCACCATGCGTACATTCACCTTGATGGTGCGGTTGCCGCCGACGCGCTCGAATTCCCGTTCCTGCAGCACGCGCAGCAACTTGGCCTGGAAACCGGGTGAAATGTCGCCGATCTCGTCGAGGAACAGGGTGCCGCCATGTGCCTGCTCGAAGCGCCCCTTGCGTTCGGTGGTTGCGCCGGTGAAGGAACCTTTTTCATGCCCGAACAGTTCGGATTCGAGCAGGGTTTCCGGCAGCGCGGCGCAGTTGAGCTTGACGAAAGGTCCGTCGCGGCGCGGGCTGAGCACGTGGATGGCACGGGCGATGGCTTCCTTGCCGGTGCCCGATTCGCCGCGAATCAGGATGGTGGCCTTGCCCGGCGCCGCCTGGTGCACTTCGGCGAAGACCTGCTGCATGCGCTTGCTCACGCCGATGACATTATCGATGCTGTACTTGCCCTGCAGTTCCTTCTGCAGGCGGGATTTCTCCTGCATCAACTGGGTGCGCTCCTGCGCTACATTCTGGTGCAGGCGCACCGTCTGGCCGATCAGGTTGGACACCATGGTCAGGAAGCGCACATCCTGCTGGAAGCCCCTGCCCGGACTCTGTTCGCGGTCCACGCTGAGCACGCCGACACAATGCTGGCCGATCTTGACCGGCACGCCGATAAAGGCGATATCCTCATCATGCAGCTTGCGCGCGCCGGTGCGGTTGAGAAACAGGGGCTCCTCCGCCACGCTGGGGATGACCGCCGGTACGCAGGTCTGCATGATGCGCCCGGTAATGCCTTCGCCAATGAGAAAGCGGCCGCGCCCGATTTCATCCTGGGACAGGCCGGTTGCCGCCACGACATGCAGTTCGTCGTCCTGCAACAGGCTCAGCATGCCGCGTCGCATGGGCAGGTAGGAGGAAAGCAGATTCAGCACACCCTGCAGGGTCTTGTGCAAATCGAGTGAAGAGCTCAGGACCTTGCTGATTTCATAAATGGTGACCAATTCCACTGAGGAGCGATTTTGTGGCATCTGGGTTGACCCTTGTATCTGACACTTCCACTCCAAGCAACAACCATTCCTGAACTATGGTTATAGCGGAATCACCACATTTCGGCAGGAAGTTGCAGGCGTTCCACCGGTGTGTCGCCCATCAGGTGCTGTTCAATAATCTCGACCACATCTTCCTTGCCAACCCTGCCGTACATCACGCCTTCCGGGTAAACCAGCACGCTCGGGCCAGAACCGCAGGGGCCCAGGCAGCCGGTGGCGGTGAGCTGGAATTTGCCGTGCAGGTCGCGTTTCTGGAACTCGAACATGAGCTCGTCCATCACGCTGGCACAACCCGACTGGGTGCAGGAGCCGCGCGGATGGCCGGGGCCGCGATTCTGGGTGCAGACAAAAAGGTGTTTTACTGGTTTTGGCATGATGCCTCCTTAACCGAACTTGAACAGGATTCCGTAGCCGCCGCGCGGGTATTCCCAGTCCACGTTGCGGTGTTCGTCACAGATAATGCGGCAGGTGCCGCATTCCAGGCAGCCGTCGGCGATCAGCACCACGCGACCGTTGCCTTCCAGGGTGTAGCACCCCGCCGGGCAGCACACCGCGCATTGCTGCGTCTTGCATTCGTGCACGCAGATGTCCGGCTGTCTGATGCTGACGTGAGGCCGCCCGGCATCGACGCGATAGCGGTTCTGGAACAGCTTCTCCTCGACTTTGATCATCATCTGAAAGCCCTCCAAAGTTTGTAGGCATCGCCCATCAAGCCGAACAGCGAACGGTTCTGCTTGAAGCTGGAAAAAATCTCTCTCTCCTTGGTCTTCTTATCCACGCCGTCCACGTGCAGCATGCTGTGAACAGAACGGTTGACCAGCTCGGGATAGGTGGTGAAAAACTGCCGGTTGCTGTGAAAGATATCCGGCATTTCCTGATATTTCTTCAGGTCCTTGATGACGAAGCTGTCATCGAGTTTTTTGCGGTATTCGGCCAGACTGGCGGCGGTCATTTCCTTGCCCGCTGCCTTCGCCTCGATGATGGTTTCAGCCGCCAGACGGCCTGTGGTCATGGCCAGGTTGGAGCCCTCGCGGTGCACCGCGTTGACGAACATGCCCGAATCGCCCACGATCATCCAGCCGTCGCCGTAGATCTTGGGAATGGCCTTGTAGCCGCCTTCCGGAATCAGGTGGGCGGTATATTCCTTCATCTCCCCACCCGCCAGCAGCGGCTTGATCGAAGGGTGGTTCTTCATCTGCTCCAGCAGCTCGTAGGGCGTGGTTTTCTGTTCCTTGAAGTCGGACAGCATGCAGCCGATGCCGATCGCGATCGACTCCCTGTTGGTATAGAGAAAGCCGGTCCCCATCATGCCGTTGGTGATCTTGCCGAACAGCTCGATCACCACGCCCTCTTCCTCACCGATGTTGAAGCGCTCCTGCAGCACCTCCTGCGGCATGAAGTGGATTTCCTTCACCGCCAGCGCGACATTCTTTGGCTCAATCTCGGGGTGAAAGTCGGCTTTTTTGGCCAGCAGGGAGTTCACCCCGTCGGCCAGGATCACCACATCGGCATAGATGGTGCCGCCCTCGCGGTCGACCTGCACGCCCACCACCCGGTTCTTCTCGTCGCGCAGCAGGCTGGTGACGGTGGTTTCGCACACCACCAGCGCGCCCGCCTCCTGCACCTTGCCCGAGAACCACTTGTCGAACTGGGCGCGGATAATGGTATAGCGGTTGTGCGGTTCCTTGTTGAAGGCATCGGAGCGGTAATGGCTGCCAACAAAGGATTCGTCGTCCAGCACCCACATGCGCTGCTCGATGATGTGGCGCTCCAGCGGCGCGTCCTCGCGGAAATCCGGAATCATGCGCTCCAGCGCGTCGGCATAGAGAATGGCGCCCTGCACATTCTTGGAACCGGCGCTTTCGCCCCGTTCCAGCTGCAGCACATTGAGCCCTGCCTTGGCCAAGGTGTAGGCAGCCGCATTGCCGGATGGCCCTGCGCCAACTACGATTGCGTCGAATTTTTCACTCATGTTCTCAGCTCCTTTTTACCTGCAGGCCTAGCCTGCTTTTTTCGCTGTCGCCAGCGCCTGGCGGAACGACTCTGTCAGTGCGGGCAGGATGGTCATGGCATTGCCGACGATGCCATAGGTGGCAAACTCGAAAATCGGCGCGTTGGGGTCGTTGTTGATGGCGATGATGCAGTCCGAGTCGGACATGCCGACGCGGTGCTGTATCGCGCCTGAAATTCCGGCGGCGATATACAGCTTGGGGCGCACCGTCTTGCCCGATTGCCCGACCTGGCGGTCCAGGTCGACCCAGCCCGCCTGCACTACCGGGCGCGAGGCACCCACTTCGGCACCAAGCACCTGAGCCAGATCCCAGATCAGCTGGAAGTTTTCCGGCCGCTTCATGCCTTTTCCGCCAGCCACGATAATGTCGGCGAAAGCCAGCTGCGGCTTGTCCTGGTTGGCATCCGGGATGAACTCCAGCACCTTGGTGATGATGCTGCTCTCCACCATGCCCAGCGGCTGCTCGATGATGCGCCCGCTGCGGCTGGCATCGCTGTCCGGCATGGCCATCACGCGCGGCCGCACTGTAGCCATCTGGGGGCGATAGTTGAGGGTGACGATGGTGCACAGCAGGCTGCCGCCAAAGGTCGGGCGGGTGGCGGCCAGGCTGCGGTTGTCGGGGTCGATGGTCAGGCCGGTACAGTCCGCCGTGAGGCCGGTTTTCAAAGTGGTGGCTACGCTTCCCGCCAGATCGCGCCCCTGGGTGGTGGCACCGAGCAGCAGAATTTCCGGCTCGTAGGCATTGACCAGGTCCGTCAGCCCCTTGGTGAAGGGCTCGTTGCGGTAATCCTTGAGGATATCGTCCTGCATCAGGTAGCACAGGTCCGCCCCGTAATGGAAGGCCTCGTTGCAGAAGCGGCGTGTTTCCTCCCCGGGCGCCCCCATCACCACGCCAGCCAGTTCCACACCCAGCATGTCGGCCAGCTTGCGCCCCTCGCCCATCAGTTCCCAGGAAACCGGGTGCACCTGGCCGCGTTCGTGTTCGACGAACACCCACACCCCCTTGTAGCTGGCAAGCCTGGGGTCGAGCTCGAATTTCCTTTTGCCTTTTTTGACGGGTGCTTCGCTCATGATGATTTTCCTTAAGCTCGTTTGGCGATTTCTTTGGCCACTACCGGGAAGCGGGTAAACATCTTGGCCAGCACGGTATCGGCAATATCCCTGGGATTACCGCTTTCGACATCGATCATTTCCGCCGGATCGGTATGCGGCGTCGGGGCGAAGACCTTGCTCACCACCGTGGGCGAGCCCTTGAGGCCGATCCTGACCACATCTTCGTCGGTGATGCCTGCGGCCTCGCGATCCCAGACTTTCACTGCATGGCGCGCCGCACGGAACATGTTAGGCATGGTGGCGAAGCGCATTTCGTTGTTACCTTCGAGGATCGTGATCAGGCACGGCAGTCTTGATTTAAGCAGCTGTACGCCGCCTTCCGCGCGCCGCTCGACCACGATCTGTCCTTCCTTGGGCAGGACGGAAGAAACTTTGGAAACATAAGTCAGCAACTGGAAATCCAGGCGCTTGGCCACACCCGGCCCGACCTGCGCGGTGTCGCCGTCGATGGTCTGCTTGCCGGTGAATACCATGTCCACCGGCATGTTCTTCTGTATCTGGCGAATCGCCGAGGCAAGGGCAAAGCTGGTGGCCAGCGTGTCGGCCCCGGCAAAAGCCCGG
This sequence comes from Sulfuricella denitrificans, assembly GCA_002632355.1. GTDB lineage: Bacteria > Pseudomonadota > Gammaproteobacteria > Burkholderiales > Sulfuricellaceae > Sulfurimicrobium > Sulfurimicrobium denitrificans_A. Next base: position 113,575 of record NSJJ01000007.1, read on the forward strand.
TCGGTGATCAGGATGGCATCGTCGGCCCCGTAGGACAGCGCCTTGCGCAGCGCGCCTTCGGCCTGCGGCGGTCCCATGGTGATCACCGTCACCGTGCCGCCATGCTTGTCCTTGAGGCGCAGCGCTTCTTCAAGTGCGAACAGGTCATAGGGGTTGATGATGGCCGGAACCCCCTGGCGCATGATGGTGTTAGTCACCGGATGCACGCGAATCTGGGCGCTATCCGGAACCTGCTTGATGCAGACGACGATATGCATGATGACCTCCTTACGCTACCTTTAAGCCGCGCGCCGGCATGGCATTTCGCAGGCTGTCGAGCGAAACTGTTTTGATTCCTTCTGCATCACGAAATACCTTGAACACCTTCTCCTTGACGGCACTCGAGTTGACGAAATCCTGATAAGCCTGCCCCAGCAACTCGCGGCACTTGTCGTGCTGCTGCGTCTCGTCCATTTCAGCCAGCCCTCTGGTCTGGCGCATGTACTGGTGGAAGCGCTGCAGGATGTGCAGGCGGCTCACATTCACCACGGTCTGGTCATATTCCAGCTGAAAGAAGTCGAGAAACTCCTCAGCCGAGGCCAGTTTGATCATCTGTTCAAAAAGTGAAGTCATGGCGATTTTCCTTTAAGCCGTCAGGCCCGCTATTTCCTGATAAAATTTTCTGAGTTCGCTGATGCCCGGCGTACGCTTGGACTGGCTGGCATAGCGACGGATGCGCGCAAGGATGGGGCCCGCCTGCCAGTCTTCCACCGGCATGCCAAGATCCTCGTAGGCGCGCATCACGGCCTTGTTTCCGGAGTGCTTGCCAAGCACCAGATGGTGGCTGCGCCCCACTTCGGCAGGATCGAAATTCTGGTAATTGACGCGGTTTTTCACCAGGCCGTCCACGTGGATACCGGACTCGTGCGTGAACACGGCAGCGCCGACAATGCTCTTGTTGGCAGGCACTGGCCGCCCCGATGCTTGCGCCACGAGATGGGAAATCTGCGCAAAGCGCTGGGTATCGATGCCAGTATCCATGCCATAAAGATGGTGCAGGGCCATCACGGCTTCTTCCAGCGGCGCATTGCCGGCGCGCTCGCCGAGACCGTTGACCGTCGTGTTGATGTGCGTCGCCCCCGCCTTTACCGCAGCCAGCGTATTGGCTGTGGCCAGGCCGAGATCGTTGTGGGCGTGCATCTCGATTTCGAGATCGACCGTGCTGCGCAGGGAACGGATCAATTCATGGGTAGAAAACGGGTCGAGCACGCCCAGCGTATCGGCAATGCGCAGACGACTCCCCCCGGACTCCTGAACGGTTTCCGCCACCTGCAGCAAAAAATCCAGGTCGGCGCGGGAAGCGTCTTCGCAACCGACACAGACTTCCATCCTCAGATCGAGGGCTTCAGGCACGAAACGGCGGATGGCATCCAGCACCCAGGCACGATCCTTGCGAATTTTGTGCTTGATCTGGAGGTCGGAAACGGGGATCGAAAGATTGACCATATCCGCGCCGCAGTGTGCCACAGCCCGAAGGTCGTCTGCCTGCATGCGTCCCCAGACCATGAGCCCGGATGGCAGGAACAGGTCGGCGATGGCGCGAATTACATCGCGTTCTTCTTCGCCCATCACAGGGATGCCGATTTCCAGCTCCGGTACGCCGGCATCGGAAAGCGCCTGGGCAATGGCAATCTTCTCTTCGCTAGTGAAGGCCACCCCGGCGCTTTGTTCGCCGTCCCGCAGGGTCGTGTCGTTGATAGTGATCATGCTGCACCTCCTTTTGGCTGCACAAGTGTTTGAACTTGATACAGCAAGGGACGTGCCAAGCAGGAAAACAACTATTAGTCATTGTTTTTTATATGGTTAAGATCACATACAATAAAAGATGGCATTGTCGCCTTTGCAACAATGTCGCATTCCAACTGTACGCAACTCCCCAAAAAACAACTTTTAACCCAGATAATTCATTAGGACACGAGATGATGGCGAGGCGGTTTGCGAGGCAGTTTTTGGGCTTGAGATAAGCCGGAAAGCTATCCATAGTTTCCGTCCGATTTGGCCAGGTTCCAGCCCATAGAAATTTTTATCCGGGCGGCAGCTTGATGGGATGATCGGTCACTGGTCTGAATTTTTACAGCGGGCTATTCCGGTCCACCTCACTCGTGCTCCTGGCTCAACCTTGCACGTTTAACCCAGGGACATCCTCAGCCCAGGATACCTCCTGTGGCCACCCCGCCAGAACCCCCGATGCAGGCCTTAATCACACCTCAGAAATACTCCCCTATCCTCCGGGGCACCACCCGATTTAACACGCCCGCCGCAACGATATTCCACGGTCAATACCTTGCGCCGCCCTGGATCCGGATCGCCGCACAGGCGGTTATTGGCATCAATGCCGCAGTCCCTGCGCCCCTCGCATGCCTGACGTACCGCCTGCGTTGCATCGCAGCTCCGGCCGGCGCCGTAAATCGCACGGCTGACCTGGATGCCTATTGGTGCACGAGAGCGGTAATCCCGGTCATCCTGGTACCGATCTTGGCGCGAATGCTCAGAGCGATAGCCACGATCCTCCTGATATCTGTCCTGATGCTGGTACTCGTATCGAGGCCCCGATGTCACGCATCCAGGAAGCGCAGAGACGAGGAGCAGCAGGCTGAAAATTGGCAGGGGTTTCATAGGTTTTTCCTGGAGATGTAAAGCCATATTACACCTCCAGCGTCGCCACCAGTTTCCGGTGCACCAGCCACGCAGCAACTCCGCACAAAGCCATGACACCGGCCAGCGGCATCACCGTGCCATCGTGCAGGAGGCCTACCAGCGTTCCCGCCAGCGTGGCCAGGCCGAACTGCAAGGCGCCCATCAGTGCCGAAGCCGTGCCGGCTTTTTGCCCATGGGTGGCAAGAGCGGCGGCCGAGGAATTGGGGTTGATATACCCCAGGCTGGCTACGTACACGAAAAATCCCGCGCTCAGCAGCGGCAACGAGAGCCCGCCCATAAGGCCCAGCACTGCAAGGCTCGCGCCCGCCAGGGCCGGCGCCCACAGAGCGCGCCGTAATAGCAAGGTAGGCGGATGGTGCCTCAAACTGCGCGCATTCAGCTGACTGGCGACGATCAAACCCAATGCGTTGGCGCCGAAAATCCAGCCATAGTGCTGCGCTGGAACACCATACAAATCAATCAGCACGAATGGCGATCCCGCGATGTAGGCAAACATTCCCGACATCGCCAGCCCGCCGGACAGCGTGTAGGCAAGAAAGGCGCGATTGGCCAGCAGGCTGCGAAAATCACCCAGTACCCTGGCCAAACGGAGCGGCGCGGCATCTCGCGTATCGTGTGTTTCCTGCAGGCCGAACCACACGGCAACCAGGCACAGCAGGGAAAACCCGGCAAGGAAGTCGAACACCGCGCGCCAGCCGAGAAGCACCACGACCCAGCCCCCCAGAGTAGGCGCGAGGATCGGCGCAAGCCCCATTACCAGCATCAGCATGGAAAAAGCGCGCGCCGCCTCGCGTGTAGCGCAGCGGTCACGCACCACGGCGCGCACAATCACCATTCCGGCGCAACCGCCGAAAGCCTGGAGAAAACGCCAGGCAACCAATGCAGGCACGCTGCCGGCCAGAGCGCAGCCGAGCGAAGCGAAAAAATACAGGGCAAATCCAGCCAGCAAAGGTTTCCTGCGCCCGAATCTGTCACTCAGCGGGCCATATACCACCTGCCCCAGTGCGAGCCCGATGAAGAAGCTGGCAAGGGTAAACTCGACCCCGCCCGGACGGGCGCCCAGATCTTTTTCGATTGCGGGAAATCCCGGCAAATACATGTCGATGGACAGTGGCCCGATTGCGATCAGGGCACCAAGCAGAAACAGCCAGCGGATGGGAATGCAGGTCAAAGCTTGTACTCGGTAACCGCATCGTGGCGGCAGGTTGGAAATGATAAAAGCCGTAAGTATAGCGCCAGGCAGACCCAGGAAAAATCGCCGGGGAAATTTGATTTTCCCGACCTGAATTAGGTATAAACCCGGATAATCCGTCAGGTGCCTGCACCAGCGGTGCCGGGCTTTTAAATTGTTCCTGGAAAGCCAATCATTAACCCAAACAATCCATTACCCGCCTTTATGAAAAACACGGATTACCTGCAACGCAGCCTGAATTCGGTCTGGCACCCCTGCAGCCAGATGAAGCACTTCGAAACCCTGCCGCTCATCCCCATCGCCCGGGGAGAGGGCATGTGGCTGTATGATTTCGAGAACAGGCGCTATCTGGATGCCATCAGCTCGTGGTGGGTCAACCTGTTCGGCCATTGCAACCCGCGTATCAATGCCGCCCTCAGGGACCAGCTCGACCGGCTGGAGCATGTCATCCTGGCCGGATTCACCCACCAGCCGGTGATCGAGCTTTCCGAGCGTCTGTCCGCGCTCACAGGACTCGGGCACTGCTTCTACGGTTCGGATGGGGCTTCGGCCACGGAAATCGCGCTCAAGATGAGTTTCCATTACTGGCGCAATAACGACCAGCCGGAAAAAACCCGCTTCATCAGCCTGCAGAACAGCTACCACGGCGAAACCATCGGCGCGCTTTCCGTCACCGATGTCGCCCTGTTCAAGGATACATACGCCCCGCTGCTGCGCCAGAGCACCCAGGTACCGACACCCGACTGGCGCTACGCCGAAAAGGGAGAATCCGCGCGCGATTTCGCGACCCGCTGCGCCATGCAGTTGCGCGCCCATCTCGAACAGCATCATGGCGAGACCGCCGCCTTCATCATCGAACCGCTGGTGCAGGGTGCCGCCGGCATGGGCATGTACGACGCCGAATACCTGCGTCAGGCACGGGCGATCTGCGACGAGTTCAAGGTCCATCTTATTGCCGATGAAATTGCCGTCGGATTCGGCCGCACCGGGACAATGTTTGCTTGCGAACAGGCCGGCATCCGGCCCGATTTCATGTGTTTGTCCAAAGGGATCAGCGGCGGCTACCTGCCGCTTTCCGCAGTGCTGACCACGGATGCAGTTTTTCAGGCCTTTTATCACGACGAAACGGCAAAAGGCTTCCTGCATTCCCACTCCTACACCGGCAACGCGCTGGCCTGCCGCGCCGCGCTGGCGACGCTGGACATCTTCGAGCAGGACGGGGTGATCGAAGCCAACCGCATCAAGGCCGAATATTTCAACCGGGCCGCACAAGCGCTGCGCGAGCACCCCAGGGTGAAGAATTTCCGCCACAGCGGCATGATCTGGGCTTTTGAAGTCGAGAGCAGCACGCCCCACTTTTCGCGCGCCTTCTACCAACGGGCGCTGCAACACGAACTGCTGCTGCGCCCGATGGGCAACACGGTGTATTTCATGCCGCCCTATATCATCAGCGAAGAAGAAATCAACTTCCTAATCAGCGGCACACTCAAAATTCTGGAACAACCATGTTAGTCCTCGGCATCGAATCCTCCTGCGACGAAACCGGCGTTGCGCTTTATCACACCGAACGCGGCCTGCTCGCCCACGCCCTGCATTCCCAGGTGGCGATGCATGCCGAGTACGGCGGCGTGGTGCCGGAACTGGCTTCGCGCGACCATATCCGCCGCGTGCTGCCACTCACCCGTCAGGTGCTGAAGGAAGCGGGCTGCACCCTCCATGACATCGAAGGCATCGCCTACACCGAAGGGCCGGGGCTGGCCGGGGCGCTGCTGGTGGGCGCGAGCATTGCCGCCGCGCTGGCGTTTGCACTCAAGGTGCCGACCGTCGGCGTGCATCACCTTGAAGGGCACCTGCTGGCCCCGCTGCTGGAAGAGAATCCACCCGAATTTCCCTTTATTGCGCTGCTGGTTTCCGGCGGCCACTCGCAACTGATGGAAGTGACCGGCATCGGCCAGTACGCCACTTTGGGCGACACGCTGGACGACGCCGCCGGGGAGGCTTTCGACAAGACCGCCAAACTGCTGGGGCTGGGCTATCCGGGCGGACCTGCGCTTTCGATGCTGGCACAGCAGGGCAATCAGGGCCGCTTCTCCCTGCCGCGCCCGATGCTCAAGAGCGGCGACCTGAATTTCAGCTTCAGCGGCCTCAAGACCGCAGTCCTGACCCTGGTCAAACAGCAAACAAGCGACGGGCGCGAACTGGACGAACAAACCCGTGCGGATATTTGCCTGGCCTTCCAGGAAGCCATCGTGGAAGTGCTGACCAGAAAATCCATCGCCGCGCTCAAACAAACCGGCTTGTCGCGTCTGGTCGTGGCGGGCGGCGTGGGCGCCAACAGACAGCTCAGGGACGGCCTCAGCCAGGCAGCGGCAAAAAAACGCTTCGAGGTGTTCTACCCCAAGCTGGAATTCTGCACCGACAACGGCGCGATGATCGCCTTTGCCGGCGCGATGCGCCTGCGGCAGGAGGGGCGCCGCACCATGAATTTTCCCATCAAGCCGAGATGGGATCTGGAAACGCTGGCAGCGCCTAGCCCTTGATCTGAGCCGCCCAGCGCAGCAGGGTTTCGCTGCCCAGCCAGCGCCCGAGGTATTCCGGAAAAAACAGCAGCGCGCCCATGGCGGCCAGAACCGCCAGCAGCAGCGCGTGGCTGAACAGGCTTTCCGGTCGCAGGATGCCCCAGTATTTCATGGTCAGGAACACGAAATCCTTGCGATGTTCGGACATGCGGCGGTACTTGATCACCATGTTGACCAGCAGGTACACCAGATAGCCGCCGCCAAGCGAGGCGAACACGATGCGGAAGATGCCCAGCATGTCCAGGCTACCTTCACCCACGCGGTGGAACATCAGGGACAGGATACCCATTGCCAGCGAGGCCGTTACCGCGATCAGCACATTGGCGATCAGGCGGCGCCGTTCACGCGCCAGGTCCTGCTGACGCTGGATAAAGAAAGCGTCCACTTCGTGCTTGAGGTATTCGACCTTTTCCTGAACCAGCGCCGCAATCTCCGCTTTCATCACCCGGGTGCGCTCGTCCATGGCCTGCCCCAGGCGATCTGCGGCATAGTCCACCATCTCCCTTACATCCGATTTGGTGAACTGGCGCTGGCTGTGCAGTTCTGCGGAAATCTTGTCGAGCTTGGCGTCCACTTCCCGGCTTGCATCCAGCACCACCTCGCGCATTTCGCCACTCGCCTGGGCGATGCCTTCGCGCACCACGCCGTCGAGCTTTTCGCTGGCATGATCGATCGCGGTGCGGGAAACCTGCTCCAGGTTTTCCCGCGCATAGTCCATTTCTTTCTGGAACCAGGTCATGACCTATGCCTTCATTCCGGCGGGGAATCGCCCGGCCTGGACTTGCCGCCGATGCGGGTTTCCCTGCCGGACAACAGGTTGCGGATATTGGATTGATGGCGCCACACCAGCAGCGCGGAAAGCAGCAGGACGGCCAGGCTCAGGCTGCGGCTCCCGAGGATCGTGTACCCGTAAAGCGGCGCAAAGCCCGCCGCGATCAGCGCGGAAAGGGAGGATGTGCGCCACATGTAAGTCGCCAGCAGCCAGGTAGCCAGAACCGCCAGCCCCATCCATACATTGAGCGCCAGCAGGATACCCAGCGCCGTGGCCACGCCCTTGCCGCCATGGAATCCGAAAAACACCGGGTACACATGCCCGACAAACACGGCCAGCGCCACGGCGGCAATCCCTGCTTCTCCCACGCCGTAAGCCGGTCCATAGGCAGCTGCCAGAAATACTGCCAGCCAGCCTTTGGCCGCATCGCCCAGCAGGGTCAGCGCCGCCGCCAGTTTTTTCCCTGTACGCAAGACATTGGTGGCGCCCGGATTCTTCGAACCGAAAGAACGCGGATCCGCCAGACCGAACGCCTTGCTCACGATCACGGCAAAGGAAAGGGAACCGATCAGGTAGGCGATGACAACAAAAACTATCGAGGGCATAACAAATCACTTAAAATCGCAAGCTTCGAATTTTACGGCAAAAAAGGGCGCCCGCATAACCATCGCGCCCATACACCATGGACATCATCTTTCTCAACGAATTCAGGGCCGAGACCATCATCGGCGTTTACCCATGGGAACGGGAAGTGCCGCAAACCATCCAGCTCGACCTGGAAATCGGCCTGCCGCATAGCCGCGCCGGCATCAGCGACGATGTGGCGGATACCATCGACTACGGCAAGGTGGTGGAACGCATTCAGCAGACACTGGCAGAAAAACACTTTTTACTGGTGGAAGCGCTGGCGGAACATCTCGCGCAACTGGTGATGCAGGAATTCGGCGCCCCCTGGCTCAAGATCAGCATCACCAAGCTCGGCCTGATACGCGGGGTCAAGCGCCTGGGCATCACCATCGAGCGGGGCACGAAATCCTGACCGGATTCCCCGCCGACGCCCTGATTGCCGCGCCGGTCATACTCTCGCTGGCTTACTTCATTCGCGGCATCTCCGGTTTTGGCTCGGGCCTGATCGCAGTCCCCTTGCTGGCGCATTTTCTGCCGCTGCAATTTGTGGTGCCGTTCATTCTGCTGCTCGACTTCACCGCCTCGGTGGTGATGGGCCACAAGGCAAGGGAGCACGTCAACTGGAAGGAAATCCGCCCCCTGCTGCCGTTCAGCCTGATCGGCATCGTTCTTGGCGTGATGCTGCTGACCAGCCTGCCCAGGGAGCCGCTGCTGACCGGCCTGGGACTCTTCGTGATGGCATTCGGGGTGCGCAACATCCTCGACCTGCACGGAGACAAACCCGCTTCGCAATGGTGGGCCATTCCGGTGGGCCTGACAGGGGGCACGGTGGGCGCGCTGTTCGGCACCGGCGGGCCGCCTTACATCATTTATCTTTCCCACCGCCTGCGCGACAAGGTCGAATTGCGCGCCACATTCTCGGGTTTGTTCCTGATAGACGGAGGGGTGCGTCTGGTGACTTTCCTCGTCATCGGATTGCTGCTGCAACCGGGCCTGCTGCTGGCCTACATCCTTGCCCTGCCAATCATGGCTGCGGGGCTCAAGGTGGGCCATAAGGTTCATCTTGGCCTGAGCAATCAGCAAATGCTCAGGCTGATCGGCGCATTGCTGCTGGGAAGCGGGATTTCACTTTTGTGGAAAGCCTGGAGTTAGAACCGGCCAAGGGAATGTTACCGTGAGTTTACCTCCTCACCCCCCTTGTGCGAGCATCCGCTACGCGAATTGCCTGCTTGACCCGCTTCGGGGGGAAGCGGGTCTGCCCCTCTCCGACCTGCCCCTCCCCTGTCTCGCCAGAGCGAGCAGCTTCGCTGCCGCTCTCGGCGGGGACACTCCTTCAAGTGTGTTGTTCCGCTTCAGCGGAATACAACCACGGGGAAGACCCCTGCGATCTTGCGGGTGACAAGGGGAGGATGGGAGGGGTTTAGGCTATCCCCGGATTACCCTCAACCCCAACCAGCTTGGGCATATTGAGTTTGCGCGGCGTGATCACCTTCTTGTCGCGCAGCCATGTCGATACCACGTCCCAGATCGGCTCCCCGCTCACGCCCTCGCCCACGGGCGCCCAACCAGCCACCTTGTAAGTCTTGTTGGGACTGACGGGCTTGCCTTTGAGTGTCATGTTGCTGATGCGCTTGCCGATCTTCTGGCGCGGATCGCAGGTGTACTGAATGCCTCCTACGCGCACCATGTCGCCGCCCTGCTGGTAATAGGGATCGGCATTGAACAGGTTGTCGCACACGTCTTCCATGATGGTCTTGATGGTTTCGCCGGTCATTTCGGTCAGGGTGGTGGCCGGGTAGGTGATGGCGGTCTGGTCCATCAGGCGCTCCATGGTAATGGCTTCGCCCGGCAGCAGCGTGGTGCCCCAGCGGAATCCGGGCGAGAAAGCCGCATCGGCGCCCTTCACATCCATCAGGGCATCCAGGATCAGCTGGTCGAAAGTGCCGTTGAAATTGCCGCGACGGTAGAGCAGGTCTTCCGTCACCGCCAGTTTCTCGTTCAGCTTGGCTTCGTATGGCGCGCGATGCTTGTTGATCAGCGCCGTCATGGCCGGGTCGGCTTCGAGCAGATTGGAGAATACCGGCAACAGCTTGTAGCGGTAATCACTGACCTTGCCATCTTTCACATCAAAATCCAGCACACCGAGGAACTTGCCGTTCGAGCCGGCATTGGTCACCAGCGTCTGGCCTTTGGCATTCTTCACGATGGCGGGTGCTGGAACACCATCGTGAGTATGACCGCCCATGATGGCGTCGATGCCGGTGACGCGGCTGGCCATTTTGAGATCCACGTCCATGCCGTTGTGGGATATGACCACCACCACCTGGGCGCCTTTGGCGCGTGCCTCATCCACAATCTTCTGCATGTTCTCATCCTGGATGCCGAAGCTCCAGTCCGGTACCATCCAGCGTGGGTTGGCGATCGGCGTATAGGGGAATGACTGGCCAATGATGGCCACCGGCACCCCGTTCATTTCCTTCATGGTGTAGGGCTTGAACACCTGGTCACCGAAATCGTTGGTCTTGATATTCTGCGCCACGAAATCGACCGTACCCTTGAAATCGTTATCCACGATCTGCTTCACGCGCTCGGCGCCGAGGGTAAATTCCCAGTGGCCGGTCATGACATCCACGCCGAGCAGTTTGCAGGCATCGACCATATCCTGGCCGTTGCTCCACAAGGCCGTAGCCGAACCCTGCCAGGTATCGCCGCCATCCAGCAGCAGCGCGCCCGGACGCGAAGCGCGCATTTTTTTCACCAGTGTGGAAAGATGGGCGAAGCCACCGACCTTGCCGTAGGTTTTTGCAGCGGCGGAGAAATCCAGATAGGTAAAGGCATGCGCCTCCGAAGTACCCGGCCGGATGCCGAATTGCTTGAGCAGCTTCTCGCCCACCAGGTGTGGCGCCTTGCCAAAATTCGTGCCCAGGCCGATATTCACATTCGGCTCGCGAAAATAAATCGGCATCAACTGTGCGTGGGAGTCGGTGATATGCAGGAAACTGACATTGCCGAATTTTGGCACATCGTAAAACTGTCCACCTTGTGCCGAGGCCAGAGCAAATTTGCAGTTGAGCGCAAAACCGGTTGCGCTCGCCGCAGCCAGAAGCTGCAGAAATTCACGGCGATTCATGGACATTTTTCGCTCCTATGACTCTGTTCTAATTGATTTTAATCAAGCCCGTAAATATTGGGCAAAAAAATAGCCGCAGCACGGACGTGCTGCGGCTCAGCGCTGTTACTTGCGGAATACGGAAGCCTTGAGGGGCAAACCATTGTCCTGATAGGACATGAAATATTCCAGATTGTTAAACTCATCGCTGCCCACTTCAAACGGCACTGCGCGAACCTGGCTGTTGCAGCCCTTGTAGCGGTTCTGCAATGTCGTCAGACGTTCGCCTGCACGGAATGCCGGCCAGTGAGTGGTCTGACCCAGCGTAGGCGACAATACTTCGGCGCGAATACGGTTACCCGCATTGTCGACATGGCATGAGGCACAGGAAAAGTTCAGCTGGCCGCGACGACGGAAATAGAACTCCTTGCCCGCCTCATAGGCAGCCAGTGCCGCGGCGCCCTCGACCTTGACGTTCATTTTCATGCCATCGGACAAGGTACGCGCATAGGAGGTCAGGATCCCCATGGTATTCACGTCGCTCAGCTTGAACTCGGTTTCGCCGTTGGCTTTGAGGCACTGATTGATGTCCGCCTCGAAAGTCACCACCTTGTTCAGTGAAGCATCGAAACGGGGATAGTTGCCCGCCACATTCTTGCCCCCATTAGGGAAGCAACTGGCAAAGGTCTTGCCATTCTTGAACGGCTTGTTCCACATTTCCTTGCCGGCTTCCACCACGCTTTCAAACGGCGGAAATTCCATAATGCTGTCGTACTGCGACTTGCTGTCCTTATCCAGGGCCAGCGCACCATAAATGTAATCCTGATATTTGACCGCGGGCAGTTTGCTCTTGAAATGGGCAACTATCTGCTTGCGGTCGTCTTCGGGAGCAGCCTGCGCAACTGCGCTTGCCATCAAGCCCGCACCCAACAAAGCCAATGCTATCTTTTTCATACTACTCCTCCGTCGTATGGGATAGACCGGGAAACCCCGGCCTCCACGGCCTGTATTTAGCTGATTGCTGCTTCGTCAGTGCGCTTGTCGCCGGTATTGTCCACCCAGTTGATTACCACTTTGTCGCCGGCCTTGGCACCCTTGACCTTGAAACCAAGGAAAGGGTTCTTGGCAATCGCGCCGCTCCACTGTGCATCGAGTACCACCTTGCCACCCACGGTCACGTTCACCGTCTGGATGTGATGCGCCGGAATCGGCTTGCCAGTCTTTGCGTCCTTGCGCAGACCGGTTTCCATAATGTGGTTCATCAGCACTTTGATGTCTGCTGCATCGCCCTGCATCTGGGCACGGATTTTCATCGGTTCAGCCATTTTAATTTCCTTTAATAATTTAGCGTTTCTTTATATCGATTCACGGTTTCGGCTCATCAAGTGATCCAGCCGGGCCTTGCCGACACAGGATCACGAACCGTCCGGATTAACCGCCGCAACCACCGATCGTGACCTTTACTTCCTTGGCCGTCATGTAAGTTTTGCCGCCCGCCTTCACCACCACGGTCACATTGGAGGTCTTGGCCATCTTGATACGGGTGGAAACATAGCCTTCCGCGCCGTTGGAAAAAGTGAAATCGGCAATCAGCGGATTGACGTTCTGATCCACAAAAATCGCGATATCCGTGGTGCCGGCAATCTTGCTGGTCACTTCCACTGGGACCACGGCGCCGTTCTCGGCGATTTCCGGCGCCTTGATCAGGATGTCCGCACTCTTGGCGGCACTGGCGGCATCGATACCCTTCATGGCATCGGCCAGATTCTTGGCTTCAAATGCATTCTTGTTCCACTCGGCGGCCAGCACCTGGCCAGGCTTGAGCAGACCGGCAGCAATCGCCACAGCGACCGTGCCTGCAGCACCGGTGCTCTTCAGAAAAGTTCTACGCAACTGGTTCATGTTTGGAGCTCCTTGCTAAATATATTAAAGGGTGTAAATAAAGTCGACGACCTGATCGATTTCCTGATCGGTCAGAATTTTGTGCTTGCCCATGGGCGGCATTACAGACTTGGGGTTCGCCGCAGTGGCGTCCCAGATCTGGGCGCGCAGCTTGGCACGGTCCGGCCAGCGCAGCTTCATGGCAATCAGCGGCGGCGCGATCGAGCCGGCCATTTCGCCCTTGGTGCCGGGCATGGCATGGCAGGCGAGGCAATTACCCAGTTTCTTGCTGAAAGCGACTGCCTGACCAGGCATGCCGCCATGTGCCTCATCGTCTTCTTCAGCCCATGCCGGTGCCGCCACACTGGCGCCCAGCACAACTGCGACCATCAAAAGGGAAATGCGTTGACGCATCGTGTCTTCCTCCATTTAGCTTTTTTATCCCATAGCGGATGTTGCCTAGCATACCTATTTTTTTTTGCGATGCAAACTAAAAAACACAAAAATATCTATATTTTTCAATAAGTAGTATAAATGTACCAGTTCCTTGAGTACTTAACGTCGATCTTCAGCAGAGCAACATGAACGCCACCCACCCGCATTGCGACGCTCACTCGGGCCTAACTGCCAAACTGCGTAAAATAGGTTTGTCAAACTCATGATTTTCCGTCAGAATCTTGGGAGATTTTCTTCCGTATTCAGGCACAACCACACGGTTTCTGGCCCGTTTCAATCAAAGGCTGCCCAGTTGCATGATTAGCTACGACTATCCTCTTAACGAACGGGTTCGCACTTTATTGCGGCTTGAGGATTTGTTCGCCAAAGCGGAATTCTTCGCCTCGCAGGCTCAGGCGCTTGACCATCATGCCGCGCTGCTTTCGCTTTTCGAAATTCTGGAAGTGTCCTGTCGTGCCGACCTGAAGACCGACCTGCTGCAGGAACTGGAACGCCAGAAGCAGATGCTGGAAACGCTGCGCCACAACCCGGCCATTTCACAACAGGCGCTGGATGACATACTGGCGGACATCAGCCAGACCGCAACCCGGCTGCATGAGCTTTCCGGCAAACTGGGGCAGCACATCCGTGACAACGAATGGCTGATGAGCATCAAGCAACGCACCACCATTCCCGGCGGCGTATGCGAATTCGACCTGCCTTCCTACCATTTCTGGCTTAGCCTCGATGTGGAAACACGCCGCAACGACCTGAACGAATGGTTTACCCCCCTGCGGGCAGTCCACAAGGGCTTGCAACTGGTGCTGAAACTGCTTCGCGACAGCGGCAAGACTTCACACCAGACCGCCCAGCATGGCGCATTCCAGCAAATGCTGGCGGGCCGCGTAGCCCAGCTGATCCGCATCACGCTGGACAGCGACATGCCCTGTTTCCCCGAAATCAGCGCCAACAAATACGCCATCAACATCCGCTTCACCGCCCTCGGTGGGACACAGAAACCCAGAGCCTGTGACCTCAACGTCGAATTCGACCTGACCCTATGTAATTTTTAATCGAAATGCCTTCTGCTCCAATAAAGCATCGCGCCGTTCCCTGTCCGCTCTGCGGCAAAGCCACCCCTTTTACACCAGACAATCCATACCGTCCTTTTTGCAGTCAACGCTGCAAGCTGATCGACCTGGGCCAGTGGGCCAACGAGGAATACCGCGTCCCCGACTCCGGAACGCGTCTTAACGAAGGACCGGAAGATCCAGGCATGTCATGAACTAGCTCCAGCTGGCGCGCAGCATGGCGATACCATGCGCGCCCATCTGCCGGGCGGTATCGAGCTGATCCAGGCCCATGCCGCCGAGTGCATAGACCGGCAGCGGATAATCCCGGATCAGCCGCACGAAACCATCCCAGCCCAGCGTCTCCGCACCCGGATGCGTCAGGGTCGGCAACACCGGGCTCAACTGCACATAATCCAGCCCCAGGTGTACCGCACGCTCCAGCTCGGCAGCAGAATGGCAGGAAGCGCCCACCAGCCCGGCTGCGGGCCGGGCCTCAAGCGCCATCAGCGCCGCACCCGGCAAATGCACGCCATCCTCGCCCACGCTTGTCTCCAGCCCGGATTCGGTATTGATCACAACGCGCGCGCCATGCGCATGCGCCAGGTCCACCATCTGCCGCGCCACCCTTTCCAGCTCGGCCGGCGGCAAAGTTTTCTCGCGTATCTGGATCAGGCGCATACCCCGCGCCAGCGCCGCTTCCATGCGTTCCATGAACAAGGCTTCGCCCAGGCTTGCGACCTGGCTGATCGCCAGAATGGACGGCAATTCCAGCGCCTGCAAAATCGGTCCGTTGGCGGGCAGCAGCGGCGCCACCGCCACCGCACCCGGCTTCTGCCATTGCAGCAACTGGCTTTCCTTGCCGTGCAACTCGCCGTGCCACGCCACCACGCGGAAAAAATGCAGTTTCACGCTGGCGTGTTCGTAATCGAAATGCCGCACCAGCCAGGGCCAGGCATGATCCATCTCGATCCCCAGCTCCTCGTGCAATTCGCGCTTCAGGGCATGTTCAAGCGACTCCCCCGCTTCCACCTTGCCGCCCGGAAACTCCCAGTAACCCGCATAGGGCTTGCCCTCGGGCCGCCGCGCCAGCAGAAAGCGGCCATCCGGCTGCAGAATCACCGCTGCGACCACATCCACGATCTTTTTTCCGTTCATTGTTTCGCCCTCAGTCCCATTCGCCCCGCCCAGTCGCGCGCGAACTGCCAGGCCGAACGGCCGCTGCGCGAACCGCGCCCCAGCGCCCATTGCAGCGCCTCGCGCCGCACTTTTTCCGAATCGGCCTCCGGCACGCCCAGCTGGGCCAGCCAGTAACGCGCGATGGCCAGATATTCGTCCTGATCAAAGGGGTAAAAGGACAGCCACAGGCCGAAACGCTCGGAGAGCGAAACTTTCTCCTCGGTCGTTTCGCCCGGCCGGATTTCCCCATCCACGGTCGTGGTTTCGAGATTTTCCGCCATGAATTCAGGCATCAGGTGGCGGCGATTGGAGGTGGCATAGATCAGCACATTCTCGGACGGCGCCGCCACCGAACCATCCAGTGCCACTTTGAGCGCGCGATAGCCCGGCTCGCCGGCATCGAAGGAAAGATCGTCGCAGAACACGATGAAGCGTTCGGGGCGCTGGCACAAAATTTCGACGATATCCGGCAGATCGACCAGCTCCATGCGCTCCACCTCGATCAGGCGCAAGCCCCTGGCGGCATACTGATTCAGCAGCGCCTTGATCAGCGAGGATTTTCCGGTACCGCGCGCCCCGGTCAGGAGCACGTTGTTGGCCGGCAGCCCGCGCACGAACTGGCGCGTGTTGCGCTCGATCAGCTTCTTCTGCTCCTCCACTCCCTGCAGATCGGCGAGACGAATGTGATGCGGATGCATCACTGGCTGAAGAAAGCCCTGCCCGCCCCGTTTGCGCCAGCGAAAGGCCACCGAGGCACCCCAGTCAGGCGCAGATAGCGGGCCGGGAAGCATCTGTTCCACCCGCTGCAACAAGGACTCGGCGCGGGAGAGAATATTTTCAATATTTTTCATTCAATTGGAATCCAACAAAGCATTAGAATCGCAAAACAAAAAGGACAAGAAACACCTTTATTGTTGTCATGATTTTTGATTACACTGCTTACGCTGTGCATATTCAGTCCAACAATATTGATTTCCTCATGCAATGGAGGTTTTTCGCACCTCATGGAGTTGAAGTCAAGCAGAGCGAGGCATGAAACCTACTGAAACAGGTTCCCAGATGAAAAAAACCCTTTACGAGATACTGGGCGTGAGTCCCGGCGCCACAGAAGCCGAAATCCGGAGCGTTTATCCACTCCTGCGACAATGGCTTGAGTCGGGGGAGTCCGGGCTGGACCATGCCGAAGCCAGCTTTCGGCTCAATCTGATCAAAGAGGCATACTGGACACTCTCGGACAATATGCGACGCTCAGCCTATGACGCTTCCCTTGCCATGCCCCTGCCTGAAGTGCCGGAACTGAAGGTGCGGGTTAGCAACAAATCGCGTCTCGTTCCCACCCGGCTGCTGGTATCGGTTATCGGCGGCCTGTTCGCGCTCGGCATCCTTATCCAGATCGCCTTTTCGGCAATGAATCACAACCGCGCGCTCAACGACAGCCATGGCGTTTCGCTTGCCGAAAAAAAAGTTGCACTTGAAGAATACAAAATGACCACAGGTGCATCTTCTCCAGACGAAATCGCTGCGACCCGGATCAGGGAGGAAGAGGAGCGGCTGAAATCCGAGAAGCGCCGCAGGGAATACGCCAGCATGGAGGAAGAACGCAGACAGGCGCGGGAACTTGAAGATAACAGGCGATATGCCGCCCGCGTCTCGCAGGAACTGCAGTCCGCTGAGGAAAGGGCGCGCCAGGAAGCCGAATACGCGGCGATGCGGACAGAAGAGGAAGAACGGGCCAAACGCGAAAAGGAAAAATATCGCCAGGAAGAACAACGTCGCATGTGGCAAAGACAACTCAATCGATAACTTCACTTATGCGAAATAAACCGGATTTTTATGAGATTCTCGGGGTTCCCCGCGAGGCCTCCGGGAACGAAATCGATGCCGCTTATGAATTTCGGATGCAGCGCCTCGAATCCGGTGAACATGGCCTCAGCGCCAGGCAACTCGGCTACAGGATCGACCTTCTCAATCAGGCCTACTGGGCACTTTCCGACATGTCGCGGCGTGCCAGCTACAACCTTTCTCTGGACAGGCCAGCCTCTCCATTTCAGTTATCGGTCGAATTAAAGGGGCCTCGCTGGACATCGCCCAGGGCGATCCTTAACATGATCGGACGACTGATCGCGATGGGGCTGATGATCCAGCTCGGTTTCATGCTGATCAACTTTTATCTGGCCAGTCAGGCCGGCAATTCGCCCGGCACGGCCGAGAAAGAGGGCATCCTGGCATCGTACGATGCCATCAACGGAAAACTTTCTCCTGAGCAGCGCACCGCAGGTGAAACACTGGCTGAGGAACAACGTCGCAAAGCCGAGGCTGAACAAATCCAGCGTGAGCGTGAAAATGCCATGCGCCGCCAGGAATGGGAACTGGAAAAAGACCGGCAATATGCTGACGAGGTTTCCAGTGACCTTCGCAGTGCAGAAGCCCAGGCACGCCAGAAAGCCGAGGATGAGCGGCGTCAACAGGAAGAGGTTGAGCGGGCAAGGCAGGAGCAGGAACGCGAACGAGCCGAACGACTGCACGAAAAATGGCGCAGCGGCAACAACAGACAAACGGGTAACGGCAACGAGGAATGAAAAAGCAGCAGAATTATTACGAGGAACTTGAACTCGACATCAGCGCATCCGAGGAAGATATCCAGACAGCCTACGACCGCTTGCTGTCTCACCTGACATCAGGCAAGCATGGGCTGACACAGGAGGAGGCTGGCCGGAAGATCTACCAGCTCAATCATGCCTACTGGACACTTTCAGACCATGCGCGCCGCGCAGGCTACGACACGGCACTTGCCTCGTCCGACAACGACATTCGATTCGCGGTCGAAATTCGCGAAGCGCGCTGGACACCCCAGAAAATCCTGCTCATCGTAATCGGCGGTCTGATCGCCATCGGCATGGCCATCCAGATTGCGTTGACTTTCTATTCGCACTACCGCGCCAGACAAATCATGGAAAACCAGGAAAGGCTTGTGGAAACTCGCCAGTGGGATGAACTTGCCGAAGCCCGGCAAGAGGAGCGCCGGCGTCAGGCCGAGGAATATCGTCTTGCCGCAGAAGAGCGTCGTCAGGAGCAGCAGCGACAGGAGATAGAGCGCAGACAGGAACGCGAACTTGAAGAAAATCGCCGTTATGCCGCGCAGGTTTCCGGCGATCTGCACCGCGCGGAGGAGCAGGCGAAACGCGAGGAGGATAATCTTCAACGTCGCGCGGCCCAGGAAGAGCGCATGAAGCAGGAAACGGAAAGACGCCGGATCGAACAGCAGAAATACCAGTGGCAGCAACAACTCAGGCGTTACTGAACAGGCTTGCTGCCCTTCCAAAATACACGAGGCTACAAACCAGGCCACAGGAGAAAACGATGGAACCCAGAATCAGCCTGATCACGCTTGGGGTGGCCGATCTTGAAAAAGCGACCCGCTTCTATCAGGAGTGCCTTGGCCTGCCTCGCCTGAAAACTCCACCATCCATCACCTTCTTCGAGCTCGGACAAACCTGGCTCGCCCTGTGGCCGCGTGAGAACCTTGCGGCTGATGCCGGCCTCTCACCCGCGGGTTCGGGATTTCATGGCTTTTCCCTGGCTCACAATGTGCGTTCACCAGCGGAAGTGGACTCTTTGCTTGAACATGTGGCCAGCTATGGCGCAACAGTGACCAAACCTGCACAGCCGACCGAATGGGGCGGCTACTCTGGCTACTTCACCGACCTCGACGGATTTCTCTGGGAGATCGCTCACAACCCGGATTTCCCCCACGTTTAACCCACGCCAGCTTTTTTCCATTGTTCAAGGTAAATCAATGCAAATCTGGGTCGACGCCGACGCCTGCCCCAACGTCATCAAGGAAATTCTGTTCCGCGCTGCTGAAAGGGCAAGGATCTCCATCACTCTGGTGGCGAATCAGCTGATACGCACACCCCCATCGCCCTTTATCAAGGCCATGCAGGTGCCGGCCGGATTCGACGTTGCCGACGACCAGATCGTCCGGCAGATCGCGGCTGGCGATCTGGTCATCACGGCAGATATCCCGCTCGCGGCGAAAGTGATTGAAAGTGGTGGGCATGCGCTGAATCCGCGCGGCGAGTTCTATACCCCGGACAATATCCGGGAAACGCTCTCCATGCGCAACTTCATGGAGCAGTTGCGCAACAGCGGGGTGGAAACCGGCGGTCCCCCAGGCTTCAGCCAGGGCGACCGCGCGGCATTCGCCAAGCAGCTCGACAAATTCCTGGCAAAGCACGCCTAGCTTCGATATTCGGCGTTGATCTTCACGTAGTCGTAGGAAAAATCGCAGGTCCAGACCGTGGCTGCGGCGGCTCCGCGCCCCAGGCTCACACGCACCAGGATTTCCGGCGCCTTCATCACGCGCTGGCCGTCCTGTTCCTGATAGCTGGCCGCCCGTCCGCCGTTTTCCGCCACCAGCACATCACCCAGGTAGAGCCGGATCTTGTCCACGTCCAGGTCGGCAATGCCCGCGTAGCCAATGGCGGCAAGAATCCGTCCCAGGTTGGGGTCGGAAGCAAAAAATGCGGTTTTCACCAGCGGCGAATGAGCGATGGCGTAAGCCACCTGGCGGCATTCGGCCACACTGGCGCCGCCCTCCACGGCGATAGTCATGAACTTGGTCGCCCCCTCGCCGTCGCGCACGATGGCCTGCGCCAGCACCTGCGACACCTCGGTGATGGCGTCGCGCAGCGCGGCATATTCAGCGCTCGCGGCGTCAACGATCTCCGCCGTGCCTGCCTCGCCGGTGGCAATGAGGATGAAGGAATCATTGGTGGACGTGTCGCCGTCCACCGTGATGCAGTTGAAGGACTGGTCGGCGGCATGCTTCACCAGCCCTTCCAGCAGCGGCTGGCTGATGGCCGCGTCGGTGGCGACGTAACCCAGCATGGTCGCCATGTTGGGGTGGATCATGCCGGAGCCCTTGGCGATACCGGTGAGGGTCACCGTCTTGCCGCCGAGCGTAATCTGCTTCGACAGGGCCTTGGGCTGGATATCGGTGGTCATGATGGCGTGAGCGGCGTCGAACCAGTTGGCTGCCTTCAGGTTCGCCACGGCGGCGGGCAGCCCGGCGATGATCTTGTCTACCGGTAGCGGCTCCAGGATCACGCCGGTGGAGAAAGGCAGCACCTGATCATCGCTGCAAGCCAGCAGCCGAGCCACTTCGGCGCACGTCCGGCGGGCGCGGGTCATGCCCTCATCGCCGGTGCCGGCGTTGGCGTTGCCGGTATTCACCACCAGCGCGCGCATCGCCTTGCCGCCTGCCAGATGCTGGCGGCACAGGGTCACCGGGGCGGCGCAGAAACGGTTGAGGGTGAATACCCCGGCCACGCGGGCATGATCACCCAGGCGCATGACCAACAGGTCCTTGCGGCCGGCCTTCTTGATGCCGGCTTCGGCAATGCCTAAGGTAACGCCCTGTACGGGCAACAGTTTTTCCGCCTGAAGCGGTGCCAGATTCACGGGCATGGTCAGTCTTCCTGATAGGTTGGGTTTTCGTCTTCGCTGTCTGCATCTTGAGCCGGCGCAGCTTCCACGAGCATCAGCTGGCGCAGTTCCTTGAACAGCTCGCGGCTGCTCTTCGGCGGCCGGTTGGCAGCCTGCTCTTTGTGCGCATTGCGGACCAGCGTGCGCAAGCGCTGCACATCCGCGCGGGGATGCGCCAGCACCAGGTCGCTGATGGCCTTGTCGTCGGCCAGCAGCCTGTCGCGCCAGCGTTCGAGCTGGTGGAATTTCGCCGCCTGCTCGCGACTGGTGCCGTCCCATTCGTCGAACTTGGCCTGAATCGGCGCCGGATCGATATTGCGCATGAGCTTGCCGATGTACTGCTTCTGGCGGCGGATGGCGCCGTTGGCGGTCAGGCGCTTTGCTTCCTTCACTGCATCGCGCAGATTGTCGGGAAGATCGAGCTGGCCGAGCTGCGAAGCATTCAGGATGACCAGTCTTTCGCCAATCTCCTGCAGCGCCTCCACCTCGCGTTTGCGCTGGGAGCGGCTGATTTCTTCATGTTCCGGCTGATCGCTATCCTGCATGGTTTCGCTTCGCTAATTAAAGTTGTTATCATAACCGCATTTCATCACGCTTTCAGCCGCGTTGTTACCCCCACCCCTGCCCTCCCCCGTTGTTGCCTGAGCGTAGCCGAAGGCAGGGAGAGGGGTTAGCGTGCCGCTGATAAAACCATACCACTGAGGTCACCGTGCAGGATTCCCGCTTTACCCATTCGTTCGACACCCTCCGGCAAATTTCCCAGGACATTCTCAATCAGGCAAAAAAAGACGGTGCCACTGCCTGCGAAGCGGAAGTCTCGCAAGGTTTTGGCCAGAACGTCACGGTGCGCCACAATGAAGTGGAGACCATCGAATACAACCGCGACAAGGGCCTCGGCGTCACCGTCTATTTCGGCCAGCGGCGCGGCCATGCCAGCACTTCTGACCTGTCGCCGGAAGCCATTCGCGATACCGTGAAGGCAGCGTGCAGCATCGCGAAGCACACCGCCAGCGACGAATTCGCCGGGCTGGCGGATGAAGCCCTGCTGGCAAGGGAAATTCCCGAACTCGATCTCTACCATCCCTGGGAACTCCCGGTGGAACAGGCCATCGTGCTGGCGCAGGAATGCGAATCCGCAGCGATGAGCGTGGACCCGCGCATCAACAATTCCGAAGGCGCCTCGGTCTCCACTCACGAATCCCTGTTCGTCTACGCCAACAGCCTCGGCTTCATCGGCGGCTACCCCACCACGCGCCAGGGCATCAGTTGCGCAGTGGTGGCGGAATCGGATCAGGGCATGCAGCGCGACTACTGGTACACCACCGCACGCGCCGCCGCCGATCTCGACGGCACCGCCGCCGTGGGGCGCATGGCGGGTGAACGCACCGTGCGCCGTCTCGATGGGCGCAAGCTCAAGACCATGCAGGTGCCGGTGCTGTTCGAGGCTTCCCTCGCTTCCGGCCTGATCGGCAGTTTTGTCGGCGCGGTCAGCGGCGGCAGCCTGTACCGCAAATCCTCCTTCCTGCTCGACAGCCTGGGCAAGGAAATCTTCGCCCCCTTCATCCAGCTGCAGGAACTGCCGCACCTCAAAAAAGGCCTCGCCAGCAGTCCCTTCGACAATGAAGGCGTGGCCACCCAAAGCCGCGACGTGATCAAGGACGGCGTGGTGCAGGGCTACTTTCTCTCCAGCTATTCGGCGCGCAAGCTCGGCATGAGCAGCACTGGCAATGCCGGCGGCAGCCACAACCTGATCCTGGCAGATACCGGTCAGGACTTTGCCGCCCTGCTCAAAACCATGGATCGCGGTCTTTTAGTGACCGAACTGCTGGGGCAGGGCGTCAATCCCGTCACCGGTGACTATTCGCGCGGCGCGGCGGGTTTCTGGGTGGAAGGCGGAAAAATCCAGTACGCGGTGGAAGAAATCACCATCGCCGGCAACCTCAAGGACATGTTCCGCAACATCGTGGCCGTGGGCAACGACGTGCTGGTGCGTGGCGCACGGCAGTGTGGTTCGATCCTGATCGGGCAGATGACGGTGGCGGGGGAGTGAACGCCTAAGGCAGGCGCCCCGCCGCCACCATGCGGTTGAACAGGATATTGGGGGAAAGCCAGGTCACGAGATCGTCGAATTCGCCGCCGGTTACCGTAGTGCTCTCGGTAAAGGTGCGACTGATAAAATTGGTGGAAGCGGCATTATTGGCGTCTTCATCGACATTGGTCGTTGAGCCGTCTGCATTCGCCCCACCCGAATCGCTGGTTCCCCAGTTATTCTTTCCATGGGAAAAAATAACTGCCGGCATGCACTGATTCGCTATCGCACATACTGCCTGGCCGGCCAGATAAATCAAAGCCCCCGTATCATCCCTGGCCTGGATGGTCTTGGTCGCTACCGTCGAATTCAGGGTAAAAGGCACTGATTTTGCAAAGTCGGGCGTGACACTGTACCGAATGATTTTCCCCCAACTGTCGAGCTTGGGCACCCCCAGCGTCGCCCAGGGGATGAAACCGGTGCACTCAGCCTCCGTCACGCAGCTGGCCTTCTCTGCGCCATTGCTGGCCAAAGTCGCAGGGCGGGGGAGACGGCCATTGGCAATGGCGAAGCCGACCAGCGCCTCCTTGACTTCTTCGAGTGTTTTCTGGGTGTCCCTGATCCGTTGTTGTTCGATCTGCATGGACAGAGGTACGAGCAGGCCGCCAATCAATAAAGCCACCACCACTAGCACAATAGCCAGTTCGATCAGCGAAAACCCTTTCTGCCCTGATCCGGTACGCGCGCTTACCGTGTCCCTCATCGGCCCCGAAATACTTTTCCAGAAGATATTTAACATGCCCCGTCCCAAGTCATAGCGGCCTTTCCACCACTCCAGGCATAACTGAATGTCGCTGCGCAGCTTGCGAACCGAATGCTTGCATGGTCATCATCCAGTTTGGTGTAAGTTGTCACTGTACCGTCTGCCCAGCCATTATCGTTAAACCAGGACGGCCAGGAGGAAACAACGATATCGCCCAGGCTGGATGGAAAAGGATGATTCACTTCCAGTTTTGCACGAATCTCACCGGCCACACGCCGGTCAATGGACGCCATCAGCTCGTCTATGGTGACGAAAGCCATTACATCGTTAAATGTCCCCGAACGTGGCGCAAGAATAAAATCTTCTCCAGTACGGCTTGCCACAGTCACGCAAACCGTTCCATCCAGGCAATCATCAGCGTCCGCGTTGCTGTAATTCACCCCAGCAACGACAAAATCGTCAAGATACTGACCCGCCGCTGGAGTTGCTCCGGATCTAAGCTGTCCAGCCAGGCTTATGCCTGGCGCCAGAAACACTGCAGCGACCCTGTTGCTAACTACATTACCCAACGAATCACGCACGGTAATCCACGGCCGGCGTGCCGGAGGCAGCGCGGTAAGCAGCAAGGGATTGAACTGTGCCACGCCGGCAGGATCGACCAGATTTCTCGAAACGGCATACCACAAACGCTCTCCATATCCATCTACAATATCCAGCCCAAGGCCCTCTGTGACGGTGGTCGCAGCACCGACTACCACGGTCTTCCATGGCAGACGACCCAGGCGTGGCGCAGCAGGGTTGTTTCCGCAAGGCGCATCCTGGGTGCCGTCATAGTTTCCGTCTGTCGGGTTATCGGGGCACGGGGCATCTCCCGGCCTTTCCGGGTCCTGACGCATGGCAACATACCCGATCAGCGCTTCCTTGGCTCGCGCCAGCGACTGAGTGGAAATTCTGTCCCGCTCCTGCTGATCTGCGGCACGATTCACCCCCCCCACGAACACCGCCAACGCGCCTACGCCAACCAGCAGCAGCAACAACATCAGCGCCATCCCGCGCTGCGAGGAGGGAAAAGGCGCAGCTGCAGCACGAGGCAAAATCATGACCTGAAACCGTCTAGCGGGTGGGTGGGGCTGCTGTCGATTCATTCACTGGACCAGTGTCTGCACTCCCATCCTGGTCCGCTTTACCGCCAGGGGGCTTTGCATGCTTTTCCGTCGCCAGAGGCCGGGGGCTTTCCGGCAGAGGCGCAGGAGATGGACGGCGGTATACCTCCTCCACCTGCCCGCTGGTGACATCGATACTTTGCCCCACCTTCAGCGACACATTGCCACGAACGCCGGGGACAGCCACGCCGACCTCGCCGGAACGCCCGCTCCTGCCATCGACCACGACACCCGGCAAGGCCTGATCCGCGCTATGCACCTTGTTATTGATCCACACCGTGGACCGGCCGTCGCTCCGGGTAATGACCCCGTTGAGCTGAATGTTGACGGGCGGTGGCGTGCTTTCCTCTTCATCGATCCTGATGCTGCGTTCATGCTGGCGAGCGGCATCCATCCGGACGCGCTGCTCCTGCGTATAGAACAGCCGCCCCAGTGCCTCGTCCGCCCAGCCCGGAGAAGCAGCCAGCATCCATACCCCAAAAACCGTGATGGTGGAAAAGGGTTTCATGGCCGCACCTCTCCCGCTTTCCCCTCGCTCATTGTCAGCCAGGCAAGGCTGCATTCCGCATTGAGGTGCGGCTGCACACCAACAGTCTCGCTTCTTCCCGACCCCTGACGCTGCAGATCACACTCCCTGATCATGAAGAAGCCCGCTTCCAGCGACGCAAGCGTCGTCATGAAACGCGACAGGTCTTCTTCGTGCAGCAGACCCATGCTGATTTTCATCACCGACTGGCGCAAGCGGTAGGCCCCTGAATTCGTGACTGCGGGTGACTGATAAACCTGCTGCGCGTCGATCTGGTAACTGATGCCGAACATCTTGAGTTGCAGGCTTGCCGCGCGTAAGGCATCCACCCAGTTGATGCGCTGCTCCTCGCCGATCAGGCCGTGCTGTTGCAATGCGAGAAATTCACCGCGATAGCGCAGAATCCGTTCTTTTTCTTCGCCCGATTTGTAAAGGCGGTTGCGCGCTTCCTGCAGCGCATCCTGCTGCTGCCTGAATATGTCACGGGACTTGCCCAGCCACTGATGGGTAAAGAACACCAGCGCACCGCCCAGCAGCAATACCGTCAGTAGGGTTAACAAGGATGCGCGCAGAAAGCGCCAGTCCTCAGTGGTCCATTTCATTCGCTAGCCCTCAACACCAACTTGAGCTTGAACTCGGCTCGTACACTATCCGTACTTGTTGCGTCCAGCGTATTGCCACTCAGCGCAGAGGCAGAATGAACGTCGAGCGGCATCTGGGTCACACTGGCACTCGCAACATCCGGGTCGCGGCCCAGCTTGTCTGAATAACGGTTAATACTCGCCATCGCTGCGCGATAATCTCCATGGAACGGCCGAATCTCCGCCTCCAGAATCCCCCATTCCTGCCAGCGCGCATCGGGTACGGGTAAAGCCGCAGCCGAAGACTTACCTGCATTCTCGCCGGGGGTGCCATACTTCCATGTCAAACGCGTCAACACCACGTCCTGGCTGTTTTCCAGCGCCCGGCTCACCGCCCGCATCATGCGTTCCGGGGTGCGGCTATCTTTTTTGAGAATGTCGGCGATTTGCACCGCTTTTTCCAGATTGTCTGCCGAAGCCGGAGACTCGGGAAAAGTTTTGGTCACCTCGATATAGCGTGCCTGCTGATCCTGCGTCTGCCCTGCAAGCTGGCGCGCCTCGCTATCGAGCTGATAGCGCTGATAGAGATTCCCCCCGCTCCAGAGTAGCGTCGCAACCGCAACTGCGGCACTCGTCCCATACAATGTACGCCGTAGCCGATAGCGCCAATGACTGCGCGTAATACTTGCCGGCGCCAGATTGTTTGCGGGGGCACGCAGGGCAAGTGCGGTCATGTGTGTGGTATAGGGGCAGGTTCCCTGCGGAATGCTGTCGAGACGGGTGGCGATTTCCCGGCGCGTCAGGCGCTGACAGGCAAACGTAGGGTCAGCCTGGAGGCGAAGTTGCACCTCTTCCAGGGATCCATCGGAATCCAGTAGCAACACGATTAGCCTGGATTCCCGCGCTGACAAGCGCAAGCTGTTGAGATAAAGCCGGGTTTTCCCAATCTCGCTCACCAGGGCTTCGGTACCTGTATTTTCCGCGCCCACCACGGCAAGCCGGCTGGCCTTCAACTGCCCGTTCTGGAAATAGCTCTGGCGCAAATCATCCTGGTGTTTGTTAACCAGGAGAACATCCATCTGCGTCAGCTTGAGAAGCGCAAGCAGTTCCTGGCTCACCATGGGCAGCAGGTAAATCCCCGCCAGGGGCGCCTGATGCTGTTGCAGCACATCCAGCCAGGGGCGCAGGATATCGGCATTGGTCAGCGCCGCGAACAGATAGCGGTCATCCCGCCGCTTGCCCGAATCCCGCCCCTGTATCCAGGCCGTGTAAAAAGGGGTACTGCGGTAAAGCTGTTTAAGCTTGCGCTGCAGCAACTCGTTTCGCGCCGAACCTGAAACGTGAGGGAGCGCTTCGGTATGGTAATCCTCCTCAACCGAGTCGACCATCAGGTAAACCGGGGCAGACGAATGCGTATGAAGCAGTTCGCCGAATTCGCGCTGCCCGGCTTCCGTGGCAGGAAAATTCTGGCACTGGCCCAGCTTGCCGCGCTCGAACAGCGCGCAAATAGCAGCTTGGGTGGTTATGCAGACAATGAGTTTGGGGGTCATGGTGAATGCAATAGATTTAAAACTTCATTTTGCCCAATATATCGTAAATCGGCGTCAGCACCGAGAACATGATCACCGCCAGCACCAGGCCGAGAATCACGGTCAGCGCGGGCTCGAGCATCTTGAGCAGTTTCTCGACAGATTCCTTGACTTCCCGATTGTAAAAATAGGTCACGTTTAACAAAGCAGTATCCAGCGCCCCGGTGGCCTCGCCCACGCGCAACATGCGCACCACCAGCGGCGGAAACATGCCCAGATTTTCGAAACTGTCTGCCACGCTGTCGCCAGCGCTGATCTGCTGCCCGGCACGCGCCAGTCCGTCAGCGATGACCCGATTGTCTACAATGTCCTCGCTGGTTTTCATTGCATCCAGAATCGTAATGCCCGACTGGTACATCAGGGCGAAGAAATTGGCGAAGCGGGCGAGGATGATTTTCTGCAAAATCGGCCCCACGAATGGGATTCGCAATTTTGAATAATCCCACCAGTAACGCGCGCGCGGATTCTTGTGAATCATCACCGTCACCAGCGCCAGTGCCGCCAGCGGCACGCCAAACACCAGGTACCAGTAGTTGACGAACACGTCAGACAGAAAAATCAGCGCCCGTGTCTGGAAAGGCAGTGCCTGCCCCATGTTCTTGAGAAAAGACACCAGCTGCGGCACCAGATACATCATCAGGAATACGATCACTCCGCCCACCACCACGAACACCATTGCCGGATACATCAGCAGGCGCTTGGTCTGGGCCACCAGTTCATCCTGCCACTTCAGGGTCGTGGCGAGACTTTCGAACACCTGGGTCATGGTGCCGCTCTGCTCTCCCGCCTTGATCAGGCTGACGAACAGGCTATCGAATGCCACGGGATAACCGGCCATGGCTTGCGCCAGGGTCTTGCCTCCGTCCATGTCCTCCAGAATGCCGGACAAGACTTCGCGGAATCGCGGCTGCTCGATACTGTCGCGCAGGTCTGCCAGACCTTCCAGGATCGGAATGCCGGCACGGGAAAGCTGCTCCATGTGAAAGCAGAAGGTAATGAGATCCTGACGCGTAATATTGCCACCGCCGACATGGAGCGGCTGGCTCACCTTGCGCGCAGTGATGAGATCCAGCCCCATGCGCTGCAGGCGCAGCTCCAGGTCCACCTCGTTCACCGCAGCGAGTTTGCCCCTGGCTGGGCCGCCATTCTTGTCAACGGCGCTGTATTGGTAAGTCAGCATGATCGTGAACTCCGCATTCTGGTGCGGATATTCTTAGTGCAGCCGCCCGGTCAGGTCCACCACGCGAGAAACTTCCGCCAGACTGGTCACACCTTCCAGGATACGCCGGATGCCATCATCCGCCAGTGTATGGAACCCCTTCTCAAGCGCCGCCTTGCTCAACTCCCGCGCGGTGGCGCGACGTGCAATCAATTCATCGAGATCGGCATCCATGTGCAACAACTCGATCAGCGCCATGCGTCCCTTGTAGCCCCGATGATTGCACTGGGCGCAACCTTTTGCGGCGTGGGCCAGCTGCTCAGAATCAGGTGCCAGGCCCAGCAACTGTTTTTCATCCGGGCTCGGCGTATAGGCCTGCTTGCAGTGCGGGCAAAGCAGACGCACCAGGCGCTGCGCGATCACGCCGATAATATTGCCCGCCATGATGTCGGGCAGGATACCGATATCCAGCAGGCGCGGAAAAGCGCCCAGGGCAGAATTGGTATGCAGCGTAGTGAACACCTGGTGCCCGGTCATCGCCGCGCGAAAGGCCATGTCCGCCGTTTCACGGTCGCGCACTTCGCCCACCAGAATAATGTCGGGATCCTGCCGCATCATGGAGCGAATACCGTTGGCAAAATCCATTTTGACCATTTCGTTGACCGAGGTCTGGCGCATCATCGTGACCGGGTACTCGACCGGGTCCTCCAGGGTCATGATATTGACCGTTTCGTCGTTGCGGTGGCTCAGCATCGAATACAGCGTCGTGGTTTTGCCGCTACCGGTCGGGCCGGTCACGATCAGGATGCCCTCGGGGCGCGCCATCATCAGTTTCAGCTTGTCCTGCGTTTCCTGACTCAGACCCATGCGATCCAGGGAAATGATGGACTTTTCCCGGTCCAGCACGCGCAGCACGATGTTTTCGCCATAGATGGTGGGCTGCGCCGCAACCCGGAAATCAATTGGACGTCCATTCAGGTTCAGCGACAGACGCCCGTCCTGAGGCGCCCGTGTTTCGGCGATATTCATGCCGCTGATGACCTTGAGACGGACGGCGATCCCCGGCCAGTAGGTCTTGTGCAGGCTGCGAATCTGCTCCATCACCCCGTCGATACGGTAACGGATGCGCAGGAAGGCGTATTCCGGCTCGAAGTGGATGTCAGACGCCCCGCGCTTGACCGCGTCCACCAGCAATGCGCCCACCAGCCGCACCATCGGCTGGGTGTATTCCTCGTTGCCCGCCTGCAGGCTCTGGTAGTCGATCTCGCCGGTTTCGATCTCGCGCAGGATGCCATCCACCGAAAGTTCGAAGCCGTAGAACTGGTCGATGGATTCTTCGAGTTGCGCTTCGCCCGCGAGCACAGTACGAATCTCGGTATGCCCGCCGAGATGGGCGCGCAGCAAATCCAGCGCCACCACGTTGAAAACATCGCTCATCGCCACCAGAAGTTCCTGGCGATCGGTATGAAAGGCGATCGGCAGCAGGCGGTAGCGACGCGCAAATTCTTCCGGCACCAGCTTGAGGGCTTCTCCGTCAGCGACCACGTTGGAGAGGTCAATCCCCTCCTGGCCGATGGTATGGGCCAGGATATCGCGAATCATCGCTTCGGTCACAAAGCCCAGACGCACCAGTTGCCGGCCCAGCGGCATATCGTGCTCGGTTTGCTCCATCAGGGCAATGCGCAACTGATCCTGGCTGATCAGGCCCTGCTGGACCAGCAATTCGCCTAGTCGAAGTTTTTTACGCTGTTCGGCCATCTATTCTGCCATCCGCTTCAATTGAACGATGCGCGCCTCTGCTGCGGTCCGGTCGAAAGCAGCCACGCCCTCGCGCCCGATCAATTGCAGGGCGAGCTGGTAATAGGTGAGCGCCTGTTTGGGCTGCTTGAGATGCTCCAGGCTCACCGCCAGGTTGAAGGCATAATCCGGGTTGGTTGATGCCATATGGTGGGCCTGAAAATAGGCCTGCTGCGCATCGGGCCAGCGCCCTTCGGTTGCATACAGATTTCCCAGCACGAAATACAGGGAAGCACTCGGCTGGCTGGCCAGCAGGCGCTTCAATTTTGCCTCGCTGCCGGCAGGGTCGGTACTTCCCAGCAGATTCAACAGACCCGCCTGGGCATAGGTATTCCTGGGTTCCACATCGAGCACGCGCAGGTAATAGCTGCCGGCTTCTTCCGGATTACTCGAACGCGCCGCCACCGCAGCCATGCCGAGCAGGCCATCGACACTGCGCGGCTCCTGCTGCAGCAAGCGCCTGTATGCAGACTGAGCCGCTTCCAGACGCCCTTCCTGCAAGGCCTGATACGCTTTCGCCAGATCGGGATTGATTTCCGGGGGAGAGTCGCGCACGACCCTGACTGCGCCATCCGGCGCAGGCATCGCCATCTGCGGCGCCCTGTTTTTCGCCTCCGCCAGTACCGCAGTAGGCGCGGGCAAGATGGCTTGCGTTTCCGGCGCAACCGGCGCTGCCATCATTGCTCCCGGAGCCGCCTCTTCTTTCGGGGGCGGCGGCTCAGCCACCGCTGGCGATGGCTCCGGCTTTTGTGCAGGAAGCGATGGCAAAGGAGGCGGACTGGCCTTCTTGAAGGAAATCAGCAAACCGGGTTTGTTGATCGCCAGATAAACATAGGTGCCGCCGCCGGCAAGCAACAGCAACGCAGCCGCCGACAGGGCAAGAAGAAGCCCTTTTCGTCCACTACCCTCTGGCGCTTTGGCGGCAAACAGATTGGCCGCGCCCTGCGCAGAAGCAGTGCCATAGGCAGGCGAGCGCTCTTCATCCCCTGGTTTTGCCGCTGCGGTTGTTGACGAGGTCTCATGCTGACGCGGCTCGAGGGACAACTCCTCCTCCAGCTCCTGCAAGGTTGGCGCTTTTTCGCCCTGCACGCCTTGCTGGCTTTCTTCGGCCTTTTTCAAGGCTTTCATCAGCAGGCTCATGGCTTTGTTGAATTAGGCAAAAAATGGCCGTAATTCGACATAAGCTCTTGCTCTATCGATGAGTTGTCCTCAATTACTGTTGGGCGAAGGAATACCACCAGTTCGCTTTTCTTGCTGACATCATCGCGAAAGCTAAATAAGTCGCCAATGCCGGGCAACCTCGCCAGTACCGGGATACCATCCCGATTCCTAGAAGATTTTTCCTGCATCAACCCACCCATTATTAATATTTGTCCACTACTAACTTGCAGCACGGACTCCATCGTCCGTACTTGGAGTATGGGGACTTTATTCTGAATAGGTGTCCCTATAAAAACAGGGTTAGGATCATTCACATAGCCAATAATCCTGGTAATAGTAGGTCGTATAGTCAGACCGACACGCCCGCTTTCATTAATTTGTGGCGTCACCGTCATCACAACCCCTTCTGCTACAGTGCGGGGCTCTGTTTCATAGGTTGCCGGAGTAGGTGGGCTTGTGAGAGTTGCAGGCAAGGCAGGATTTACCTTGACTGTAAAATAAATCTGATTGTCGACCGCCTGCAAGACTGCGGTTTGATTATTAAGTGCCATCAATTTTGGACTTGAAAGCACCTTAATATCCCCAAAGGTCTCCAGCAGCTTGACGGTCGCACTGATATTGCCAACACGATTACTGTTTGTGGCATAAGTGAAGGTAAAATTATTACTATTATTTGCCACACCAAATTGACCTAGCATCGATTGTTTAATAGCGCCCGTACTAGCAATCCTGCTCCAGTCAATACCGCCTTGATAACTATTATTAAGCTCAACCTCGACGATTGTGGCCTCAATCAATACTTGACGCTTGGCTACTTCAAGCACTCCCTTGAGAAATTCCTGCATTGCCTGATGCTGACGCCGGGTTGCTCGCACTGCGAGCATGCCAGTTTCTGAATTAGCAATTACGGACGCCTTCTCCCGAAACTGAAAACGTTGTAAACCCGCCTGCAAAGACTTTTGTTGGCTAGCCTGTGCATCGGATTGAACCGATTGGTCACCTGTACCGGCTGCTCCCGAACCTTGATTGCCGGCTACAGTGTTGCCGCTGCCCTGAACTTTTGTGCCGCCCTGACCGCCAACATTGAATCCAGCGCTACCAGAACCGCTGGCCGTAGTTGACCCTGACATATTCTGCGAAGCAAATTCCTTAGCCTGTATTTGAACTGAGTCCTGCTCTACCCGTTTATCTGTGTCTTCCAACAACTTCTTAACATTCTGCTGCAACAGCTCCCAAAATTTGCTTTTTGAAGTTGTTTTGATTTTTGCACTTAATGAGTTACCGGGTCCAGCAGACCCACTACCTGTGCTCGGCGTTCCCGTTTTGGCCACTATGGTGTCTACACTTGACTCCATAGCAGTCTCGCGTTCGATGTTGACGTAATTGACCCGATAAGTTTGCAAGTAAGGCGTATCAGGCATGACGCGAATCACATTTCCATCAACCTCATAACGAAGGTCATCTACCTGCGTCACGATTCGGTCAAGGATCGCATCCAGAGTTTCATCAATCGCATTAAGCGTGACAACACCTCTGATTGTTGGATATATGTCAATATTTCGGCCACTATCACGCGCCAGTGCAAACAACAACTCCTTCACCGGGACTTCATTCACCACCACGCTATAGGTTTGCGGCTTGACGGATGGCTTGGGGGGCGGCACGAAAGCGCCTACCCTGACAGGCTCGGGTATGCTGCCATCCCTGACCAGCGGTTCGGCCTGGAGATGATTCTGGGAAACAGGGATGGGAGGAGGATAGGAAGCACAGCCGGAAAAGAATGCCGCCATCCCCAATGCCATGCTCAGGCCGCAGCGCTGCATCTTTTGCTGCAACCCAGACCGTTTTGTCTTGTTTCTCACGGTACAACCTTTAATGTTGTTGTCTTTCATCATCACTGAAGCTCGGCGATCTCGGCTCGTATGCCCTGCAAGGTACGCAAAATCGGGCGATTCGCCTTCAGCGATTCAGGCAGATGCGCCAGTGCCGCAGCAGCCTCCGAACGCCCC
The DNA here is from genome assembly GCA_002632355.1 of Sulfuricella denitrificans. Lineage (GTDB taxonomy): Bacteria > Pseudomonadota > Gammaproteobacteria > Burkholderiales > Sulfuricellaceae > Sulfurimicrobium > Sulfurimicrobium denitrificans_A. The sequence goes on from NSJJ01000007.1 coordinate 147,380, forward strand.
GGGAAACTGCCGTAGAGCACGGTCCACGCGGGTTGGCCATTGACCTTGGTACGGTACACAAAAACCCGGTCCATTTCAACGTCGCGCCCGATCTTGTCCAGTTGCCAGCGCAATAACTTCAGGTTATTCGAGCCCATCAGCTGGATGCTTGTCGTCGACTGCCCCTGCTTCGATAACCAGTTTTCCGTTGCCGCCAGCCGTTGCGCCACGATATCAGCTGAAACTGGGGCGGCAGGCGGCGCAGTTTTTTCCACTGGCGCCGTCTCTGCAGCCATAGGCACGGAAGCGGGTCTTGCATCCTGAACACGGCTGACCGCAGTGTCCGCCCGCCCCTCAGGTTGCGGCTGCAAATAAACATGCAGCGCCACGCCCAGCCCCACGCCGGTCACCAGCAATGCCAGCGCAACGGCCATTTTCGGCCATGGAACGGCGCCTTTCGACAGCTCGAATTCGCTGTCCTCTATTGCAGCCCGCACATGCTTCTGGCTCAGGGTATGCGTGTTGTCGGCAAACGCGGCCAGCAGGGTTTTGTCCGCAATGATGTTCACGCGCCGCGTCAGCCCTCTGGATGCCCGCGAGATCAGCTTGACGACCGCAGGCCCGAACAGGTCTGGCCCATGGTAACTGGCTGCACGCAAACGGAACATCAGGTAATCCCTGATTTCACCTGATGTCAGTGGCTTGAGGGTAAAGCTGTGGGTGATGCGCTCCTTGAGCTGGCGAATCTCTGTCCGCGCCAGGTTCCTGTCCAGCTCGGGCTGGCCGAAAAGCACGATTTGCAGCAGCTTGTAGTGTTGCGTCTCGAGGTTGGAGAGCAGACGGATCTCTTCCAGCGTTTCCAGCGGCATGCTTTGCGCCTCTTCCACGAACACCACGACCTGCTTGCCCTGGGCATGTCGCTCTACCAGGTATTCCTGCAGCGCCTGCATGACCTCGAGACGCTCCGCGTCACGCGGCAGCGAGAGTTGCATCTCGAAAGCGATGGCATGCAGGATTTCATCCGGTGAAACGCTCGGATTGGCGAGATAGACTGTTTCCACTTCTTCCGGAAGCCGCTCCTGCAGCATGCGGCACAACATGGTTTTGCCACTCCCGACTTCGCCGCTGACCTTGACGATCCCCTCGCCCTGCCGGATGGCATAGATCAGCGCATCCAGAATGGCGCCGCGGTTGCCCCCGCCGTAGAAAAACTCGGTATGCGCTGTAATCCTGAAAGGCGGCTGCGAGAGGCCGAAATGGGTGAGATACATTTATTGATACTGCTCCAGATTGGGGTAGGTCTGCATCCGGCTGTACAGTGTCGTGCGGTTCACGCCCAGCAGTCGGGCCGCCTGGCTCAGGTTGCCATGCGTCAGCTTGAGGGCGGCCTCGACGTATGACTGCTCCCACTGTTTGAGCGTTTGGTCCAGACTGAAATTGGCATGCAGCTGCAAATGCTTCTTTGCCAGCTCCTGCATCGCGGCGGGGTCACTGGGCAGCATCTCGGGCAGGGTATCCGCATCGGTATCCAGTTCCGCCTGCAATGCGTCGCGCGACACGCTCTGACCGGCATATTTGGTGACCAGCCGGATCACGATATTACGCAATTCCCGCACATTGCCGGGAAAAGGGTAAGCCTGCCACACCCGCTGCGCGACCGGGTCGAGCCGGAACGGCACACCCCCGCCCTGCTGCGCATAAAAAGCCCGGAAATGCTCCAGCAGCAGGGTTTTGTCATCCCCCAGCTCGCGCAGTGGCGGCACATTGACAGTGAATACGCTGAGCCGGTGATAAAGGTCGGCACGGAAGCGCCCGGCCTTGATTTCCTGGCGCAGGTCGCGATTGGTTGCCGCAACGATGCGCGCATTGCTGTGCCGCGGCTGCGTTTCTCCCACGCGCTGAAACTCGCCGTTTTCCAGTACGCGCAGCAGCTTGGCCTGCAATTCGACCGGAAGTTCCCCGATTTCGTCGAGAAACAGGGTGCCTGCGCTGGCATCCTCGAAATAACCCGCCCGTGAGGACGTCGCGCCGGTAAAAGATCCCTTGCTGTAACCGAACAGCGTCGGCTCCACCAGGGAGGGGGAAATCGCCGCGCAATTGAGCGCAAGGTAAGGTTTATTGGAACGTACGCTGAGCCGGTGCAAACATCCCGCCACCAACTCCTTGCCGCTACCGGACTCACCCTCGATCAGGACCGGAAACGGCGCATCCGCGAACTGACGGATCTGCTGGCGCAATTTCTCGGCATTCAGGCTGGCGCCGAGAATATCGCAACTTCTGCCAGGCTCGACTTCTCTTGACTGTTCCGCTTCGTGAATGCGCAAGGCGTCGAACAAAAGCGACTTGAGCCGCGCCGGCTCGCATGGTTTGGGAATGAATTCCACCGCCCCGAGCGCACGTGCATGACGTGCATTGGCATCGTCATTCTGCCCCGAGAGCACGAAAATCTTGATTTCAGGCGCACGTGCCAGCAGCTCCCCGATCAGCTTGAAGCCCTCATCCGGGCGATGGGGTAACGGGGGCAAACCCAGATCGACCAGAGCCAGCTGAGGCGACTGATCCATCTGACGCAGCAAACTGGCCGCCTGGGCGCGGGAATCCGCGACATACACCTCGAAATCCCTGCTCAGCACATAATGCAGGGTATCAGTAATCAGCGCATCGTCATCTACGATCAACAAACTGGGTTTTGCTTCCGGCATCGCTTTAAAAGCCTCTTTTATTATTTTGATTTTACACGTAAATAAAGAAAACTCCAGAATTCAGACCGGATTGTCGATCTCGATAAACTGATGCCGGATGCCGAACTGTAGTGCAAGGTGCGCACCCAGTGCCTGTATGCCATAGCGCTCGGTCGCATGATGGCCGGCGGAAATGAACGCCACGCCGGATTCGCGCGCCTGATGCACGGTGTGTTCCGAGACTTCTCCGCTAAGAAAGGCATCCACGCCTAGTTCGATGGCGGCAGGAAGATAATCCTGCGCAGACCCGCCACACCAGGCAATACGCCGGATAATGGCGCCATCATCCCCCACGACCAGCGGCCGGCGCTGCAACTTTTCCTCCACCACGCCCGACAGCCTTTGCAGAGACATGGGCTGAAGCAAACGGCCCACCATGGCGATGTTCTGCTCACCGAACCGTTCTTCAGCCTGGAACCCAAGCAACTGCGCCAACTGAGCATTGTTGCCCAGCTCCGGGTGCGCATCCAGCGGCAAGTGGTAGGCCAGCAGGCTTATGCCATGTTCCATCAGATGTGAAATGCGGGCACGCTTGATGCCCGTGATCTGGGGCCCTTCGTTCTTCCAGAAATAGCCGTGATGCACCAGCACCGCATCCGCACCTGCAGCACTTGCCGCCTGCAACACATCCATACTTGCGCTGACGCCGCTGACGATGGTCCTGATTTCGGGCCGTCCTTCCACTTGCAAGCCATTTGGGCAATAATCGTGGTAGTTTGAAATTTCCAGCAACTGCCCAATATATTTTTCCAATTCCTTTAACAACATAAAAGCGTTCTCCCTGACACCATGCGCAGACTTTGGCTTATCTTCGCGCAAAGCGCAACCATTGCGCTTGGCATACTGCTCGCGATCTCCCTGATCCGGCCCGAACTATTGCCCTGGCGCGGCGGCGGAAACATTCTGGTCCATGAAATCGCACCCCAGAGCGGGCCGCAGAAACTGACGCCACTCAATCAGGCCGCGAAAAAAGCCATGCCATCGGTGGTCAACATTTTCACCAGCAAGGAAATTCCGGTTCCTCGCCATCCTTTGATGGACGACCCGATTTTCCGCCATTTCTTCGGCGATCGCCAGGATGCAGAACCGCAACAGCAATCCAGCCTGGGCTCCGGGGTCATCGTCAGTAAGGAAGGCTACATTCTGACCAACCACCACGTCGTTGAAGCGGCCGACGAAATCGAAGTTGCGCTCGCTGACGGACGCACCAGTTCGGCCAGGGTCATCGGAACCGATCCGGAAACCGACCTGGCCGTGGTAAAAATCAGTCTTCCCAATCTGTCTGCCGTCACCTTCGGCCGGGTGGAAGAAGCACAGGTCGGCGACATTGTGCTCGCCATCGGCAATCCCTTCGGCGTCGGCCAGACCGTCACCATGGGTATTATCAGTGCCCTTGGGCGCAGTCATCTCGGCATCAACACTTATGAAAACTTCATTCAGACCGATGCGGCGATCAACCCGGGCAATTCCGGTGGCGCACTGGTGGACAGCAACGGGAACCTGATCGGGATCAACAGCGCAATTTTCTCCAAGACCGGCGGTTCGCTGGGCATCGGCTTTGCCATTCCTGCAAGCCTGGCAAAACAGGTGATGGAACAGATTATTCAGTATGGCGCCGTCACGCGCGGGTGGGTCGGGGTGGAAGTCCAGGACATCACACCGGAACTGGCCGAATCCTTCAAGCTTCCAGCGCCCAACGGTGCACTGATCGCAGGCGTTTTGCGCGGCGGGCCCGCCGATAACGCGGGGGTCAGGCCGGGTGACATTCTGCTGGAAGTGAACGGCAAACCGATTTCAGACTCATCTTCCATGCTTAACCAGATTTCCGCGCTCCCCCCCGGAAAACCTGCCGCACTGAAGTTGATGCGCAACAAGAAAGAAATCGCCTTGCAGGTGAGCGTTGGCAAACGCCCCAAGTTGGCGCAGAATTAGCGCCATTTGAGATCGCCGCGTTCCTGTGAACCCGGCCTTGACTGGCGCAGCATTTTCCCGGGCTCCTGCGATGAAACTCAACACCAAGACGCTGTTGTTTTTTTCTGTTCTGATGGGGGCGCTGGTGATGCTCCTGATTGCCATCAGCCTGTACTCCTTCAAACAGTTTTCCATGTACACTGCAGAGCGCCATGCCAGGTCAGTGGCCGAGACCATCAAGGTCGCCCTGACAGAAAGCATGGTTAACGGCACAATCAGCAACCGCCCTCAATTCCTCAGTCGACTGAAAGATGTCCCGGGTGTCCAGAACGTAAAGGTCGTGCGCAGCGATGCGGTGGTCAGCCAGTTCGGCCCGGGAATCACTGGCGAGCGCGCCATAGACGGTGCGGAAAATCAGGTACTCAAGCAAGGCAAAGCGTCTTTCCGTGTCACGGAACATCATGGCGAAACCGTGTTTCGCGCCATCATCCCTTACATCGCCAGTCATCAGGGCACCCCAAACTGCCTTCAGTGTCATAACGTCATCAATGATGCCGTGCTGGGCGCCGTTTCTATTGATGTGCCCATGACGGAAGTCAGGCAACAGGCAATGATTGCCACTGCCATGGTCAGTCTGTCCGTCTTTGTGGCAGCAGTGCTGACACTTCTGTTGATGCGCAAACAGATCCGCCCATTGGTGGAAACCGCGAGCGCGATCCAGGAAGTGGTCAATCAGGCGGTGCGCGGGGGTTTCAGCGGGCGCGTCAAGCAGCAAACTCGGGACGAAGTCGGGGAAATTGCTGCCAGCATCAACCATCTGATGGAATTTCTGGATGAATGCCTGGGTACTGTAGGTCGCCGCGTCGGAGAACTGATGGGGCACCAGCCCCAGAATACCGGCAACCAGCTGGTTGCAACGACGGAAATGGTAGAAAGCCTGGTTGAGGTTTCGCAGTTCAAACAGGCCATTGAGGAAGATCAGAACAAGCTGGATGTGTATCAGCGCCTTTCACGCCTGCTTGCGGAGAAATATGATTTCCAGCTTTTCTCCATCTATGAGGTCGCCTCCAGCAAAAACCGCATGACCCCCATCGTAGTGAACGGCGAAATCAACGCGCCCTGCCACTGGTGCGATCAACAAATCCTGATCGACGCTACCCACTGCAGGGTCAGGCGTACCGGGCATGAAGTGAACGCCGTCGAATTCCCGTCCCTGTGCACCATGTTCCGGGATTCCGGCGAGGGTGAGAAGCGCACCCATATCTGCCTGCCCATTACTCAATCGGGTGCCGTGGGATGCGTAGTGCAACTGGTCTTTCCTGTGGAACAGGGCCAGCTTGCCAATCTGATGATTCCCTATATTGCAGTCTATCTGCGTGAAACCGCCCCGGTACTGGAGGGCAAGCGCCTGATGGAACATCTGCGCGAGAGCTCACTGCGGGACGCCATGACGGGCCTGTACAACCGCCGCTTTCTGGAAGAGTATGTGACCACTCTGGTCTCAACCAGCCAGCGTCGGGGCAGCCCCTTTTCCATTCTCATGCTGGATCTGGATTATTTCAAACAGGTCAATGATACTTTCGGCCACGAGGCTGGTGACAAGGTTCTCAAGACCCTGTCCGAAATTCTGGTCAAAAGCGTGCGTGGATCCGATATGGTCGTGCGCTACGGCGGCGAGGAGTTCCTGATCGTGCTGCTTGATACTGCTGCAGAGCAGGCAGTCAATGTGGCAGAGAAGATTCGCGCCAAGGTTGAAGAAACGAAGGTTTCGCTTCCGGGTACGGTGCTGCAAAAAACTATTTCTATTGGCGTGGCGGAGTTTCCGTCCGACACAGACACCTTCTGGCAGGTGGTCAAATTTGCCGATGTGGCCCTGTATGAAGCCAAGACCCAGGGCCGCAACCGCGTATTGAGGTTTGCGCCGGAGATGTGGAAGGAGCCGGAGCAGTATTAGCCAGCATCAACCAACCCTGGCTCTGCCAGCCTACTCCTCTTTGCGAACGGGAGATTCCGGAACATCCGAATGTGCGATCGCATCCAGTTCCCGCTCCATCTCTTCATCATTCATAGGCCGGTATGGCTCGACTTCCTCAGCCCTGGCGGGTTTGGAAAGCATGGATGCCACGAGGATACCAACCTCATAAAGCAACCACAGCGGCACGGCCAGCATGATCTGTGATATGACGTCGGGCGGGGTAAAAATGGCGCCAATCACGAACGCACCGACGATGACGTAAGAGCGGACTTCCTTGAGTTTTTCCACACTCACGATGCCCATCTTGACCAGCACGATAACAGCTACCGGCACTTCAAAAGTCACACCAAAAGCCAGGAACAAGGTAATGACGAAATCCAGATATTTGTTGATATCGGTCATCACAGCCACACCTTCCGGCGCAACCGATGTCACGAAGCCGAACACCACGGGGAATACCAGGAAGTAGGCGAAAGCCATGCCGCACAGGAACAACACTGTGCTTGCCGCCACCAGCGGTGCGCCCAGGCGTTTTTCGTGGCTGTACAGACCGGGAGCGACAAATGCCCAGATCTGATACAGCACATAGGGCAGCGCGATCAGGAAGGCCGTCATCATGGCCACTTTCATGGGCACAAAGAAAGGCGTGGTCACATCGGTCGCGATCATCTGTCCGCCTTTGGGCAGACTTGCCAGCAGCGGGTTGGCCAGCAGCGCGTAGAGCTCCTTGGCAAAAGGGAAAAGACAAACGAATACCACAACTACCGCGATAATCGAGCGTACCAGGCGAGTTCGCAGCTCAATCAGGTGTGAAATGAAGGTTTCGCTGGGTTCAGGGGAATTCATGGTCTTTCCTGACCAGACAGAGCATCAGACATGCTTGTCATCTTTAATTTCTGCTTGTACAAGTTCTGCGTCGAGCTGATCCGGTGTACCCAGATCCAGTTCCAGTTGAGGCTGAGGTTCCTCTACGGCGATGGGTGTTTCCGGAAGTGGCTCTGAAACGGATTCCGGCTGACGAGGCAATTCGACAATTTCGTGAATCTGTTCTGTTGCCTTACTGAGCGCCTCACTGCCTGCCTGCATGTCCCGCTTCACAGCATTCTCGATGGAGTTGACCGAAGCATGCATTTCTTCCTGCAGCTTTTTCAGCTCTTCAACCTGGATTTCACGATTGATATCCGCCTTGACGTCGGCGACGTAGCGCTGCAGGCGGCCAAACAGGTGCCCGGCCGTGCGCGCCACTTTGGGCAGGCGCTCTGGGCCGATGACGACCAGCGCGACGACGCCGATCAGGAGCAGTTCTGAGAAACCAAAGTCAAACATAATTGGTGATGAGTGATCGGCGATGAGTCATGAGCGAAAAGCCCCTGCCCATCAACCCTTTCCCATTACTGGCTCTTGGATTTTTCCTTGATTTCACCTTCGATGGTCTGCCCTGCGGGTCCTGCCTCGACCTTACCCGGCGCTTTCTCTTCTTCCTTCACCGCTTCCTTGAAGTTTTTTACTGCTCCACCCAAATCACCGCCCATGTTGCGCAGTTTCTTGGTGCCGAAGATCAGCAGCACGATGACCAGAACGATCAACCAGTGCCAGATACTGAAAGAACCCATAGTTACCTCCGATTAATTAGGTGCGTGGCAGTAATACATCACCGCCAAAAACATGTACATGCAGATGAAACACTTCCTGCCCACCACCATGGCCAGTATTGATCATGGTGCGAAATCCTTTCTCCAGACCCTGTTCCCTTGCCAGCCTTGGCGCCAGTAACAGCATCTTCCCCAGCAGAGACTGGTGTACCGATGTGCAATGGCCAAGTGAATCCACATGCACCTTGGGAATGATCATGAAATGCACCGGCGCCATAGGATGGATATCATGAAAGGCCAGCAGTTCATCGTCTTCGTAAATATTTTTACTCGGGATCTGCTTCTTGACGATTTTACAGAAGATGCAATCCAGCATAATGTCCTCCTAGAACCTCGATTACTTCTGCTGGCGGCCTGCTTTCTCCACCAAGCCAGACAGCCCCTCACGACGCGCCAACTCGGCCAGAACATCGTCAGGGTGCAGATCCTGCTGAGCAAGCAGGACCATGCTATGAAACCACAGATCGGCCATTTCATACACCAGTTGGGATTTGTCGCCCCCCTTGGCTGCTATCACGGTTTCCGTTGCTTCCTCGCCAATCTTCTTCAGGATCGTATCCAGTCCCCTGGCGTAGAGCTTGGCCACATAAGAACTATCCGGGTCGGCATGCTTTCGGCTTTCCAGCGTCTCAGCCAGACGGTTCAGAATCTCGCTCACGCACCATCTCCGTTTTGAATACTTGCATGTGCAGCCCGATAGATTTCTGCCGGATCTTTCAGGACCGGCTCCATCGACACCCAGTTCTGCCCTTCCAGTTTCTGGAAAAAGCAGTTATTCCGCCCCGTATGGCAAGCGATGCCGCCGATCTGTTCAACTCTGAGCAGAATCACGTCTTCGTCACAATCAAGACGAATCTCATGCACTTTCTGTACATGGCCGGATTCTTCGCCCTTGTGCCACAACTTCTTGCGCGAGCGCGACCAATATACCGCCTCCCCGCTTTCCACCGTGCGTTTCAGGGCATCGCGATTCATCCAGGCCACCATCAGCACTGTACCGCTATCCTTGTCCTGCGCGATGACTGGCACCAGACCGTCATGGGTCCAGTTGACTTTATTGAGCCAGGAATCCGACATCGCTACAGCCTCACTTCAATCTGATTTCTTGCCATATGTTCCTTGGCCTGACGCACGGTAAATTCGCCGTAATGGAAGATACTGGCAGCCAGCACAGCATCCGCGTGGCCCTTTTTTACGCCATCCACAAGATGGTCAAGGTTGCCCACGCCGCCGCTGGCGATGACCGGAACGCTCACTGCATCGGAAACGGCACGGGTCAGGTCGAGGTTGAAACCGATCTTGGTGCCGTCCCGATCCATGCTGGTCAGGAGGATTTCGCCTGCGCCCAGGGATTCCATCTTCTTTGCCCATGCCACGGCATCCAGGCCGGTGTCCCTGCGGCCGCCATGCGTAAACACGTGCCAGAGCAGGGGCTCCCCTTCTGCCGACACCTGCTTGGCGTCGATCGCCACCACGATGCATTGCGAGCCAAAACGCGCCGAGGCATCCGCCACCAGTTGGGGGGTGGTCACTGCGGCAGTGTTGATGCCGACCTTGTCCGCTCCGGCATTCAACAGACGCCGCACATCGTCAACACTGCGCACGCCGCCGCCCACGGTCAGCGGAATGAATACCTGGTTCGCGACTTCCTCGATGATATGCAGGATGATGTCGCGTTCGTCCGAGCTGGCGGTAATGTCGAGGAAAGTCAGTTCGTCCGCGCCCTGCTCGTCGTAACGGCGGGCGATTTCAATCGGGTCGCCGGCATCGCGCAAGCCGACAAAATTCACCCCCTTCACCACACGGCCGGCGGTGACATCAAGACAGGGGATGATACGTTTGGCCAATCCCATTTCAGGCACCCAGCTCGTCGGCCAGTTTCTGCGCAGCGGCGAAATCCAGCGTACCTTCGTAAATAGCCCGCCCAGTGATGGCGCCCATGATACCTTCGCTCTCCACGCCGCACAGACGTTTTACATCTTCGATATCCGTCAGACCCCCACTGGCGATCACCGGGATGGTCAGGGCACGCGCCAGATTCACTGTCGCTTCGATATTCACGCCGGAAAGCATGCCATCGCGACCGATATCGGTATAAACAATGGCTTCCACGCCATACCCTTCAAATTTTTTGGCCAGGTCGATCACATCATGACCAGTAAGTTTTGACCAGCCATCCACCGCCACCTTGCCGTCCTTGGCATCCAGGCCAACAATGATCTGGCCCGGAAATGCGTCGCAGGCTTCATGCAGGAAACCGGGGTTCTTCACCGCCGCCGTGCCGATAATGACGTAGCTGATGCCGTTATCCAGATAGCGCTCGATCGTCGCCAGGTCGCGGATTCCGCCTCCCAGCTGTACCGGAATTTCCGTTCCCATTTCCTTGACGATCGCGCGAATGGCTTCACCATTCACCGGCTTGCCGGCAAAGGCGCCGTTCAGATCCACCAGGTGCAGGCGACGACCACCTTGCTCGACCCAGTGCCGCGCCATTTCGGCAGGGTTCTCGGAAAAAATCGTGGCGGAATCCATCTCGCCCTGTTTCAGGCGGACGCACTGCCCATCTTTCAAATCAATCGCGGGAATCACTAACATGGTTTAGGCACTGTAACAGAAGGGTTGAAAAAATCAGGTGAATTAATTTACAGACAGGCATCAGCGCCACAGACATTGCTCCGCGCCTGTCCGTCCCACATCACGAAATTAGCCAGCAGGGTCAGGCCTGCCGCCTGGCTCTTTTCCGGGTGGAACTGCACTGCAAATATGTTATCCCGCGCCACCGCCGCAGTAAACGCAAAAGGATAAAGCGTGAAACCGGCCACAAAATCCGGGTTGCCCGCCTCGACATAATAGCTGTGTACGAAATAGAAACGCGCCGCTTCCGGAATGCCCGACCACATCGGATGATCTGCTGACTGGTGCACCTCGTTCCAGCCGATATGCGGCACCTTGAGCTTCTCCCCCTTATCATCCACCATGGCCTCGGCGGGGAAACGCAGCACGCGACCCGGGAGAATACCCAATCCGGCGCAGTTACCCTCTTCGGAAGACTCGAACAGCGCCTGCATGCCCAGACAGATGCCCAGGAAAGGCTTGCTCTGTGCGGCCTCCGTCACAGCCTGGCGCAGACCGCGACTTTCCAGTTCGTGGATACAGTCCGGCATCGCACCGACACCGGGAAACACGACACGGCCGGCCCTGGCGATCACATCCGGATCGCTGCTCACGACAATATCCAGTTGCGGCGCTACATGCTCCAGTGCCTTCGACACCGAGCGCAAATTGCCCATGCCGTAATCGATGACTGCGATATCGGCCATGCTTACAGGCTTCCCTTGGTGGAAGGCATCACGCCCGCCATGCGCTCGTCCGCCTCGACAGCCATGCGCAATGCACGCCCGAAGGCCTTGAACACCGTTTCAGCCTGATGGTGCGCGTTGACGCCGCGCAGGCAATCCACGTGCAGGGTCACCCCGGCGTGATTGACGAAGCCCTGGAAAAATTCCCGTACCAGGTCGGCATCGAATTCGCCGATGCGGGCACGGGTGAAGTCGACTTCGAAAACCAGACCGGGACGGCCGGAAATATCCAGCACCACGCGCGACAAGGCCTCATCCAGCGGCACATAGGCATGCCCATAACGGCGCACACCCTTCTTGTCGCCAATCGCCTGTGCAAATGCCTGGCCGAGGGTAATGCCGATATCTTCCACGGTGTGATGCGCATCGATATGCAGGTCGCCCTTGGCCGTAATCTCCAGATCCATCAGCCCGTGGCGGGCGATCTGATCCAGCATGTGGTCGAGAAACGGCACACCGCTCGCAAACCGTGCCTGACCGCTGCCGTCCAGATTGAGGGTGACGCTGACCTGGGTTTCCAGGGTATTACGGGTAACTTGGGCTGTGCGCATAGGATAAATCGCTGAAAATGGTCTCCATTCTAACCCAGGAGCTCAGGGGCTTAAAAGAGAATCGCTCAGGCTGACAGAATTTCTTTTAGTGCAGTGATCAGCGCAGCGCACTCCGCGTCCGTTCCGACCGTGATGCGCATGAACGGTGCAATCCGCGCCGGGGTTTTGAAATGCCGCACGATGATGCTGCGTTCACGCAGCTTTGCCGTGAGTTCCGCCCCTTCATGCCTTGCATGGCGTGCAAAGACAAAATTTGCCCCGGATGGCAGCACCTCAAACCCCAGAGCTTCGAGTTCAGAAACCAGGCGGCTTCGCGTAACCACGACCTTGCGGCAGGTTTCAGCAAAATAGGTGCGATCCTCCATCGCCGCAGCCGCGCCGGCAATGGCGAAACGGTCCAGCGGATAGGAATTGAAGCTGTCTTTCACCCGGTTGAGCGCGTCGATCAGGTCAGGATGGCCGATGGCGTAGCCCACGCGCAGCCCGGCCAGCGAGCGGGATTTGGACAGGGTGTGAATCACCAGCAGCTGGGGATAACGATCCACCAGGGAAACAGCCGATTCACCGCCGAAATCAATATATGCCTCGTCGATCACCACTACCGAGTCAGTGTTCACTTTCAACAAACGTTCGATTTCATCCAGAGACAGCAAACGCCCCGTGGGCGCATTCGGGTTGGGGAAAATAATGCCGCCATTGGGAACCTTATAGTCCTCAACACGAATCCCGAAATTTTCAGTCAGCGGCACAGTCTGGAAATCCACGCCATACAGGCCGCAATACACCGGATAGAAGCTGTAGGTAATATCGGGGAACAGCAGCGGCCCCTCGTGCTTGAGCAGTGCCTGAAAAGTATGCGCCAGCACCTCGTCTGATCCGTTGCCGACGAACACCTGCGCCGGTTTCACGCCATGATAAGCGGCAATCGCGCCCTTGAGCCGGTCGGCGTTGGGGTCGGGATACAACCTGAGACTGTCGCCCACTTCCGCGCGCATCGCCTCCAGTGCTTTGGGGCTGGGGCCGTAGGGGTTCTCGTTGGTGTTGAGCTTGACCAGATTCTGCAGCTTGGGTTGCTCGCCCGGCACATAGGGCGTCAGGCCGTGGACCACGGCGCTCCAGTAACGGCTCATGGGTCTATTTATTTCCCATACGATATTCCGCCGAGCGGGCATGCGCCTGCAAACCCTCGCCGTAAGCCAGTTCCGAGGCGATCTTGCCCATGCTCTGCGCCCCGGCGGGGGAAACCATGATCAGGCTGGAACGTTTCTGGAAGTCATACACGCCCAGCGGCGAGGAAAAACGCGCGGTGCGCGAGGTCGGCAGCACGTGGTTGGGTCCGGCGCAGTAATCACCGAGCGATTCGCAGGTCTGACGCCCCATAAAAATCGCGCCGGCGTGGCGGATCTTGGCGGTTAATGCCACAGGGTCCGCGACGGAAAGTTCGAGGTGCTCGGGTGAAATATAGTTGGCGATTTCCGCTGCTTCATCCAGATCTTTGACTGCGATCAGTGCCCCACGATTTTCCAGTGCGGTGCGAATGATTTCCTGGCGCGGCATTTCGGGCAGGAGTTTGTTGATGCTGGCAGACACCGCATCGACGAAGTCAGCATCCGGCGACAAGAGGATGGATTGCGCCAGTTCGTCGTGCTCGGCCTGAGAAAACAGGTCCATGGCGATCCAGTCGGGATTGGTCTGGCCATCGCAGATAATCAGGATTTCGGAAGGCCCGGCCACCATGTCGATTCCCACCACGCCGAATACCCGGCGCTTCGCCGCTGCCACATAAGCATTGCCAGGGCCGACGATCTTGTCGACCTGAGGAATGGTTTGCGTGCCATAAGCCAGCGCACCGACTGCCTGCGCCCCTCCGACGGTGAACACACGGTCCACGCCGCAGACATGCGCCGCAGCCAGCACCAGCTCGTTGAGCACGCCGCCCGGTGTGGGCACCACCATGATCAGCTCTTTCACACCGGCCACCTTGGCGGGGATGGCGTTCATCAGCACCGAGGAGGGATAGGCTGCCTTGCCGCCGGGCACGTAGAGACCGACGCGATCCAGCGCCGTAACCTGCTGGCCCAGCATGGTGCCGTCCGGCTCAGTGTAGCTCCACGAATGCATCAACTGCTTCTCGTGGTAAACGCGCACCCGTTCTGCGGCCTGTTGCAAGGCTACACGCTGGTCAGCCGGCAAACCATCAAAGGCTTCTTTCAGGCGCACCGCAGACATCTCCATCTCTGCCATGGAGGCTGCTTCCAGCTTGTCGAAGCGCTGCGTGTATTCCAGCACTGCGGCATCGCCACGGGCTTTTACATCATGCAGAATACCGGCCACCACCTGATCAATGGACTCGTCCTGAGCGCCTTCGAAGGCCAGCAATTCGTGCAACTGCGCCTGAAAATCAGCCTGGGTACTGCTAAAGCGTTTGATATTCAACATAATAAAAAGCGTCTAATTGAAAGATTGGGATTATAACGCGTTGTGTCAGGCCTTGAGGCAGGCAGCAAAGGTGTCCAGCAGCGGCTGGATCTGCGCATGCTTGAGCTTCAGTGCAGCCTGGTTGATCACCAGGCGCGAACTGATCTGCATGATTTCCTCTACTGCCACCAGATTATTGGCCTTGAGGGTACCACCGCTGCTCACCAGGTCGACAATGGCATCGGCCAGGCCCACCAGGGGCGCCAGCTCCATCGAGCCATACAGCTTGATGAGATCGACATGCACGCCCTTCTTGGCGAAGTGCTCACGCGCCGTTTGCAGATATTTAGTTGCCACGCGCAGACGCGCGCCCTGCCGGACCGCGCCTTCATAGTCGAAGCCCTGCGGCACGGCGACCATCATGCGGCACTTGGCGATCTGCAGATCCAGCGGCTGGTACATGCCGGCGCCGCCATGCTCGTGCAGCACATCCTTGCCCGCAATGCCGAGATCGGCTGCGCCATATTGCACATAGGTCGGCACGTCTGAAGCGCGCACGATAATGAGTCGTACATCTTCACGATTGGTCCCCAGAATCAGCTTGCGCGAGGATTCCGGGTCCTCCTGCGGAACGATGCCTGCAGCCGCCAGCAAAGGTGTGGTTTCTTCAAAAATCCGTCCCTTGGAAAGGGCGATGGTAATCATGGTCAATGAATCCGTTTAATGCGCGCCCCCAACTGGGAGAGCTTTTCTTCAATACATTCATATCCACGGTCGAGGTGGTAAATCCGCTCCACCGTGGTTTCGCCTTGCGCCACCAGTCCGGCGATCACCAGCGAGGCGGAAGCGCGCAGATCGGTGGCCATCACGGTCGCGCCGCTCAGTTCCGGAATGCCGCGCACCACGGCAGTGTTGCCTTCCACCTCGATGTCCGCACCCAGACGGCGCAGCTCCTGCACGTGCATGAAGCGGTTCTCGAAAATGGTCTCCGTCATGGTTGCAGCGCCCTGCGCCACTGTGTTCAGAGTCATGAACTGGGCCTGCATGTCAGTCGGGAAAGCCGGATAGGGCGCAGTACGAATATTCACCGATTTGATCAGTCCGGACATCGCCAGACTCACCCAGTCATCACCGGTTTCGATCACGGCACCGGCTTCGCGCAGCTTATCAAGAAGGGCATCAAAAATATCCGGGCGCACATTGCGCAATTTAACCTTGCCTCGTGTCGCTGCAGCAGCAACCAGGAAGGTTCCCGCCTCGATACGGTCCGGCATCACGCTGTAATGTGCGCCATGCAGTCGCTCCACACCATGAACCGTAATGATGTCCGTGCCCGCACCCTCGATCTTTGCCCCCATGGCCTTGAGGCATTCGGCCAGATCCACGACCTCCGGCTCACGCGCGGCATTTTCCAGCACCGTTGTACCTTCAGCCAGCGCGGCCGCCATCATCAGGTTCTCGGTGCCGGTCACGGTCACCAGGTCCATGAAAATGCGTGCGCCCCGAAGACGCCCTGCACTCGCAATGATATAGCCATGCTCGATGGAGATGCTCGCTCCCATCGCTTCCAGCCCCTTGATGTGCAAATCCACCGGTCGAGAACCAATAGCGCACCCGCCGGGGAGCGACACCCGCGCCCGGCCTAGGCGGGCCAGCAACGGCCCCAGTACCAGGATTGAGGCACGCATGGTTTTCACCAGCTCATAGGGCGCTTCCGGATGGGTGATGTTGCGCGCATCCAGCGAGACGCCCAGCTTTTCATCCACTGAAATGCCCATGCCCATCTGGCCCAGCAGGCCGATCATGGTGGTCACATCGTGCAGATGTGGCACATTGGCAACCTGCAGCACCCCTTCAGCGAGAAGGCCTGCGCAAAGTATAGGCAGGGCAGCATTCTTGGCTCCGGAAACGCGGATTTCTCCGCTCAGGGGAACACCGCCCTGAATAACGAGCTTATCCATTGATCAGGCTTGCTTGCTGCCCGCCAGCAATTGCTGCAGCTCGCCTTTTTCGTACATTTCCTTGGCAATATCCGAACCACCGATCAATTCGCCATTGATGTAAAGTTGCGGGAAAGTTGGCCAGTTAGCGTAATCCTTGAGGTTTTCGTAAACCTCGGCATCCGCCAGCACATTCACCGAAAAAAACTCTGTTCCGCATGCCTTGAGTACCTGGGCTGCAAGATTTGAAAAACCGCACTGCGGAAACTGCGGAGTGCCTTTCATGAACAGCACCACCGGGTGCCCGTTTACGATCTGACCGATTCTGTCCAAAGCCACTTGATTCATGATGATTTTCCTGAAAATAGATTGATATTAACCCGCTTGCTTGCGCCATTCCTCGGGTGTAAAAGTTTTTATTGCCAGAGCGTGGATTTCTCCGCCCATTCGCTCTCCCAGCGCCTTGTACACAAGCTGGTGCTGCTGCACCGTGCGCTTGCCTTCAAACTCGGCGCTGACAATCATGGCCTCGAAATGCTGGCCATCGTCTCCATCCACCCTGACATATTCGCATGGCAAACCGTTCTGGATATATTGTTTGATCTGATCCGCAGTAACCATTTATTTTCTCAATTTGAAACCGCTCTTGAGCAAGAGCAAAGTCGCTAATGATAATGCCAAAAAGCAGGCGGCGACAATCTCAAGCGCCAATCGCGGTGAAACATCCGACACACCGAAAAACCCGTAGCGAAACCCGTCAATGAGATAAAAGAAAGGGTTAACGCGAGAAACAGCCTGCCAGAAGGGGGGCAGGGAGTGTATCGAATAGAACACTCCAGACAGAAAAGTCAGGGGAACAATGATGAAATTTTGCACTGCAGCCATCTGATCGTAATTTTCAGCCCATATCGATGAAATGATGCCGGCCGCGCCCAGCATTCCGCAGCCCAGCACCGCAAATGCCAGCATCCACAGCGGATGCGCCAGCGACAGGGGCGCAAACCACAAGCCAGCCAGTCCCACGCCAAGCCCCACCACGGCCCCCCGGACCACTGAGGCCGCCACATAAGCCGCAAAAAATTCCCAGTAAGCCAGTGGGGCCAACAACATGAACACGATGCTGCCGTTCATTTTCGACTGAATCAGACTGGATGAGCTATTGGAAAAAGCATTCTGCAGCATTGCCATCATCACCAGGCCTGGAATGAGAAACGATGAATAATTGATTCCCGGGTAAACCTGGATATGCGCTTCCAGCACGTGGGAAAAAATCAGCAGGTAGAGCAGGGTCGTGACCAACGGCGACAAAACGGTTTGCAGGCTGACTTTCCAGAAGCGCAGCAACTCCTTGTAGAACAGGGTCAACAATCCGGTCATCTGAATACCCCCTACTTCACCAGCTCAAGGAACACGTCTTCCAGGTCCGGCTTGACCATTTCGAGATCCTCTACTTCAATGCCGGACTCGCGCAAGGTCGCCAGCACCCCCTCGAGGTCTGCATGGCGGCGCAAGGACAGTTTAAATAGCTCTCCATCCTGCCCACACGACAGTTCCTTCAATGCCGCGGGCAGGCATGACGGCGCAAGCTTGAGCCGCAGTTGAATCGCCGTGTGCCGGTTCAGCAGATTAGCCGTGGTATCCAGCGTAACGACCTGCCCCTGTTTCAGCATGGCTACCCGATGACACAAGGCCTCCGCTTCTTCAAGATAATGGGTAGTAAGAACGATGGTATGGCCCTGCCGGTTCAAATGCTGGATGAATGCCCACAGGCTCTGACGCAACTCCACATCCACACCGGCAGTGGGCTCATCCAGAACGATAACCGGGGGCTTGTGCACCAGCGCCTGCGCCACCAGTACGCGGCGCTTCATACCCCCGGAAAGATGCCGCACATAGGCATCCGCCTTGTCGGTCAACGCCAGATGCTCCAGCAACTCGTCAATCCAGGCTTTATTATTTCTAATGCCGAAATAACCGGACTGAAAACGCAGCATCTCTCGCACGGTGAAAAATGCATCATAGACCAGCTCCTGCGGAACAACGCCTATAGAACGTCGTGCCTGGCGATAGTCAGCCCTTACATCATGGCCCAAAATGGCGAGTTTTCCGCTATCGGCCAGCGCCAGTCCTGCAAGGATGTTAATCAGCGTGGACTTTCCCGCGCCGTTGGGGCCGAGCAGGGCAAAAAACTCCCCCTGCTGAACCGTCAAATCGATTCCTTGCAGCGCCTGCACGCGGCCAAAGCTTTTATATACCTGATGAATTTCGAGTGCGGGAAGCGTCACTATTCGAGATATCTGCGCCCGTCAGACCGAGGGAAGCAATGCCTGTACGTCATAAACTTTCAACAGACATTGCAGATTGTCCGGCAGATTGCGTAATTTAAGTTGATGGCCGCACTGCGCGGCATGGCGCGCCCACTCCAGCAACAGGCTTACCGCAGCCGAATCCACGTCCTCGACCCCGGCGAGATTCAACTCCCACGCACCTTCCTCGGCGTACAGTGGCTCGCTCTCGCGCAACCATTCACTGACTGTGGCAATAGTCAGCGGGCCAGTGAATTCAAAGCAGCTGCCATTGCGGACTATCATTTTTTCCTGGCCGTCACTGCCTTGAGGTTGCTTGCGGCTTCTTTGCGATTTTTGTCCGTCAGAGTCTTGATCAAACCATCTATCCCATGACGCTGGATTTCCGAACTAAAAGATGAACGATAATTAGTCACCAGGCTGACGCCATCCACTGCCACGTCATACACCTTCCAGCCGTCTGCGCCTTTTTCAAGACTGTACTCGATCGGAATAGGTTGTCCGCCCGGCTGATTGACGACTGTTTTTACCGTGACGTCGGTATCGCCAGGCGCCAGCTTCGCAGGCCTGTAATCGATCGTCTGGTCCTTGTAGGAAGTCAGGGACCCGGAATATGTACGCACCAGCAAAGTACGAAATTCCTGTATCAGGGCTTGCTGCTGCGCCGGCGAAGCCTTCGGCCAGTGGCGGCCAACCGCAAGTTGTGCCATGCGCGCAAAAGCGAAATGGGGCAAGACCTTGGCTTCGACCAGATCCAGTACTTTTTGCGAATTTCCGGATTGAATATCCTTGTCCTGCTTGATGATGGCGAGCACTTCCTGGGCAGTATTTTTCACCAGCGTATCAGGTGCAAGCTCCGACGCACCTGCAGCAAAACCTGCCAGCAGCGCGCATGCCATCAATAGGGCACGAATCCTGAACATCATTTGTAATCTCCTGTCACTTTGGCGAGTCTGGCCACATGCATGTTGTACTCGTTAACCGTAAGCAGATACTCGGCCTGGGTCGTGGCATAGGTTCTCAGTGCTTCGGCGACACGCTCCGGTTTTTCAAGGCCCGCACTGAAATCGGCATAAGAGGCCACCATCCAGCGCCGGGCAGCCGCTGCGCCCGTGGCCAGTTCCAGTTGTGCCGCGTGATAGGCCTGCATCTGGGTATAGGCTTCCGCCACTTCAAAAGGAATTCCGGCCAGGGCAAAACGGTTCTTTGCCAGCAAGGCTTCGAGTTCTGCCTGCGCCTGCGCCACCCGCGCGGGTACTACGTCAAATGCCAGGTCCCATTTCACGCCTACCACGGGTGTCAGGCCTGCATGGTTGAAAGGATCGTAGACATAAGGATTATCCAGCCTGTCGCGTCGCGACGCATAGGCAAAACTGCCCACCACTCCGGCGTAAATATTGGGATACATTTCTGCTTTTTTTGCACCCACCAAGGCGCGACGAGCACCCAGGCCCGCCTCCAGCTGGGCCATTTCTGGGCGGCCAGTGATTGCCTTGCCCTGCAAATCGGCCAGCGACGTGCCCGGCAGGGGGACTGGCTTCAGCCCTTCGTCCACCACTTCAAGACTGCCTTCGAGTCCAATCCCAGTCAGGGTTTTCAGTCCATTCAAGCTGACTGTTTCCACTGCCTGGGCCTGGGAAAAATACTTATTCAGCAAGGCGCGCTTGGCCTGCAATTCGTATAAATCGGACTGGGTCGCCTGGCCATTATCAGCCTCAAGCCATTTCTCGACCCGCGCCACAGTATTGTTGACCTTGCTACGAACGTCATCCAACATGCGCCGAGTGTCGCGCGCCGTGAGATAAGCATAGTAGGCGCGGCTCACATCCAGCATAGTGTCTCCGCGCTGCAGGCGGACATCCTGACTCTTTACGTCGATGTTGCCCTTGGCTGCATCAACATAGTGCCCGATCTTGCCAAAAGTATAGAGCGGCTTGACGATGGAGAACTGCAGAGAGGTCCAGTCGGAAAGTCCTTTCCAGTCATAGGCATCATTACGCGGCGTACCTCCTGCCGTTGCCCCGCCCTGATAAAAACCACCCTCGACTTTGGGCGCAAGACCGACAAACAGATTGGCCTCCAGACGCAGGCCGTTATTTCCCTGAGCCTCTTCCAGCATGGCACGCGCCTGCTCCACCAGTTGCTCTCGCTCCTGGATTCGAGGGTCGGCATTCATGCTCATGTCGATTGCCTGCTGAAGATTGATCGTCTGGGCTTGCCCCGCCCCGGAAAAAAGAAGCGCGCATGCGCTCAACGTCACCGCCCGCCATTGCTTGTTCATTTGCCTTCTCCGCCATCTGCTGCCTTGTTGTAGAGAAATTGCCCAATCAGACTTTCCAGCACCACTGCAGACTGGGTAATCTTGATCTTGTCACCTTCCTTGAGCTGGGCGCTGTCGCCCCCTGTTTCCAGGGCGACATATTGCTCGCCCAGCAAGCCAGAAGTCATGATGCTGGCCGAAGTGTCCCTGGAAAACGAATACTGTTTATCCAGCTTCAATATCACCACCGCCTCGTGCCGCTCTCCATCAAAGTGGACGTCCGATACCCGCCCAACCACCACTCCGGCGCTTTTTACCGGCGCACGCACCTTGAGCCCGCCAATATTGCTGAATCCGGCTCTTACACTATAAGCATCAGACATGTTTACGCCGCCCAGGTTTCCCACCTTCAGCGCCAGAACTAAAATAGCACCGAGCCCCAACAGCACGAACAGCCCTACCCACAAATCGATTGTGGTGCGCTCCATCAGCCTTCTCCCCTAAACATAAATGCGGTCAACATGAAATCCAGCGCCAGAATGGCCAGAGACGATGTCACCACGGTACGTGTCGTCGCTCCGGACACACCCTCGGCTGTGGGTGGCGCATCATAGCCTTCAAACAGGGCTATTGCAGTCACTGCCACGCCGAATACAAAACTTTTGATAATGCCGTTTAGGATATCCTGATGAAAATCCACCGCACTCTGCATCTGCGACCAGAACGAGCCTTCGTCCACACCGATCAGCTTCACGCCCACCAGATACCCCCCAAAGACCCCCATGGCAGAAAACATCGCTGCCAGCAGCGGCATGGAAATCACGCCGGCCCAGAAACGCGGTGCGACAACGCGGGCAATGGGATTGACAGCCATCATTTCCATTGCCGAAAGCTGTTCGGTGGCCTTCATCAGGCCAATCTCGGCGGTAATTGCCGAGCCGGCACGGCTGGCGAACAATAGCGCCGCCACCACCGGCCCAAGTTCTCGCACCAGGGACAGGGCCACCATCACGCCCAGGGCCTCTTCAGAACCATATCGCTGCAGGGTGTCATATCCCTGCATCCCCAGCACCATGCCGACAAACAGCCCCGATACCAGAATAATGATGAGCGACAGCACCCCGGTCGAGAACAGCTCCTTGATGACAAGATGGATACGGCGAAAGCTGGAGCCCGAGTGCAGCAGTATCAAGACGAAAAACCGGCTTGCCACACCCAGGCGCCACAGGGCATCGATTACCCGGTGGCCGATACGCTCCACTCCCTTCACCAGGCGGCTAGGCATGCTGCCCGCCCAGCCGCAGATCGGCGTCATAGGCATTTGCAGGATAGTGAAAGGGAACCGGGCCATCCTCTTCACCATGCACGAACTGATGCACGAAAGGCTTGTCACTGGCGCGCATTTCATCCGGCGTGCCATGAGCCACGATCACTCCATCGGAAACAAAATAGACATAATCGACAATTTCCAGCGACTCGTGCACATCATGGGTCACCACAATAGATGTCGCACCCAGGGCATCATTCAGGCGACGAATCAGGTTGCCGATCACCCCAAGGGAAATCGGGTCCAGGCCGGCAAATGGCTCGTCATACATGATCAGCATCGGGTCCAGCGCAACTGCGCGCGCCAAAGCCACGCGTCGGGCCATGCCGCCGGAAAGCTCGGAAGGCATGAGGTCCCTTGCGCCACGAAGTCCAACTGCATGGAGCTTCATCAATACCAGATCATTTATCACGCTTTCTGGCATATCGGTGTGTTCGCGCATCTGGAACGCTACGTTGTCGTAAACCGACATATCTGTAAACAAGGCACCAAACTGGAACAACATACCCATGCGTCGACGCATATGATACAAGCCGTCCGCATCTAGTTCATGAACCTTTTGCTCATCGACGACAACAGTCCCGGTAGATGGCCGGATCTGCCCCCCGATCAGCCTGAGCAGGGTGGTCTTGCCGCAGCCACTGCCGCCCATGATCGCCACCACCTTGCCACGCGGCACAGTCATGTTGATTCCCTTGAGAATCGGACGTTTGCCATAGGCAAAGCTTACATTCTGGAATTCGACCAGATTGTCACTGAACATAATGACCCGGGCACATTAGAAAAGTCTTAAATTCTATACCATACAGATAGGCTATGCCAGAACAGCGCTCAATCGCCAACAGTGCGAAAAAAGCCAGCTAAAATATGGCTGCACACTTTTGAGAGGCACTGAAATTGCACCTCTGACTATTTTGGTCAGTTTTATCGGGCAGACAAAATCGTGGTGCCGCAGAAACCATTACCGTCAAAGCACCACGTCAAGAGTAATGCCTTCATTCCGGCAGGAGTGATAAAATCGCACTTTGTAAAATTTCTGGACACACGCTGATGATCGAACTCATCATCAACGGCGCACCGCAACAGTTCCCCACCCCACTGACTGCGGCCCTGTTGATAGAACGACTCATGCTTACGGGAAAACGTGTCGCCATTGAGCTGAATGGCGAAATCGTACCGCGCAGCCAATTCAACGAAACTCTGCTCAATAACGGCGACAGCCTGGAAATTGTTGTCGCTGTCGGCGGCGGCTAAACCATAACCATTAAACATTGGATTGTATGGAAAATTTGATTATTGCAGGAAAAACCTATTCTTCCCGTCTGCTGGTTGGCACAGGAAAATATCAGGATTTCGATCAGACTCGCCGTGCCATTGAAACAAGTGGTGCCGAAATCGTCACTGTTGCCATTCGCCGCACCAACATCGGCCAGAATGCAGGCGAACCCAGCCTGTTGGACTCCGTTCCGCCATCGAAATATACCTATCTGCCCAATACCGCTGGCTGCTACAGTGCCGACGACGCCATCCGCACCCTGCGCCTGGCGCGCGAACTGCTGGACGGGCATGATCTGGTCAAACTGGAAGTGCTGGGCGACCCGCAAACCCTGTATCCGAATGTGGTGGAAACGCTGAAAGCCGCAGAAATTCTCGTCAAGGATGGTTTCAAGGTGATGGTTTACACCTCGGACGATCCCATTATCGCCAGGCAACTGGAAAACATCGGCTGCGTAGCCATCATGCCGCTGGCCTCCCTGATCGGTTCCGGCATGGGCATTCTCAACCCGTGGAATCTGCAGATCATTATCGAAAACGCCAAGGTACCAGTGATTGTGGATGCCGGGGTCGGCACCGCATCCGATGCAGCCATCGCCATGGAACTGGGCTGCGATGGCGTGCTGATGAACACCGCTATCGCCGGTGCAAACAACCCGGTGCTGATGGCTTCGGCCATGAAAAAAGCCGTCGAGGCCGGGCGTGAAGCCTTTCTGGCCGGGCGTATGGCGAAAAAACTTTATTCTGCCAGCCCCAGTTCACCCACCACCGGCCTGATCGGCAAGTAGCCCCATGACTGAAGTCCAGCACCGCCCGGTGCGCAGCTTCGTGCTGCGCCAGGGACGCATGTCCAGGGGCCAGACCCGCGCTTATGAAACCCTGATGCCAAAATTTGGCGTTACATACCGTGAGGAAAATCTGGATCTGACGCAACTGTTTGGCAGAGTCGCGCCCAGAATACTGGAAATTGGCTTCGGCATGGGCGACAGTACCGCAAAAATCGCGCAGGCTCATCCGGAAAATGATTACCTGTGCATCGAGGTCCACACTCCCGGGGTGGGCAGCCTGCTGAAATACATCGAGGAACTGGAACTCACCAATGTCCGCATCATCCAGCATGACGCGGTCGAAGTATTGCAATACATGCTGCCCCCGGAGGCGCTGGACGGAGTCCACATTTTTTTCCCCGATCCATGGCACAAAAAACGCCACCACAAGCGCCGTCTGATTCAGAAAGAATTCACAGCGCACATCTGCGATCATTTGAAATCAGGTGGTTATTTGCACGCTGCCACGGACTGGGAAGAGTATGCCGTGCATATTCTCGAAAACTTTCGTGCCGAAGCACGCCTGGAAAACAGCGCCAGCGACTACGCCCCGCGCCCGGAGTACCGTCCGCTGACAAAGTTCGAGCAGCGCGGACTCAGGCTGGGGCATGGCGTCTGGGATATTATTTTCAGAAAAACCTGATCAGGCTTCCTGAGCCAGCTTCTCAACCAGCAGGGTATGTACCCGGCGGCTATCCGCGCGCAGAACCTGGAATTTCAGTCCATCAAAAACAATGTGTTCACCACGCTTGGGCAGGTGGCCGAACTTGCTGACAACCACCCCAGCCACGGTATCGTAATCCTCATCACTGAAATGGGTCCCCAGCACCTCATTGAAGTTACTGATTTCCGTCACCGCCTTGACGCGGAAACGGCCGCTGCGGTCCTGGATGATATTGTCCTCGGTTTCGTCAAAATCGAATTCGTCCTCGATTTCTCCCACAATCTGCTCCAGCACGTCCTCGATCGTCACCAGGCCTGACACGCCTCCGTATTCATCCACCACAATGGCGATATGATTGCGGTTCATGCGAAATTCCTTGAGGAGGATATTCAGGCGCTTGGATTCAGGAATGAATACGGCGGGGCGCAGCATGTCGCGTACGTCGAATTCTTCGCCGGCATAATATCGGAGCAGGTCCTTGGCCAGCAGGATGCCGATCACATTATCCTTGTTCTCGCCAATCACGGGGAATCGGGAATGCGCCGCCTCGATGACAAAAGGGATAAAAGCGGCAGGAGGATCCGCGATATCGATCACATCCATCTGGGCACGCGGGATCATAATATCGCGCACATGCATTTCGGAAACCTGAAGCACACCCTCGATCATGGACAGGGCATCGGCATCGATCAGGTTCTTGTCGTAAGCCGCGTGAAGAATTTCCACCAGTTCTTCGCGGTTATCCGGCTCGGGCGAAAGCCACGCTCCCAGGCGTTCCAGCCAGCCCGGTTTGGCAGATTCATCCATGTTGTGACTCGACCTCAGTAATTGCGTAAGGAGCAGTATAGCCGAGCCGCTTCATAATGTGCGTTTCCACTGCCTCCATGGCCAGCGCATCCGCATCTTCTTCATGATCATAACCCTGCAGATGCAGCATGCCGTGAATGATCAGGTGCGCATAATGGGCCTCCACGCCTTTCCCCTGCTCAAGCGCCTCCCTGCTCACCACGGAAGCGCACAGCACGAGGTCGCCCTGGCAGACCGGCATCTGCTCATAGACAAAGGTCAAGACATTGGTTGCGTAATTCTTGCCGCGATAATCGTGGTTAAGGCTCCGTCCTTCTTCCTCATCCACGATCCGGATCGCAACCTCGGCGTCACCTTCCAGCGCAGCATTTGCCCATGTTCTGAACAGGCCGCGAACCGGGATATCCGTTGCTTTAACAGCATATTGCACCGACAGATTCAGATCAGGTTTTGTTTTTTTCATAATTCGCGTAAGCATTGACGATATGCTGAACAAGGGGATGCCGAACCACATCTTCGGATTCAAAGAAGGTAAACGCGATTCCTCGCACCTTGCCCAGAACCGTGGGCACTTCGGCCAAGCCGCTCTTTTGCCCGCGAGCCAGATCCACCTGCGTGACATCGCCGGTAATTACGGCCTTGGTACCAAATCCGATGCGCGTCAGAAACATCTTCATCTGCTCAGGCGTCGTATTCTGCGCTTCATCCAGGATAATGAAGGAATGGTTAAGCGTGCGGCCACGCATATAAGCCAGGGGCGCGATCTCGATTGCACCGCGCTCGAATAATTTACCGACACGCTCGAAACCGAGCAAATCATAAAGCGCATCATAGAGCGGCCGCAGGTAGGGATCCACTTTCTGAGCCAAGTCCCCAGGTAAAAAACCCAGTCGCTCCCCGGCCTCAACCGCTGGCCGCACCAGCACAATACGCTTGACCGCATCCCGTTCGAGCGCATCGACGGCGCTGGCAACCGCAAGGTAAGTTTTTCCGGTGCCGGCCGGGCCGATGCCAAAGGTAATGTCATGCTCCTGAATCTGGAGCAAATACTGATTTTGTCGTGGCGTACGCCCGCGCAGGTCATGTTTGCGCGTCATCAGCACAGGCATGACGCCCCCGGAGGCAACCAGTCCGGAAGCACTTGCCTGAGCAGAATTAATCAGCTCGATCAAACTCAGCTGCAGATCATCGATAGAGATTGCGTGCCTGGATAACTCATAAAAATTTTTAAGTGCCTGCAGGGCCAGCCGGGTGCGCTCGCTGCTGCCGGCAATGCTGAAATTTTCGCTGCGCCTTGAAATCACCACATCAAGAGCAGTTTCGATCTGTTTAAGATTCTCGTCCAGTACGCCGCACAGGTTGCTAAGCCGCGTATTGTCAGCAGGAAGAAAAGAAAAATATTCGGTATGCGTGCTCAAGAGGCTCCCGTGGGAATTTCTCCACGCAGGGAATGAGGCTGAGCGGAGGTAATCGTGATATCAACAAATTTTCCGATTAAGCCAGGGTGACCGACAAAATTCACCACACGGTTATTATCGGTGCGTCCAGACAACTCACGCTCATCTTTCTTGGCATATCCTTCAACCAGGATACGCTGCTTGGTGCCAACCATGGCGCGGCTGATGGTCTGGGACTGGGTTTCCAGCTTGGCCTGCAGTCGTTGCAGACGTTCCAGCTTGACTGCAGGAAGTGTGTCATCTACAAGATCGACGGCAGGCGTACCCGGGCGGGCGCTGTAGATAAAACTGAAACTGGAATCAAAACCAATCTCCTCAACCAGTCTCATGGTCGCCTCGAAATCCCTATCCGATTCACCCGGAAATCCCACAATAAAATCAGAAGAGATCGAGATATCCGGTCGAACAGCGCGTAATCTACGGACTTTCGACTTGTATTCTAGGGCCGTGTACCCACGCTTCATCGCGGCCAGAACGCGGTCCGAGCCTGATTGCACGGGCAAATGCAAATAACTCACCAGTTTCGGAATTGTCGCATAGGCATCGATCAAAGCCTGCGAAAACTCTACGGGATGGGAAGTCATGTAACGCAAGCGCTCAATCCCAGGAACTTCTGCAAGGAAGTGCAGCAAGAGCGCCAGGTCGGCCGTTTCACCGTCATGCAATGCACCCCGATAGGCATTTACATTCTGTCCCAGAAGCGTAATTTCCTTGACACCATGCTCGGCCAGTTGAGCCGCCTCCGCCAGAACATCATCAAAAGGTCGAGAAACTTCCGTACCCCGGGTAAAAGGCACAATGCAGTAAGTGCAATACTTGCTACAACCTTCCATGATGGAAAGAAAAGCCGTTGCGCCTTCAACGCGCGGGTCGGGCAAATGATCAAATTTTTCTATTTCCGGAAAGGAGATGTCAACTTGCGACTTTCCCGTGACCCTGCGCGCCTGAATCAATTGCGGGAGACGATGCAAGGTCTGGGGGCCGAATACCACATCCACATAAGGCGCACGTGCAAGAATTGCATTTCCTTCCTGACTGGCAACACATCCCCCCACTCCAATCAACAAATCCGGATTGCGATTCTTGAGCAACCGCCAGCGCCCAAGTTGGTGAAATACTTTGTCCTGAGCCTTTTCTCTGATGGAACAGGTGTTCAACAGGATAATGTCAGCATCCTCCGCATGGTCTGTGCTGACCATGCCTCCCTGAACCTTCATTAGATCAACCATTTTTGACGAGTCATACTCGTTCATCTGGCAGCCAAAAGTTTTGATAAATATTTTCTTTGGCACGGCTGGAGGCTTATTTGCAAGGGTTTCCACGGGTAATGCAGAATCCGGTTCAGACATGAACATACCTTATCACAACGGCAAGCTTATCGACAATTACGGCACACAAAACAAAAAAGCCCTCGCGAAGAGGGCTTTTTCATTATAAGGAGCTTGGCGGTGACCTACTTTCACATGCGTAGTGCACACTATCATCGGCGCTAAGTCGTTTCACGGTCCTGTTCGGGATGGGAAGGGGTGGTTCCAACTTGCTATGGCCGCCAAGCATA
>NSJJ01000020.1 GCA_002632355.1 Sulfuricella denitrificans
ACCGACTGGATGTGGACCTACAATCACGAACGCCCCAATATGGCACTGGGCGGCATTACCCCAAAACAGAAGTTAGCGCTTTTAACCAACTCTACTTCTGACCGCCGCTAAAAATGGGGGGATTACCGTACGCCGCTTAGTAACACAGTACCCAATAACAGCAATACTGAGTATTTCAAGCCCCTTCGCTGGGGTGTTGATAGTCTCTATCTCTCCTATCCTGGCGAAATATTCCCCGAAGTTGATGCCAAGTTCAAGGAACTCAAGAAGATAGCCCAATCCCCCGAGGATTACCAGAAGGTTCTCGCCCAATACCCGATAGACGGCCATATCTTCGAAGTGAAGGACAAAGGCACCCGGTTTTTTCAGTACATCCTGGAAGACAACGCTTTCAGAATCCAGCTATCCCGCAGTAAATCCATGCCGCTGGCCTATGTAAAGATTTCCAGCGAATACCTGACTCATGTCGGTCCTGTCGAAGCCGAGAAAGCTCTGCTAAGCGTCCTGGAGCAGTTCGGCACGATCCATGAGTTTGCCAATGTCAGCCGCATTGACCTGTTCGTGGATTTCGTTAGTTCCGTGGATATGGAAAGCTGGGATCGCCATGCCTGGGTGACTCGGGCCTCCGGTATCAATGCTTATTCCGTGGATGGCGAATTTTCCGGCTGGGTTATCGGGCCAGGTGGTGAAATTAGTTGCCGCCTATACGATAAAACCCTAGAAATCGAGCAGAAATCCAAAAAATATTATCTCCACGATCTATGGAAAGCGGCGGGATGGAGTGGCACAGATAAAGTCTGGCGGCTTGAGTTCGAGATCAACCGGATTGTGTTGACCCAGAAAGGCTTGTCCAAGCTCTTTGACGTACTCGCCAATCTCAATGGCCTTTGGAGCTACGCCACTACCGAATGGCTGCGCCTGACCCTGCCGAATCCAGATGACAAGACCCGTTCCCGCTGGCCGCTTCATCCTTTGTGGGGCTATCTGTCCTCGGTGGATTGGGAAACCAATGGTGGGCCGTTATCGTCACGTTTCAGCGCTGCCAGAGTGCCGGGGGATGACAAGCTATTCAGCATGGGGTTCAGTACGCTAATTTCCTACATGGCGCGGGAAGGCATCACGGATTTGTATGCCGGGCATGAGGCGTTTATTACTGCCTTGTACAACTACCATGAGGGGAAGAGCCATTTTTTAGGGCTGCCATTCGATGACTATATCGCTGAAAAGGTGGCCATCAAGGGGCGTCAGTTTAATTCCATTCTGAACAGCATGACCTCTTCGGAAATTCATGATCAGGTGGAACAGTACCGGAAGCAGTCGGACGGCGAATGACATGGAGGAACTACCCGTCCTCCCGCTCCCTTCAGTGCGTTGCCTGACCAAGGAGCAGGCTGCCGAATACCTGGGCATTGGCGTCACGCTCCTGACCGAGCTGGGCGTCCCTGCCATCAAATTCGGTCGGCGCTGCGTCTATGACAAAGTTGACTTGGACGAATGGCTGGAAGAATATAAGCGTCGAGGGCGGGCCAGAAAGGAGATTATATGGCCCGTGAAACCGGAATCTACCGGAGGCCCGATTCCAGCCTCTGGTGGATCAATACAACGCTACCCAACGGCAAGCGCATACGCCAAAGCGCTGGGACTGAACACCGAGAAGAAGCGGAAGCCCTGTTAGCCAAGCTCAAGCTGGATTCCTACAGGGAAACGCATTTCGGCATCAAGCCTCAACGCTCCTGGCAAGAAGCTGTTGTCCGGTATCTCGCAATTAAATCGGCGCTTCGGAGCTATCGGGACGTGCAACGGATTTGCCGCATGCTTGACCCTTACCTGGGCCACAAGACGCTGAACCAGATCAACGGGGATGCCATCTGGTCGATTGTTCAGGGACAACTCAAGCACGGCAATAAACCGGCGACCGTCAACCGCTATCTGGCCTTGATTCGCAACCTGCTCAAAACAGCGCGTGATGAATGGCAGTGGATAGACAGTATTCCGAAGATTCGATTATTGCCCGGCGAAGTTGAACGCGACCGCTGGCTGAACAGAGAAGAGGCTGATCGATTAATCTCGGTTTGTCCTGAACATCTGGCAGCTTTAATCCGGTTTGCGCTGGCGACTGGCTGCCGGGCAAGGGAGATAACCGGCTTGGAATGGAATCGGGTGGATTTGCAGCGTGGAACCGCCTGGTTGAATCAAACCAAGAATGGAACGCCGAGAGGCGTACCGCTGAACCGTGATGCGATTGCCGTACTGGAAGAACAGCGCGGGAAACATCCGAAATTCTGTTTTACTTATCGCGGCGAGCCGATCCGGTGGGATGTCACCAACACCGCTTGGCAGACCGCGACAATGAAAGCGGAAATAGAGGATTTCAGATTTCACGATCTCAGGCATACCTGGGCCTCGTGGCATCGTCAGGCTGGCACGAGCTGCGATGAATTGAAAGACCTGGGCGGTTGGAAGTCGCGTTCCATGGTGGATCGCTATGCAAAGTTTGCCACTGAAAATCTGACGGTCGCAGCAGCAAGAATCGAGAACGGGAAAGGCGGGAACGTGATAGAAATGTCACGTTTCTGTCACGGCCAGAAAAGCAAAAGGGCCAGCGCCTAAACGCTAGCCCTTGATATATCTGGCTCCCCGAGCTGTGCTTACTAAGAACCAAAATAGCGGTTATTCAACTGCCTGAAAAATTCATCAGAAAAGCCGCCTGACCTGCCATTCCCCTAGTAGTGCTTTGTCTTTACAGCTGCGTACATCATACGCAGCATGGCAATAGACCGCTCCAAACCACTTTCTGAAATAACCTTCTACTGCAAGCCGTGCTATCGATCGTTCAAGGCGGAGCCTGAGCGGATTGAGGAGGCACCGGAGCAGGAGTTTCACCCGTTCGAGTATTTCGCGCCATGCCCGCGTTGCGGCGACGAGTGCGCCCAGGTGCACTGGGAAAAGAATCTCCTGAAGGCCTATTCCAAGGCGACGGGGCCGAAAACAGAAGAAGGAAAGACGGCTTCCGCTGCCAATCTTGATGGGCATCCAACCAAAGAAGAGGCGCTGCGCACGCGGTTCAATGCGATGAAGCATGGGCTGTCTGCGCGCACGGCGACTTACTTTCCTTCCAAGCCTGACGGTTATTCATTTTGCCATGGATGCGATGTTGACCGGGTGCATTGCTCGCATCAGTCGGCATGCATCAAGAAGACCGAGCTTTTCATGCTGCACCATGCGGCTTTCGACCAGCGCAATCCGAAGCACCTGATGGGAATTTATGCCGACCTGCAGGCTTCCGTATTCGCTGTCGTGCAGCAGATCATCCAGACCATCGTCGCGGATGGCGTGAAGGTTGAGCAGGTTGTATGGGATCGCGATTCAGAAGGCAACGTCCGCGTGGCCGAATATGTGGACGAAAAAGGCGAGCGGCACATCATCCGTGAAAACATGATGGCTCACCCGCTCTTCCGTCCATTGGGCGAGATGCTGAGCCGCGCAAATCTTTCCCTGTCCGATATGGGCATGACGCAGAAAGTGGTCGAGGCCGAAGAGAACGAGCTTGGCAGGTTATCCGGCGACCAGGACGAGCAGGAAAGCATCGATGAATACCGTAAGCGCACCCTGACGCTGCTGTCCGGCATGGCGGACAAGATTCAGCGCTCCAACCAGCAGACCAATAGTGACCCGAAGCTGATCGAGTATCAACAGGAGGGCGGAAATGCATAAAACACACAGATTTATGCATTTTTTACACAAAATTATGTGGTTTTTTGCATGAGCCGCGTCACCTCCAGCGACCGCCTCCGCCTATCGATCCGCGCCGAGTCGGAGATTCTGCGCTACAAAAATGATCATGCGCTGTGGCACAAACACGTTCACGGGGTGGAACTGGACCCGGCGCAGATTCTGAAGTGCATCGAAATGGACGAAAACCCCAACACCATCGATGTTTCCTGCCGACGTACGGGCAAGACGGCGGTGAAGGAGATGCATGCGCTCAAACACAACGCCACCACGCCTTCGCAGGAGCTGGGGATCGTGGCGCCGCGGCTGCAGCAGTCGCAGAACAACCTGAACTATCACCTGGAAGCGATTCGCCGCTCTCCGATGTTGAAGTCATACATCGAATACAAGGGCGGTCGGGAGCAGCTTTCCGACACGAAATACCAGTTCGTCAACCTCTCCAAGGCCAGCGCCTACGGCATCATGAGCCAGATCGACGGCGATGCGATCAGCTACGCCTCGATCGAGGAAGTGGATGACATGCCGGCGGACCGCCTGATGTCGCGCTTTCTGCCGATGTTGGGCTCCGCCCGACGTATGGGCGCAGCCAAGGACGTTTCTTTCAAGCCGCAGATCCGCGTGACAGGCGTATTCAAGGGAGCTGACGTAATCCAGCAGCTGATCGACTCCAAGCAATACCACCTGCTGCCGATCGTGAATGTGTACCTGGGCATGGAGATGGGCATCCTCAACGAGGCATT
Organism: Sulfuricella denitrificans; assembly: GCA_002632355.1. Lineage (GTDB taxonomy): Bacteria > Pseudomonadota > Gammaproteobacteria > Burkholderiales > Sulfuricellaceae > Sulfurimicrobium > Sulfurimicrobium denitrificans_A. The sequence continues at coordinate 4,473 of NSJJ01000020.1, forward strand.
CATGCTCGAGATGCGCGCCCAGTTGCCGGAGGGTGAATTCATCCGGCAGTTCCTGTGCAAGAACGTCTCGGCGCAAAACCATATCTGGGAAAAATACATTCGCAAGGCGATGTCGGTCGGCCTGCAGGCCAAGCTGGAGATCGCCGAGCCGATGCCCGGCATGCGCTACAAGAAGCGCGGCCTGATTTCCTTCGGCTACGATCATTCCGGCCACGGCGAATCGCCGCATGCATCCAAGTCCGGGCTGGTGGTATGCGAGCAAATCGGAAACTTCGTCACCTTTCCCTTCGTGAAGACCTGGCCGGCAGGAACGGACGACAAAGTGGTGCAGCGCGATCTGCGCGGCTTCTGGGAATACTTCAGGCCGGATTACGCCATGGGCGACGCCTACGGCGTGGGCATGCTGACCAGCCTGAATGATGAACTCTACGCCCATGGCCTTACCGATATCGACCGCCGCACCATTGGAGACGGCGAGAGCACTGCCACCACCTGGACGCAATGGCCGTTCGCCCCGATCCGCTTCGAGGGCATGACCAAGCACAGCATGGCCACCGCGCTGCGAACCGCATTTCACAACGGGCAGGCGGCAATCCCGTATTTCGACGACAACCGCGACATTGTTGACGCCAAAGAGGCCGCCAACGTGATATGGCTGCCGGGAACCACTGCAGAGGCACTGTCCGGCCCTCCAGACTGGGTCGCCTTCGTGCGCCAGCTCGGAAACATCAAAACGCTGCCGACCAAGGCCAGCTACTCCAGCTACAAGATGGTGAAAGCCAAAATCGGAGACGACTTGTTCGATGCCGCCTGCGCCGGGGTATGGGCGCTGGTGACGCGCGGTGCTGAAGACGTGCCAACCGTGATTTCCACCCGGGTGCAGACACGGGATCAGTTATTGGGAGCGGCGGCATGAAGCGCAGCGAGCAACACACACCAGACAAAGAATTGATCGCGGAGCGGCGTGCATTTATCCATGAACACATGCCGGAGATGCTGCCCGAGATCAAGAAGCTGCACGCGCTTGGCGCGATAACAGGCTGGCGTGACGTGACGCATGCTGGCAAGGACGATCCTCCCGTGCAAGGCATCGCAATCAGCGGGCCATTCCTGTCCGGAAACTATTTCGCAAAAAGGGGTAAATGATGGGCATCTTGCAAACGGTAAGGGAGAAGGTGCGCGGCCTGTTCCCGGCAGCGCAGGCGACGGGTACCACAGAAGTCGGCTACAGGCCCACACCTGAAGATCAGGTGAAATACCTGTACCGCCAGCTCTGGGTGGATCCGGACTTGCGCCAGGCCATTCTGGACATCCGCGAGATGGACCGAGCCGATGGCCGGGTGCGGCGCATTCATGCACGGGTGGCGCGCGACACCATCAAGGGTGGGCTGGTATTCACCCAGCCGCAGGGTAACGACAAGCTGAAAACCGAATGGAACGAATTCCGCCGCCGCCTGCAGCTCAACCGCGTGGAGAAACTGAAGAGCCACGCCCGCGGGCTGGTGATGGAAGGCAACCTGCCGCTGCAGATTGTGGTTGGAGAAGGCATGAAGGTCATGGACATCGTGCGCATGCCGTCCGAAACCATCCTGCCCAAGGTTTCAACCAACGGGCGCTTTACCGACGTGCGCCAGGCCTATGCCCAGTTCGATGTGCTGACCGGCGCACAGACAGCCCAGTTCGCACTGTGGCAGATGATCCACGTGCGCTTCGACCCGGACAATTTCGACGACATGGGCAGCCTTGGCCGCCCTTTCCTCGACGCCAGCCGCGAGACCTGGAAGAAGTTGCGCATGACCGAGCAGGATCTGGTGATCCGCCGCCGCATGCGCGCCCCGCTGCGCATGGCGCACGTGCTGGAAGGCGCAACAGACGACCAGATCAACACCTACCGCGCCAATGTCGAAAAAGATCAGGCCGAAGGCGTGACCACCGATTACTACCTCAACAAGAAAGGCGGCATCACAGCGGTGCAAGGCGATGCCGCGCTGGGCGAGATCGGCGACGTGGTGCACCTGCTCGATACCTTCTTCGCCGGTTCTCCCCTGCCGAAGGGATTGATGGGCTACACCGACGGCATGGCGCGGGACATCCTGGAGGATCTGAAGCGGGATTATTACGAGGAAGTCGATCTGCTGCAGGAAACACTGTCGTGGGGCTATGAGCAGGCCTTCCGGCTGCAACTGCTGCTCAAGGGCATCAACCCGGACGATGAGGACTTCACGGTCACCTTCGCCGAGCGCCGCACCGAAACCCCGAACCAGACCACCGACCGGATGCTGAAATGGAAAGCCATGGGCGTACCGCGAGGCATGGTATGGGAAGAGCTGGGTTTCAATGCAGACGATGTGGAAGCACGGCGAGACTGGGAGTCAAAGAATTACGATCCCTATCCGGATGCTGGCAAGATCGGCATGGGGTCGATTATCGCCCCAGGGGGAAAAAGTGCGCCGAATGTCAGCGTCACACCGGGCAACGCGCCCAAGGGCGAGAGTGCCACCAGCATAGGTAACGGTGGGTGACGCCGGAACAAGCCTCCATCAAGCGCGCCACCAAGGCTGCGCAGCAATCCGTCGAGCGTCTGGACGCGGCAGCGCTGGGCGAACTTTCGAAGCTTTACCGGCAGGCTGCAGCAGAAATTGCGGCGGCGATCGAGCGTTACGCCGGCGCTGACGGAAACCTGATGCTGACGGAGCTGCAATCCGTATTGGCGCAGGTCAATGGGCAGATCAGGCAAATCACGTATCAGCGCGATGCCCTGCTGGGCGAAGCGTTGTCGCAGGCAGCCGGTCTGGGCGTGGAGCCGCTGGCTACGGTACTGGAAACATCGGCAATGATGCGCGTGAACGAGTCGGCGCTGGCCTTCGTGCGCAACTTCGTGGCAGCGGACGGCCTGCAACTCTCCGACCGCATCTGGCGGCTGGATCGCCAGGCGCGCGACCTGGTGACCAACGCCATCGAAATGGCGGTGATCCAGGGGCACGGCGCAGCGCAGGCCGGGCGGGAATTTCTGGCGCGCGGGCAGCCGGTGCCCATTGATCTTCAGGACAAGATCAGCGCGGCCAGTGCGGGGAAAATATCCAGGGAAACCACCGACGCCCTGCTCACCGGGTCCGGCAGCCCGATGGATAACGCCATGCGCCTGATGCGCACCGAGATCAACCGGGCGCACGGCACGGCCTACATGATGGGAGCTGCAGAACATCCGGACGTGGTGGGCTTCCGCTACCTGCTCTCCCCTGCCCACCCGGCGCCGGATATCTGCGACCTGCTCTCCACGCAAAATCTGTATGGCCTGGGCGAGGGGGTATACCCCAAGGACAAAATCTACGGCGTGTGGCCGGCACACCCGAACACCCTCTCCTTCGTGGTGGCAGTATTCAAGGACGAGGTAACGGACGCAGATCGCGCCGGCAAGGAAACACCCATGCAGGCACTGGAACGGCTCACCCAGGCGCAGCGCGTTGGTGTGCTCGGGGTAAACAAGGCCAAGGCCTACGACGCAGGGCAGATCAGGCAGGGGATGATTCGCGCGCCGTGGCGATCCGTGCAGCAGCGCATTGGCGCAATCAAACCGGATATCAAGCCCAAGATAAAGCCAGCCGCTATAGGACTTGACGACATGATCGCGTCCGGACGTGACATTTCCACCGACCTGCTGAACAAATATGGCAGCGACGGCGCCCTGCTACTGGAAAAACTGCACGAGCAGCTGCGGGCCGCAAGGCCGATGATGACGGAAGCCAGTATCCAGAACGGCGGCAAAGGCGCAGAACTGATCCGGGCAGCCTCAAAAATGTTCCCGGACGACTGGACCAAGGTAGCAGACAGGCACGGGCCGCTCTATGCGAAATTCTCGAGATCGCGCGGGGGATATGTCGATCTCTCCATGGCGCGGGCAGGTACCGGATACAGGGTGTTCGGGTATAGCGGAACGGCCCGGGGCGGAGAAGGTTTTATCCGCACGGGAAATTTTTCCACCTCTTTGCATGAATACACCCACCGGCTGCAGCACGCCATTCCGGCGCTGGACGATTTTTTCCAGACATTGCACGAGCGAAGAACCAGCGGGGACAAACTGGAGCGTCTGCTCGACTTGTACCCGAGACACGGCTATGGTAGAAGTGAGGTTACACGCAAGGACGAGTATCGAAATGCCTACCAGGGGAAAATCTATTCCGGGCAAACCTACCTCGGGAAGCACGGCGCGCTGGAAGTGATGACCATGGCGTTTCAGGATGTGCTGGGCGGCAGCGCTCGGGATCTTGAGTCCCTGGTCGAGAAGGACCGCGAAATGTTTGATCTGGTGATAGGGTTGCTATTCAAATATGTTCCGTAAATACATTCTCAAGCCTGCCGTATGGCATCGGAATCCGCTCGAATTCGAGTGGGATCCCGAGAGCGGTGAAGTGCGCGGGGCAGACGCCGGCCAGGTGATCGCCATGGCCGCTTCCGCAGTGAAGGAAGGCAGCGTGACCGGCCACCCCTACCCCACCAGCTACGACATCACGGATCCGCTGCACAACATCAGCGAGATGGCCGTTCTGCTCGGGCAGGACTGGATGCTTTCGGAAGACCTTGCCAGCGCTTACCCCGAAGAAGAGGAAGCAGACGATCAGATCGTCATGATCGACAAAGACGGGGTGGAGCATGTGAAGTCAGGGAAGATGCTGCATTAGACACTGTCACCCCCTTCAGGGTGAATCGAGTATAAGTTCATTCTGAACACGCCCTAATGATTGTGAGTTACAATAAATTGACGTAAATTTCGGCCAAATTACCCACTATGACTACTTTTGCAAGCCCCCCTCTTATTGAGGCCATATTCGAGTTGAGATGGGGGAACCCAACAATATCTGAAGGCATCCTGAGAAGGGTTGAGTTTTCTAAGGAAGACCAACAGTTTTTCATTGGACAGTTTCATGGGGTGGCGAAATCTAGAGGATTTTCTCACGTAGAAAGAATTAACCAATCTGATGCAGATTCACCTGTGTCCATGGCATTGTTTCCGCACGTTGTATCCTACAGATTTAGGCGAGCTCAAGATACATGGCCTTGCTACCAGATAGGGCTTGGGGTTTTTACCGTAAATCAGGTGAATGAAGGGTATGAATGGAAGCAATTTAAGGCGGCGATCATCGAAGGACTTGGGGCGCTCGACTCTGGACACCCAAACAAATTAAGCGGACTTAATCCGATTGGTGTTGAATTAAGATATCAGGATGGTTTCTATTTTGACCCGGGTGAGAGTGCGATTGATTTCTTAAGGAATAAACTTAATATCAATTTTTCGACTCCTAAGGGCATCCTTGATCTAGGTAAGAGCGGCGGTCAATTAGAAGGCAATCACTTGGAATTTAGCCTAAGTTTGGATAAGCCACAAGGCGTCTTGATAAGTGACACCCAGCAAGCTTTAATAAATGGCAGGCCAGGGTTTGTGATGAACACTATCGTTCGCTCAACTGACGAGTTTACGCCACCATTCGAGATCAACTCGCTAGAATCATGGTTAGAAGATGCCCACGACATTCAACGTGCCGCATTCGACGCAGTAATCAACGAAGCCTATGCAAAGTCATTTAAATGAACAGTCATACTGAGTATATAAAAGACAATTCTGCGGTCTCTCTACCTATAGAAAGGATGGGGCAGGCGCTCGTCTTGGCCGGTGGCGCAATGATGTTTGTTTATTCGCACTCAAATATTGATGCGCACAATGTTACGGCTATCCCAATTGTTATATCTTCCAATTCGCATTGGGTAAAAAAACAACAAGAAACCGATATCAGGGTTCGTGAGCCCAGATTAAGCGATCATGCTCAAGTAATTCTTGGTGAAAATGCGGCTCGACGATTTGGAGTATTTCAACAATATAGTTCAGGATGGGGCGATGGACATGGAGAGCAACTCTCCGCCTCATCAACTGCTGCGCTTAATTACTTTTTAAACTATTTTGATGATTTTCCAGTTGAGCCTAGCTTGTTTCTCACTACCACTGGAAATCTTCAACTCGCATGGGAAGGTCTAGATGGTAAGGCTATTGAACTAGATTTTTTTGAAGATCACATCGTTTCATATATTGAATATATGGAAGAGGAGAAGCGCACTCCACTTGACGCAAAGGGCATAAGAGAACTTGTCGATCTAATTAAAAAAATATAAGCAAGCGCTGTATTAAATATGCAAGGTCGCAACATCATTAACAGAGAAGAACTCGTGCTGAGAGCTATTACTGAGGCCCATTGGGACGAGAAAAACAATCGTGGCTCCTCAAGTCTTTTTAAGGGAGAAAACATTTCATTGTCACGGCTGTCTATCCTTGATCAAAAATCAATTTTTCTTATTTTCTTTCGTGATCTAGACAAACCAAGCAATAGCCTTCTTGGTGCTGGGAAAATTTCGGTCGGAAATATAGAAGATGCTGGCAAGGAAAACCCAAACCAGCCTGTTGTAATTACTGTTGTAGAAGACCCTATTCCAGAGAATATTGCGCACGCAGAAATAACACAAAATATTTCGCGTTCAATAGCAAAAAAGATCATAGATAAGATTGTTTTCGTCCCTGTATAAAAGATACAAATTAGCCACGTTACTCGTCTAATATAACAACCCCGCTCCGGCGGGGTTTTTCATTTCCGCCATTCCCCTAGTAGTGATATGTCTTGCCCGCCCCGGCATTCTGCGTCATAAGCCGGGGCGGGCAACCCAAACCCACCACCCATCCCAGTCTGTCTCGGCTCCTTTTTTGGAGATTCGATGCAGGTTCGCACCTTTCGACTCTCGGATGATTCCGGCGCTGCTGGCGTCATCCGTTTTCTTTCAGGCTTCCGTGCCGAGCTGGCGGAGGGAAAAACTTCGTCCTGGGTGACCGTCACCCGCACAGGCAAGTTTTCCGATCCGCGCTACGGCGCTTTCGATATCACCCGCGACATGCTGCTTTCGATGGTGCGCAATTTCGATGCGCGCACCTTCGGGCAGGACATCTTCATCGATGTGAACCACCAGCCGGGCAACGGTGCCGCTGGCAAGGTTGCCAAGCTGGCGGTGGAAGGCGACCGCCTGCGCGCCCTGGTCGAGTGGACACCCTTCGGCGTCGATGCCATCAAGGAGAAAGGCTACGCCTATCTCTCCGCAGAATATTCAGAGAATTTCAAGGACAACGAGCAGGGAGCCCAACACGGCCCGCTGCTGTTGGGTGCCGCGCTGACCGTGCGTCCGGTCATCAAGCGGCTCGATCCCGTCAGGCTTTCGTGCGATTCCGATAGCGGATGTCCGGTGCTGCTCCATCCAGAACTCACTACTACCCTACTTCAGGAGATTTCAGTCATGAAAGACAAGATGCTCAAAAAACTGGCCGCGCTGCTGGCAGCCAAGAAACTGGCCCAGGCCAATATCGACACGCTGACCGCCGCTTTCGACAAGGCACTGGCGGACACCACCGACGAGTCCAAGGCGGAACTGCTGCTGGCCGAATTCGACACCATCGGCAAGCAACTGGCCGAAGCAGTGGGCGACAAGGCCACCACGATCCAGCTTTCCGTTCCTTCCCTGGGCATGACTCAGGAGGATGTAAAGAAACTGCTGGCCGAGGAATCCACACGCCAGGCAGAAGCCGCCAAGACGCTGGCCGAGAAGAAGGATGCCAATCTCAAGGCGCTGACCGATGCGCTGGCCGCAGCGCCCGGGCTGGACGAAGAAACCCGCAAGACGCTGGCCGCCGACGTGGCCGACCTGATCACCCCGGAAATGACCGCCGCACAGGTCACCTCGCTGGCCAATATGCAGATCAAGCACGGCAACGAAGTGATTGCCGCGCGCAAGCTGGCTTCGATGGGCTTTGCCTTCCCTGCCGGAAACGTGCATATCACGGTGGATTCCAGCAACGAAGCCAAGGCGCTGCAGGATGTCGCAGACCGCCGCCTGGGGCTTTCTTCCATGCCTGATAGCCGCCGCTTTGCCACCACAGGCGGTGCTTTGCAGCCTGAGAACAAGGCACTGGCAGAGAAAGTGCTGGCCGCTTTCGACGCGGCCAACGGTCGCCAGCTGCACGCCGAGCACAAGATGCTGGCGGCGGGCGACTCCATCGTTTCCGACGTGGCAGTCCCTGCCACCTTCGAGCGTACCGTGCTGCGCGAGGCGCTTTTTCGCCTGGTGGGCTTGCAGTTCGTGGATTCCGGCACCGCAGCTTTCGCAGCCACCACGCAGATCCCCTACTCCTACCGCGACACCGCGGCGGCTGGCATCGGCAACGTGCGCAAATACGAAGGCCAGGCGATTGCCCGCGCCGGTGTGAAGCAGGCGATGGAAACCGCGTACATCATCCCGCAGAAGCTGGCATTCGAAGTCTCCGACGAGCTGCGCTACCTGACCGCCAACGGCCAGCTGGTGAACTGGGACGCGGTAGCCGAGAACACCACCAACGCCTACCGCATCATCGCCGAGGATCTGGAAGCCATGATCTTCAACGAGCAGCTGAATGCATCCGACCAGTACGCCAGCACCGCTGTGACCAATGAGGCCGTGGCCACAGCAGACGGCACGAAGAGCATTTTTGTCACCAACCAGTTCCCTGTGGTCCGCCCCAAGCTGGTTTACGACCTGCAAGGCTCGCAAGTCGGCAGCACGCTCTTCGGCGTGACGGTCACCAGCAACGCAGTTGGAATCACGGCATGGGACGGCACCGGCACGCAGACGCCGGGCCTGTACTACTGGATGGATTACAACCTGGGCGAGATCCACTTTGTGGATGCGGCTGGCGCGCCATCCGCCCCGACCAACACCCACGCGATTGTGGCCAGCTACACCTACACCACCAACGTCTACAAGTTCGATACCGATCTTGGCTCCGCCACCGTCGGCGCGAAGTGGGACGATTTCCTCTACCGCTTCGGTCTGCGCAAGTCGGTGATCGAGGATCAGCGCAGCCACATGTGCAACTTCGGACTGATGAGCGGCACGGTGATGACTTCGGTCGAGCAGGCGGATTCCTTCGTGGAAAGCCGCGCTCGCAACGGCAGCAGCCTGGCGATGGACGGCAACCTGGGCGTGATCAAGGACGTGGCGCAATACAAGGCCTACGCACCCGGCCTCAACATGGGCGACCAGCGCGTGATCGTCGGCGAGCGGGCGCAAACCCGCTTCCGCATGGCCAAGCCCTGGGCGATGGGCCAGCTGCAGGATCAGAAGGACGCCAACGGCCGCTTCACCGGCAAGAAGGAAGCCTACGGCGACCAGTTCATCTTCCTGCACACCCCGACGCAACTCAAGGCCGCGCTCACCAGCGTGGTGCTGTACTCGGCATCGGCGCGGGTTGACCGGTAAACCACACCACCAATAACCACTCCCGCTGCCTGAGCGAAGCCGAAGGCGGGAGTGGTTCAGGAGACTCACATGGAAAAGATTGCAATCGAGAACACCACCAAGATGCCGATATACGTCGCCGGGCAGATGATCCCTGCCGGCGAGATCAGGCATTTCAACGAAGACCAGGTGCCGGCGGAATACCGACCAGCCAAGGAAGAAGAGCCCAAAGCAGAGATGCAAGTCGCCGACCCGCTGACCGATATTCTGAAAGGCAACGTCAAGGATGTCGTCGCGGCGCTGAATGGCATGCTGTTTGCCGACATCGATCGCTTGGGCGATCTGGAGCAGCAAGGCCAGGCGCGCAAAGGCATCTTGAGTGCCATCGCAGAGATTCAGTTGAGCCAAGCTGCAAATGCTGATCTGTTGGCCAAGGTGGACGAACTGAGCGATGAAGCGCTTGCTGACGCACTCGTGGAAGCCGGCACCGACGTGAACATCGACCCAGATTATGTTGCCGCTCTCGAAGTCGAGTTTGCAAAGCGTAAGGCTGGTTAATCAGGCATGTCCGGAACCATGTCACAGGCCGATCTGGTCGCCGACCTAAAAAGCTCGCTGCATGACTCGGCGAGCGTTTTCACCGCCGAGACCGATGGCGACTTCAAGCGCATGCTGGATGCCTCCGCGCTGGATCTGACGCGCTTCCGCCCGCGCACCCTGCTGGGCACGCTCCTGCTGCAAGCCGATCAGGCCGAATACGCCGCCCCGGATGATTTCGTGATGTACAAATCATCGCTCTGGGGCATTGCACCCATTGCCGCGCCAAAGCCGTGGGAGCGCAACTACCCCGGGCGCCTGCCGGATGCCTTCGAAACAGAAGTCGGTGGCGCACGCATGATTTCTCTCTCTGTTCCGCCCACAGCCGCGCAGATCGCCACGCTCGGCAATCAGTTCCTGTTCTATTACTTCGCCGCGCATGCGGTGGATGCCGACGCCGCAAAAACAACGGTCAAGGCAGCAGACCGCAGCCTGCTGCTGCTGCGCGCCCAGGCCGAGGCCATGCGCGAGCTGGCCATGCGCAATATCGGCAAGCCGGTATCCGTGCGCGACGGCATGTCCGGCCAGCCGCGCAACGGCACCCCGTCGCACCTGTATACGGCACTGATGGAAGAATACGAACGGCGGGCCGCCTAATGGATATCCGGGTCGAGATCGATAGCGCTGAAGCACGGAAGGCACTGGAAGATTTTCCGGGGGTAATGGGGTCGAATGTTGATCGTTACCTGTCGAGAGCAGCGATCGAGGTTGCGCGAGAAGCGAAGATTGCCGCTCCAAAGCATTTTTCCACCCTTGCCAACTCGATCCGCTCCGAGAAAGACGGCAACCTGGCGTATGTTGTGGCGCCCGGCGTGAATTATGGCGCCGCGGTCGAGTACGGCACCGGCCCGGCAGCAGGGAAAGCCGCCTACTTCCCCAATCTCAAGGCGCTCGAACCCTATGTGAAGCGCAACGGTGGCAGCGCCTGGGCGCTGGCCCGCTACATCTTCGCCCACGGCACCAAGCCGCACCCCTACATGGCCCCCACCGCCGAGAAAATGCGCCCGCGCGTCGAGGCGCTGGTGAAGGAAGGCGTGGATGCCGGGATCAGGGAGGCATTCGGATCATGAGCGTGCTCGGCGCCCGCATGGCCCTGATCGCATCCACGCTGACGGCGCTCTACCCCGCCCGCGCAGTGACGCGCTCATTCCAGTCGTTCGAACAACGCAAGCGCGAGGATCTGCTGAAAGGCATCTTCACCATCGTTTCGCGCGGCGAAGGCGGCTATGCCAACTACAACGGCCGCGAAGCCATGGACGGGCGGCACAAGGTATTGATCATCGGCCAGATCGTGCTGGCGGAAAACAAAACCCCCGCCGAGGTGGAAGATGCCGAATTCACCATGGTGGAAGAGATCAAGGCATTCGTGCGCGCACTGCCGCCAGCGCTCTGCTCTCTGGTCATGACAGGCTTTGAGCAGAGCGGGCAGCTTCTGCACCCCTACGGCGGGATCACAATTGAAATGGAGATGGACGGATCATGATCGACAAGGACCCTTCCACTTATAGCTGGGTGGCTTACGCATGGGTCTTCGCGCTCTCCGCATGGGGCGGCGTGGTGAGCTTCATCCGCAAGGTGAACAGCGGCGCAGCACGAAGCTGGAATTTAATGGAGCTGATGGGCGAGCTGGTGACCTCGGCCTTTGCCGGGCTCATCACCTTCTGGCTGTGTGAATCTGCCGGGATTTCTCCGCTGATCACGGCCTGCATGGTCGGCATCAGCGGCCATATGGGCAGCCGCGCAATATTCCAGTTCGAAAAATGGGCAGAAAGGAAATTCAATGGCCAGCCGTAAATTATCCGACCTCTCCGAGCCCTGCCGAATCATGGCGGAGCAGTTTCTGGACCGCTGCCACGAGGAAGGCATCGAGGTGCTGGTGACCTGCACCTACCGCAGCCTGATGGAACAGGCCGAGCTTTACGCCATGGGCCGCACCAAGCCGGGGAAGATCGTCACCAACGCCATGCCGGGGCAGAGCATGCACAACCATTCGCTGAACGGACTCCCGGCGGCAGATGCCTTCGACGTGGTGCCGATGCGCGACGGCAAGCCGGTGTGGGGCACATCCGGCGCGGATGGCGAGCTGTGGCAGCGCCTGGGCGCGATCGGACGCAGATGCGGGCTGAAGTGGGCCGGCGACTGGAAGCGCTTCAAGGAATTCCCGCATTTTCAATACGAGGGCAATCCATGACCACCGACATCCTGCTGGCGTTTTTACGCGCACTTCTCAATATCCCCATGTGGATGCTTGGGCTGATCGTGGTGCCGCTGGCGCTGAGCACTCGCAAGCCGGGCGATGAGCACTTGCCGCGCTGGGCCATGCTATGGGACGAGCCAACGTATGGGATCAATGGCGACCCCTATTGGCGCGGGCCGGATCATGCCAATGGTCACGAACGGGAATTTCTGTGGCGCTTGCGCTGGCTGATGCGCAACAGCCTGGGCGGGTGGAGCCATTTTGTCATGGGCTTCCATTATTCCCGGATCAGGGCGATCAAGTGGAGTGGCGACGTGGCTACCGCCAATCGACCGATCGGGCATAGCGGCACGCTCAATATCACGGTTCTGCTTGACGATGGTAGTGAGCGAAATTGCTGGTACATCGTGCGCCAGTGGGGGAACAGCAGTCGCTGCTTCCGTTTCTACTGCGGATACAAGCTCAAGGACGTGCTGGACTATTACCTGCGCGTAGGGAAGTTGCCGACCGACCGGGACGCTTATGTCCAGGACGTATTTTCCCCCAATCCGCTGATGGGATTCGTCCATGTTTAACCTGATCCCGCTTCCTTATCGAATCCTTGGCGCCGCGGCGCTGGTCGCGATTCTATTCTTCTCCGGCGTGGGCTTTGGATACAGGTGGCACAAGTCAGCATCGGATGCGGCCACGATCGCAGCCATGGAAGAGGCAGGCAAACGCTACCGCGCCGAGGTCGAGCGCGGCAACGCGCTTTCCGGCCGCCTGGCCAGGGCGGAAAGCGCCATCCAAATCAAAACTGTGGAGGTGATCAAATATGTCCCGAAAGTTACTACTGGCGGCCCTTGTCTCAATACCGCTACTGTCCGCCTGCTCCAGCCCGGCGCCGCGCCCGGTCTGCGCCCCTATTCCGGAGAACTTGCTCCAGAAGATGCCGCCCCGGCTGCCTCCGATACCGACATCGCTCACTGGATTGCCGGTGCCAACCTCGGCTACGAAACCTGCACCGAGCGGCTTAACACGCTGATCGATTCCGGGCCCGGACGGTGCTCGATAACCGCACAAGGAGATTCGCCATGAAGGCACCGAAAATACCGGCACCCGCACCCGCGCCGAAACCCATCCGCATCGCCTACCACGCAGGCCCGCCCGACATCCAGTTTTGCGGGCGGCGCTGGCTTCGCGGTGCAGCGCAGCCGGTAACGCAGGCGGAACAGGCCGCCATGCGGAAACGCCCGGATTTTGCCGGGTTCAATTTCATTGTAGAAGAGGAGTAAAAGATCATGGCTCAAGCCAAAGGCGCATTGATGCAGGTGCTGTTCCAGAAGGAAGCCGCTTTCCGGACGGAACCGGCGGTACCCGGAGCGTTCAAGCTCCCGTTCACCAGCTACAACCTCGGGCGCGACCCGAAGAAAACCAAGGACCCTTCCATTTCGTCCTCACCCCTGCCGGGCAAGTCCGGCTGCGGCGACGCCACGGTGGAAGGCAATATCAAGGCGATTCTGGATCTGCGCTCGGTGGGTTTCTGGCTGATGCTGGCGCTCGGTGTGCCGACAACCCACGCAGCAGTGACCAGGCAGCCGACCAATATCACCGGCGTGACGGTGAATTATGCCGAGTCCGGCACAACCGCCGGAAACGGCACGCTGGCTTTCACCTTCACCGGCAAGACGCTTTCATGGATGGCACAGGGCGACGTCACACCCGGCACGCCGGTAGATGTCTCGGCGGGCGGTTACTTCACCCTGCAATCCAGCACGGCGCTGCATAGCATCCACGTCACCGTGGACGTAGCGGCATTGCCCGGCGTGGACAAGTCCGATGCGGACATTGCCGTCTCTGCCACGATCAAGACGCACGCATACCCGCTCGATCTGAACGACCGCCCTTCCGCCCTGCTGGAAATCGGTCATTCCGACATCACCAAGTTCTATCGCACCCTGGGCGCGAAGGTGAACAAGCTGTCTTATGACCTGGTCAGCCAGGAGCAGAACATCAGCCTGGACATCATCGCCGGAGAGGAAAGCGAAAAAACCAGCGTATGGGATGCCGCGCCCACCAGCTACAACTCACTGCGCGCCTGCGGATCCGGCGGCGCGATCACCAATGGGGTGGACGCCTCGCTCGGCCAGGTGATCGGCGGTGATTTCGCGATCGACAACGGCATGAAAGGCGTGCCGCTGGCAGACGGTATGGAAGGCTACGGGCTGATCGACCAGGGCGAAGTCATGCTCTCCGGCTCGGTCAATACCGTATTCGACGGCGCAGGCTCCTACGCGCTGGCGCGGGCCTCGACCTCGACCCGGATGCGCCTGATCTCCCAGGCCGACTCCGGCACAGGCATCTTCAGCCTGGTGTGGGATCTGCCTTTCGTCGAACTGATCGAGAAAGTGATCCCCAAGGAAGGCAAAAGCGGACTCAGCGCCTCGCTGCAATGGAACGCGCACCGCGATGTATCCGGGCGCCTGCCGCTGTGCCTCTTGACCAACGACGTGGCGAGCTACTAAGCCATACCGACACACTCCCGCCTTGATCGGCTGGGAGCCTGAGCCAATGAAAAAGGAAACAGCATGAAACTCAACATCAAACCCAAGCAGAACACATTCACCTCCACCCACCCGGACACCGGCATCGAATTCGAGCTGCGCCCGCTCTCGCCGCGCAAATACGCCGAGCTGCAGAAGAAAAGCATCAAACCCGGCAGCAAGGAAATCGATGCCGTCACCATGGGCGGCAACATCGCCGCCTTCGCCATCGCCGGATGGGGCGACAAGATCGTGGACGACAACGACGAGGCAATTGAATGCACGCCAGAAACCGCCCGCATCTTCGGGGAAGCCTACGCTTATAACATCACCCCCTGGATCACAGACCAGGCCATGTCTCTCGACCGCGGGCTGGTAGACGAGGTAACAGCCGCAAAAAACGCCTGATTTCCCGCGCCCGATGGGAGTTCGAAATCGGGTGGGGGTACATCGAGGATCTGCAAAAAGCCGGACGAGAAATCGACCCGGCAGACCTGCCGCCGGAACTGGAATGGGAGCATGAAATCTGGCGTCTCTTCGAGCGCGTCAAAACCCAGTGGCACTACAGCTTCAAGGGAAAGGAAGGCCTGGACTACAACCCGGCCATCAAGCTGATCGAGCATTTCGGCTGGGATCTGGATTGGGCGCTGGAGCTGCTGCAGGTAATCGAATCGACCGTGATGAAGGAACGCGGCAAGAAGTCCGCTGAGGAATAGACGAAAGCCCCGCTTGAAGCGGGGTTTTTGTTTGTAAAGCAAAGTTAATCGTCATAGAATAAAAGGCATAATGCGTGCATATTGCAACTAAGCTTTAGTTGCAATACATCGAACTTAAATGGATAATCACGTGTCGAAAAAAGTGAAGCTGCAAAACAAGCTGCGCGCCGTTCCAATCCCACGTGATTTTTCTTGGAACGATCTGCTGACGGTCATGCGGAGCGCAGGATTCAAGGAAGAGTGCGACGGTGGTTCGCACTATTGTTTCGAGCACACAAGCGGTTTTCGGCTAACAATATCGAAAACCCATCCAAGCGGAATTTTGAAGGTTTATCAAGTGCGCGCCGCGATCGAAGCACTTGATCAAGTGGGTGAGTCGGGGGGCGATTGAAATGGCAAATAATGACCTTTCATACAATGAATATACTGGATCGGTTGAAGTAAGCATCGAAGATGGATGCTTGCATGGAAGAATTCTGTTTATCGACGACATAGTGACTTACGAAGCAGAAAGTGTGTCTGGCATTCAGGAGGCGTTTGAGGGTGCCGTCGATCGATATATCGCACTTTGTGAGCGCAGTGGAAAACCGGCTGTAAAACCGTATAGCGGAACATTCAATGTGCGGATCGGACCAGATCTGCACCGCCAGGCTGCTCACGCAGCACGTGCGCGGGGTGTAAAACTGAATGAGTTTGTCACCTTAGCTATACGCGACGCTGTTACCAAAAATGGCGCCCAAAAGGTTGAACACGTCCACCAGCACTTCGTTACGCTGAGCACCGATTCCGGGAAAACCGGCGCGTTTGAGCCTATGTTAGCTGGAATGCCAGTATGGGAGTCGGCCAATGCAACAGTTCAATGATCAGGTAAACAATCCGAAAATATCGTACTCCCTGCGGGAGATCACAGAGATACTGGTTAAGGAGAGCAAACTGCATGAAGGCCTATTCAATCTGGTGATTGAATTTCAGGTCGGGGTTGGTGCTGTCGGACCGACTTCAGATGCATTGCTCCCTGGCGCGATGGTCGGCGTTTCAAAAATAGGCTTGATCGCATCCGATAAATTAGGCCCGAATACCGTAGACGCGGCCAAGCTTACATCAGCCAGGAAGCCGCGGAAAAAGAAAGAAAGCCAAGAAGTCTGAGGTCAAAATCACGCATATAAACACCCCGCTTCGGCGGGGTTTTTTATTGCCGTCCTTCTGGTAGTGATTTGTCTTGCGTTACAAGGCATTTTCACGGCATGAGTGATAAAAACGACATCAAGATCAACGTCAGCGTGGATGCGAAAGGCGTCAAGCCTGGCACGCAGGAAGCCGGGCGTGAGATCGATGAGCTGACCGGCAAGGTCAACGGGCTTCCACCAGCCTACAACAAGGCCGCAGCGGCGACTGAAACATTCACGAACAAGGGCGCAGCCCTGGCATCGGCTGTCGGTCTTGTAAGCACGGGCGTGCTCGCTGTCGGTGCAGCTGCACTCGCATATACCGCCCATCTGGCCATAGCCGGCGTCAACACGGTCAAGCTGGCCAATGAAATGGCAAATCTGTCTGACCGCACCGGCATGACAGTCGAGCACCTTTCCTCCATGCGTTTCGTGCTTGAGCAGAACAATGCCACAGTTAACGATTACGCGACCGGGATGAAAACCCTTTCCAGCCGCATCTACGACGCTGCCAACGGCAATAAAACCGCCCTTGCATCATTCCAGGCGCTGGGTATCAGCCAGCAGTTCCTGCAAGACAACATCAATAACGGCGATGCAGTATTCATGAAGCTCGCCGACCGCTTTTCTGAGATAAAGGAAGGCGCTGGAAAAAATGCGCTGGCCAACGATGTGCTTGGCCGATCCTATGAGGCGCTGCTGCCGACGCTCAACAGCGGGTCAGAAGGCATCCGTCAACTGGCCGAGGAAGGTGAAAAGTGGGGACAGATCAGCCGCGAAATGGCGGAGAAGTCGAAGCAGCTGGGCGACAACTGGGCCGCGCTCAAGTTTTACGCCCAGGGCGTGGGTGTGAGTGTTGCCAATTACTTCCTTCCGGCTCTGGTCGATATCACACGAGAGGCGCGTGCAGCAGCAAACGAAAGCGGCCTGCTAAATGGCGTAATAACCGCGCTCGGTGTCACATTTGGCAAGGTTTTCGGACTGAAATCCACCCGACTGGAATTCGCCGACGAAAAAGCCAAGGAACTATTCAACCAGGTCACTGAGGCGCAAACAGCGCTGGATAAGCTGGCATCCATCAAAGGAAAGTCCACCGGAAAGGATCCGGACTGGCTGGCCGGCGAGATGGACAAGGCGGCCGCACGCGTAGCCAACCTCAAGAAGGAATTGAAAGACACGATCAGCGAGCGCGACAATCTGCTGATCAAGCCGGTTGAAGCGCCGAAGATGGATGCGCCATACAAACCGGAAAAACAATCCGATGGCATAGATCAATATCAGAAGAAGCTCACATCCCTGCTGGATACGCTGGAGAATCGCGCCGATACCGTGAGCCAGAAGTTCTGGAATGACCTTGAAATGCTGGATAAGGCCTATTCGAGCGGAAAAATCGGGCTAGATCGTTACCGCATGGCCGTAGAAACGCTGATCGACAAAACAGAGTATGCAAAGAACCTGAAAAAAGAAGATGCCGCAGCTCTGAAGTTTCAGGAAGAAGGCGTCAAACGACTGGCGGCTGAGGAGAAAAAACGCAACGACGAATTGACCAAGTCAGTAGCGCATGATCAGGCTGCTCTAGTTGCCATGACGCGCAAGAACGATCTGCTTGAAAGAGGAATCGAGAGCGTTGCAGGAATGGCAGTCGCAGAGGCTGAAGCGGAACTGGCGAGTGTGGACTATACCGATGCCACCTGGGAGCAAATCGACGCGCTGGAGAAAAAGCTGGATATCTCCAAGCAAATCGAAATCCAGGCCAAACGCGGCGAACATCTAAAAGCCATGAAGGATGAGGCCAAAGAGGCTCAAAAAGCCTACGAAAAGATGAACGACGAGATCAATCGCGGGCTGACGGATGCGCTGATGCGAGGCTGGGAAAGCGGAAAGGGCTTTGCAGAAAACGCCATCGATACGATCAAGAACATGTTCAAGACGCTCATTTTACGCCCGACCATCAGCGCCGTGCTGTCGCCGGTATCTGGCGCGATCAGCGCCGGGATGGGATCGCTTGGCATTCCGGGCACGTCAAATGCGGCAGGAATCGGAAACACACTCAGCACCGCCAATTCGGCTTATAGCCTATACAGCTCTGCCATGATGCCGGGCGGGGCTGTCGCTGGAGCAGGGCTTTATTCTGCCGGCAGTGCCATCGGAAGTGTGTCCATGATGGGTTACGGTGCCGGCATTGAGGCGGCGTCGCTCGGTGCCGTTGGCAGCGGAGGTGCAAGCGTGATCGGTGCCGTTGGAGCGGAAGGATCTGCCGCTTTTGCAGCCGGGTCTGGCGCTGCCGGAACAGGCCTGACAGGCGCCCTTGCCGCCGTCCCCGTCTGGGGCTGGGTCGCCGCCGCTGCGGCCCTGATGTTCATGGCCGACGACGAACCCACGCCGCCTTCCGGGCTGCTCGCCACCCTCAAGACGGACCCGGCCAACCTGCCAAATTTCCGCTACGACCGCAAGAGCGGCGCGTTTTCTGACGGCGCTTACGCCGAGTCCGCCTTCGGCCAGATCGGCGCGACCGAGGCCTTCGCCTATTCCGGCGAATCCGCCCAGAAGTACCTGGACATGGTGGCCAGCCTTGATAACACCCTGGCCACCTATCTGTCGCCTGAAGCCATCACCCGGGTGTCCACAGAACTGCAGGCAAAGACTTACGGCAGCGAAGGCGAAGGCTGGCTGGAGACTGCATTGCCGAACATGATCAAGGATCGCTTCACCGCGACCTTCGCCGAGGTCAACCCGGAATTGACCGCCTTCCTGGACAGCTTCAGCGGCACGTCCGAAGAGATCATCGCCTTCGGCGGCTCCCTGCTGGAAGTGGACAAGTCGCTGCAGGACACCAGCGCATCCACCCGCCTGTTCGGCGAAGTTCTGGACTGGGTCAAGATCGAAGATGCTGCGCGCTCCGGCGAGAATGTGGTGCAGACCTTCCAGCGCCTGAGTGCCGAATTCGCCCTCACCAACCAGATCGCCGACATGATGGGCCACGACGCATCGACAGCTTTCGGTTCGGTCGGCCTGGCCTCGGAGAGCGCACGGGCGGCGCTGATCTCTGCCGCAGGCGGACTGGATGCCCTCGCCGCAAAGACCACCTCTTTTTTCAACAAATACTATTCCGACGCCGAGCGCCAGCAGGCCAGTGCCCGTTACAGTCTCGCCGTGGTTAACGATGGATTCGCAAACATGGGACTGACCGTGCCCAGCACAATGGCCGAGTTCAGGAACCTCGCCGAGGCGCAGGATCTCTCGACCGAGGCCGGCCGCAGCACCTATCTGGCGCTGATGGATCTGGCGGATGCCTTCGCCACTGTCTCTGCGGCTGGCGGTGCCGCAGCGGTCGGGCTCGGGCAGGCGGCCAATGCCATCATCACGGCCAATCAGAGCATCGGCGGAAACTATGTCAACAACAACAATCTTGCCATCGGCCAGGCGGCCAATGCGCCGATCTACGATCAGGCCCTGAAGGAAGTCAACGCCCGCAGCGCTGCGCTGGTCTCCGGCACGCAGGTGCAGTTCGGCACGGCCACGGACCCCAAGCTCAATCAGGAGGTCGCCGGCTGGCTTGCCGGGTATCGCACGGGCGGCTACATGACCCCGAGCGCGGAGCAGACACAGATCCTGCGCAATCTGTCCCTGATTCCCGCCCATGCATCAGGCGGATTGGCCGATCGCGGCTGGGCGCTGGTGGGCGAGGAAGGCCCGGAGCTGGTCAACTTCAGCGACCCCGGTCGCGTCTACACTGCCGACCAGACCCGCGCCGTTTTCTCCGCAAACGATGAATGGGATTACCGCCAGACATCTGGCGCCTCGGCCATTAACATCGCCCCGCTCCTGGAGGAGCTGAAGCAGCTGCGCGCCAAGGTAGAAGAACTGGCCGAGGCCCAGTACGTTACCGCCCGCAACACCCGCGACACGGCCAAGCACATGGAGCGCTGGGATTCTGACGGCATGCCCGAGGTGAGAGCCGCGTGAGGATCATCCGCCCGACACTCGTCACGGACGCGCTGCTGGTTTCCAGTAATGTGCCGGAAACCGACTACGCCGCGTGGGATGCCGTTACCACCTATGCCCTCGGCGACCGGAGGATCACCACGCACAAGATCTACGAATCCATCCAGGCGGGCAACCTCAACCACGATCCGGTGGCCGATACTGCCCTGGCCACGCCGCTGTGGTGGAAAGTGGTCTCCGCCACCGGCCGCTGGCAGATGTTCGACGGACTGGCCGGCGCGCAGACGGAATCCGCCACCGGGATCGAAGTGGAGCTGGCGCCCGGGCGCATCAATGCCGCCGCGCTCATCAACCTCGATGCCGAATCCGTCACGCTGGAATTGAAGGACGGCGCCACCACGATCTACAGCACGACCGTCAGCCTGGCGCTGGAGAATGTCTTCGACTGGTATGAGTATTTCTTCGAACCCATCATCCGCAAGACGGATGTGGCGATCACCGACATACCCGTCTTCGGCAGCGCTCACCTGTTCGTCACGGTCAACGGCGGCGCGGGTGTGGCCAGGTGCGGCGAGCTTGTTGTCGGCATGTGGCGCGATCTCGGCAGCACCATGTGGGCGCCACGCGCCGGCATTATCGACTACTCGCGCAAGGAGGTGGACGAGTACGGCAACCCCAACGTGCTGCAGCGCCGCTTCTCCAAACGCCTGAACTGCGACCTGCACGTCCAGACCCGGCTGGTGGATGAAACCCACCGCCTGCTGACGGAATTCCGCTCGACGCCCATTGTCTGGATCGGCACCGACCTGTTCGCCAGCACCATCATCTTCGGCTTTTACCGGGATTTCGAAGCCATCATCTCGGGCCCGGTCAGTTCCAAATGTTCACTGCAAATTGAGGGTTTAATCTGATGCCTATCACACCCCTGCCAACCCCGCCGACGCGATCTGACCCGGCCAGTTTTGCCGCGCGCGGAGACGCTTTTCTTGCCGCGCTGCCCACTTTCCAGGCCGAGGCCAATGCGCTGGAAACCAACGTCAACGCCAAGGAGTTATCGGCAGTATCAGCTGCCGGAACCGCCATTGCCAAGGCTGCAGAGGCGTCCGCGAGCGCGGTGGATGCAACCAATAATGGCGCTGCACAAGTGGTACTGGCTGCCGAGCAGGTCGCACTGGCTACCGGACGGGCAGATGCTGCGGCTGCCAGCGCCGTGACGGCCATCAACGCACCCGGAACCTCGGCGACCAGCACCACCAGCCTGTCGATCGCCATCGATGTCAAGGCGCTCACTATCCAGCCAGGCAAGGCGCTGGTGGTGGGGATGTCGGTCAAAATCGCAGCGACCGCCAGCCCGACCAACTGGATGTTCGGCGATGTCACCGCCTATGACAGCGGGACCGGCGCGCTGACGGTCAACGTCACGGTGATCCAGGGGGCCGGCACTTTCGCGGCCTGGACAGTATCCCTGTCAGCGCCCGGGCTTGCACCATCCGCTGCTGCGGCCGTATTCAACTATCAAAACTTCGGAGGTTTCTAATGCCCGCCAATACCACACCTATTTTTGCGAACGTGATCAAAAACCCGGCCGCGCAGATCCTGCCGGCGGATGCCTCCGCCTACAAAACGCTGATGACGGGCGGCACGAATGGATCGCGCCTCGATAACCTGATTGCCACCAGTAACGACACCTCGGCGCGCGTCCTTTCTTTCGCCATCAACGATGGCGCGCTGGATCATCCGATCGGCGAAGTCAGCATCCCGGCCACCGCCGGGAATGACGGCGCGGCGTCCGTCAAAGGAGTGTCCGTACTGAATTCCACGAACTTCCCCGGACTCAAGGAAGATGGGTCGCTTTACCTGCAGTCAACATTCATCCTCAAGGTGAAATCGCTGACCACCGTCACGGCGGCCAAGCAGATTGATCTGGTCGGGTTCGGCGGGGACTTCTGATCATGGACGGATTCAGCCAGAAATCCAGATCCGGTTTACGGATAAAGGCCATTTACAGGGGCTCGATATCATCCGGTGCCTCTGCCACGATACCGGCCGTGAACCCGGCGAAGTGCGACTTGGTGATGACCGGGTTTTCTTGCAGCTCGGGCACGCCGAACGCGGGCGACTACTGCCGACTGACCCTGGTGAATGCCACCACCATCTCCTGCACCAGCGGGCATACGATCAATTCGCCGATCGCAAACTACCAACTCACGGAGTATTACTAAAATGGGCGTATTTGCAGAAATCGACAGCAACGGCATCTGTGTCGCCTTGCTGGAAACGAGCCAGAATATGGCGAGCGTATCGATGATCACGGTAGCGGATTACGATCCTGCGCTGATAGGTAAAAGATGGGACGGCGCCGCCTTCGGCCTGCCAGTGCCCGCCAGCCTGCTCGAAGCCAAGGCAGCCAAGACCCAAGCCATCAGAGACTATTTTGAGAGGGTGGTGCAGTCCGTCAAAGCCGCCGCCGCACCCTACGAGATCGCCACCTGGGAAACCCAGCGCACTGAATATATGGCGTGGCAGGCCGACCCCGCCACGCCCACGCCTTATGTATCTGCACTGGCTGCGGCACGCGGTTTGACCGTGCCCGAGTTGATGGCGAAGATCGCGCCCAAGGTCGCCGGGTTCGCCACCATTCAGGGTACCCAGCACAGGCTGGAAAAACTGGTCGAAGCCGCAACCACCATCGCTGAAGTCGAAGCCATCACCTGGTAATGGACTACGCTGCCGCCCGCCCCCTGATCCGCTCCGGCGACCTGCTCGCCTGGACGCATCACGGCTGGCGCTCCTGGTACGACATCAAGATCCAGATCGTCCGCCTGTGGCAGCGCTCGGAATACGCGCATATCGGAACCGCCTTTGTGATGGGCGGCCGGGTGTGGGTGATCGAGGCGGTGACGCCGCACCCGCGCATCATCCCGCTCTCCAATGCCCTGCCGTTCTACTGGGTGCCGCTCGGCGCCCCGTGGTCGGATACGACAGAGACGCAAGCGCTATCCATCATCGGCAAGGAACGCGCCGTCTACAGCCAGGCCGAGGCGATCCGGGGCGCCCTGGGCACGCTGCAACCCGGCACGGACGATCTGTGGCAATGCGCAGAGCTGTCCTGGTGCATCGCCAAGTGGGACGGGATTGAGCTGGGCAGGGACATCACGCCGAGCGGGCTGGTGCAGTCGGCGCTGGAGATGGGGGCTAGAGTGGCGCTGGTGCGTTAAAACGATTACATCCAGCACGCCGCCTGATTGTGGCCGGACTCTCCGCGCACGAAAGGAATTCCACCCATTTGCTCGGTGATCGGGCCTCGGAAATCACAGGTAAACACCAGATTCTTGTCGGCGCATGTGACTTCGAATTTTTCTTTCGTCCCCTCCTTCATCGTGGAGCGGACCCTGATCTTTCCTTCGCACCCGTTTTTTTCCGCCAATACTGTTAGCCATTTGGCTTTTTGAGTTGTGGATGGAGGGGAAGGATCGACATCTTCAACCTCGCCAATGTTTTCAACCTTTTTCCCGCACATCGTTTTCCACATCCCGTTCATCATCTCCGGATGCTTCGGATCTTCAATTTCCTGCAGGGCGGCATTCTCTGCGGCATAAAAGCGCCTGAATCCGACGAATGCGCCATAAGAGTTTTTCCCGTTCAGCTCTCCGCACAAGACCGGCATCTGATCGCCGCTCACAAACAGGTTCCGCCACAGGACAGACGCCGGGTCTTTGAAGTCGCGGGTGATATTGTGCTTGGCCTTGGCGATGAATTCTGCATACTGGCTCACTTTGGCGGGCTCCGCTTCCTGCGGCGGTGCAGCGGCGGGCTTTGCCTGTGTCGCGAGTTTCGTCACAGCCTCGTAGCAGCCGGCCTTTTGCTTGGCGTTCTTGATCGCCGCGCAGCCGGCCAGGGCGGATTCAATATCTGATTCGGCGGCGGCATGGGACGAAAGAAGCACCATGGCCAAGCCTGTAAGTATTGTTTTCATATCCTTCCTATTTAAACAACGATAGCAGCGCGAGCTGCTTTTCCGGTGGCATTTTTCTGAATACATTAACCATCTGTCGTTCCGTATCGCTCAATGGGTGTGTGGCCACGTACCTGTTTATTTCCTGCTCCGTGTAGCCATTTGTCATTACATGAGACTGGCCGTCCAGACTCTTCTGCAGGCGGCTCACCACCTCAGAATTCAAACTTCTGCCATTTATCTTGGCCTCCCTGTCAAGCCTGTCTTTCAACTCGGCCGGCATTCGGACGCCAAACGGCGCTATATCCCTCACCTTCATTATTCCCCACCTATTCCACTTCATCGTGGTTGCACTATGTAACCAAAAAACCGTTGACTTCGATAGCTTCACCGTGTAATGATGGTTACACGGTGTAACCATTTTGGAGCGGATGATGAATCTCATCGCAAGCAAGAAAGACCAGTCCGTGACTGTGCGCTTTCCGGTAGGTCTTCTGGATCGTCTCGACAATGTGGCGCGCAAGCAAGGACGCAGCCGCAATTCGGAAATCATCAAGCGCCTGGACGAAAGCCTGGAGCGCGAAGAGGTGCCTGAAGAAAAAGCAGCATAGAAAAAAACCGTCACCGTGTTGGCACAGGGTGACGGCGGGCCGGGAAGACCCAGCAGGTTCGCATCTGCAATTTACCCCCGGCCTCTCTCGGTTATTAGGTTAGTTTTTTGTGAGGGGTAACAGATGGTCAAGAGATCGGTTCCGCCTGCGGATGTGCAGGAAGCCTTTTACCGCGTCGTTCACGACTTCGGGGTGGTGAAGCTGGCGGGGATGATGGGCACCTCCCCTGCCGTGCTTTACAACAAGGCGAATCACCACGAATCCAGCCACCACAAGCCGACGCTGGCCGATGCGCTGGTGGTTTCCAACCTCACGGGCGACAAGCGCATCCCCTTTTCTTTTGCCGCCGCCTGCGACGGCACATTCTTCGAGCTACCCGACGTTTCCCATATCTCCGACACCGACCTGGTGCAGGGCATGTGCAATATCGGCATGGAAGGCGGCGATTTTTACCGGGTAATGAACAAGGCGCTGGAAGACAACCGCATCAGCGGGAACGATTTCGCCGCCATCGAGCATGAGGCGCTGGAATGGATCGCGGCGATTGCGGAAATGCTCGAGCGCGTGCGGGGGCTGAAGGAATGAGCGCGCTGCGTGGTTCCCGTTCCTTTTGCCTGCGCCTGCCGAATGCGGCCGGAAAGATCGCTTTTCACCCGCATGCGCGTGCCTCCGATGTGCTGGCCGTCTCCACGGCGCTGGGGTGTACGCCTGTTTGCCGCGCCGGGAAGGTGCTGCTGATGCCGCTGCGCGAGGTGGCGAGATGAGCGCCGCCGTTCCGGCATCCCTGGCCAAGCGCGGCTTGATGCGCGTCACCGACAACCTGCAGCCGGGCGACGAGATCAAATGGAATTTTCACATGTTCAGCGTTTTTCGCCCCGAGCTGGAGGCGCGATTCATCCGCCCCGCTCCGAAGCGCGAGAAGGATGCCTGCGATGAACAAAACAAATTGGGTTGATTGGGTGGTGGGGACGGTATTCGTCTTCGCCTATTTGTGGGGATGTGCCTGGTTGGGCAGGCACGATATGGAGGTGGGTCATGGAAGCACTACGGCGATATCTGACGGAAGAGGAGCAGAAGCGCTTGCTCCGGCATGTGGATCAATTCAGGGACAGCGCGGCGCGGCGGGATCATGCGTTTATGCGGCTGCTGCTCTGCACCGGGATGCGGCTCAATGAGGCGCGGCTATTGACGGTGGGCGATGCGCTGGAAGCGCTGCGCACCGATACGATTTTCATCCCGCGCGAACACCGCAAGGGGCAAAAGACAGATCACCGGGTGCTGGTCACCCAGCCGGTGCGTGAATCCCTCCTCGGCCTGCTGAACATCCGGCGCGGCATGGGCTTCGCCGATCGCGCCGACGCCCTGCTGCTGTGCGGACGCAACGGCGAGGGCATGACTTCCCGCGCCATCCAGCTGCGCGTCGCCATGTGGGCCAAGGCTGCTGGCCTGCCGGATGGCGTCAGCCCGCACTGGTTTCGCCACTCCCGCGGCATGAACATCATGAAGCACACCACCAGCAACGACCCGCGCGGCATCGTCCAGGCTGCGCTGGGCCACGCCTCGATTGCCTCGACCGGGATCTATACCCGCGTGACCCGCGAGGATCTGGCGTCGGCGCTGCAGGAAGTGGACGGAACGGGGCGGAGAAGCACAGCACAGCTGCGCAAGGGATGGGAAAGGAGGGTGGCATGAAATTCATAGAGCATAGCCGTGTGGGCGGCTACGAGGAGGGGACTGTGATCGTTAAATCCAAGGCGGACAAGGCGCTGGAAGATTTCGAGAGAACGGTCCGCCACGTCGATCAAGTAAGAGCGGAACTCCTCGTAGTACAAAATAATCTTGAGTCCGCCATGGGAAAATTGATCACGTCCGAAGAGAGTCTCATCAATGCACTGCATGAACACTATGAGGGCGATGTTCCCCAAGCGTTATCTACGAGTTTCGGAACGCTGCTGATCGAAGATCTGCGTATCGAAGTGATTAAGACGGCATCTTGTTCGGATTTGTACCGCATCGAGAAGAAGGAGGCGGCATGAATCTCGAAAACTTGAACAATGAATTCTATGAATTGGAGCTTCGATTCGATGTGTTGTTCCTGCTGTCCACGGTGCTGGTTTCAGATTCCTCCTTGCCAAGCGAACTGGAGGACATGATCTACGACGGGGATATGGATGATTTTTCTTCACTCGGATTGGCACAGGAAGCTGAGGATTGGGATAAGCAGGAAGTCATCGATTGGCTGATCGAAAACAAACGGTTTGGGTGGCTTTGTAAAGCAGCAACGCCGGTAAGGGATTACCTCGACGCCGATTCATATTCATCAAGTTGGAGTTGCTATACAACCAAGTGGCTGTACGCCGACGACTTCGACGAGTTACTGAAACGAGCAAAATCTTGGGTTGCCGCATGCGATGTCAATTTCAAGTCTCGGCGATTGAATAAAGAGGTGGCAGCATGAGCCACTACTGCCCCCCTTTCACCCCCAGCGTCATCGACAAGCGCGTTTCTGCCGGGCGTTTCATATTCACCGAACTGGGCCTTGAAAAACGCTGCTCGACTTGCGGCGAATTCTTCCCGGCTGACACCGAGTTTTTCTTTTCCCAGAAATCCCGGCCGGAAGGCATTTCGTGCGCCTGCAAGGCCTGCATTGTCGAAGGCAAAATCAAAAGCGGGAGGCGTGCTCAATGAGCTACATCCAGACCTTCACCGGGCGCCGCTTCTACCCGGCAGACCCGCGGCCATGTGACGTGGACATTCACGACATCGCCCACTCGCTTTCGCACCTGTGCCGATTCAACGGCCACACCCGCAAGTTCTATTCCGTCGCACAGCATTCCGTCCTGGTCTCGGTCATCGTGCCGGAATCGCTGGCGCTGGATGGGCTGATGCACGACGCGGCCGAGGCCTATCTTTCCGACATCACCAGCCCGGTCAAACCGCTGCTGGAAGAACTGGCACTGATCGAGTCGAGGATCCACGAATCCATCGCCATCGCCGTGGAGGCGCGTTACATGGTTGCCATCTCCCGCGTCATTCCGCCGGCAGTGAAGCATGCCGACCTGGTCATGCTGGCCACCGAGCGGCGCGATCTGATGACCCCGACCGCCGACGACTGGCCATGCCTGGAAGGCATCACGGCACGCGACGAACAGATCACGGCCTGGGATCCGGAAACGGCGCGGCGCATGTTCCTGGAACGGTTTGAGGAGTTGGCGGGATGAAACTACAGATCAATGACAAAGGCTCATGGAGAAACGTATCTGAATTCCCCCTCGAACACATCGACGAGATCAAGAGCGATTCATCCATATTCTCAACAATCGTCAACCAGAAGGCTTCGCTGCGCATCGTTGAGACAGCGCCAAAACAATTGCCGGTCATTCTCTGGGTCGCCAAGGGCCCGGAATTTGTCTGGAAGCAACATCGGCCCGTAAATGGAGCAATCTCATCATGATGTCCCACCCCAACCGATACCCGCACCTGCCGCTTGGCACGATGCTGCCGTTCGCCCAGGACGGAAAGCTTTACCGGTTCTCGAACCACGTTGTAGCGGCCGGCGACGGGTGGATTTTGATGGTGCCGATGTTCCTGGTGCTGGGCAGCTTGCGCCACCTTTCCGACGGCTGCCCGGTGGCGTGGGACGAACTGGACCGGTTGCGCCTGGACGCTCGCCGCGCGGTGCATGCCTTCGACTTCTCCGCAGAGAACTGGAGCCGACTGGTACTGGGCCTCACCGATCTGGCCACGGACGGGTGGGAGCTGGATTTCATCAAGTTCGGCCATAGCAATGTCTGGCGGTTTGTCCATCCGGCCGGGATTCGTTTCGCGGCTACAGATGGGGTGGTTTATGGGGAAGAGGTGGCGACATGAATGCAGATAAGTTACTCGCAAGACATCGTAAAGCGGAAGAGAAAGCCATGTCCGCACTGTACAAGTCGGCAGACGCAATGCTTGAGCTTTACAGATCAGCAGACGCGGCAATGCTTCCGGGCGTTGGAGGTGCCGTGAACAACGCCTTACCCTCTCGAATAGCATGAGGGAATTCGCTGCTTTCCTTGAAATCAGAATTAATTACAGGAAGGCTCAGGAATCATGAGAAAGACTTACGTGGCGTACTGCCACACCTGTAATGGCTCGACGGCCTGGGCAGTTGCAGACACGGTGCAGGACCAGATTGATGCCGCGCCAGATGTGAAGCGGTGGATCAAGAGAGGGGATCGTGTCGAGCTGGTTGAACACGAAAACGCCCCTCCACCTGAAATGTGCCGATGTGAAAGGCCGAGGCGACATTCGAAAATCAGCCCTCACGATCCATCGTGTATGGGTGCATTTCTGAGGGCGAAACCATGATTTTATGGCATGAGAAAAGGATGGGCCTCGACGTCTACCAAGTTCCACGCGACCACTTTGAACCCGATGATGCTGATACTGGGCTGGGATTCCCTTGCTGCGCTTGCCGCCACAGGCACGGAACTGACAAGGACGAGCCGTGCATCCGGTGCGACTGGAACCTTGGGTCAAAGACGGATGACGAGCTGACGATTCAGCGGCTCCCGCTTGACCGCCGGGTTGGGCGGCACTTGAAAAAGGAGAGAAATGTGGCACTGCGAAAACTGAAACCAATTGAAGAGCGCGATCCGTATGCAGCGGCTGTGCTCGATGCTTTTGATGCGCTCGAAGATTCCTTCCCTGCTGATGCAGATGAGCCGATGACGGTTGGTTTGGATTGTTGCCCGCACCACGTTCCATACGGCAGCGATTGCGATGAGTGCGACGAAGAAGATGCGGATATAGCAATGAGGCTGACGCCCAAAGTCCAAATTGAGGGGCTGGCCGACACCCTCGAAAAAGGAGAGAAAGCATGAATACCGAAAAAACTGAAACGAAGCCGCTTATCGGCCAGTCCCGCTCCAATGCAGCGGTTAGGATTGGATAAATCAAAAGGAGAAACGGAATGAAACGCAGGAAGAACCCGGAAAAGGAAGTTTCGGAGTGGAACGCAAAAGTCGGTGTTGGTGATGCGGTGGAATACCGAGATTTCCCGGAGGATGAACCGAAGAACTTCACGACGCGAACTCCAGCGGAGGTTCTGAGTGGGCACACGGCAGTTGTGTGGCTGAACGGGAAGAGCGGATGCGTATGCGTGGATGCCTGCCGCAAGGTGGTAGGCTTCCAGCCCCAAGACGAGTGACCAACTGCCAGTTAATGATGAGCGGCATGGATAGCCCTAACGAGCAAGTTTAGGGGATCGAACGAAGTGAGATTCCCGCTAGAACGTAGGGTTATACCCGTAGTTACTACGGAGAAAGGATTTTAAGTATGGGAGCAAGATCAGTAGAGCGCAGAGAAGATATGAGCGCAAACGGAACGCTAAAGATTTTCCAGCAGGCAGACGGAGACTTAATTGTGATTTGTGAGAAGTACGACGAAAACACAAAACGGTTTGAGCGTGGCACCGCAGAATTTTGCGCTCTTGGCGCTGGCGGTGGCAGAAGCCCGAACGTAAGGGATGCGCTACTTGCTTTGATGGCGGCAATAGAATTGGACAATAAAGAACGGCCAATTGCTGACGGGGTATAACGCCGAAGTAAGGGGCTGCGCGACCACCGATAAAGTTAAGGAGTGATGAAGATGGAACAAGCACAGGACACAAACAACGCCGCTGAAGCGCAGTCCCGCGCAGGCGAAGCCGGAGCGAACTTGACTGACGTGTTAGCAGCCGTTGGCACGCTGCCCATCGGAACAAGGATTAAATTTCGCAAGAATCTAACCGAACATGCTTGCGGAGACCATCCCGCTTTGCTGTACGCAAGTGAGGGCGAGACTGGGGAAATAACCAGACATGGAGCGCCAGAAGGATATTGGGTAAAAACCGATAACTGGCCGAACGCATTTGGCGCAGCGCCATGGGAATTCGACGTGCTGATTGAGGCTGCTAACGCTGAGGTAACCGGCGCATGACGGCAGCTTTATCGCCGGCAGGCGTCCGCGTTGACCGCCGTGTTATGCCTTGCCGGCCAAAAGCGATTGACCTATTTTGCGGTGCAGGCGGTGCGGGCATGGGACTGCACAGAGCGGGGTTTGACGTGATCGGGGTGGACATCAACAAGCAACCGTATTACCCGTTTGAAGTTCGCCAGGGTGACGCACTTGACGCCGACCTAAACGGGTTTGATTTTGTTTGGGCATCCCCACCGTGCCAGGCTTACACGGAAATGCAGAGGATGCACAAGAACAGCGCGGCGCACAGAGACTTGGTGGCGCCGATGCGGGAAAAGCTACAGGCATGGGGAGGGTTGTGGATCATGGAAAACGTGGCAGGTAGCCCGCTAAAAGAAAGCCTGATGCTGTGCGGGACGATGTTCGGCCTGCGGATTGCAAAGCACCGGTATTTCGAGGCGAGCTTTGACCTTCCGCTTTTGATGCCGCCGTGCGACCACCGGGACATTTACGACCCGTG
Organism: Sulfuricella denitrificans; assembly: GCA_002632355.1. GTDB lineage: Bacteria > Pseudomonadota > Gammaproteobacteria > Burkholderiales > Sulfuricellaceae > Sulfurimicrobium > Sulfurimicrobium denitrificans_A. Next base: position 35,942 of record NSJJ01000020.1, read on the forward strand.
GCACGGCGCAGGCAGGACGGCAGACAAGATGCGAGAGGCGCAGGGGACGCCGTGGATGCCCAGTTCTGGCGGGGCATCCAGAAAGCGCGGAGTAACCGGCGACACAAACAACGCGATACCGCCAGCGTACTCGGAATTCCTCGGCACGCACGCGCTGGCTGTGCTTGCGATGCATAACGCCGAAGTAAGGGGCTGCGCGACCACCGAGAAAGTTAAGGAGTGACGAAGATGGAACAAGCACAGGACACAAACAACGCCGCTGACGCGCAGTCCCGCGCAGGCGAAGCCGGAGCAAACTTGACTGACGTGTTAGCAGCCGTTGGTACGCTACCCATTGGAACAAGGATTAAATTTCGCAAGACTCTCACCGAACCTGCCTGCGGAGACCATCCGGCTTTGCTGTATGCAAGTGAAGGCGAGACCGGGAAAATCACCGGACATGGAGCTGCGGAGGGGTATTGGGTAAAGACCGATACCTGGCCGAACGCATTTGGCGCAGCGCCCTGGGAATTCGACGTGCTGATTGAGGCTGCTAACGTAGAGCTAACCGGCGACCCGCGGCTTTATCGCGGGGCGTCCAGAGAGCGAAGCGAACGGGGTCGAGCGTAGGGTTATGCCTCACAACTTTGGAGAACGACGATGCGAATGATGTTCTGGATTGGTGCAAGAGCGACCGGAGACAGCCGGGTGACACTGTTTCGATTTGAGAGCGGACGGTGGGAACACCGCGAGGGATGGAAGATTTCAATCTCGCTGCACCCGCGACTGTTCTGCTGGCAAAGGCAATGCAAGCAGCTTCGCGCTACGCTGCTCGGCCTGAACATTCATTGGCGCGCGGCGTGAGGCATAACGCACTAGCTCAGGCGGACGCCGCTTGCGGCGTGTCGCCTGGAGCGATGGGTTAGCCCGATTTTTAACGGAGAAAACGAAATGCCAATACTGCGATTTGAAGGCTATAGCGATGACACCTTTGGCGAGATTGAGCACACCAAAGACGACTACGACAACTGTGCCAGCGGTGAGCCAATTGAATATCTCGTTGCGCACAGGGAAAGCGGCATGGGCGTAGTTGTGACTGGGCAGCACTGCCCCGGTAAAAGCGGAAGCTGGATGATTGGGGTGGCGAACTGGGACCCGGATTTTGCCGACACTGACTTTCCACGCTGGCCGATGCGTATTGAGGCGCAGGACTACCGCAACGGCTTCCAGCCTTCGCTGGTGATCGAAGCGCCGGATGGTGTAACCGTTACGTGCTTGCAACGGATCGGGCATGACGAGGGCTAACAAATATTAGCCGGAGCGTGCAAGGTATGGCATTCAGAAAAACCAGGCGGAGCAAGGAGGTGTTGGCCAACATGCGCAGCGCGCGGGACGCCAACAGGATGGATTCGCCTGCGCCTGAATACCCTCCGGAACTGCCAGAGCTTCGCCGCCGCATCATTATTCAGGATTTCGATTTCGGCGAGCGCATCCACACGCTCGATCTGTACCGCACCAACCGGGTGGACTGTTACCGCGTGGTTGCTGACGGAGTTCCGTGGAAGAAGCGCATGGGATGGTCTCGCATCCTTGCCGGGCTGAGGAAGTCCATGCCGAGGGTTTCAGCCGCAGATTGATTTTTCATTAACCACCAAGCCGCCGCAGAGCGGCATTCAAGCAGGTTCGCAAATGGCATCCATACAAGAACTCAAGGACCGCATCGATCTTCACGATCTGGCGGATAAGCTGGGTCTGCGCCGTGGCAAGGGCGACAAGGGGAATTACCACTCCCCGCACCACGACGACAAGAGCCCTTCACTTTCGATTTTCAAGGATGGCAAGTCGTGGAAGGACTGGTCCGCCGACGAGGGCGGATCCTGCATCGATCTGGCCATGTATGTGAAGGGCTTTTCTGAGATCGGCGATGCGGTGAAATATCTGCACGAGCTTTACGGCTGGCCGCTCGACCGCCAGAAGCAGGAGGAAAACCGGCCCAAATCCACGGTGGAATATATCGCCGACCGCTGCATGGAGCATCGGGCGCTGGCGATTGATTATCTGGCCGGACGCGGGATCACCGAGGAAGTCGCACGCCACGCGGTGGAGAAAGGCAGCGTGGGTTTCAACGACTGGCGCAGCCCGAAGGTGGCCGAGGGCGATCCGGGCCACGGCGGGCCTGCTGTGGCTTTTATCGTGAAGACCCTGAACCCCGGCCATGTGGTGGCGGTGGACATGCGTTATCTGGACCCGGCGCTCAACGGCGGGGTGAAGACGCAGTGCCAGGGAGAAAAACACGGCTATGGCTGGACTTCTGATATCAAGCGGCTGCACGCGGCGCACACGGTCTACATCGTTGAGAGCCCGATCAATGCGCTGTCGGTGGAATCGGCCGGGCTGAAAGGCGTGGCGGCTTTTGCGGTGCGCGGATTGAATGTGCCGGCAATCGACTGGACGTTCCTGATCGGCAAGCGGGTTTTGATCTGCATGGATAACGACGAGGCATTCCCGGACGGGCACCAGCAGGCAGGACGCCGCCCCGGTCCGGAGGCCGCCTGGCAGCTGCACGAGATTCTGACCGGGATGAACGTGGCGGCGCAGATGATCGACCAGAGCGAGTGGGAGGTGAACGATGTTAACGATTACCTGAAGGCATCTTCCCCTTTCGAATTGCAGATGGCGCTGAAGAAGATCGAGCCGTGGCTGATCCCGGGTCTGCCGGGCGGCGGGACTGAAGCCGAACGCGAGGCCGCCAGCAAGCCGGGCCGGTCCCGCGTGTATCTGCCGGGGCACGATTTCGCCAAATACTGGCGCTATCGCGTGAAGGAGGATTTCACCAGCACGCTGGAGATCAAGAAGGATCCGGATACCGACAAGGAGATTCTTTCCTATGGCGATCTGGCAGGCTTTCGCGTGGCCAGCGTGTCGCGGGTTTCGATTTCCGGCGCCACTTCCACCATGACGGGCGATCCGGACAGCCAGCCGACGGTGCTGTTTGCCGTCTCGGTGCAGACTCCGCGCCACGGGCCGAAGCTGCTGCGCCGGGTGATGGAAGACGAGAAGTTGCACAATATCGACCAGTGGAAGAAGTTTGGGCCGGTGTGGAATCAGTCTTCTTTCCTGCGCATGGTGAACATTCTGGAGCGCACGGCGCACCTTGGCGCGCGCCATGCGGTGAACTTCGTCGGCGTGGCCTGGCGCGATGGCAACCTGATCGTGAATCAGGGGCCGGACTGCTATTTCACCGAACCGGACAAACAGTGTCCTTATCACAACCTCACTTTCCCTTCCGGCCCGGTCAACGATGCGGCAAGGGTGATTGGCGCTTACCAGACCACCTTCCGCAAGAATGCGGCCTTGATCCCGCTGATCTGGGGCTTGGGCGGACACCTGAAAGTGTTCCTCGGCTTCTGGCCGCACATGGTGATGCAGGCCGACAAGGGCGCTGGCAAGTCGGTGCTGATCAAGCGGCTGGAGCGCTCGATCGCGTTCACGATGTTCTCCGGGCAATCGTTGCAGACCGAGTTCCGGCTGCTGACCTCGATCTCGCACACCTCGCACCCGGTGGGCTGGGAAGAAATCTCGGCGCGCAAGCAGGAGATCATCGACAAGGCTGTGGCCATGCTGCAGGAGAGCTACCAGTACACGGTGAACCGGCGCGGCAGCGACATGACGGAGTTCCTGCTTTCCGCCCCGGTTCTTCTGGCGGGCGAGGATGTGCCTGTACGCTCTTTGCTGGGCAAGGTGGTGCAGACGGTACTGACGGGCAAGAAAGGCCCGCTGATGCCGGACGATCTGCCGCGCTTCCCGGTCAAGCAGTGGCTGGAGTTTCTGGCTGGCTTGAAGAAGGACCAGGTCATTCAGCTCTACTCGCAGATGCGCGGAGTGTGCAATTCCTTGTCCAGATCCAGCAGCGACGAAGGCGCCAAGCGGATGGCGGGCAATTACGCAGCCCTGCTCACCTGCTGGCGGCTGATATGCGAATTCGCCGGGCTGGATGTGTCCCAGGGCGATTTCGAAGACGATGTACTGGCCGAGATGAACGGGCATATCAAGGACACCAGCGCAGACCGCGAGCCGTGGGTGTGGATTGTGGAGATCGTGCTGTCGGAGCTGGCGGCCGGGAACTATCGCCACCCGTTCAAGTGGGATTCCGTGGACGATGAAGGCTGCCTGCTGATCCGCACCAGTCACGTCATGGACCATATCTCCCACACCAACTCCCTGCGCGACAAGTGGAACATGCTGCCGGTGAAGACCGACCGCGTATTCAAGCGCCAGATGGCCAATGCAGGCGTTCTGCTGACGAATGCTGACGGTCACCCGCTTGAGGTCGAGCGTACGATCAGGGATCGACGTGAAGGCCACCTGGTGGCTATCAGCATCTCCAAGCTGGAACGCTACGGCCTCTACGCAGCGCCACAAGTCGAACCCGAACACCATCACCATTGATGACTTCCCCCCGTACCCCCAAAAACGTTTTCCCGCGCCGCGACACCTTCCTTAAAGGGGGGAGGCTCGGCTTTTGGCCTTTTTTCAAAAAAGGTTGGCAGGGGTGGCGCTGTAAACCCGTGGATATCAGGTTTTTTTATGCTAAGTCATTGATTGTTGACATGGTACCGTCCACGGGTTGGGGTTGTTTCTACACGGGTTGGTGTCCGGATTCCACGGGTTTGCCTGTTTTTTCCACGGATGCCGTTTCGCGCTCCACCCCTTTTCTCTCTCTCTTAATAATTGATAAAGAAGAAGAAAGAAGAGAAACAGGGAGGAAAAAGCAACAAACCGCCATCCACGGGTTTCGACAGCTGCTTAAAAAAGCATCCACGGGTTTCCACGCATCATCCACGGGTTTCCGTGGAATCCGTGGATTGTGTTCTTATTTGTTATCAATGGCTTATGCGCGTATAGAGGCCCATCCACGGATCCACGGGTGGAAATGCGTGTGGGTAGTTTTGTGTCGGCATTGAAATGGAGAAATTGCATGGAAAAACTGCAAAACAGCAGCCCAAGTAAACAAAGTCGCTATCGAGTACGGAACGAGGTGAGAGAAAAGGAATGCCTGGCATGCTCAGGATGGTTTCCAGCCACCACGGAATGGTTTTACTTCTGGGGTGGTTCCTTCACTTCTCGCTGCCGGCAGTGCATGAAGGAAATTGTTTATATGCAGCGCGAGGACAACCCCAACTCCAGGTACCACAAGAGCCATCATGATTAACGATCTGATCGAATATTTCCTAGAGTTCAAGCGGCACAACGCTGGAAGATCAGAGCGCACAGTACAGGTGTACCGCCTGGCGCTGAGTCGCCTGGTGGATTTCTTCGCCGAGCGCGATCCGCTGCTGGCCACACATGACGAGCTGGTGGTGTTCTCCGGGATCTGGCTGCATAAGCGCGGGCTGACGGATCCGCTTAGCCGCCGCACCCATATAGCCGCGGTACGTGAGTTCTATCGCTGGCTGCTGGATAGCCAACATGTTCGCGGAAACCCGGCGGAAGGCCTTCCCTACCCGAAGGTAGGCCGCAAGATCCCGCGCGTGATGACGCTGAAGTCAGCCGAAAAACTGATGTGGGCACCGGATTTCGGCACCTTCGAAGGTGTGCGCGATGGCGCGATGCTGGCGCTCCTGGTGGGCTGCGGTTTACGCGCTTCCGGGCTGGTGAATCTGAATGTGAGCAACGTGGTGGAAGACGAGGTTGACGGAAAGGCGCGCCTGATCCTGAAGGTGAAGGAGAAAGGCAACAAGGAGCGCCGGATCCCGGTTCCGCCAGAGGCCGACATGCTGCTGCGCCTGTATATGGCACACGACGATCTGAATGATATCGACCGCATTCTTCCAAGTGGTGACCAGGTGCTGTTCGTCAGCACGATGAACCGGACCTGCTCGATCGATGAATACCGCGGCGAGCGCCGGCGCCTGAATCGCCGAGCGGTGCTGCAGATGGTGGCGAAATATGGCCAGCGCGTCGGGATACCATCCGACCAGCTGCACCCGCATGCGATGCGTCACCTGTTTGGCACCGAGCTGATCGAGGATGACGTGAATATGCTTAACGCTCAGAAGCTGCTTGGCCATGCCGACCCGAAGAGCACCGAGATCTACACCCATACCGCCATGCGGAAGTTAACCAGGGAGATCGACCGAGCCAATCCGCTGGCAAAGATGCGCACACCGGTTAGCGACCTCTTGAAGGAACTGAACAAAAAAAATTGAAATGCCACCCCAAGAGCCGCGCCCGAGTCGTTGCAGGCTGGCGCAACCCATACTAGGGGAAGCAGAGAGAAACAGTGATATAGCAGGAAAGCAAGCAAAGGCTAGGCGAAGTGGTGCGGCTGAATACCTGAGTGCAATTGAGGGTCATAACGGGCTAAAACAGATAGGGTGGCGCAACTATTGAAGTTCGCAGTTTGCAGGAAAGCGAAGTTGATTGACGTGGTTACAGGGGGATCAGGGTCATGAGTGAGACAGTAAAGCGAAGTTCAGTGAGCGAAATGGAGTGTGCAGGATCAGATTCATCTCTCTCTGCGCAAGGGGTGGGGGCTCGGCAAGGCTACATAGGCC
>NSJJ01000008.1 GCA_002632355.1 Sulfuricella denitrificans
ACGCCGGAACCAGACCTGAACGCCATCCTCCTCGCCCCGCCCGAAGCTGGCAGCGTCCAGGCCGAACTGCGGCGCGTCACCCGCGACATGCTGCGCGCCAGCGGCGGCATGTTTCTTTCTGCCGGCGGCGCCCTCACCGGCATCGCCGTCAGCGCCAGCGTCCAGGCCGGCGACCACCCGGTACAAGATTCCTCGACCGGCCAGACACAAAACACCGCGAACCCGCCTGTTCAGCCTCAATCCGCCGTCATGCCCCTCTGGCGTAATATCGAGCCACGCCTGCCTGCCACTCTCGATCAGGGACAAGGCATTGCAAGCGACGAGCGCCGGGCCGAAAGCAGCGGTGATCGCTCTGAATCGACCCCTCCAGATAGAGTGGCGAATACCGCAAGTACCGCCTCGGCAAACGGCTCCCTCTCTCCCGGTCCGGCGCTCGTCGGCGAGAGCGGAGAGGGCGGCGCACCAGCAGCCGGGGCCGTTCCGGGCACTCGTGGCGGAATGCAAACGAGTGCGCAGTCCAGCGAAGTCCCGGCCGCCCCCCGCATCCTCGTCCGCAACGACATCTACGCAAGTGCAGACACCCATGCGGACCGGCCCGGCACTGACGCCCCGTCAATGCCGGAGATCACCACCGGCGGCGATAATGTCACCCCCAGCCCGGCAACCGGGGAAACGCCCGGCGACGAGGGCACCCCCACACCCAACCACGCTACGCCGGTTGCCTCCGCCCTTGTCGCCTCCGCCCAGCCTCAGGCGGTATACGTCTACACCCCCGCCCCCCCGCGGGTGACCGATGAAAACGCCGATGGTGAGGAAGACCAGCCGATTCTCATCGACCCCGCTCTTCTCCTGGAAAACGACCTCCCCGGCGAAACCGGCCGCACCCTTCGCCTGGCCGCTGTTGGAGACGCACGCCACGGCACGGTCGAAATCGATGCTGACGGCAATATCCTCTTTACTCCAGAAGAAAACTACGCCGGCGAAGCTTCCTTCCAGTACAGCGTCGAAGATAGCGGTGGCCTGCAAACCCCCGGCCGCTTTACGCTCAACCTTGCCAACAGCAATGACGCACCAGAAGCCCGGGACGAAGAAACTGACAGTGACGAGGACATCGTCCTCCATATCAATACCGCTGACCTGCTTGCAAACGACAGCGACCCCGATCTCCCCTACGGCGATACGCTCACCCTCACCGCCGTCGGCAACGCACGCCACGGCACAGTCGAAATCGGTGCCGACGGCAACCTGATCTTCACCCCCGAGGCCGACTACTATGGCGATGCCGGCTTCGACTACACCGTCAGCGACAGCCAGGGCGAGACTGCTCATGCCAGCGCGATCATCCATCTCGCCTCGGTCGAGGACGCGCCGCGCGTCCAGGGCGAGACACTCGCCTGCGATGAAGACCAGACCCTCCAGTTCACCGCGGCAGGCTTGCTCGCCAACGATAGCGCCGGCGAACCTGGCCGCAGCATTCACCTGGCCGGTATTACCAATGCCAGCCATGGCACGGTCGAACTCGATGCCCAGGGTGAGGTGATCTTTACGCCAGATGCAAACTACTTCGGCGCCGCTGGCTTTGATTATGTTGTCGAGGACGACCATGGCATGCAAAGCACGGCCAGCGTTAGCCTCGACCTCGCGAGCGTGAATGACACACCCATCGCCTCAGGTGAGGAACTTGCCAGCGACGAGGACGTCGCTCTGGTTTTTAATCCGGCCGACCTTCTCGCCAACGAGGTCGATGCCGATCTCGTAACCGGTGATTTGCTCGCCATCACGCATGTCGGCAATGCCAGCCACGGCACGGCCCGGATCGAGCCTGACGGACAAATCCGCTTCACGCCTGAGCCAGACTATTTCGGCGAGGCCGGATTTGAATACACCGTATCGGATAGCGGTGGCGCGAGCACCACGGCAAATGTCCAGATCCACCTCGCGCCTGTCAACGACGCTCCGCACGGCGACATCAGCACCGCCGGACGGGAGGACCAGGGCCTTGTCATCGACCCCGCCGATCTCCTTGCCCACGCCAGCGATGCCGAGGGCGATGCCATCACCCTGTCGGACATCGGCAACCCCAGCCATGGCCAGCTCGATATCGGCGCCGACGGACAAATCCGCTTCACCCCGGACGAGAATTACCACGGAGAAGCTGGCTTCAGTTATACCCTGACCGACGCTCACGGGGCGCAGGCCATTGCCACGGCGCATATCGACTTCGCGAGCGTGAACGATTTGCCCCAGGCGGTGGGGGAGAGCGTGGGAGCGCTGGAAGACGAAATCCTGAACTTCTCGCGGCTAAGCTTGCTGGCAAACGATACCGATGTCGAAACGGCGCCGGAGGATTTGCGCATCGCGAGCGTGGGCAATGCCCGTCACGGCACGGTGCAACTGACTGCGGATGGCGGTGTGCGTTTTACGCCCCAGGCCGATTATTTCGGCGAGGCGGGTTTCGATTACACGGTGGAGGATGCCGACGGCGGCCTGGCGACAGCGGGGGTGAGTATCGCGCTGGAGGCGGTGAATGACGCGCCGCGTTTGCAGGGCGAGAGCATGAGTATTCTGGAGAATACGACGCGAATTTTTAGTTCAGCAGTGCTGCTGGCCAATGATACCGACCCGGACAACGTCCATGCCGATCTCGCCATCGTCGGCGTAGGGGGTGCCAGCCACGGCCAGGTCAGCCTGGGTACGGATGGCGCAGTAACATTTACTCCGGATTTTAATTTTACCGGGTACGGCGGGTTCACTTATACGGTAAGCGATGGGGTGGGCGGAGTGTCGCAGGCGGTAACGCTGATCAGCGTGGTCCCGCCGAATCAATCGCCGGTGGTCAACGGCGAGATCATCGATACCAAACGTGCCGCGAGTATTACCTGTACCACCGCCCAGCTCCTGGCAAACGATTGGGACCCGGATGGGGATGGGCTGACGATCAGCAACGTGGATGGCGCATACAATGGATCGGTTTATATGAGCGGGGGGGCAATCGTCTTCACGCCGGTGGGCGGCACAGGGTCGTTGAATGCCGGTTTTTCCTATACGGTGTCCGATGGTCATGGTGCCTACGGGACAGGTCAGGTCGCGCTCAATCTGGCAATGAACCGGACTCCGGTGGCGGTGGACGACGGTTTCACCGGCTATGAGGACATCGCCCTGACGATTTCGCAGAGTGAGTTGCTGGCGAATGACAGCGATCCAGACAACCCGCATGGCGATCTGAGGATTGTCAACGTGGGCGGGGCGATAAATCTTGCCAGCCTGAGCCTGCAAGGAGGTAGCGTGGTAGCTCGGCCCGCGCCGGAATTTTCCGGCACAGCGAGCTTCAATTATGAGGTTTCGGATGGGGAGGGCGGCAGTACGGTGGCGACGGCGATTCTGACTATCCTGCCGGTAAACGATGCGCCGATAGTGGACCAGGTACAGTACAACGCTTCGATGATTTCTTACGTTGATTCGGAAACCGGAGGGTACATCAGTACGCAGAACCCAAATCAAACGGGACATATATTTGCCCATGACCCGGATGGAAATTCGGCTGCCTTGCGCTATGAAATTGCCAGCCAGTCAGCACACGGTCACGAAAATTCCCTCAATGCTGCCGGCGACTGGCGCTATGAAAGCCAGCAGGGCGACCCCTATAACGGTCCCGACTCCTTTACCGTGAAGGTGATCGACGCGGAAGGCGCTTTTACCCTTGCCACCATCAACACCCTCCACGTCGGTTCAGGCGGTGGGAGCGGCAAGCCCGTTACCCTCGATCTCGATGGAAACGGTTTGCAATTTGCCAATCTGGATGATTCCCAGGCCTATTTCGATATCAATGGAGATGGCTGGCGCGAGCACATCGCCTGGGTTGCGGGTGGTGATGCCTTGCTGGTTCTGGATACTGAGGGCGATCGGGTGATCGATAAGCCAGAGGAGATTTCTTTTGTGGGTTACGCGCCGGATGCACAAACCGATCTTGAGGGACTAAGCGCCTTCGATTCCAACGGCGACGGACGGCTGGACCGGCTCGACGCGCGCTGGGGCGATTTTGGCGCGTGGCTTGACGGTAATGGAAATGGCGTGACGGATGCGGGTGAATTCCAGACCCTGGAAGAGGCCGGGATCGCAGATATCGGGCTGGAGAGCAACCATCAGGTTCAGAGACTGGGTGATGTGACCCTGCTCGGTGTGGCTGAATTCACCCGGACGGATGGTAGTACGGGGGCGGTGGGTGATGTTACGTTCCGTTATGAAAGCGGCGATATCGCCAAGGCTTCCCCGGCGACATCGAGCACGGAGATTCCACTGGTCGAGGAAGAGGATCGTCACGGTGCTGTGCGGGTTGTCGATGCGGGCCTGGCCGCATCAGACGAGACCGTGATGGATCCGGTTCCCGAATTGGCGGTGTCCGCCGAAACGAATGCCGATGATGCCACGGATAGTGAAACGATATTAATCGCCGATGCCGATGTTGCGCGCCTGGGATTGCTGTTTACCCAACTCACGGCGAGTGTTGACCTTGGCACCGAGCCGCCCATGGGAATGGTGGAAGTTCAGCCCGCGAACGATGCCGTGTTCCCGACGGCGGGCGCGTTTGAAGATAATAATCCGCTTCCACTGGTGGTGGGCGCGTGATGCCCGGATGCCACGGCCTGGATGACAGGCCTTGCGCGTAACCCCTTTTTCTACTTCGGATATCGACGAGGTCATGGCGCTCGGCCGCCTGAATCTGGCCGAAAGCCGTTTCGCCAGGCTTCCCTTCGATAGCGGCAGGGTGCGTGCGCGGCTGGAGCGCATGGTGAACGATCCGCAAGCATCCAACTTCGCGGTGGTCGCCCGTCGCGAGGATGGCAGCTTGAGCGGATACATGGCGGGGAAGGTGGAGGAGTATTTTTTCTGCGGGGAGCGGATCGCTTCTTCGGTATTTCTTTTCGTCGATCCCGCGCGGCGCGGCGGACTGGCGGCCGTCAAGATGGTGCTCGCATTCCGTGCCTGGGCGCGTAGCCGGGGCGCGGTCGAAATCTATATCGGGGTGGCTGGCGGCGTAAATGTGGAGCGTACCGGGCGCTTCCTGCAGCGCCTGGGTTTGAAATTGACGGGCGGGAATTATTCCGCCTGGCTCGAACCTGTCTGAAACTCCCTGCTTTAAGTTCTGATATAGGATAAAAATGCAAGCAGACCCAAGTCATGTCATGCCCAATAACCACGCCCATCTCCTGATTCTCAAGTTGTATGTTCACCTGCAGGGCCTGAATCTCGATTTTGGCCAGTTGACGCACATGTTCGACGAACCTGGGCAGGTGTTCGATATGGCGAGGCTGATCATGGCGCTGGACGAGCTGGGGTTCGACGCTCGGCGAGAGAGTGGAGGGCTGGGCAGGCTGGGGCAAGCGCGTCTGCCGGTTATCGCGGAAACGCGCGAGGGTGGCTGGATGCTGGTGGGGCGCGTGGATGCGCAAGGGGTGGTGGTGCAGCGTGCAGGCGCCGAGCAACCGGAATTGCTCAAGCGTACTGATTTCGAAGTAATCTGGGGTGGGGCCTGGGTGTCGGCGCAGCGGCGTACTCAAGGTGCGGCGGAGGCGGATGGGGGTTTCGGCGTCGACTGGTTCTGGTATGCGATCAGCAAGCATCGGGCAGTACTGGGAGAGGTGCTGCTGGCCTCATTTTTCGTGCAGATTTTCGCTTTGGTGTCGCCGCTGGTGTTCCAGGTGATCATCGATAAGGTCCTGACCCACCGCAGCATGACAACCCTGGATGTGATGGTAGTGGCATTGCTGGGGGTTTCGCTGTTCGAGGTGATCCTGTCGGCGATGCGCCATTATCTGTTCTCCCATACCACCAACCGTGTGGACGTGGAACTGGGAGCAAAGTTGTTCAAGCATCTCCTGCATTTGCCGCTCGCTTATTTCGAGTCGCGCCGTTCTGGGGATACCGTGGCGCGGGTGCGGGAACTGGAGAATGCGCGCAACTTCCTGACCGGACAAACCCTGACGGCCTGGCTGGATTTGTTTTTTGCCGGAGTGTTCCTGGCGGTGATGTTCTACTATAGCCCGATCCTGGCGTGGATCGTGGTGGCGGCGCTGCCGGTGTTCTTTGGCGCTTCGCTGGTGATTACGCCCATTCTGCGCAAGAAGCTGGAGGACAAGTTTGCTCTGGGCGCGGAAAACCAGGCCTTCCTGGTGGAGACTGTGACTTCGATGGAGACCTTGAAGGGGCTGGCGGTCGAGCCTCACTGGCAACGCGAATGGGAGCGCCGCCTGGCGGACTACGTGCAGGCGGCTTTTCATGGCGGCCACCTGGCGAATGCGACCAATCAATTCATCGGCTTCGCGAGCAAAGTGCTGACCGTGGCGTTGTTGTGGATGGGGGCAAAGTTGGTGATTGATGGCGAGTTGACGGTGGGCGGGCTGATTGCCTTCAATATGCTGGCCGGGCGCATCAACGCGCCGATCCTGAAGCTGTCCTCGCTGTGGCAGGATTTTACCCAGATGAAAGTGTCTATCACGCGCTTGGCAGATATCATGGATACCCCGGTGGAACCCGCCTTCCGCCCCGACCGGGCGACGCCGCCGGAGATCACGGGGCGGGTCGTATTCGACCGGGTGACCTTCCGTTACCGCCCGGATGGGCCGGAAATTCTCTCCGACGTGTCCTTCACTGTCGAGCCGGGCGGGGTGATTGGCCTGGTGGGTGTCTCGGGGGCGGGAAAGACCACGCTGATGCGTCTTCTGCAACGTCTGTACACGCCCGAGCGCGGGCGGGTGACGGTGGACGGGATCGATCTTTCGCTGGTGGACACCGGTTGGCTGCGTCGCCAGATTGGTGTGGTGAGCCAGGACACGGTGCTGTTCAACCGCTCGGTGCGCGATAACATTGCTCTGGCAGACGCCAGCCTGTCCATGGAGGCCGTGATGGACGCGGCCAGACTGGCGGGTGCGCACGATTTTATCCTGGAATTGCCGGAAGGCTACGATACACTGATCGGAGACCGCGGCGGCAAGCTTTCCGGCGGGCAGCGTGCGCGCATCGCCATTGCCAGAGCACTGGCGACGAATCCCAGGCTGCTCTTGCTGGACGAGGCGACAGCCGCTCTGGATTACGAATCGGAACGCGCCATCCACGACAACATGGCGCAAATCTGCCAAGGCCGCACCGTGTTCATCGTGGCGCACCGCTTGCCGACGCTACGTCTGGCCCACCGTATCCTGGTGCTGGACCGGGGGCGCCTGATCGAGGAGGGCAGCCACGGCGAGCTGATGCATCAGGGGGGCCGCTACCACGGCCTGTACAAGATGCACCAGGTTCTGGAGGGCGCGCAACATGCCTGAAGCACTCACCATGAACCAGTTTTCTACCTCCGTTATCGCCCTGCAGGCGCGCGCACCTGCGCGCATGGCGCGTATGGTGACCCTGGCGATTTGTTGCATGGCGTTTCTGGTCATGCTGTACGTTTATTTCGCACGCATCGATATCGTGGCTTCGGCTCAGGGCCACATCGTGCCTTCTGGCAAGACCAAGGTGGTGCAGCCACTGGAGGCTGGCGTGGTACGCGCCATCCAGGTCCGCGACGGGCAGCGGGTCAGGGCTGGGGATATCCTGGTGGAGCTCGACCCCACGGCCACGACGGCGGAACGGGATCGGCTGCAACGCGAGGCTTTCGAGGCAGAGGCTGATGCGTCACGGTTGGCTGCTTTATTGCAGGGGAATGGACGTTTCGATTCTCCTCGTGACCTGCCGCCAGAAATCGCCGTTAATCAGCAAGCTATGTTCGTCAACCGTCTGGCGGAGCAACGCTCTCACCTTGCTGCGATGGATGCCGACATCGCGCGCCGTCAGGCCGACCGCGATGGTGTCGCGGGGAGCCTGACGCAAATCCGGGCCAGTTTGCCGCTGGTCAGAAGAAAGCATGAGATGCGCGAGGAGTTGGCCAAGACCGGCCACATTGCAGAAACCGGCCTGATTGAGACGAAGCTGGAGTTGCTCAACCTGGAGAAAGAACTTTCGGTGCAGCAGAATCGTCTTGCTGAGGCGTCTGCGGGCCTGAATGCTGCATTGCGGCAAAAGGAACAGGCTGTGGCCGAATACCGTGCACGGATTTCATCAGAACTGGCCGATGCTGCCCGGAAGCGGGATATGGCGCACCAGGACCTTATCAAGGCGACCCAACGGCGCGAGCAGCAGACTTTGCGCGCACCCATTGATGGCGTGGTGCAGCAACTGGCGGTGACCACGGTGGGCGGGGTGGTGACCCCGGCGCAGCAACTGATGATGGTGGCACCGGAAAATTCGACGCTGGAAGTGGAGGCGCAGGTGCTCAACAAGGATATCGGCCATATCAAGGCCGGCCAGCGCGCCATCGTCAAGATTGAAACTTACGACTTCACGCGTTACGGCTATATCGAGGGCGGAGTGCAATGGGTTGGCTCCGACGCCATGGCCGATCCCAAACTGGGTTTGGTTTATCCAGTACGTATCCGGCTTAATGCAGCAGAAACTCCGAATATCGTCAACGGACGCAAGGGAGCAGCCGCACCGGGCATGAGCGTGACGGCAGACGTACGCGTGGCAGACCGGCGCATGATCGAATACTTCCTTGCGCCCTTACTGCGCTATAAGGAAGAAAGCTTGCGGGAACGTTAAGTGGCCTTGGTGAGGGCGAGCCAATACCTATTGGCGCTGTGCGGGCTATTGCCATGGAATGGCGCTCTGGCTACTGATTTGATGCAGGTTTATCTGCGCGCGCAAGCCAATGATCCAGTCTTCGAGGCGGCGCGCCATGCACTCGACGCGGGGCGGGAAAAAGTGCCGCAGGCTGCAGCTGGCCTGTTGCCGGGTATCGACCTGAGGGCCAGTCGCAGCCGGGCCAGGGGCGAGGCGAGTTTCGGCGAAGCGCCCGGCGCTGAGCGGAAGGCCTTCAGCAATGGCTGGACTTTACAGCTGACCCAGCCTCTGGTGCGGCTGCAGAGCTGGGAAAACTATTCCCAGTCGCTGGCGCTTGAACGCCAGGCCGAGGCACAATTTGCCCTGAACCGGCAGGAGCTGATCTTGCGTGTGGCCCAGGCTTATTTTGATGTTCTCGTAGCGCATGAAAGCCTGGGCGTAGCCGAAGCGCAGCAATACGCGGTTGAGCAGCAACTTGGGCTCGCCAGGCGCACTTTTGAGGTTGGGTCGGCAACGGTTACTGATGTTCATGAATCTCGGTCGCGCTTCGATCTGGCGCGCGCACAACGGATTGCCGCGGCAAACGACTTGGTGATAAAACGCGCCGAACTGGAAAAGATCGTCGGCGACAGTATTCCGCTGCTGGCGCCACTCAAGCCCGATGCCATTGTATCCGGACCCGAGCCCGGGAATGCGGAAGCATGGATTTCCGGGGCGCGGAATGGTCATCTCATGGTACGCATCCAGCAGGCAGCATTGGATGCCGCCGAACATGAAATGTCAAAGAGCCGTGCAGGGCATTTGCCGACACTGGATTTGACAGTATCGCGCGAGCACAATGATGCATCCGGAAGCGTGTCTTCCCCTGTCGATCAGGCATCGCGGGTGAATTCTTCACAAATCGGCGTTCAACTTACGATTCCGCTTTTTTCGGGTGGCGCGACGCAAGCACGGGTACGCGAGGGGGAGGCGGTCAGGAGGAAGGCATTCGCTGATCTGGAAGTCGCCAGACGGCAAGCTGCGGCACTTGCCCGGCAGGCATACTCGGGTGTTCAGAGCGGTTTGGCGCAGAGTGAAGCCTTGGCGCAGGCGGTTATTTCCAGCCGCAGTGCAGTCGAGGCGAACCGTATCGGCTATAAAATCGGCACCCGCATCAACATCGACGTACTGAATGCCGAACAGCAGTTTTACGCTGCGCAGCGGGATTTGGCGCGTACGCGTTATGAAACCGTTTTGCAGGGCTTGAAACTGAAAGCTGCGGCAGGGACTCTGGACGGAACCGATGTAGTCGCGGTCAATGAATTGCTGCAAACGAATTAATAAAATCAGGGGAAAATATGCCATGAATAATGAGGAAATTGCCAGGCTGGGGCAGTTGGCTCGGGAGCAAGCGAAAGCAGTGCTGCAGAAATTACCGCTGCTGGGGCCGATTACCTGGCTAATGATGCAGAAAGGGGCAACACGTCATGCCTTTGTCGCAGACCTGGAATGGCGCATCATGCCGCCCCTGGCGCTGGATCAGGCCAAGCTTTATATGCGTGACGATGCGCCACTGGCTTTTGTTAGTTGGGCGCTATTGTCCGAGGAAGTCGTGGCGCGTTACCGACAAGCGCCATACCGGTTAGCTCCCGGAGACTGGAAATCAGGTGAGCAGGTGTGGATCATCGATATTATTGCACCGTTTGGCGGGTCGGAAGACGTACTGAAAGATCTGCGTGAGAATCGCTTTCCCGCCAGCACGATACGCCAGCTTGCACCTGCCCAGGAAGGGGCCGTTTCCATACTGGAGCGGTTACCGGAAAATGTGCGGCATTAGTCTTGTATCGAGTTCGTTATACGACGACATGCTGATGTCGCTGGTGATTCCTTACCCAGTTGCCTTCCTTCGACGGAGTGAATAATTTCCTGCATGCATCGTGCTTCGCGTATCTGGAAATTGGTCGTAGCAACCCAATCTGGAACCTGTGTCCGGTTTTGCGCCATCCCGGTTCTCGGTTATGATTCACTACTATTGATAAGGAACACCTAGTATGAGCGGTTTAGATCACAATACGCCCCGCCCCACCGAAATCAAGCTGCACCAGAAATCCCGCGAGCTGGAAGTCGCTTTCTCTGACGGAAAGGTTTTTCGTCTGCCCTGTGAATTTCTGCGTGTTTACTCGCCCTCCGCCGAAGTGCGTGGTCACGGACCAGGGCAGGAAACTCTGCAAACCGGCAAGCGGGAAGTGGAAATCATCGGCGTCGAGCCGGTAGGGAATTACGCTGTGGTATTACGTTTTTCCGATGAACACGACAGCGGGATTTATTCCTGGGACTACCTCTATGATCTGGGGGTGAATCAGGACGCGCTGTGGCAAAGCTACCTGGATCGCCTGCAGGCTGCCGGCGCCAGTCGTGAGTCGCTGGTTCACGAAGCCGTTGCCAAAAAATCGGGCGGTTGCGGCTCCGGCGGCTGTGGTTCTGGCGGTTGCGGCAGCAAGGGATAGTTTGCAGTAGTAGAAGAGATAATCTAAGGAAACGGGTTGGTCATGAGCGATAAAACCACACACTTCGGCTTCGCGACGGTTGCCGAGGAAGAAAAGGCGAGCAAGGTCGCGGAAGTCTTTCACTCCGTGGCCAGCCGCTACGACCTCATGAATGATGTGATGTCGGGCGGCCTGCATCGCCTGTGGAAAATCTTCACCATCGAGCAAAGCGGCGTGCGCACCGGCGGCAAGGTGCTGGATGTGGCTGGCGGCAGCGCCGACCTGTCGCTGCAGTTCGCAAAAAAGGTCGGCCCCTCCGGACAGGTCATCCTGACCGACATCAACAGCTCCATGCTGACTGTGGGCCGCGACCGCCTGCTCGATGGGGGATTCAACGCGACCGCAGCCCAATGCGATGGCGAGAAACTGCCTTTCCCGAGCAACTATTTCGATTGCGTGACCGTGGCATTCGGCCTGCGCAACATGACCCACAAGGACGCGGCGCTGAAGGAAATGTATCGCGTCATCAAGCCCGGCGGACGGGTGCTGGTGCTGGAGTTTTCCCGCATTGCCGCGCCGCTGCGGCCTTTTTACGATTTCTATTCCTTCAAGCTGCTGCCGGTCATGGGCAAGCTGATCGCCAACGATGAAGCGAGTTATCGCTACCTGGCCGAGTCCATCCGCATGCACCCGGATCAGGAAACACTCAAGCAGATGATGGAAGAGGCGGGCCTGGAGCGGGTGGAATACTTCAACCTCACGGGCGGCGTGGTGGCTCTGCACAAGGGCTTCAAGCTCTGAGTTCATGGCTTCCGCAAACGAAACATCCGAACCGCGACCGCTTCTGACCACCCAGGCATTCGCCGCGACCTTCAACCATCTGCTGCAAAGTCAGCCCTGGTCGCAGGAGCGTCTGCAGCGCCATGCCGGCAAAACGCTCCGGCTCAACCTGCCGCCCCTGTTGCTGCTTGTCAGTATTGAGGCCGACGGCATGATTGCCGCTGTTGCGGAAGATGCTGCACCCGATGCCACTCTTGGCGTTTCTCCGCTGGCCCTGCTGCACATGCTGTCTTCGCGGCCGACGCCGCAGGAGCTGGTGCACACTGCGGGCGACGCGACGCTGGCGGTGGATTTCGGCAATATATTGCAGAATCTGCGCTGGGATGCGGAAGAAGACCTGAGCAAGGTGTTCGGCGACGTGCTGGGCCATCGCATGGCCAGCACCGGCGCGAGCCTGCTGTTGCACACACGGCAGGCGGCAGAAAATCTGGCGGCCAATCTGGTCGAGTACTGGACCGAGGAAAAGCCGCTGCTGGCCAAACGCCTGGATATCGAAGATTTTGTCCGGCAGGTGGATGCCGTGCGCGATGCCGGGGCGCGGCTGGAAAAGCGGGTGGAGCGGCTGATGCAGCGGATGGATTCGTAAAATGCGGTTACTGCGCCTGATCAAGATTTTGCATGTGGTATTCCGCTTCGGCCTGGAGGAATTCTTCCTCGGTCATGAGCGCTTCCGTATTTTGCGCCCGCTGGTCAGGCTGGCCCTGTTCTGGCGGCCGATCAAGGCGCCGCGTGCCGAGCGGCTGCGTCTGGCGCTGGAGGCGCTGGGGCCGATTTTCGTCAAGTTCGGCCAGCTGCTTTCGACCCGCCGCGACCTGGTTCCCCTCGATATTGCCGACGAGCTGGCCAAGCTGCAGGACCGCGTGCCGCCATTCCCCACGGCCCAGGCGCTGGAAGTGCTGCGCAAGGTTTATGGCCGGCCGGCGAACGAGGTGTTTTCCGAATTCGACGAAGTGCCTATCGCGTCCGCTTCGGTGGCCCAGGTTCACCTTGCCGTACTCAAAAATGGCCGTCGTGCGGCAGTGAAAATCCTGCGCCCCGGCATTGCGCCGCTGATCGACAAGGATATCGACCTGCTGTATGTCGGCGGCAGCCTGATCGAAACCCTGTGGGCGGACGGAAAACGCCTCAAGCCGCGCGAGGTGGTGGCGGAGTTCGAAAAGCACCTGCACGACGAGCTCGACCTGATGCGCGAGGCGGCCAGCGCCTCCCAGTTGCGCCGCAACTTCGAGGGATCGGACCTGCTGGTGGTGCCGGAAGTGTTCTGGGATTATTGCCATAGCGGAGTGATGGTGATGGAGTGGATGGACGGCACACCCATCAGCCAGGTCGACAAACTGCGCGAACTGGGGGTGAATATTCCCAAGCTGGCGTGCGCCGGGGTGGAAATTTTCTTCACCCAGGTCTTTCGCGACGGTTTTTTCCACGCCGACATGCATCCCGGCAATATCCTGGTGGCCCCTGACGGGCGCTACATCGCGCTCGACTTCGGCATCATGGGCACGCTCACGGATGTGGACCGCAACTATCTGGCGCAGAACTTTCTCGCCTTCTTCCGCCGCGACTACAAGCGTGTGGCGCAGGCGCATATCGAGTCCGGCTGGGCGCCGAAAGATACCCGGGTAGACGAATTCGAGGCGGCGATCCGCGCGGTGTGCGAACCGGCGTTCGACCGCCCGCTCAAGGAAATTTCCTTCGGGCGCGTGCTGCTGGGGCTGTTCCAGGCCTCGCGCCGTTTCAACGTGGAAATCCAGCCGCAACTGGTGCTGCTGCAAAAGACCCTGCTCAACATCGAGGGCTTGGGGCGCGAACTCGATCCCGATCTCGACCTGTGGCAGACCGCCAAGCCGTTTCTGGAGCGCTGGATGTCGGAGCAGGTCGGCTGGCGCGGACTGGTGAATTCGCTCAAGACCGAGGCGCCGAACTGGGCCGGCATCCTGCCGCAACTGCCGCGCCTGGCCCATGCCGCCCTGAGCCGCGACCACGAGGGCGAACTCCTGCGCCTGCGCGTCGAGATGGCCGCCCGTGAACGCCGCGAGCAGCGCCGCTTCTGGCTGCTGGCGGTATTGCTGACCCTGGTTCTGCTCACGCAGTTGCTGCCGTGGCTGGTGCTGTTGCCGGAATAAAATCAACCTGACCTGACCGGATTTTCACCATGCTGCTCTGGTTCGTCATTCTCTACCTGCTTGTTTCCATTAGCATCGGCCTGTATGCGGCCACCCGGGTGCACAACGCCCGGGATTACGTGGTCGCGGGCCGCCATCTGCCGCTGTATATTGTCACTGCCACGGTGTTCGCCACCTGGTTTGGTTCGGAAACGGTGCTCGGCATTTCCGCCAAATTTGTTCAGGATGGCCTGAAGGGCATTGTCGAAGATCCCTTCGGCTCCAGCATGTGCCTGATTCTGGTGGGCCTGTTTTTTGCCGCCAAGCTCTACAGGCTTAACCTGCTGACCATCGCGGACTACTACCGTCAGCGCTACAACCGCACGGTGGAAGTGCTGACCGGGCTGGCGATCGTGATTTCCTACCTGGGCTGGGTCTCGGCCCAGATCATCGCCCTGGGGCTGGTCTTTTCCATCGTCTCCGGGGGCGCCGTCTCGCATGCAGAAGGCATGATGATCGGCGCCGCGATCGTGCTGACCTATACCCTGTTTGGCGGCATGTGGTCGGTGGCGCTGACGGATTTTTTCCAGATGAGCATTATCGTCGCCGGCCTGCTGTATATCGCTTATCTGGTCAGCGACATGGCGGGTGGTGTCGGCAGGGTGGTGGACCACGCCAGTGCCGCCGGAAAATTCGAATTCTGGCCGGCGCTTGAAGCCAGGGATGTGCTGGCTTTCATCGCCGCCTGGGTCACCATGATGTTCGGCTCCATTCCCCAGCAGGACGTATTCCAGCGCGTGATGTCGGCGCGCAGCGAAAAAACGGCAGTGACCGGATCGATTCTGGGCGGCAGCCTGTACTTCGTGTTCGCCTTTATCCCGCTTTTTATCGCCTATTCGGCCAGCCTGGTGGACCCTGCCATGGTCGCCGGGCTGATCGGGAAAGACCCGCAACTCATCCTGCCCACCCTGATTCTTGACCACATGCCGGTGTTTGCCCAGGTGATGTTCTTTGGCGCGCTGCTGTCCGCCATCATGAGCACGGCGAGTGGCACCCTGCTTGCCCCGTCGGTGACCTTTACCGAAAACATTCTCAAAAATATCATCGGCCACCAGAGCGACCGCCATTTCCTGTGGACCATGCGCCTGGTGGTGGCGTGCTTTGCGGTGATTGTCACTCTCTTTGCGCTCAACTCCGGGGCGAGTATTTACGAGATGGTGAGCAATGCTTATAAGGTGACGCTGGTGGTGGCTTTCGTGCCCCTGATCTTCGGCCTCTACTGGAAGCGCGCCAATACCCAGGGCGCACTTTTTGCCATCAGCGCCGGGCTGGCAAGCTGGCTGCTGCTGGAAGCCTTCAACCCGCAGGGCTTGTGGCCGCCGCAACTGGTGGGCTTGCTTGCCAGTGCAGGCGGGATGCTGACCGGGTCCTCGCTGCCGCATTTCGTCGGCAAGCCGACACCTGCAGAACATCTTCATTCCGGGCTGCACCGGCATGCGGCTGACCATACACAACATAATGGATAAACGACAAATGGGGTTCCTGAACAGGAGCCAGACGGCCGGGACTTAAATCTGGAAGCGGAAGGATACAAAGAAAAAGCACCGTATCCATGAAGAAAAAGGCGGTCTTCCTGCTCGGTCATGGCAAAGTTGTTGTTCAAAAGCAACACAAATTTCCATCTTGTTGCACAAATCCAAAATTTGCCTTGCCAGAGTCTTGGGCTATTTGCAAGAATAGGCCTAACTTCTCAATAGAGAGGTTGAGTAAATCGGTTTCCGAACTACTTAAGCAACTCTAAAAATTCAACTCTTAAAAATGGAGAGATTTATGAACAAGAAACTTCTGGCTCTGGCAGTCGCTGCCGCCCTGGTCCCTGCCGCTGCAATGGCCGATTCCGGTAACGTGACCATTTACGGTAACGTGCACATGTCCGTTGACAGCCTGGATGGCAAGCCTGCTGCCGGCACCGACAACACACGTAAAACCAACGTTTCCAGCAACTCTTCCTATGTCGGCTTCAAGGGCACTGAAGATCTGGGCAACGGCCTGAAAGCAATCTGGCAAGTTGAAAACCAGATCTCCATGGGCGATACCGGTGGTACTGCTAACGCATGGACCAACCGCAACAGCTTCGGCGGCCTGACCGGTGGTTTCGGTACCGCGATTCTGGGTATCCATGACACTCCGCTGAAAATCGTTGGCCGTAAAGCTGACCTGTTCGGCGACCAGATCGGTGACTCCCGCAACATGATCGCTGACGGTGGTATCGGCGACCTGCGTCCACAAAACGTAGTTGCTTACATTTCCCCAACAGTTGGCGGCGTTCACGGCGCTCTGGCATACGTAACTAACGTTGGTGCTGGCGCAGCGACTGAAGCTTCCACCACGGCCATTAGCGCTCTGGGTATCTACGAAGGTGGCCCATTGATGCTGGCTGCTGCTTATGAAAAGCACAATGTTGCTGGCACTGGCACTGATCCTAAAGAATGGCGTCTGGCTGGCGGCTACAGCTTCGGTGACGTGAAACTGGTTGCTCTGTATCAGAAATCCAGCGACATGGGTACCGTTAGTGGTGCAGACCGCAAGGTATGGGGTCTGGGTGCTGCTTACAAGATGGGCGCAACCACAATCAAAGGTCAATACTACAAAGCTGACACAGTTAACGGCACTGACAACACCGGCGCTAACCTGATCGCTCTGGGTGCTGATTACTCCCTGTCCAAGCGTACCACTGCTTACGCAGCTTACGCTCGCACAAACAACGACTCCGCAGCTGGCTTCAGCGCCTTCGGCGGCGGCCATGGTGACAATCCTGGTACCGTTGTTGGTAAAGATCCTAGCGGTTTCTCCGTTGGTATGAAGCACGCTTTCTAATTCCCGGCCGGGTTACCCGGTCTGAGATATGAAAGGTCAGGCAGTTGCTTCGGCGGCCGCCTGAGAAATGACAAAGCCCCCTATACAGGGGGCTTTGTCATTTCCGGCGCAAATAAAGAAAATGGAAGTGGCGTATGCTTGATTGGCTGAACGACATGAAACTATTCCAGCAGCAAGCCATGCTTGCAACAGCTCTGCTCAGGAATTCATGCAGGCCGGGCGAAACAGTTTCCTGCTTCCGTCCCCATAAAAGATTTGATTGCGCCGCTATTCTTCCAGTTTCTTGTGAGCACCATCGCAGAAGGGAGATTTGGCGCTGACTTTGCAACCGCATAACCAGACTTTGGTTTTCTCGCCCAGGGTGAATTTCCCGGGTGAAAATTCGCTGCCCTTGTGAGCGCCATCGCAGAAAGGCTGGGTTTTGGATTTTCCGCAGGAACACCACCAGTAGTCGCCGGCATCGAGTTCCAGGGCATAGGGCGCACGCTGGGCGCAGACGGGTTTGCTCATTCAATTCTCCTCGGGAAAAGCGTTTATATTACCCTACTGAATTACTTAACTAAACCCGTGAATACCCGGCTCTTGGGCAAGCCGAGGTTGAGAAAGAAATCTTCTGCAACTTCAACTGCCGACCCGGGACCCGCGATGTAAATATCCCCGGACTGCAAATCCGGGCAGCCCTCGAGTATTTCCTCCAGCATGGCGCGCAGGTTTGCCTCGCGTTTGCCGCTCACTGCCCGCAGGTCGTAACCGGTGATCCGGGATGAAAAAAAGAAGTTATCCAGCGCATCCGCCCAGGCACGGCCCATGTTGGGCATGTAGATTCCTTCCCCATCCGAACCTATCCAGTAAAGGTGGATGGCTTCGGCAGCATCAAGCGACATGGCATGTTCGATCAGGCTTTTGATCGGCGCAAAGCCGGCATCGAAGGCGATAAAATACAATGGGCGCGGTGATTTCTCCTGCAGGATGAATTCACCCTGCGGTCCCTCCACATCCACGGCTTCATTGCTTTCGAGATGGTTGAATATGTAATCAGAAAACAGGTTGCCCGGCATGCGTCGAACATGAAAATGCAGGTTGCGCTCGTCGCAGGGACAACTGGCAATTGGCAGATCGGCCGAAAGCGATTTTCCCACCTGCACCGTCGCATATTGCCCGGCCAGGAAGCGCAGGCGGCTGGTGCGCGGCATCTGCAGATGCAGCAAAGCCATGTTTTGCGAGAGCGGCTCGACGGTCTTGACCTTGGCGGAAAGCTGCTGGAAGGGAATATCCTGCACACTGCCGGCCACCGGCGCCTCGATTTCAACATCGGTCACGGCGGTGCTGGAACACAGCAGCACATATCCCTGCTGCTTCTGAGCTTCGGGGATTACATAATCGTGGTTACGGATTTTCTTGATCTGCCCTGATACCACCTTGGCCTTGCACAAACCGCAATTTCCGCCACTGCAGCCATAATTGAGCGGAATGCCGGCACGCAGGGCCGCCTCGAGAATGGAATCCGGACCATCGATGAAGAAATCGTGCCCACTGGGAAGTACCCGCACGTGAGCCGCCATCACCCGCAGGATGCTATCTCTCACCGCCAGGGGATTGGCGTAGCCGGGTTGCATGGCTGCCGCAGCTTCATTATTGAGCCAGGTTTTGAAATCGTGAAGCGCATTTGCCAACGCATCTTTGCTTTGCCCCTCGATTTCACCCAGCCTGATTTTCAGGCGATCCAGCAGAATATTGAACTGCCTTACCTGAGTCTGGCTGTTGGCCAGCTCCGTGCTCAATTCAGTCACGCGCGCGGCAAGCACTTCTGCATCCGGCAGTGCGCGCTCGAACACGCGTTTGCCGAATGATTTCTCCTTGATAAGACGCACGCGATCGAATTCGACGTTATTTTCCAGCTGGGCATCGGGGTAAACTGACAGCAGATCATCGACCTTGACAGTGCCGTCAAAGGACGGCATTTCGCCGTTCTGGATTTTTTTCTGCAGTGCGCCCCGGGTGACGCCGACCAGGCGTGCTGCGCGTGACAGGGAAAGAAGATGAACCATGCAGCGCCTCCTTCTGGCGGGGAAAATCCTGATTTCCATCTTGATACAATTGCCAGTCATTCTCAACTACTTTTGCATATTCCATGGTGAGAGATCACGACGATTGACATTTCCTGTCGCCAATCATAACCTCATCCGCTTACTTACACCCGCTCCAGGCAATCCCCGAATGTCGCAGAACCCAGATCAGCCGCCGTTGTCCGGTGATCTTCCCCAGATCGCAAGACTTAGAGAAGAGGCAGGTCGTTGTGTCGCCTGCGGTCTCTGCGTTCCGCATTGCCCGACTTACCGCAAAACGCTTAACGAGGCAGATTCTCCGCGCGGGCGGATTTTTCTGATGGCGGCGCTGCTGGAACAGCGTTTGCCGCTTTCGCCTGAAATCCTGCATCATCTGGACCTGTGTCTGACCTGTCGCGCCTGCGAGAATGCCTGCCCCTCGAAAGTCCGCTATGGCTTGCTGGCGGATGGTATGCGTGACTGGATCGAGCCACAGCGGCAAAGACCGGCAGGCCAGGCGCGCTTGCGGCACATGCTTTTTGACACATTGCGCCACCCGCGCCGGACACGCGCTGCCGGATGGCTGCTGCGCACCTATCAGAAATCCGGCCTGCAGGGATTTGCGCGAAAAACGGGTATGCTCGCAGCAGTCGGTGTGGAGCGGGCTGAGGCGCAGCTTCCCGCTTTGCAAAAAATACGAACCCTGCACGGCATGCATGTCGCAAGTGGAACGGCGCGCGGCACGGTCGGGCTGTTTCTCGGTTGCGTGGCTCAACTGACCGATGCCGCAACCCTGGACGCGACGATTTTCATGCTCAACCGGCTGGGTTATCGCGTTACTGTGCCGCGCGCGCAAACCTGCTGTGGTGCCCTGCACCAGCACAATGGCGACATTGGGACAGCTCAGTTGCTGGCTCAGGAAAACCAGCAGGCTTTCAATGTGTCAGGCTTGCTGGCCATCTTGCACGCAGCATCCGGCTGTGGCGCAAGCCTGGCTGAACAGGTGCCGCCTCTGCCCGCGCCCCTGTTCGACATCAGCGCGTTCCTTGTCCGGGCGGAAGGCTGGGAGGGCATTCAACTGTCACCGTTATGGCAAACCATAGCGGTGCATGAGCCCTGTTCCAGCCGTAATGTCCTGCACGATCAGGATGCAGCTTATCTGCTGCTACAGCGTATTCCCGGCGTCAGCCTCATGCCGCTGGCGGGGAATGACCAGTGCTGCGGGGCGGCGGGCAGTTATGCGCTGAGCCAGCCGGAAATGGCAGACCTGCTGTTGCGTGATAAAATCGAGGCTATCAAAGCCAGTGGCGCCCAAATCATCGCCACGTCCAACCCCGGTTGCGCCATGCATCTTGCAGCCGGACTCCGTGCCGAGGGTATGGCAATCGAAGTGCTGCATCCGGTGCATCTGGTCGCACGTCAAATGGGATATGAAAATGCTTGATCTGGATAAACTCATCACCGAATTCGACAAGGGATTGCGCACGCTTTTTGCCCATGCGCCGACCCTGCGTCCGCTGCCGGGCAAGGACATGCCCGATGCCGAACTGAGTGCGGAAGAAAAACGCCTGGCCGCTTCTCTCATGCGCATCAATCACAGCGGTGAAATCTGCGCCCAGGCCCTGTATCAGGGGCAGGCACTGACCGCCCGCAATCAGGAAGTGAGGGTTGCGCTGGAACTGGCGGCGTGGGAAGAAACCGAGCACCTCAACTGGACCGAAACGCGCATCGCCGAACTGGGCGGGCGCACCAGCCTGCTCAACCCGCTGTGGTACACCGGGTCACTTGCTCTGGGCGCACTGGCCGGGTCCATGGGAGACAAGTGGAACCTGGGGTTTCTGGCCGAAACCGAGCATCAGGTGGAACAACACCTGGACAGCCATCTCGGCCGCCTGCCCCAGCAGGATGAAAAAAGCCGCGCCATCCTGGAACAGATGAAGCTCGACGAGATCCAGCACGCCACTACCGCGCTCGAACATGGCGGCGCGGCGCTACCGCTACCGGTGAAGGCAGCCATGAAGCTGTCTTCGAAAATCATGACCAAAACCACTTACTGGGTATGAGCATGGGAAATTTCGCGGAAAACCTGGCGCAACTGGCGGGCGTGGATGATTTCTCCAGACTGGAGTTGTTCGATGCCGCGGGCAAGCCGGTTGCCGTAATCGAAAACAAGCCCGGCAGCCAGGGCTCCCTCCGGGTGTATCGTCACCTTGCCGAAAAATGGGGCGGCATCAATCCGGATGCGGCGCATGAAGGCCTGGTGCTTTACGCCGAACATACCGGCGACGCACGCCAGCACCCAGGCAAGCATCCCAACATCGATCGTCTGTTCGAGATCATTTCCAGCGGAGCCACTTATTCCG
This sequence comes from Sulfuricella denitrificans, assembly GCA_002632355.1. Classification (GTDB taxonomy): domain Bacteria; phylum Pseudomonadota; class Gammaproteobacteria; order Burkholderiales; family Sulfuricellaceae; genus Sulfurimicrobium; species Sulfurimicrobium denitrificans_A. Next base: position 21,345 of record NSJJ01000008.1, read on the forward strand.
TGCACTTCACCCGCGTATAGCCATTACAGGGCTTTGAAGCCGTGAAAAAATCCATTTTTATTCCACTTCTGTTAGTCGGGGCAGTGATTATGGTCATGCTGTTGCGTCCCGAAAGCGGAAATCGTGAAGCACAGCCGGTTTCCGGTCTTCCATGGCAAATTGAAATCCTGCCGGATGGCAATTCCAGGGTATTCGGACTGACGCTCATGCACAGCACGATGGGCGACGCAAAGACGCTTTTCGGTCCGGACATGGAAGTCGCCGTCATCGCCGGACAGGGCGAAGCGGGTGCGCTGGAAGCATATTACAGCCGGGTCACCACAGGCGTGCTCACCGGGAAAATGATTCTGGTCGCGGAGCTGAGCAAGGAAAGTGTGGCGCGCATGCGAGAGCACGCAGGAAAAAGCAGAATTACTGAAAGCAGCGCCCGGAAATTCACCCTCAGCCCTGAAGATCTGGCGCTTGCCTACGATGCGCCCGTCGGCAGCATTACTTTCATACCTACGGCCCGGCTGGATGAAGAAACGGCCCTTGCCCGATTCGGCCAGCCGGGCGAACGCATCCGGGCTTCCGAACAGGTAGAGCACCTGCTCTATCCCGAAAAAGGCCTGGCGCTGACGCTGGACAGCAAGGGCAAGGAGTTGCTGCAGTACGTCTCGCCGCAGCAATTTGCACAACTGCGGTCGGTCCTTTCAAAACAGGACATTTCGAATTAGCGAGTGGCTTGCTGTATTTGTCTCAGGACAGGCACGGCCAGCTTGGCCTCATCGGCATGCTGCAGGGCCCGCGCCAATCTGGCGGGCGCACTGCGGCCTGTGCACAAATGTGTTGGGTCTGCTTCGATGGCTTCTTCCATGCCTTCGATCAGGCGCTCCAGAGGATTTCTTTCTCCTGTCAGCCAGTCCTGAATCTGTACCACTTCCTGCGCCACACTGTGAGCAAAACTGCGTTGCTGCCGCCATAGCTCGCCTACGGTGCCGCCGGTTCTCAGTCCGGCAATGTTGGTGGTGAGAATATAGACATTCTTGCGCACCAGTTCGTAAGTCAGATCCTGCGAGGAAGCGATTTCACGGCAGGGAATGTCGATAGCTTTCAAGGCCGCCAGCACGGTTTCCGACGCCGGACCAGACACAGGGGAAGGAATCAGCGGCTTGGCGTCACTGCCTTTCTTTTTTTCGAACCACACCGGGATAACGGTGGGGTGACTGATGCTGTGCTGCGTCCAGTCGCGCGGGAGCAATTCGTTCTGGATCAGGCCGATGCGGGTTTTCCACTGAGGGGGCAGGGCGGCCAGCACCGTATGCAGATCCGGCTCGGCTACAGCCACCAGCACCAGTGCCGGCTCGGGATGTCGCGCAGCTACGATATCCACATCAGTGTCACGATTCACCGGCACAACCGAATACCCCGCTCGCAGGAAACCGCCTGCAAATACTCTGCCGAGTTGTCCCAGGCCAATAATGACGATGCTGTTGTTCATTTGTTTCCTCTCTGGTGAATCCAGTCATTGCAATCGTGGCGAGCCAGGGTGCGTGCGTCGCCCTTTTTTTCAGGCCTCAATCATCAAAAAAACGGAAATTGTTTTTTCCCTGCATTTTGGCGCGATACATCGCGATATCTGCATTTTTCATAAGAGTCTGGTCGTCGTCTCCATTGTCCGGGTAGACGCTGATGCCGATGCTGCAGGTTACATAAACTTCCTGCACTGCCCTGTCGCCACTTTCCAGCAGGATGGTGAATTCGTCACCTCCGAGACGGGCGGCCGTATCGCTGTCGCGAATGCACTGGCCGAGCCGCGTGGCGGTTTCACGCAACAGCAGATCGCCAGCATCGTGGCCCAGGGTGTCGTTGACGGCCTTGAAATTATCCAGATCGATGAACATCAGCACAAACCCGCTTCCTTTTCTGGTATTTCGAGTGACAGCGCGCTTGAGCCGGTCATGAAACAGATTGCGGTTGGGCAGGCCGGTCAGCGTGTCGAAATTGGCCAGATATTCGATACGATGCTGTGATTCCTTCATCATTGAAATATCACTGAAAATACCGATAAAATACTTGGGCTCGCCATTGCTGCCCCGCAAAATGTTGACGGTCAGCCATGCCGGGAACAGCTCGCCATCCTTGCGCCGGTCCCACACCTCGCCCTGCCATGATCCGCTGGCCATGACGTGTTCCCACATTTCCTGGTAGAAGCTGTTGTCATGGCGTCCGGATTTCAGGAGCGCGGGCGTTTTACCCACCGCCTCCCTTGTGGCATAACCGGTAAGCTCGTTGAAAGCGCGGTTGACCGAAACAATTGTTCCCGTCGCATCGGTGATCATGATCGCCTCGTCCGTCCCGTCGAACACAGTGGCGGCTAGGCGTAACTGCTCCTCTCCCTGCATCACCTTTGCCATCTGATAGCGCAAGGAGTCCACCATGCCATTGAATAGGTAGGCGATGGTCGCCATTTCGTCCTGGCTTTCCTGCCCCAGCTGGGTGTTCAGATTTCCGTTGATCACATCTTTCGCGCCCTGCCGCAAAACATGCATCTGCCGGATCAACTCGCTGGTGAAGCTGACGAACAGATAAGCCGCCAATAACAGGGCCAGGATACCGAGCGCGATGAATATCCGTTTTTTCTGCACCAGTCGTTCGGAGCGCGCCACGATCACCTCTCTGAGTACTGGCAGCGTCACTTCACACAGGCGGTAAAGCGCGTCGACTGCAAGGGTTCCTTCCCGGAACATGGCCTGTCCGCCTTTCAGTGGGCTCTCGCCCATGATCAGCAGCGCTTCAGTGCCAGACAGAAAAGAATCCACGGCCTCTTGCGCCTCCTTCAATGGTGCATCCATGCGTTGATGCAGGCCGGGCGTGACTTCGAAAGCCGTGCTCAGGTCGACGGCAAGCCGGGTCCTGATTTTTTTGCTGGCGCCCAAAGCCTGGCTCAGACGCCCGTAATCATGCTGCAGCAAAACTGGCTGCAGCGCCGCATTGGTGGCCAGTGCACGGGTTTGCCCCATGCTTTCCGTCAGCTGGGTGAGCTTCAGGACTACAAGAGAAATGAGATAGTGAGTATCCAGCGAGGGGTCAAGCGACAGACCGGAAGCATCGGCGATATGCAGCATGAAATCCTGCAGGCAATCGATGAAAGCAGAGTGCAAGTCGAAATTTTCCTCCGCGCTCAGTGAAATGCTTTTTGTACGCAGGTCGTCCCAGCGGTTTTTCACCACATTCCATTTTTCGGAACTGTGCATGATCTCGCCGAATTTCGCATCGAAGTCGTCCAGTTCCTGGATGGTTGCTTCTGCGCTTTGCTCAAGTGAATCCAGTAGTTGCTCTGCACTCAAATCGCCATGCAAGGCAAGCTGCGATGCTCCGCGGTGTTCCTGAACGCTGCGCATGAATTTTTTCAGGGGCTGGATGCCGCTGAGTCCAGTCAGCTCTTTCTCCGCGAATGCGATATCACTGCTGGTGTCTGATACCAACAGGTAGCCTGAAAAGAGAAACGGCAAGAAGAAGATCAGCGCAATCAGGGCAAGCTTGCGCGGATAGCTAAGCTGGTTGAGCAGTCGTACAGCGGGGTGTAACAGGACCTTCATCATTCACCCTGAGTCGCTGGAGGAGAATTCATTCTGCCCCAGCCTGCCGGGGCCCGCAAGCGTTTTAACTGACTGTTAAATAAGCACAATATGTATTCGTCATTGGCTGGGGTTTATGCGACGCCCTGGCTCAGCAGATAATCCTCGTAGTTGCCGACATGGTGGCGGTAGCCGCCATTGCCATCCAGCTCGATAATCTGGGTGGCTAGCGAAGAGACGAACTGGCGGTCGTGGCTGACGAAGATCAGCGTGCCCTTGTACTGTTCCAGCGCCATGTTGAGCGCTTCGATGGATTCCATGTCCATGTGGTTGGTGGGCTCATCCATCACCAGCACGTTGGGGCGTTCCAGCAGCAGTTTGCCATACAGCATGCGGCCTTTCTCACCGCCGGACAGGATGCGCACCGATTTTTTCGAATCGTCGCCGGTGAACAGCAGGCGGCCGAGCGTAGCGCGGATGATCTGGTCGTCGTCGCTCTTGCGCCCGTGCCGCTCCATCCATTCGAACAGTGTCATGTCATGTTCGAATTCGGCATGGTGGTCCTGCGCGAAGTAGCCGATCTTGGCCTTGTCCGCCCATTTCACCACGCCCTGGTCCGGCTCGATCTCGCCCACCAGGGTTTTTAGCAGGGTGGTCTTGCCCGCGCCGTTGGGGCCGATGATGGCGAGGCGCTGGCCGGCATCGAGCAGCAGGTTGAAACTGTGGAACAGGACCTTGTCGTAGCCTTTGGCAATATCCAGCAGTTCCACCGCCTTGCGATGGAGTTTTTCCCGCTCGTCGGTTTCGAAGCGGATATAGGGACTCTGGCGGCTCGATGGCTTGACCTCGACCACGCTGTCCTTGAGCTTGTCGGCCTGGCGGGCGCGGCTGGTGGCCTGGCGCGCCTTGGAGGCGTTGGCGGAGAAGCGCGCCACGAAGGCGTTCAGCTCGGCGATCTGCTCTTTCTTCTTGGCATTGTCCGTCAGCATGCGCTGGCGCGCCTGGGTCGCGGCGATCATGTATTCGTCGTAGTTGCCGGGGTAGAGGCGGATGGTGTTGTAGTCCAGGTCCGCCATGTGGGTGCACACGCTGTTGAGGAAATGGCGGTCGTGCGAAATGATGATCATGGTGCTGGAACGGGCGTTGATCACGTCTTCCAGCCAGCGGATGGTGTTGATGTCGAGGTTGTTGGTCGGCTCGTCCAGCAGCAGGATGTCCGGGTCGGAAAACAGTGCCTGCGCCAGCAAAACCCGCAGCTTGAAACCGGGCGCCACTTCCTTCATCAGCCCGCCATGCTGTTCCACCGGGATGCCCACGCCGAGCAGCAACTCGCCGGCACGGGATTCAGCGGTATAACCGTCCAGCTCACCAAAAGCAGTTTCCAGCTCGGCGGCGCGCATGTAGTCGTCCTCCGTGGCTTCCAGATTGGCGTAGATGGCGTCTTTTTCTTCCTTTACCGTCCACAGCTCGGCATTGCCCATCATCACCACGTCCAGCACCACCCGGTCCTCATAGGCGAACTGGTCCTGGCGCAGCTTGCCCAGGCGTTCGCCCTGATCGATGGAAACATTGCCGGAGGAAGGCTCCAGGTCGCCGCCAAGAATCTTCATGAAAGTGGATTTGCCACAACCGTTGGCGCCGATCAGGCCGTAGCGGTTGCCCTCGCCGAATTTGACGGAAACGTTCTCGAACAGGGGCTTGGCCCCGAATTGCATGGTGATGTTGGCGGTGGAAATCAATTTATAGCCCGTTCACGAAAAATGTGCTTATTATAGCAACTTAACCAATCATCTGGCGGGCGGCTCGGATTGTTCCGAATCTGGCCGTCGCCACGCTGCCATGCCCCAAAGGAACATGCCGCCACCCACATCCGACCCGCCGCCGTCGCCACGCCGTCCGTTAGTGAGGCTTTCGGTCGGGCATAAGCTGGCGGTAATTTTTCTGGCCTTTTTCCTCCTCACCGCCGGCAGCCTGGCACTGGTGGAGACGCTGTATAACAGCGTGGCCGATGCTTCCCGGCTAATCAACGACAGCGGCAAACTGCGCTACCTGAGCCAGCGCCTGGCCTTTTATACGGCTGAATCCGCGTTGCAGAACCGGCCCAGTGAGGCCATTCCGCCCCTGATGCAGCGCTTCGAAGCCACGCTTGCGCTAATTGAACGGGAAAGCGCCTTTCTGTCGCCCCTGATGCTGCGGGAAAGCGCCGAACTTTCCGCCCAGCTCAATCAGGTGCACGAAAGCTGGCGCAGCTTCCGCTTCACCCTGGAAAAGACTCTGGCGGACACTGCGACCGTTCTGGACCCGGGAAACCAGTCCCGTTTCAACCGGGAGACCGATGCCATCCTGGCAAGCACCGATCAGGTTGTCAGCACGCTGACGGCGGCAGCGCAACAGGCACACCGCCACATCGACTGGCTGATTGCCGGTGTGGTGGTGTTCAATCTTTTATTTCTCGTCACCCTTATTGCCTATACGCGCTGGCGCATTGTCACGCCCCTGGTCACGGTCACCGGCATGGTGAAGCGTTTCGCCGCAGGCGATCGCAGCGTGCGGATGCAAAATCACCGCTACGATGAAATCGGCGAGCTCATGCAAGGCTTCAATCTGGGCGCTGAACAGATGGACAGTTATATCAGCGAGATTTCCCGTTTCGAGGAGATTCTCGAAGCCACGCCGGATTTTGTTGCCAGCGCCACGCCAGATTGCAAAGCCCTGTTTCTGAACCGTGCGATGCGGGATCTGTTCGGCCTCGAAGCGAAAGAGAACATTGTCGGTACCAATATTGCCACGCACTACCCAGCCTGGGCTTACAGCATCGTTCAGCACACCGGCATTCCTACAGCTATTGCGAAGGGTTTCTGGGAGGGTGAAACTGCCTTGCTGAGAAAAGACGGTAAAGAAATCCCCGTTTCCCAGGTCATCATTGCCCACAAGATGCCAGATGGCACGGTGGATCGCCTTTCCTCCATCATGCGCGACATTTCCGAGCGCATCGCGATGGAAGAGCGGCTGACCCGGTCGCGCGATATGTATCTGAAGCTATTCCACGATTTTCCCATCCTGGTGTGGCGTGCCGGAACGGAAGGCAAGCTCGATTTTTTCAACCGGGCCTGGCTGGATTTCACTGGCCGCACGCTGGAGCAGGAACAGAATGATGGCTGGACTGCGGTCGTCAATCCGGAAGATCTGGAACGCTGCATGCAAGTCTACCGCGATGCGTTTGAGGCCCGAAGCGCTTTTTCCATCGAGTTCCGGATGCGCCGCCATGATGGCGAGTATCGCTGGATGATCGGCCAAGGTGCGCCCTTTACCGACATGGATGGCAATTTCGCGGGCTATGTCGGCTCGGTGCTGGACATGTCCGAACGCAGGCAGGCCGAAGCCGAGCTGCGCAAGCTCTCCCTCGCGGTGGAACAGAGCGCCAGCAGCATTGTCATCACCAACCGCGAGGGCCTGATCGAATACGCCAATCCCTATTTGTTCACCCTGTCGGGGTATACCCGGGAAGAAGTCATCGGCCATAATCCCCGTTTGTGGCAGTCGGGCCAGACACCCATAGAAACCTATCAGAAAATGTGGCAAACCCTGCTCGACGGCAAAGTCTGGCGCGGTGAGCTGCTCAACCGCAAAAAAAACGGCGAGCTCATCTGGGAAGAAGCGACGTTCTCCCCGGTGAAGAACGAGAAAGGGGAAATCACCCACTTCGTTGCCGTCAAGCAGGACATCACCCAGCGCAAGGAAGCGGAGGAAAAGCTGCGCCTCTGGCAACGAGCGCTGGAATCGAGCGTCAATGCCATCACCATCACCGATGCGACCCAGGCAAATTTTCCCTACGTCTACGTCAATCCTGCCTTCGAGCGCATCACCGGCTACAGTGCAGAGGAAGCGCTGGGGAAAAATGGACGCTTCCTGCAGAATCAGGATATTGACCAGCCCGAACTGGAGCACATCCGCCGCGCGGTCAGGGAACAACGCGACGGCAAGGCGCTGCTGCGCAACTACCGCAAGGATGGCAGCCTGTTCTGGAACGAGCTGTATATTTCGCCGGTACGCAACGATGGGGGGAAAGTGACCCATTACATCGGCATCCAGAACGATGTCACCGAGCGCAAGCAGTATGAAGAGCAACTGGCCTACCAGTCCGCCCACGACACCCTGACCCGGTTGCCCAACCGCAATCTGGCCCAGGACCGCCTGACCCAGGGCATCATCTTCGCCCGGCGTACCAGCCGCCAGCTTGCCATGCTGCTGATCGACATCGACAATTTCAAGCTCATCAACGACAGCCTGGGACACAATATAGGCGACCAGTTGCTGAAGATCGTGGCGCATCGTATCGAGGAATGCGTACGCGGCGGGGATACCGTGGCCCGGCTGGGGGGCGACGATTTTGCGGTCATTCTCACCGATGTTTCGCAGGAAGACGATATTTCGCGCGTCACGAACAAGATACTTGCTGCCATTGCCGAACCTGCCGTGGTCGAGTCCCACTCGCTGACCGTGACCTGCAGCATCGGCGTCAGCCTGTTCCCGCGCGACGGCGAGGACGCCGCTACCCTGCTGAAAAATGCGGATGCCGCCATGTACCGGGCCAAGGAACAGGGCCGCAACAGCGTCCAGTACTACACTGCCGAGATCAATAGCCGTATTTTCCAGCGCCTGATTCTGGAAAATAATCTGCGTGTCGCGCTTGAACGCGATGAATTCGCCATCCACTACCAGCCCCAGGTCAGCCTGCTGACCGGCCAGGTGACCGGCATGGAGGCGCTGTTGCGCTGGCACCATCCAGAACTGGGCATGGTTTCGCCCGTTAATTTCATCCCGCTGGCGGAAGATACCGGCCTGATCATTCCCATCGGTGCCTGGGTGTTGCATACTGCCTGCCGGCAAACCAGGGCATGGCACGAAGCAGGATTGCCGCTGCTGCGCGTGGCCGTCAATATCTCGGGCCGCCAGTTCCGTGAAAACATCCCGCAACTGGTAGAAAAAGCTCTGGCGGAAAGCGGCTTGCCCCCGCAATACCTGGAACTTGAAATCACCGAGAGCGTGGCCATGCAGCACGCCGAGAGCACGGAGCAGACGCTGAGCGCCTTGCGCGACATGGGTGTCAGGCTATCCATCGACGATTTCGGTACCGGCTATTCCAGCCTGAGTTACCTCAAGCGCTTTCCGATCAACAAGCTCAAGCTGGACCAGTCCTTCGTGCGCGACATTATTTCCGACCCGGACGATGCGGCCATTTCGATGGCCATCATCGCGCTCGCCCACGGCCTGAAGCTCGATGTGATCGCGGAAGGCGTGGAAACGGAAAGCCAGCTGGACTTCCTGCGCACTCATGGCTGCGATGCCATCCAGGGCTACTATTTCAGCCGTCCCGTCCCAGCGGAGCAAATGGAGCAATTGTTGCACGCGAACCACCATCTTGAGCTCCCCTCCGAGAAGGATCGCCCATTACGTACCTTGCTGCTGGTGGACGACGAACCCAATATCCTTGCCTCCCTGCAACGCCTGCTTCGTCACGCGGGTTACCATATCCTGACCTCGACCAGCCCGGCAGAGGCATTTGATGTTCTGGCAAAAAATCCGGTAAGCGTCATCGTTTCCGATCAACGCATGCCCGAAATGAGCGGCTCCGAGTTTCTCAGCCGGGTCCACGAAATGTATCCTGACACAGTACGCATGGTTCTCTCCGGCTACGCCGATCTGGCTAGCGTAACCGAAGCGGTGAACCGAGGCGCCATATACAAATTTCTCACCAAGCCATGGGAGGATGACGCATTACGGGCGCAAATCGCCGATGCTTTCCGCTACCATGAAACCATGCAGTCCAAGACTTAACCAGCCTGAAGCCGGCCATGCGAATGGCTGTCCGGGAAGTCATCGGCGTCAATTGTGGTGCCTGATTTCACTGCCTGACGAAACTTGGCGCATCCGCTACAATTGAACTTATCCCCTCCCGGTAAATTTCGTCCATGGTTCCTCATCTCACTACCGCTCTCACCGGCCCGCTGCTCGAACTCGAACAGCACATGCTCGACGCCCAGCCGAGGATCGAGCAGTGGTTCCGCACCAAATGGCAGGACCACAACGCGCCTTTTTACGCCTCGGTCGATCTGCGTAATGCCGGCTTCAAGCTGGCGCCGGTGGATACCAATCTTTTTCCGGGCGGTTTCAACAACCTGAACCCGGATTTCATGCCGCTCTGCGTGCAGGCGGCCATGTCGGCAGTGGAAAAAATCTGTCCCGATGCACAGCGCTTTCTGCTTATCCCGGAAAACCACACGCGCAATACCTTCTACCTGCAGAATGTGGCGCGTCTTGCCAGCATCCTGCGCCATGCCGGCCTGTATGTCCGCCTGGGTACCCTGATCCCGGAAATCAAGGTTCCCACGCTGCTGGAACTGCCTGATGGCCAGACCCTGACGCTGGAGCCGGTATGGCGCGAGGGGAGCCGGCTCAGGCTGGATGGTTTTGACCCCTGCGCCATCCTGCTTAACAATGATCTTTCTGCGGGGATTCCCGAGATACTCAAGGGGCTGAACCAGCCAGTCTATCCGCCGCTGCATGCCGGCTGGGCGACGCGGCGCAAGACCCATCATTTCAGTGCCTACGATCAGGTCGCTGCCGAATTTGCCGATATCATTCACATGGATCCGTGGCTGATCAACCCGTATTTCGGTGATTGCAGCGAGATCAATTTCAGCGAACGCCAGGGCGAGGATTGTCTGGCGGCCCGGGTGGACGAACTGCTTCAGGATATTCGCGAAAAATATCGCGAATACGGCGTGAAGAACGATCCCTTCGTCATCGTCAAGGCCGATGCCGGCACCTACGGCATGGGCATCATGACCGTCAAGGATGCTTCCGAGGTCAAGGGCCTCAACCGCAAGCAGCGCAACAAGATGTCGGTCATCAAGGAAGGCCAGCAGGTCAGCGAGGTCATTATCCAGGAGGGGGTGTATACCTTCGAAAGCATCAATGAAGCGGTGGCCGAGCCGGTGGTCTACATGATGGACCACTTCGTGGTGGGCGGTTTCTACCGCGTCCACACCGGGCGTGGCCAGGACGAGAATCTCAACGCCCCCGGCATGCATTTCGTGCCGCTGGCGTTCGATACTTCCTGTTCCCTGCCGGATAATGCCGCCGGTCCGGACACGCCACCCAACCGCTTCTACGCCTACGGCGTGGTGGCGCGGCTGGCGCTGCTGGCGGCAGCGCTCGAACTGGAAAACACCCGGCCGTGAAAACCTGACAGTCCTTTCCGGGAAGGTACAAAATGGGCCTGATCCGTCGCGTTTTACGTCATTATCTGAAACAGAAGCATATCCAGTTACATCAGGCTGAAATCGATACTGCCATCGAGCAGCTGTTTTACGAGATCAACCCACGCCTGCGTTTTCTTTCCGGCCACCAGGAAGCCCTCGGCAGGCCGGTATGGAATACCCTGAAGTACCTTCATCACGTGATCGATAGCATTTCCGGCCCGGTCGATGCCGCAGCGCGGCAATGGAGCCAGACCCCGGCGCTGCGTGCGCTGTTCGCAAGCAGTTCGGACATGACGAAGCTGTTTGCTCGCAGCGACTCCCTGCGCGACTGCATGGCCGCGATACCGCCCGAAGCGGCTGAATCCTGCCATGTCGTCATCGCTTCCACCATGCAGGTCCGCAAGGTGCTGGGCATCGCGATGCGTGGCGAGATGGTGCTACGGGATGTTCCCCAGACGCAGATCAGTTTTACCGATCACCGGATTATTGCCTCCGCTGAAAGCGAAAGCGGTCTGCGCGAGAAGCTCAAGGCCTTTGCCCTGGAATTCGTGGCGCACAGGGTCTTGGCTAATATTGAATCCGCACGTGCCGAAAGCGAAGGCCTGGAGCAGGAAGTGGCGTTGCTGCGTGCCCGCATGAGAATGAAGCTGCGGCAGGAGAGTGGCAAGGCCTGCCTGTGCGACCATATCGAATGCAGCGAAAGCGAGATGGCCGAGATCTGCAGCACGATCAAGGAAAAGGAAACCCTGCTGGGACAGACCGCTATCCATCAGCCCACACTGCAATACTTCATGGATCAGTTGCTGCTGGTACTGAACGGCGTGGAGCGTTTACTCCAGATTCACGAGGTTTCGCTTCATCTCGACAACATGAACCTATTGCTCGATACGCCGGATGCCAATGCCGCAAAGCCGGTCGAGCTGACCGAAATCCGGCGTGCAGGCCATTCGGCCAGAATCATGCTGATTGCCCGTGTGCCTTGTGACGAGGTGCCTGCCCGCGACGATATGGCGACTCGAATCGACGCTGCGCTCAAGGCGCTTTGACCAGTCGTCAGCGCTTCTGGGTTCAAGCCAGCCAGTCTGCTGCAAGATCGGCAGTGAGCGGGCGCGAAAAATAATAACCCTGTATCCTGTTGCAGCCCAGTGCCTGCAATTGATTAAGCTGGGCTCTGGTTTCCACGCCCTCCGCAATCACGTCCATGCCAAAACTGCTGGCGATGGCGATAATGGCGCTGACCATCCCGACATGTTCACTGCCTTCCCCCAGCTTGGAAACGAAAGAGCGATCGATTTTCAGGGCGTCGAAGGGGAAGTTGTGGAGATAGCTCAATGCGGAGTAGCCGGTACCGAAATCGTCGATATAGAGCTGGATGCCATGTGCTCTCAGTTCCACAAGCACCTGGTTGCTGGTTTCGGGGTTATCCAGCAAGGCGCTTTCGGTAATTTCCAGATGCAGGTAGTGTGGCGGCAGACCGCTTTCTTTCAAGGTTTGCAGGATTTCTTCGGTCAGATTGGGCTGCAAAAACTGCTTGGCCGAAAGATTGACACTGACGAACAAATTCTCCCGTTGAGGGAACCGGGTGCGCCATGCCTGCGCTTCGCGGCAGGCTTCCTTTAGAACCCAGCGGCCAATGCCGCCGATCATCCCGGTATCTTCCGCGATCGGGATGAATTCGTCAGGTGAGACCATGCCACGCTCGGGGTGCTGCCAGCGAACAAGGGCTTCGAAGCCGATCGCCGTCCCGTTGGCAGAAGAAACGATAGGCTGATAATGCAGGCGAAGTTCCCCGCGTCCCACTGCACGCCGCAATTCGTTTTCCATCGTGACCAGGGCGACCACATGGGCATGCATGTTTTCATCGAATATAGCGGTTTTGGCCGTGCCTTGTAATTTGGCGCGGTACATTGCGGTATCCGCATCGCGCAACAATTCCCCCGGTGTTTGATACGCCGGGCTGCCAAGCGTGATGCCGATACTGGTGGAAACGAACACTTCGTGACCAGAAAATTCGATCGGCTGGAGCATTGCGGAATGAATGCGTTCTGCCACCTGGGAGGCTTCCAGAATGTCGGTGATGTCGTCGAGCAGAATGGCGAATTCGTCACCACCCAGTCGCGCCACGGTGTCGCCGGGGCGTATGCACTGCTGCAGCCGTTCTGCAATTGTCACCAGCACCCGGTCGCCACTGGTATGTCCGAGGCTGTCGTTAATGTTCTTGAAGCGGTCAAGATCAAGGAACAGCACGCCATAACCCAGTTCATTGCGCCTGAGTTCGCGCCGGATACAGCGATCGAGGCGGTCCTGCAACAGCGCCCGGTTAGGCAGTTCGGTCAGCGCATCGTAATAGGCGGAGTGCTGCAACCGCTCTTCTGCATGGTGGCGCTGAATCATGCCGCCAAGCGCATGGGTTACGGCCTCGAGGAAATGCAGTTCCGCTTCGTTTTTCTGGTGCCCTTCTTCGAGGTAAAGATTCAGCACGCCGAGCAGTTTCTCGCCTGAAAGAATGGGCAGGCAATAATGGCCATGCGGAGGCATGCCGGGGAAGGATCGGGTGTGGCGATCATCCACTTTTGAGGCGAACACCGGAAATCTCTCGCTTGCTGCTCGGCCACACAGGCATTCCCCGAAAGGCACGCGCTCGCACTGTTGCAGGATGGGGCTGGCAATCCCATTCTGTGCGGCCAGGGTCAGGGTTTCGCCTTCTTCGCCCACGAGAAAAATGGCTCCGGTCCCGCGCAGGGCGAGCCAGGGCGTCGCAAGGATTGCGTTGAGCGCTTTTTCCAGCCGTTCCCGGAACGAAACTGGCTGAATGGATGCTTCCAGCACGGCCGCCAGCGCCTGTTGCAGGTGGAAGTCGCGGCGGATTATTTCTGCACTGCGCCGACTTTCACTAATGTCGCGCAGAAAGGCGCTGAAACCGGGTTTGCCGTCGGTGATGACGAAGGCAATGGCCAGCTCAAGCGGGAATTGCTCCCCGTTGCGGCGCAGACCGATTACCTCGCTGCGCCGGTTGACGAGCCGTCCCTGCCCGGATTCCAGCAGGCGCTGGATACCCCGCCGGTGCGCTTCGCGCTGTGCAGGGGGAATGATTTTTTCAGACAGTGGGGTGCCCATTACCTCCGCCGCCACCCAGCCAAAAATGCTTTCTGCCTGCTGGTTCCAGCCGGTAATCCGCTCTTCCGAATCAATGGTGATGATGGCATCGAGCGAGGTGGCGAGAATGGAACGGGAACGTCCTTCACTTTCCTGCAGGGCGAAATAGGCGTCTTCTCGTTCACCGATTCGCCATCTGAGCTGACGCGTTCCAAGGCCAATGCCGGTCAGACCCAGCAGCCACAGGATGCCGTGGCCAAGGCCCACCGAAACCATGCGCTTTTTCTCGGCAGTTTCAAGTGGCGCCATGGGGACCGATATGCTGACGCCGCCTGCAATTTCCCCTTCCTGGTAGCCTTGTTGTTTATGGCAATCGAGACAGGCATCGGCCATGACCATCGGGCGGATCAGGCGCAGATAGGGCGCACCCTGGATGCGGGTGAGTTCGGTAACTTCATCGGCTCCGCCCGAGAGCCTCTTCAATGCCTGGGTTTCCCATGTGTCTGGCCGGTTAACAGGGTTGAGTGGCCGCAGGCTGCTGATGTGGCTGATGGCACCGTAGTTTTGGCTTGCCATTTCGTTGAACTGGCGCACCATCAGGGCAGGATTGATCAGCGTCAGGACGCGGCCGGACGGGGTAACGACATCCCGTTCAGGAAGGTGAGCAACAAAGGGATCGGGCCGGGTGCTCTCGTTGACAGGGACATACACACCACCATGCCGGGTGGCCCATTGCCGGAATGTCAGATCCTTGAAAAAATTGGCGCGCAGTTCGCTGTGAGCCTGTTCCAGAAGCAGGGTGTGGGTCTGGCGATAGTTCCAGTACAAGGACCCGGCTATCGCGGTGGTCCAGACAATAGCCAGCGCGAAGGGCCAGCGGTGCAGGTGAAAATGCGGCAGCCGGGTGGGTGGGGTGCCATTGGGCACGCATGGCTTTCGATCTCCCATATCAGATGGAGGCATAGTTTTTTGCTGCACCGTACCGCATGGATAAAGACCCTACTTGTGATCATGTGATTATTACAGCAAGTGCCCAGTTGGCACAACCATCGTCACTCATTTGCTGTAAAACAGTTATGATATTTACCCGAATGTCAAAGTGGCTTCAGCCCGGTGTTGGAGCGGACGTGGTACAACCCCTGCTGGAAAAATGAATTGAAGCTCGCCATTATTCTCGACCCGCTTGAATCCCTGAAAATCTACAAGGACTCGACCTATGCCGTGATGCGTGAGGCGCATGCGCGGGGTCATGAACTCTTCGTGATGGAGCAGCATGAGCTGATCCTGGACGAAGGCAGGGTCAGGGCCCATGTGCGCAGGATCGATCTGAAGGGCGAGGGCCCGGATTGGTACGCGCTGGAAGCGCCGGCCTGGCATGAACTGACGGATTTCGATGTCACCCTGATGCGCAAGGACCCGCCTTTCGACATGGAGTACATCTACAGCACCTATCTGCTGGAACTGGCCGAGGTGCAGGGGGCGCGCATCTTCAATCGGCCCGGAGCAGTTAGGGACTTCAACGAGAAACTTTCCACGGCTAAGTTCCCGCAGTTCATGCCGCCCACGCGGGTCACGCGGCAAGCCGCGCTGATCCGCGATTTTATTGACAGGCACGACGATATCATTCTCAAGCCGCTGGACGCCATGGGCGGCAGCGGTATTTTCCGCATCCGGCGTCACGACCCCAACCTCAACGTGATCATCGAGACCATGACGCAACTGGGCACCCGGACCGTCATGGCGCAGCGTTTCATCCCCGAAATCGCGCAGGGCGACAAGCGCATCCTGCTGATTGACGGCGCACCGGTTCCCTATGCCCTGGCGCGCATTCCCCAGGGCGGTGAAACGCGCGGCAACCTGGCTGCGGGCGGCAAGGGCGTGGCCCAGCCGCTCTCGGAAAACGACTGGAAGATTGCCGATATGCTGGGTCCGAAGCTGCGCGATCAGGGGCTGTTTCTGGTCGGCCTCGACGTGATCGGCGATTGCCTGACCGAAATCAACGTCACCAGCCCCACCGGGTTTCAGGAAATCACTGCCCAGAGCGGGTTCAACGTGGCGGGAATGTTCGTAGATGCGCTGGAGCGCCTATGTGGCTGAAAAACTTCACCGCAAAGTCGCAAAGTCGCAAAGGGGTTCTAAAGAAAGCTTTTCTTTGCGACTTTGCGACTTTGCGGTTGGCTTTAATATGCACAATAATGCCGCTCCTGCTCACCAGTTGCGGCAAGGAGCCGCTCTATCAGCAGCAGAGTTACGTTTTCGGCACGCTGGTGGAAGTGAGCATTTACGGCGAGGATGAGGCGCGCGCCAAACAGCTCGCCGGTCAGGTGTTGTCCGACTTCGACCAGATGCACGAATATCTCCATGCCTGGAAGCCCGGCACCCTGAGCCGGATGAATGAGATTTTCCTCAATGCTCCCGCAAAAGCAGCGATCCAGCCTGGCATGATTCCCCTGCTGGAGGATGCCACCCGGCTTTCCGAACAATCCGGCGGCCTGTTCAACCCCGCCATCGGCAACCTGATCCGGCTATGGGGGTTTCAGGGCGATGAATTCAAGCCAGTGCGCCCCGACCCGGCGGAAATCGGGAAGCTGGTGCAGGCCAATCCGAAAATGTCGGATATCGTCATCGAGGGCATCGAGTTCCACAGCAAAAATCCGGCGGTGCGCGTGGATCTGGGGGGCTACGCCAAGGGCTATGCACTCGACGTGGCGGCGGATTACCTGCGTTCGCAGGGCGTTAAAAATGCCCTGATCAATATCGGCGGCAATATCATCGCTCTCGGCAAGCATGGCAAACGGCCCTGGCAGGTGGGTATACAACACCCGCGCAAACCGGGCGCCATCGCCACGCTGGAACTGCAGGATGGTGAAGCAATTGGCACGTCCGGAGATTACCAGCGTTACTTCGAGCTCGACGGCAAGCGCTACTGCCACATCATCGACCCGCGTACCGGCTATCCGGTGCAGGGCGTTGAGGCGGTGACGGTGCTTATTCCCGCAGGAAAAAATGCGGGCGTGCTGTCAGACGCAGCTTCCAAGCCGGCCTTCATTGCAGGCAAGGACGGATGGCGCGAGGCCGCGCACAAAATGGGTACGGAACAGGCCATGCTGATCGACGACCGGGGCGAAGTCTTCCTGACCCAGGCGATGAAAAAACGCCTGAGCTTTGTCGAAACCGGGTTGAAACTGCACGAGTTGCCCTGACAGCATGGCCGCCCCCCGCACCCCGGCTTTTTCCCGGGGCGAGGGGGATGGCGTGTCGCTATGCGGCTTCCACTTTAAAAGAGTAAAATGCCGCTTTTTCCGGAGTGACGGCGCAAGCCGAGGAATTTAGATGATTGGTATTCTTATCGTCGCCCACGGCGCACTGGGCGAGAGTCTGATTCACTGTGCCAGCCACGTCATGGGCAGCCGCCCGCTGAATTTGCAGCAGCTCGGCGTCACCATCCACGATGATCCGGTGGCAATCCTGCCCCAGGCCAGGGAAATGTTGCGCCAGCTCGACCAGGGGGAGGGTGTGCTGATCCTGTCCGACATCTACGGCGCCACGCCCACCAATATTACTTGCCGTTTGCTGGAGCCGGGCCGGGTGGAAGGCATTGCCGGGGTCAACCTGCCGATGCTGGTGCGCGCACTCACCTACCGCGACGAACCGCTTGCCACCGTAGTGGAAAAAGCGCTTTCCGGCGGCCACGACGGTATCATCCACACCACAGCGGAAGCCTGTCATGTTGCAACGGGAAATTGAAATCACCAACAAGCTGGGGCTGCATGCGCGCGCCTCGGCCAAACTGACCCAGACTGCCGGGCAGCACCGCAGCCAGATATGGCTTTCCCGCGACAACAAGCGCATCAACGCCAAAAGCATCATGGGCGTGATGATGCTGGCCGCGGCCAAGGGCACGACCATAAGCATTGAAACCGATGGCGAGGATGAGGAGCAGGCAATGAATGCCATTGTCGCCCTGATCAGCGACAAGTTCGGAGAAGGCGAGTAATGAGCTTCACCATGCATGGCGTCGCCGTTTCCGGCGGTATCGCCATCGGCCTGGCGCACCTTGTTTCTCATGTCAGTCTGGATGTCCCCCAGTACAGCCTGTCCAAAACCCGCGTCAGCGAGGAAATCGCACGTTTCGACGCCGCGATCCAGGCCACGCTGCAGGAATTCAAGGAGCTCCAGCACAATATTCCTGCCAGCGCTCCGGCAGAATTCGACGCTTTCCTCGACCTGCACATCCTGATCCTCAGCGACCCGACGCTCTCCTCGGCGCCGAAAGAACTGATCGAAACCCAGCGTATCAACGCCGAGTGGGCACTCAAGCAGCAAATGGACACGCTGCTTGCCCAGTTCGACCAGATCGAGGATGACTATCTGAGGGAGCGCAAGTCGGATGTGGTACAGGTGGTGGAACGGGTGCTGAAATCCCTGCTCGGCCACGCCACCCTGCACACCCCCGGCCCGGCCAGCCCGGATCAGACCAGTATCCTGGTAGCACACGATCTTTCACCTGCTGACATGATGCTGTTCAAGCAGCACCAGTTCGCCGCTTTTGTCACCGATGTCGGTGGCACCACTTCTCACACCGCGATTCTCGCCCGCAGTCTCAATATCCCCTCCATCGTGGCGCTGCACCACGCGCGCAGCCTGATCCACGAGCGCGAACTGATCATTGTCGACGGTAGCCAGGGTATCGTCATCGTCAACCCGGACAAGACGGTGCTGGCCGAGTACAAGCTGCGCCAGAGCCAGTGGGAACTGGAAAAACAGAAACTCAAGCGTCTCAAGTCCACCCGCGCCACCACGCTGGACGGCACGGAAACAGAACTGCACGCCAACATCGAGTTGCCGGATGACATCGGCGACGTGAAAGCCAATGGCGCAACCGGAATCGGGCTGTTTCGCAGCGAATTCCTGTTTCTCAACCGGCGTGACTTGCCGGGAGAAGAAGAGCAGTTTCTCGCCTATCGTCGCGTGGCGGAAGATATGCACGGCTTTCCGGTTACCATCCGCACGCTGGATCTGGGCGCGGACAAGCAATTGTTCGGTGCGGAAAATCTCAGCGCCAACCCGGCGCTGGGACTGCGTGCCATTCGCCTGTGCCTGGCCGAGCCGCAACTGTTTCACACCCAGTTGCGCGCCATCCTGCGTGCCTCGCACTACGGCAGGATCAAGCTGCTGATTCCCATGCTGTCCTCCCTGACCGAGTTGAACCAGACCTTTCATCTGATTGCGAACGCCAAGCAAAGCCTGATAAAGGAAAATATCCCGTTCGACGACAACCTGCCCGTTGGCGGCATGATCGAGATTCCCGCCGCCGCGCTGGCAGCACACGTTTTTGCCAAACATCTGGATTTTCTTTCCATCGGCACCAACGACCTGATCCAGTACACCCTGGCCATCGACCGAACCGACGACAGCGTGGCGCATCTTTACGATCCGCTGCATCCCGCCGTGCTGCAACTGGTCGCCCACACCATCAGGAGCGCCGACAAGGCCGGCATTCCGGTGTCGGTGTGCGGCGAGATGGCGGGTGATGTTTCCATGACGCGTATCCTGCTGGGGCTCGGCTTGCGCCAGTTCTCGATGCATCCGGCCCACCTGCTCACGGTAAAACAGCAGATCCTGCGTACTCACGTGCCGGAATTGTCTACGCTGGTTAGCCGCATGATCAAAACTGAAGAGCCGGAAAAAATGCACGCGCTGCTGGCGCGCTTGAATGCCTGAGCCAAATTCACGATAATCCGCAGGATATGTCCAAACCCAATTCCGTTGGCGTCATCACGCCGCAAACCGCGCGTTTCGATTCGCCGCTGACACTTAAAAGCGGCGTCACCCTGCCGTTCTACGAGCTGGTGTACGAAACCTACGGCACGCTCAATGCCGATAAGTCCAATGCCATCCTGGTCTGCCATGCGCTGTCCGGCAATCACCACGTGGCGGGTTACCACTCCGAGCACGACAAACGCCCCGGCTGGTGGGACAATATGATCGGCCCGGGCAAGCCGATCGACACCGGGCGCTTCTTCGTCATCGGCCTGAACAACCTCGGCGGCTGTCACGGCTCCACCGGGCCATCCAGCATCAACCCCCAGACCGGCAAGCCTTTCGGCGCCAGTTTCCCGGTGGTAACGGTAGAGGACTGGGTGGAGACACAAACCAGGCTGGCCGACCGGCTCGGTATCCGCCAGTTTGCCGCCATTGTCGGTGGCAGCCTGGGCGGGATGCAGGTGCTGCAATGGAGCATCAACCACCCCGACCGCCTGCGCCATGCCCTGGTGATCGCTGCCGCGCCGCGTCTCACGGCACAGAACATCGCCTTCAACGATGTTGCCCGGCAGGCGATCCTGACCGACCCGGATTTTCATGGCGGCGACTTCTACGCGCATGGCGTGGTGCCGCGCCGCGGCCTGCGGATTGCCCGCATGCTGGGCCATATCACCTATCTTTCGGATGACGTGATGGGGGAAAAATTCGGCCGCATGTTGCGTACTGGCGCCTACAACTTCGGCTACGAGGTCGAATTCGAGATCGAGTCCTATCTGCGTTATCAGGGTGACAAGTTCGCCGACAGCTTCGACGCCAACACCTACCTGCTGATGACCAAGGCGCTGGATTATTTCGATCCCACGCATCACCACCAGCACAGTAGCCTGAGCCATACCATGCAGGCCGCACGCGCAAAATTTCTGGTGATTTCCTTTTCTACCGACTGGCGCTTCTCGCCCGCACGCTCGCGCGAGATCGTCAAGGCCCTGCTGGACAATAACCTGGACGTGAGCTACGCGGAAATCACCGCCGCCCACGGCCACGACGCCTTCCTCATGGAAGACCCGCAATACCACAACCTGGTGCGGACCTACATGGAAAGAGTGGCAGAGGAGGGGAGATCATGACGAATGCCACGATACGGCACGATTTCGAAACTATCGCGGCATGGGTCAAGCCCGGCTCGCGCGTGCTCGACCTGGGCTGCGGCGACGGCACCCTGCTGAAATATCTCAAGGATAGCCGTCAGGCGCATGGCTACGGCGTGGACATCAAGGATGCGAACATTCTTGCCTGCGTGCAAAAAGGCCTCAACGTGATCCAGAACGATCTCGACGCGGGGCTTTCCGGTTTCGAAGCCGACTCTTTCGACTTCGTCATCCTGTCGCAAACCCTGCAGGCCATGCGCCACATCGAGCAGGTCGTCGCGGAAATGCTGCGTGTCGGCAAGCAGGCCATCGTCGCCTTCCCGAACTTCGGCTACTGGCGTCATCGCGTGCAGGTGTTGCAAGGCCACATGCCGGTATCGCCCAAACTGCCCTACCAGTGGTATGACACGCCCAATATCCATCTTTGCACCGTCAAGGATTTCGAGGCTTTCTGCGCCCAGCGCGGCATCCGCATTCTTGAACGGGTGGTGATGGAGAGCGACCGTGAAATCAGCTTCCTGCCGAACATTCGCGGCAGCGTGGCGGTGTACCGGATCGAGCGCAGCCAGTAGTCAGCCACGACAAGGCTTTGAATGCGGGAACTTTCCCCCTGACAAGGGGGGGCTGTTTCGGCGCAGCACAACTGAATACTCAGGCCAGCACCAGCCGTGCCAGCCCCCATGCCCCATATCCGGCCACCAGCAGTCCTGCCGATCTGCGTACCCAGACATGGCGGGTAAAGGTCTGCAACTGTTGGGCGAACAGTCCCATGGCGATGAGATTGGGCAGGGTGCCGAGGCCGAAGGCGAGCATGGTCATTCCCCCCGAGACAGCGCTGCCGCTCGCCAGCGCGGTAATCAGCACGCTATATACCAGACCGCACGGCAGCCAGCCCCACAGCGTTCCCAGCAGGAAAGCCTGGGTTGGGTGGCGTACCGGCAGCAGGCCTTTTGAAAAAGGCTGCAGGCGCCGCCACAACAGCCCGCCGAGACGCTCGATCTGTGTCACCGCTTGCCACAAGCCCGCCAGATACAGTCCCAGCGCGACCAGCATGAGGTTCGCCAGCAGGTACAAAATCTTTTGCACCGGCCACAGCCCTTCCAGCAGCAGGGTGCTCGCTCCCAGCGCACCGGCCAGCGCGCCTGCAACGGCATAGCTCAGGATGCGTCCGGCGTTGTAGGCAAAGTGATAGCTGAAGCGCGTACCCTGGCCGGGCAACTGCATGGATATGGCAGTGACGATACCGCCGCACATGCCGACGCAATGGGTGCCGCCCAGAAGACCGACAAGAAAGACCGCAAACAGGCTTTGTTCAAACATGGGCGACATTGTGACATAGGGCTGTCTTTCCGGTAAGGTGACGGGCTTTACAGGCGTATCCGGCTAATAATGCCTCCGCCGTGCATGAAGTTCCCAGGATAAAGAATGTTCCGCGAAGTCATCTTCAATCGCCGCATGCTGATCTGCATTTTCACCGGCTTCAGCTCCGGCCTGCCGCTCTACATCCTGATCAGCCTGCTGCCCGCCTGGCTGCGCTCCGAGCAGGTGGATCTCAAGGCCATCGGCCTGTTCGCCCTGATCCAGTTGCCTTTCACCTGGAAATTTCTCTGGTCGCCGTTCATGGACCGCTTTGCCTGGCCTGTGCTGGGGCGGCGGCGCGGCTGGATTCTGTTGACCCAGGTGGCGCTGTTGCTGTCGCTGCCGCTGTTTGGCTGGCTCAGTCCTGTGCTCGATATCTGGACGATCGCCTATCTGGCCGCTGCAGTGGCCTTCTTCTCCGCTTCGCAGGACGTGGTGCTGGACGCCTTCCGGCGCGAAATCCTGTTCGACATCGAACTGGGCCTGGGCAATGCCATCCATGTCAATGCCTACCGTATCGCCAGTCTGATTCCCGGTTCGCTGTCCCTGATCCTGGCCGATATTTTGCCGTGGAGCAGCGTATTCCTGATTACCGCCCTGTTCATGCTGCCCGGCATTGCCATGACCCTGCTGGTCGCCGAACCCGAAAGGGCCAGGGGCGCGCCGCGCACTTTGCGGGAAGCGGTGGTGGAGCCCTTCCACGAGTTCGTCACCCGCGCTGGCTGGCGCCAGGCGCTGCTGATCCTCGCCTTCATCTTTTTCTATAAACTCGGCGACAGCATGGCCACTGCACTGGCGACGCCGTTCTACCTCGACATGGGCTTCAGCAAGACGGAAATCGGCCTGGTGGCCAAGCACGCGGGGCTGTGGCCAGCCATCATCGGAGGACTGCTGGGCGGGGTGTGGATGATCAAGCTGGGCATCAACCGTGCCCTGTGGTTGTTCGGCGTGGTGCAGGCCGTATCCATCCTCGGCTTTGCCCTGCTGGCCAGCAACGGCCACGATCTGGTGCTGCTGGCCGGCGTGATCGGCTTCGAGGCGCTGGGCGTGGGGCTGGGCACCACGGCCTTCGTCGCCTTCATCGCCCGCACCACCCACCCGCTCTACACCGCCACCCAGTTCGCCCTTTTCACCAGCCTGATGGCCGTGCCGCGCACCCTGTTCAACTCCGCCACCGGCTATCTGGTGGAGCAAATGGGATGGGTCAGTTTTTTCCTGCTGTGTACCGTGCTGGCGCTTCCCGGCATGCTGCTGCTGTTCAAGGTCGCACCATGGAATGAGGAAGGTCACAGCGTCGCATCATAATCGATGATCAGCGGGGCATGGTCGGAGAAGCGTTCGTCCTTGTAGACGGCAGCCCGCAGTACTTTTTCTGCCATACCTGGCGTGGCGATCTGGTAGTCGATACGCCAGCCCACGTTTTTGGCCCATGCCTGGCCGCGATTGGACCACCAGGTATAGGCCTCGCCAGTGGCCTCGGGATACAGGCGGCGATAGACATCCACCCAGCCAACCTCATCGAACACGTGGGTCAGCCAGGCGCGCTCCTCGGGAAGAAAGCCGGAGTTTTTCTGATTGGATTTCCAGTTTTTGAGATCTATTTCCTTGTGGGCAATGTTCCAGTCGCCGCACAGGATGATCTCGCGCCCGCTGGCCTTGAGCTCACGCAAATGCGGCAGGAAACGTTCGAGGAAATAGAACTTCACTTGCTGGCGCTCTTCCGAACTGGAGCCGGAAGGCAGGTAGAGCGAGATCACCGAGAGGTTGCCGAAATCAGCTTGCAGATAACGTCCCTCGGCATCGATATCGGCAATGCCCAGGCCTTCGATTACTTTGTCCGGCGTGCGTTTCGAATAAATTCCGACACCGCTGTAGCCTTTCTTTTCGGCATAGTGAAAGCAGCCGCAATAGCCCTCCGGATTCAGCATTTCCGGTTTCATGTCGGCGGCCTGCGCCTTGAGTTCCTGGACGCAGACCACGTCCGCGCCCTGTTTTGCCAGCCAGGCAAAGAAGCCTTTGCTGGCAGCAGAGCGAATACCGTTCAGATTTGCAGATATAATACGCAAGATTAACCCTTAAAATTGATTGACTCATGACCGATTTCAGGCAGGATTTCATCGATTTCGCCATCCAGCGCAAGGTGCTGTGCTTCGGCGAATTCAAGACCAAGGCGGGGCGGCTGTCCCCCTATTTCTTCAATGCCGGCCTGTTCAGCGATGGCGTGGCCCTGCAGAAGCTCGGGCAATTTTACGCCAAAGCCATCCTCGCTGCCGGTCTGGATTTCGACATGCTGTTCGGCCCGGCCTACAAGGGCATTCCCCTTGCCGCCGCAGTGGCCATCGCCCTTGCCGAACAGGGGCGCAATGTGCCCTACTGTTTCAACCGCAAGGAGGCCAAGGACCATGGTGAAGGCGGCACGCTGATCGGCGCGCCCTTGCAGGGCAAGGTGCTGATCGTCGATGATGTCATTTCTGCCGGGACCTCGGTGCGCGAGTCGGTTGACCTGATCCGCAGCCATGGTGCGCTGCCCTGTGGGGTGGCGATCGCGCTGGACCGCATGGAACGCGGTACAGGCGCACTTTCTGCGGTACAGGAAGTCAGCCAGAGCTATGATATCCCCGTTATCAGTATTGCCGACCTCGACAGCCTGACTGGCTATTTGCGGCACCATCCGGAGATGGCGCAGCATCAGGACGCAGTAGCCACATACCGCAATCAATATGGTGTGAAATAAGGAAAAACCAGTGAAAATTCTGACTCTTCTTTTCGTTGCAGCGCTTGGTGCCGGTGTGGCACAAGCAGCCCCTCTGAAGAAATGCGTGGACGACAAGGGGCGCGTCTACTATGGCGACTCCATCCCGCCTGAGGTGGAAGCCAAATGCCGCTCGTCGAGCGAAATTTCGTCCAGGGGCCTGGAGAAGAAAAAAACAACCCATCTTTCGGAAGAAGAAAAACAGGCGCTGGCTGATGAGGCTGCAAAGAAAAAGGAAGATGAGCAAAAAGCTTTGGAACAGCAACGCCGTGACAAGGCGCTGCTGCTGAGCTACTCCGATGAAAAGGAAATCGATCTGGCGCGCGACCGTAATCTCGTGGCCGCCCAGACCCGTATTGACGGGATACAACTGCGCATCAACTCTGTACAGGGGCGCCTGGATGGGCTGCTCAAGCAGCGTAATACCTACGTCAAAAGAGGGAAGGCCGTCCCTGAAGATCTTCAAGCCGAGATTGGCGGTGCCGAGGAAGAGATCGGCAAATTCCGGGATAGCATGACTAAAGCCAAACAGGCGTTTGAAGAGATCAAGGCACGTTTTGAAGACGACAAGAAGCGCTATCGCAGGTTGAAAGGGACTTCACCTGCCACGGACAACGCATTCTAGCTGCAATCGCAGGAATCGGCCAAAGTCGCCAATTTTAGGGTGTGCAAAACAAAAAGGGGACTCCAATTAAGAGCCCCCTTTTCTATTTTCGGTCTTGGTTTCAGCCGGCCAGTTTCTGTTTCAGTATCTCGTTCAACTGCGCCGGGTTCGCCTTGCCTTTGCTGGCTTTCATCGCCTGACCGACGAAAAACCCGAACAGCTTGTCCTTGCCGGAGCGGTACTCAGCTACCTGCCCCGGATTGGCGGCAATGATTTCGTCGATGATTTTTTCGATTGCCCCGCTGTCGGAGACCTGTTTCAGGCCTTTGGCCTCGATGACAGTATCCGCTTCGCCTTCGCCGTTCCACATGGCGGCAAAGACTTCCTTGGCAATCTTGCCAGAAATGGTGTTGTCCAGGATGCGCTTCAGCAAACCGGCCAGCCGGACGCTGGAGATCGGGCTGTCAACGATATCTTTCCCTTCCTTGTTGAGTGCGGCGGAGAGATCGCCCATGATCCAGTTGGCCGCCAGTTTGGCTTCGCCACCCAGGGCCTTCGCCGTTGCTTCGAAATAATCCGCCAGTTCACGCGCCGAAGTCAGTACCCCGGCATCATAGGCAGGCAGGCTGTATTCGCTGATGAAGCGCTCGCGTTTGGCCTGCGGCAGTTCCGGCAGCGTTCCGCGCACATTTTCGATATAGGCATCGCTCACCACCAGCGGTAGCAGATCGGGATCGGGGAAGTAGCGGTAATCGTTGGCCTCTTCCTTGGAGCGCATGGAGCGGGTCTCGTCGCGGTCCGGGTCGTAGAGGCGGGTTTCCTGTACCACCCGGCCGCCATCCTCGATCAGCTCGATCTGGCGACGGATTTCGTATTCAATCGCCTTTTCCAGAAACTTGAAGGAGTTGAGGTTCTTGATTTCGCAGCGCGTGCCCAGCTTGTCCGTGCCCTTGACGCGCACCGAAACGTTGGCGTCGCAGCGGAATGAGCCTTCCTGCATGTTGCCGTCGCAGATGCCGATCCAGCGCACCAGCGAATGCAGCGCCTTGGCATAGGCCACCGCCTCTGCGCTGCTGCGCATGTCGGGCTCGGTGACGATCTCGATCAGCGGCGTGCCGGCACGGTTGAGGTCGATGCCGGTCATGCCGTGGAAGTCCTCATGCAGCGATTTGCCGGCGTCTTCTTCCATGTGGGCACGGGTGATGCGGATATCCTTCTCATAGCTCTGCCCTGAGCCTGTCGAAGGGACCTGAATGCGCAAAGTTCCGCCTTCGGCCACGATAGGCAGCTCAAGCTGGGTAGTCTGGTAGCCCTTGGGCAGATCGGGATAGAAGTAATTCTTGCGCTCGAATACCGACTTGCGGTTGATGCGCGCACCGACGGCCAGGCCGAATCTGACCGCCTTTTCCGCAGCCGCACGGTTGAATACGGGCAACACACCCGGCAAAGCCAGATCGACAGCGCAAGCCTGGGTGTTGGGTTCGGCGCCATAGGCGGTGGCTGCGCCGGAAAAAATTTTGGAAACGGTATTCAACTGGGCATGTGTTTCCAGCCCGATCACGACTTCCCACTGCATGATTAAATCCCCTCCGGCATGCGCGTATGCCAGTCCGTCGCCAACTGGTACTGGTGCGCGACATTCAGCATTCTGGCCTCGGCAAAATAGTTGCCCACGATCTGCAAACCCACTGGCAGGCCGTTGTCCCCAAGGCCGCACGGTACGGACATGCCGGGCAGGCCGGCCAGGTTCACGGCAATGGTGTAGATGTCCGACAGGTACATGGAAACCGGATCGTCACTCTTCTCGCCCAGCCTGAAGGCGGTGGAGGGAGAGGTCGGACCCATGATCACGTCACACTGCCTGAAGGCCGCCTCGAAATCCTGTGCGATCAGGCGGCGCAGTTTCTGCGCCTGAATGTAATAGGCGTCGTAATAGCCGGCGGACAGCACATAAGTGCCGATCATGATGCGCCGCTTGACCTCGGCACCAAAGCCCTGGGCACGGCTTTTCTGGTACATGTCGGTCAGGTCGCCATATTCCGGTGCGCGGTAGCCGTAACGCACGCCATCGTAGCGCGCCAGGTTGGATGAGGCCTCGGCCGGGGCCAGCACGTAATACACCGGAATCGAAAGCCGGGTATTGGGCAAACTGATTTCGACCGTTTCGGCGCCAAGCTTGCGGTATTCGGCGAGGGCCGCTTCCACTGCCCTGGCCACGTCGGCAGACAGGCCTTCCGCAAAATACTCCCTGGGCAGACCAATTTTCAGGCCCTTAAGCGGCTGGTTCAAGTCCCGGGTGTAATCTTCCTTTTCCCGCTCCAGACTGGTGGAGTCGCGGCTGTCGAAGCCAGCCATGACATTCAGCATCAGGGCGCAGTCCTCGGCGCTTCGAGCCATGGGGCCGGCCTGATCGAGCGAGGAGGCGAAAGCGATCATGCCGTAGCGCGACACCGTGCCATAAGTCGGTTTGAGGCCGGTAATGCCGACCAGCGCAGCGGGCTGGCGGATCGAGCCGCCAGTATCCGTCCCGGTCGCCGCCGGGCACAGGCGTGCCGCCACCGCTGCCGCCGAACCGCCGGAACTGCCGCCTGGGACACGGCTCACATCCCATGGATTTTTGACCTTGCCGAAAAAGGAAGTCTCGTTACTCGACCCCATGGCAAATTCGTCCATGTTGGTCTTGCCCAGGTTCACCGCGCCGGCGCGGTTGAACTGCTCGATCACATGGGCATCGTAAGGCGCGGAGAAGTTGGCCAGCATTTTCGAGCCACAGGTGGACAGCCAGTCCCGGGCACAGAAAATATCCTTCTGAGCGAAAGGAATGCCGGTTAACTGTTCGGCCTTGCCCGCAGCGATGCGCTCGTCCGCGGCCCGTGCCTGGGCCAGGCTTTTCTCTGTATCCACAGTAATGAAGGCATTGAGCGAGGGATTTAGCTCATCAATGCGTTTCAGGAAGGTTTGTGTCAGCTCGACGCTGGAAACTTTCCGCGCTGCAAGCATGTCCGAAAGGTCTTTAAGACTGGCATTCAGCATCATTCAATCACCTTGGGAACAAGATACAAACCGGCCTCGACCTGCGGCGC
This sequence comes from Sulfuricella denitrificans, assembly GCA_002632355.1. Lineage (GTDB taxonomy): Bacteria > Pseudomonadota > Gammaproteobacteria > Burkholderiales > Sulfuricellaceae > Sulfurimicrobium > Sulfurimicrobium denitrificans_A. The sequence continues at coordinate 49,978 of NSJJ01000008.1, forward strand.
AACCGCCTGATAGGCATCGCGGCGATCAGCTTCGCTTACCGCATCCTCGCGCAGGCGCAGCACCACGTCCTGAGCATGTGCCATGGGCTCGATGCCGCGGGTATCCACAGCCTGCATTTCCTCGACCAGTCCAAAAATGCTGGAAAGTTGTGCAAGATACGCCTGTGCCTCGCTTTCGCTGACCTCGATACGGGCCAGGATTGCAATGCGTTTTACATCGTCCAGCGTCAATGACATAAAATTCACCCTGGTGAAACTTAATTAAACAAGCTTAATAGGTTATCATAATTCATTTTACCGAAGCACCTCCCTAGACCAAGAGAAACATGTATGTTTGGATTCCTACGCGGCTATTTTTCCACTGATCTGGCGATCGACCTGGGTACTGCCAACACCCTGATTTATGTGCGCGGCAAAGGTATCGTCCTGGATGAGCCTTCCGTGGTGGCCATACGCCAGGAAGGCGGGCCGAGCGGCAAAAAAACCATCCAGGCCGTGGGCGCGGAGGCCAAGATGATGATCGGCCGCACGCCCGGTTCCATCACGGCCATTCGTCCGATGAAAGATGGCGTGATCGCCGACTTCACCATCACCGAACAGATGCTGAAGTACTTCATCAAGAAAATTCATGATTCGCGCATGCTCTCCCCCAGTCCGCGCATCATCATCTGCGTACCCTGCGGCTCGACCCAGGTGGAACGCCGCGCCATCCGCGAATCCGCGATCGGGGCAGGCGCCCGCCAGGTGTACCTGATCGAGGAACCCATGGCGGCTGCGATCGGTGCCGACCTGCCCGTGGCGGAAGCCACCGGTTCCATGGTGGTGGACATCGGCGGCGGTACCACCGAAGTGGGCGTGATTTCGCTCGGCGGTGTGGTTTATGCCTCTTCCGTACGTGTTGGCGGTGACAAGTTCGATGAGTCCATCATCAACTATATCCGTCGCAATTACGGCATGCTGATCGGCGATGCCACCGCTGAAATGATCAAGAAGGAAATCGGCTCCGCCTTCCCGGCGTCCGAAGTCCGCGAGATGGAAGTCAAGGGCCGCAACCTGGCGGAAGGCATCCCGCGCAGCTTCACCATTTCCAGCAATGAAGTGCTGGAAGCCCTCACCGACCCCCTCAACCAGATTGTCAGCGCAGTCAAACAGGCGCTGGAGCAGACACCACCCGAACTGGGCGCAGACATTGCCGACAAGGGCATGGTACTGACCGGTGGCGGCGCACTGCTGCGCGACCTCGACCGCCTGCTGATGGAAGAAACCGGTCTGCCGGTGGTGGTTGCCGAAGATCCGCTGACCTGTGTGGTGCGCGGCTCCGGACGTGCGCTGGAAGAAATGGACAAGCTCGGCACCGTATTCACGAATGACTGAATGCTAGCGATCGGCGTTCAGCGATTAGCTAACAGAATTTTGTGCGCGGCTTTGCCGCAGGGCATTCCGCTGACCGCTGATGGTTGACTGCTGACTTCGCCATGGATCACGAACCCTTTTTCAAGCGCGGCCCAAGCCCAATAGCGCGCCTTGCCTTTTTCGGGCTGCTATCCATTGCTCTGATGGTGACCGACGCACGTCTCAACCAGCTTGCCCTGCTGCGCCAGGGCGTCGGCCTGGTGCTTCACCCGTTGCAGCAGGTCGCCAACAGTCCGCTCATTCTGTCTCGCCGCGCCAGCGAGTTTTTCGTCACACAGAGCCAGCTGGCGGACGAAAATGCCGGTTTGCGGCAACAACAGCTGGGAAATGCCATGCAACTGCAACGCAGTCAGTCGCTGGAGGCAGAAAATGCCCATCTGCGCCGTCTGCTCGCTACCCGTGAGCGTTATTTTCATCGTGCCATCACCGTGGATGTGATGAGCGCCGGTCGCGACCCCTTCAGTCACAAAATCATTGTCGACAAGGGAGGGGCAGGCGGCATTCTGGCTGGTCAGGCGGCGATCGACGACAGGGGGCTCGTCGGGCAGATTACACGCGTGCAGTTGTTGAGTAGCGAAATCACCCTGATTACCGACAAAGGGCAGGCCGTGCCCGTGGAAGTCGTGCGCAACGGCTTGCGCGCCATCGCTTTTGGTCACGGCCAGGACAATTCGCTGGAACTGGCCTTCATGCCGGTAAACATGGATATTCAGAACGGGGACCAGCTTGTCACTTCCGGTATCGACGGAACCTATCCTCGCGGTGTCCCCGTCGCTGTGGTCAGTAAAATCGAGCGCAATGCGGGCTATCCCTTCGCAAAAATTACCTGTACCCCAAGTGCCGGCATGGATCGTTACCGCAGCCTGCTGGTCATCTCCGTGGGTGAATCGCGACCCGCTGCGCAGGTAGACAAAAAAGGCAAGGAGGCCAGGTAACATGACCGAAGCGCCGACCCTGACACGGCCGCCCAGCGGCAGCTTCATCGCCATGACTTTGTTCGTGGCGCTCATGCTGGACATCCTGCCATGGCAGGGCTCCGCACTGCTGTTACGGCCGGATTTCGTGCTGTTGCTATTGATCTACTGGGCGGTGCATCAACCCCTGCGCATTGGCATGGCTGCCGCATGGGGACTCGGCCTGGTCATGGACGTGGCCGACGGCGCGTTGCTTGGCCAGTACGCGCTGGCCTATACCGTTACAATTTATTTCACGCTTGCCCTGCACCGGCGCATCCAGGCTTTTACCCTGTGGCCGCAGGCATGGCATATTTTTTCGCTGTTGCTGATCAGCCAGATATTCATTCTGCTGACACACCTGCTCTCCGGCGCAAACTTTATCGGCTGGGGATATTTTCTTTCCACCATCACCGGTACGCTGCTCTGGCCTCCCCTCAGTCTGCTTGTTCTTCTGGCGATAAAATATAAATCGCAGCCCGAGACTGCCTACTCTTCCTCGCGCGGCAACGAAAAATAATTCGCCATGGCGTTCGGGATGCGATCCGGTACTGAACTCAGGAATAATCAGCAGGAGCTTCATCGCTTCCGGATACGGCTGGCCGTGGCTGCTGCATTCGTACTGTTTGCCTTTGCCTTGCTGGTGACCCGGCTGGTTTACCTGCAGGTGCTGCAGCATGAGCACTATCATACTTTGGCGGAGAACAACCGCATTTCCATCGTCCCGATCGTGCCTAACCGGGGCCTGATCCTGGATCGAAATGGCGTGCCGCTGGCGCACAATTATTCTGCCTATACTCTGGAAATCACCCCGAGTAAGGTTGACGGGCTGGAAGAAACCATCAACAAACTGGCAGAGATTATCGAGATTACGCCGCGCGATCGCAGGCGCTTCAGGAAGCTGCTGGAAGAAAGCAAGAATTTCGAGACCCTGCCGATCCGCTCACGCCTGACCGAGGTGGAAGTTGCAAAGTTCGCTGTCAACCGTTACCGCTTTCCGGGGGTGGAAATCAAGGCGCGTCTTTTCCGGCACTATCCGCACCTCGATCTGTTCTCGCATGTGGTTGGCCACATCGGTCGCATCAGCAACAAGGACATGGAACGCCTTGAAGAAGACGACCTGCTCGCCAATTACCGCGGCACCGACCATATCGGCAAGCAGGGCCTGGAGCAGAGCTACGAAAAGCAGCTGCACGGAACGACCGGCTTCGAGCAGGTCGAAACCGATGCCGGCGGCCGTGCGGTTCGTACCCTGTCGCGAACACCGCCTATTTCCGGCAATACGCTTTACCTTTCCATAGACAGCAAGCTGCAGGACCTGGCTGTCAAGGCTTTCGGCAAGTATCGCGGGGCACTGGTGGCCATCGAGCCGAAAAGCGGCGAAGTCCTGGCATTTGTCAGCCAGCCCGGCTTCGACCCTAACCTGTTCGTCGATGGCATCGATGCCGCAAACTGGGATGCATACAACAATTCGCCCGACAAGCCGCTCAACAATCGCGCCCTGCGGGGCCAGTATCCGCCCGGATCAACCTTCAAGCCGTTCATGGCGCTGGCGGCACTGGAACTCAATAAACGCAGTCCTTCCTATACCATTTCCGATCCCGGTTTTTATGCCCTGCCCGGCAGCAGCCACCATTATCGCGACTGGAAGGCCGGTGGCCACGGCATGGTGGATCTGCACAAATCCATCGTTATTTCTTGCGACACCTATTACTACGGGCTGGCCGTGGACATGGGTATCGATGCCATCGCCGGCTTCATGAGCCACTTCGGTTTCGGGCGCAAGAGCGGGATCGATATCGAAGGCGAACAGCAGGGCATATTGCCCTCCCCTGAGTGGAAAATGAAGCGTTTCAAGCAGAAGTGGTTCACCGGAGATACCGTCAGCGTTGGCATCGGGCAAGGCTACAATCTGGCCACGCCGCTGCAACTGGCGGTGGCCACTGCCGCCCTGGCCAACAATGGCCAGTTGATGCGTCCGCACATGGTAAAAAGCATCCTGGATAGCAAAACCGGACAGACCCGGGCCCTGGCGCCTGAAGAGACGGATTCGCTGCCGATCAAGGCTGAGAACCTGGCGCGCGTGAAGGCGGCGATGGTGGATGTCACCCGCCCCGGCGGGACGGCGGCGCGCGCCAGCCTGGGGGCGGAATACCTGATCGCCGGCAAGACGGGAACCGCCCAGGTGGTCGGTATGAAACAGGGGCAAAAATACGTGGAAAGCCAGGTTGCGGAACGCCACCGTGACCACGCGCTGTTCATCGCTTTCGCGCCCGCCGACAATCCCAGGATCGCGCTTGCCATCCTGGTCGAGAATGGCGGCCACGGCGGCAGCATCGCGGCCCCCATCGCGCGCACGGTGATGGATTATTACCTGCTGGGCAAACTTCCCAAGGAAGCTGTTCCACAGGAAAGCCCCGAGGAACCGGAACATGATTAGGCGTCTCTTTGCTCGTCTGGTCGCGCATCTCGACGGCTACCTGCTGTTTGCCCTGGGCATGTTGATGCTGCTCGGCCTGGTAGTGCTTTACAGCGCCGCAGGTGAGGATTTTCATTTCGTCACCAAACAAATGATGAATCTGGCGGTGGCGCTTGGTGTGATGTGGGTGATCGCAAATATTCCGCCGCAACATCTGGCGCGTCTGGGCCTTCCGGTCTATATCGCCGGTTTGTTGCTCCTGCTCGGTGTGGCGCTTTTTGGTGATATCAGCCATGGCGCACGGCGCTGGCTGCATATCGGGGTCACGCGTATCCAGCCATCTGAAATCATGAAAATCGCGGTTCCGCTGATGCTGGCATGGTACTTCGACCGTCACGCAGCCACCCTGCGCATCAAGGATTTTGTCATTGCATCCCTGCTGCTGCTGGTTCCTGTGGCGTTTATCGCGAAACAGCCTGATCTTGGCACGGCCCTGATCGTCAGCGCAGCAGGATTCTACGTGCTGTTCCTCGGAGGGCTCTCCTGGCGTGTCATGATCGGTGCGGCCATCGCCGGTGCAGCCAGCATGCCGCTGTTGTGGTCGATGCTGCATGATTACCAGCGCCAGCGCGTGCTGACCCTGCTCGATCCTACACAGGACCCGCTCGGCAGCGGCTATCACATCATTCAATCCACCATTGCCATGGGATCCGGCGGCTTGCCCGGCAAGGGCTGGCTGCATGGCACGCAGACGCACCTGGAGTTTCTGCCCGAAAAACACACCGACTTCATCCTTGCCGTCCTCGGGGAAGAATTCGGACTCATCGGCAACCTGATATTGCTCACGTTTTATCTGCTGATCATCGGGCGCGGCATGGTCATTGCCGCCAATGCGCCCACCCTGTTCGGCCGCCTTTTCGCCGGCAGCATCGTGCTTACCTTCTTCACCTATGCTTTCGTCAATATCGGCATGGTCAGCGGCATCCTGCCGGTGGTCGGGGTACCGCTGCCGCTGATGAGTTATGGCGGCACCTCTGCCGTTACGCTGCTGTTCGGCATGGGCGCGCTGATGAGTATCCAGACGCATCGCAAGCTGATTCAGACCTGACCGCCACGATGCAGCAGCTTGCCGCCTGGCTGGCGGGAGATGATGTTGGCTTGTGGGGGCTTTTCCTGTCCAGTTTTCTCGGCGCAACCCTTTTGCCGGGGGGTTCGGAAATCGTGCTGTTCACATTGCTCAAGCTGCATCCGCAGTTACTCTGGCCAGCCCTGGCCTCTGCCACCATCGGTAATACGCTCGGCGCCATGACTTCCTATTTGCTGGGGCGTCTTTTCCCCCGGGATCACCATCATCGTAGTATCGTCTGGCTGCGGCGTCTTGGCAGCCCGGTTCTGCTATTGGCCTGGACGCCGCTGATCGGCGATGCCCTGTGTGTGGCTGCCGGATGGTTGCGCATTAATCCCTGGTATGCGGCTCTGTTCATGCTGATTGGCAAGGGTGCGCGTTATGGGGTAGTAACCCTGGCTGCGACATAGGTTTTTAGCGCCAAATTAGGGTGTCTCATTCCTCCCCGCTTGGGTTAAAATCAGTTCTTTGCACCTAAATTCCATGACCACCCGCCTGCGCGAAATTCCTTACAACTACACTTCATTTTCTGATCGGGAAATCGTTATCCGTTTCCTCGGCGAAGAGATGTGGCAGGTGCTGGAAGCTTTGCGTGCCGAACGCAAAACCGGCCGGTCTGCCCGCATGCTCTTCGAGGTGCTGGGCGACTTGTGGGTCGTCAACCGCAATCCTTACCTGCAGGATGACCTGCTCGCCAACAGGAAGCGCCAGACCGCACTGGTGGAGGCTTTGCGCCACCGGCTGAAAGCCATTGAAGAGCGCCGCCAGGATAATGTCAGGGTGCTGCAGTTGCTTGAAGCCGCGCATCGAGCGGTCAACGAATTCGAACGCGGGTTCGAGCACACCCTCAAGCTGCGCAAGAAAGTGCTGGCCAAACTCCTGCCGCATACCCGCCGCGATAATATCCAGTTTGACGGGTTGAGCCGCGTTTCCCATGTCACCGACGCTACCGACTGGCGGGTGGAATACCCTTTCGTAGTGATCAATCCCGACACCGAGCGCGAGATCGCGCCGCTGGTGGAAGCCTGTATCGAGTGTGGATTGACCCTGATCCCGCGCGGTGGCGGCACCGGCTATACCGGCGGCGCCATTCCGCTCGACCCGCTGACCGCCGTGATCAACACCGAGAAACTGGATGCGCTGGGCAAGGTGGAACTCACTCCGCTGCCGGGTGTGACTGATCCGGTTACCACCATTCTGTGCGGCGCCGGTGTGGTGACGCGGCGTGTCATGGAAGCAGCGGAAGCCGCTGGGCAGGTATTTGCCGTTGATCCGACTTCGGCCGATGCCTCATGCATTGGCGGCAACGTGGCCATGAATGCGGGCGGCAAGAAGGCCGTGCTGTGGGGCACGGCGCTTGATAACCTGGCCTGGTGGCGCATGGTGACGCCGGATGCCAACTGGCTGGAAGTGGAACGCCTCGATCATAATCTGGGCAAGATCCACGATGCCGAGTCCGTCAGTTTTCGCATCAGCCGGTTCGCGCCCGATGGCAAGACCCTGCTGGGCGAGCCTGAAATACTTTGCGTCTCAGGGCAATGCTTCCGCAAGGCAGGGTTGGGCAAGGATGTCACCGACAAATTCCTCTGTGGCTTGCCGGGCATCCAGAAAGAAGGTTGTGACGGCATCATTACCTCGGCCCGCTTCATCCTGCATCGCATGCCGGCCCACATACGTACCGTTTGTCTGGAATTTTTCTGCCAGGTGCGCGATGCGGTGCCTGCCATCGTGGAAATCAAGAATTACCTGGATGCGCATCCCCATGCCATCCTGGCCGGCCTTGAGCACCTCGACGAGCGTTATCTGAAGGCGGTGGGCTATGCCACCAAGGCGAACCGGACCAAACGTCCGAAAATGGTGCTGCTGGCGGATATTGTTTCGGATAACGAGACTGCCTGTGGCGAGGCTGCATCGGAAATCGTCAAGCTGGCCAACAGTCGCAATGGCGAAGGTTTCATTGCCGTCAGCCCGGCTGCGCGCAAGAAGTTCTGGCTCGACCGCGCCCGCACGGCCGCCATCGCTGCCCATACCAATGCCTTCAAGATCAACGAGGACGTGGTCATTCCGTTGCCGCGCATGGGCGATTACTGCGACGGCATTGAACGCATCAATATCGAGCTTTCCACCCAGAACAAGCTGCTACTGGTGGAAGCCCTGCAGCGCTTTCTCAAGGGGCAACTGCCGCTGTTCCAGGACGAGGACACCATCGCCGATCCGGAACTGACCGAGTCCCGGCGCGTGCGTGCGCTCAACATGCTGGAGGAGGTTCGTACGCGCTGGCAGGAAATGCTGGTCAATCTGGACACGCCCATCGAAGGTTTCAAGTTCCAGCCGCCGGAAACCGAACACAAGCACCGCACCGTGTTCGAACTGTTGCAGGACCATACCTTGCGCGTTTCCTGGAAGCGCGAGGTCCGGCGCGAATTGCAGACGATCTTTACCGGGCGCGAATATCAGCCGATTCTCGAACGGTGCGATGTCATCCATGCCCAGATTCTGAAAAGCCGCGTGTTCGTGGCGCTGCACATGCATGCCGGTGATGGCAACGTGCACACCAATATTCCCGTCAACTCCGACGACTATGCCATGCTCAAGGCTGCCAACCAGGCGGTGTCCCGCATTATGCGCCTGGCGCAGTCATTGGGCGGGGTGATATCGGGTGAACATGGCATCGGACTGACCAAGATGGAATTTCTCGAAGATGCGGCAATCGAGAAATTCGCCGGCTACAAGCAGCAGGTGGACCCGCACGGCCATTTCAATCGTGGCAAGCTGCTGCCCGGCGCCGACCTGCGTAATGCCTACACCCCCAGTTTCAGCCTGCTGGAAACCGAATCCCTGATCATGGAGCAGAGTGCCATCGGTGAAATTGCCGATTCGATCAAGGACTGCCTGCGCTGCGGCAAGTGCAAACCAGTGTGCAATACACATATTCCTCGCGCCAACCTGTTGTACAGCCCGCGCAACAAGATCCTCGCCACCAGCTTGCTCATTGAGGCTTTCCTTTACGAGGAACAGACCCGGCGCGGTATCTCATTGCAGCATTTCGACGAATTCAACGATGTGGCCGACCACTGTACGGTATGCCACAAGTGCCTCAACCCCTGTCCGGTTGATATCGATTTCGGCGATGTCTCGATTGCCATGCGCAATTTCCTGCGTTTGCAGCACAAGAAAAAGTTTAATCCCGGCACTTTTGCTTCGATGCTTTTTCTCAATGCTACGGACCCGACCACGATCAAGGCCATTCGCAAGGTCATGATCGGCTGGGGATACCAGGCACAGCGCCTGGGCTATACCGTGGGCAAACATTTCGGCCTGATCAGGCAGCAGACCCAGCATCCGCCTGCCACGCTCGGAAAACCCCCGATCACGGCCCAGATTATCCACTTTATCAACAAGCCGATGCCGGGCGGACTGCCCAAGCGAACTTCACGCGCCCTGCTGGGTCTGGAGGATTCCTCCATGGTGCCGGTCATTCGCAATCCGGCCAAGCTGTCGGAGGATTCGGACGCTGTTTTTTATTTTCCCGGCTGCGGCTCGGAACGCCTGTTCGGCCAGGTGGGCCTCGCCACCCAGGCCATGCTGTTCGAGATCGGTGCCGTCACGGTATTGCCGCCGGGCTACCTGTGTTGCGGCTACCCCCAGACTTCGTCCGGTGACGAGGACAAGGGGCAGCAAATTACCACTGCCAACCGGGTGCTGTTCCACCGCGTTGCCAATACGCTGAATTACCTCGATATCAAGACCGTGATCGTTTCCTGCGGCACCTGCATGGACCAGTTGCTGAAATACCAGTTCGACAAGATTTTCCCCGGCTGCCGCCTGCTCGATATTCACGAGTACCTGATGGAGAAGGGCGTCAGGCTCGAAGGCGTCGCAGGCAAGCGCTATCTTTACCATGATCCCTGCCATACTCCGATGAAAACCCACTCGCCGATCGCGGTGGCAAGCACGCTGATGGGCAGCGACGTCAAGCTGAACGACCGTTGCTGTGGCGAGGCCGGCACGCTCGCGGTGGCGCGTGCCGACATATCGACCCAGATTCGTTTCCGCAAGGAAGAGGAGCTGCGCAAGGATGTCGCCTTGCTGCACGAGGAAGCGCCGGAAGCAAAGATGAAAATCCTGACATCCTGCCCGTCTTGTCTGCAGGGCTTGTCCCGCTATAATGATGACACCGGGGTCGAGGCCGACTACATTGTCGTGGAGCTGGCACGCCACCTGCTGGGTGAGAACTGGCAATCGGATTACATCGACAAGGCTTCGAATGGCGGGATCGAACGGGTGCTGTTGTAATGCCATCACCATGGAGGTTGAGTAACTGCAATGGCTTGCGAGTTATGTGACCCCAATTCTGGCGAAACCCTCTGGCAGGATAGCCAGTGTCGCGTCATTCTTGTTGCTGATCCCGACTACCCCGGTTTTTGCCGTGTGATCTGGAATGCACACATCAAGGAAATGAGCGATCTTGCCGATGCGGAGCGACATCATTTGATGTCCGTGGTTTTTGCCGTGGAAAGAGTGGTGCGGCAATGCCTCGCGCCCGACAAGATCAACCTTGCCAGCCTGGGCAATGTCGTGCCTCACCTGCATTGGCATGTCATTCCCCGCTACCACGATGACCGTCATTTCCCCAATCCGGTCTGGGGTGTTGCCATGCGCGAAAGCCGGCCACGACGGGCAGCAGACATTGCCGGGATTTTACGTGCGGCACTGGAGGAGGCTTTATGATGGACTTCGATCTCCCGGTCATCCTGGCCGACGCCCCACAGCCGGAATTCGGTGATGCCAGCATGTGCCGGAAATGGTTGAAAACGCTGCCACTCACCAATATCCATGGGCTTCACGGAGAACTGCGGCAGCAACTGGAACTGCTTAGCCATTTTGCGTTGCCAGCGCTGGAACGGCTGAAAATCCTGGAGCAGCTACGCGAAACCGTGTCCTATCTGGCCGGTGAGCTGGGTAAAAAGTACCAGAACAGGCCTTTGCCATTTTCTTCCCTGGAGCAGACTGCCTGGAATAATGAACAGGCTATGTGGTTTGTTTTTGGCAACATCTATTTGCAGTGCCTTCAGGCCGCCCAAAAGGGCGATACCGAAGTCAGCCCTTTCATCGCCCTGATTTCTCAGCGTGTAATCAGCAGCATCAATTCCAGAATACTGGGCTTTGCACATGCCTACCGGACCGTGCCTGCTGGCCTGTGGCGTCAGTTGCATGATTTGTATCGGTATGCCGAAGCCAAAGCGGTAGCCGCAAAACGTATCAAGGATGCCTTGAGTCATGATGATGGCACCAATTCATGCGAGGCCTCCTATGCCAAGGTATTGTTGCTGGGTCTGGCAGACCCGCAACAGCTGACTTCGCGACAGATTCTCCAGCTTGACCGCTGGCTCGATCGCTGGACCTCCCGTGTGAAAATCTCCAGGAATCAGCCGCCAACCCCCTCGCTTCCGCTCGTCAGCGTAGACCTGGCCGGTGAAGGGGGGGCCGTGATTTTTACCGGCCAGATCATGAGCGAGCGGCGCTTTGTGGACACCGAGCGGCTCGCCCTGTCCCTCAGGAAACGCATCAAGTTTCTGAGCACTGGCGGCAATCCGGCCGAAGTGGGTCTGGGCGATGAGTGTATACAGCCCGCCTGCGAAGTATTGCTTGGTTCGCTCTATAAACGCTGGTGCGAAGTGCCTCTGGAACGATCTTCGCCGCGAGGCAGGAGTGGAAACAGTGTGCAATTGTGCTTCGCTTTTCCCGCCATCTATTTTTTTCTGAGTGATGCTTCGCCCTTCAAGCAGCCAGGTGAAACCCTCGATATTGCCCCGGAAATTCTGGAAGACATGCGCATGTTCGGCCGTGTCACCCAGCGTACCGAGAAACTGCTTTTTTCACGCCTGGGATTTAACCTGGAAAACTGGAACAGCCTTGACCAGAGTGCAGGCGGATTCAGGCTCTCTCGTAGCGGAGCGGGGGAGCGTATCAGCCAGAACCAGTTGATTGCCGTGCGGAGCAGCGACAACCTTCCCTTTAACCTTGCCGTGGTGCGCTGGCTGATGGTGGGTAATGAGGCGGGTGATCTCAGCATCGGTACACGTGTGCTGCCGGGTTTGCCGACGGTGCTGGCTGCCCGGCCGCTAACCCTGAACCCATCCGACATGGGGCTATTCGTGCCGGCATTCCGGCTTTCCGCCGTACCCGAGCAACACGAGCCTGCCAGTCTGGTTTTGCCCATTGGCTGGTTCCAGCCGGGCAAGCGTCTACAGATTTACAGCAGTCAGACCGAAACGTACAAGCTCATCACGCTGCTGGAAAAAGGGTCCAATTTCGAACGCGTTACCTTCGTTAGCGAGCCTATGTATTAGTGTTTGTCCGCCCCGGGTCAGACTTGTTTGTCCCTGACCACCCGGTGAGCAGGGAAACAGGCGCAGAAAGTACTTCCCTGGCCGGATGCGCTGTCGACTTCCAGACGCCCCTGATGGCGGGTCAGGATGTGTTTGACGATCGACAGCCCCAGTCCGGTTCCGCCGGTTTCGCGTGAACGCCCCCTGTCGACGCGGTAGAAACGTTCGGTAAGACGGCTGATGTACTGGGGTTCGATGCCGATCCCGCTGTCCTGTACGCAAAAACAGGCTTCCTGTCCTTTCAAGCTCCAGCACAGGGTGATCTCTCCTCCCTCCGGTGTATAGCGCACCGCATTGCTGACCAGGTTGCCGAAAGCACTGCGCAATTCGCGCTCATTGCCCTTCAGTTTCGCGTCCGTATCAATCTGGAGATTGAGATGATGACTTCCAGAACTCAATGAAACCGCTTCCTTGTAGAGTGTTTCGATCAGGCTGGTAATGTCGATCGTTTCGTCGGATATTTTCTCCTGATTGCTTTCGAGGCGGGACAGGGTCAGAAGGTCGTCCACCAGCCCCTGCATGCGGCGCGTCTGGTCGAGCATTAACTGGAAGTGGCGGCGGCTCTGCTCCATGTTGATCTGCCCGGCCTCGGCGAAGCCTTCGAGAAAGCCGCCTACCACGGTGAGTGGCGTGCGCAGCTCATGCGATACGTTGGCGATGAAATCTCGCCTCATGGTTTCAACCCGCTCAAGCTGGGTTATATCGCGGCTGAGCAGTAGTTTCTGCCGGTCGCCAAACGGAATCAACTGGATGGACAGGGTGAGGTCGGCATTGCGCGCCGATTTCATCACCAGCGGCTCGCCATAATGATTTGCAACCAGATATTCAGTAAACTGTACCTGGCGCACCAGGTAGCTGAGGCGCTGGCCCTGGTCGCGCTGATTGCTGATATCGAACTGTTTTTCTGACGCCGGATTGCACCATTCGATCTGGCCCGCCTGATTGACCATGATGATACCGTCCGGCATGGCTTCCGCGGCGCGCTGGAAGCGCTCCAGGACGGCACTCAATTCATGCTGGTGGGTCGAGCGCAGGCGACCCGACTGGTACAGCACGCTGAACACCTCATCCCAGACCCCGGATGCTTCCGGCACCTCCGTTCCTGGTGGCGACTGCAGCCAGCGAATCAGCGCGTTGAGGTGCATGGCATGGCGAAGCCACAATGCCAGCAGCACGCAGCCAAAAAACAGCAAGGCACTCACCGCGCCGAATAGGGGCCACAGGATCAGGGCTGCCAGTGCCGCCGCAATGGGTGGCCAGAGCAGACGTCCCCACACGCCGGACATTCAGTCTTCCCCCTGATTCAGCATCCGTGCTGTCTTACTCATGTTCCGAAAAACGGTAGCCTGAACCACGTACGGTCTGGATCAGATGCTCATGACCGGTTTCTTCGAGTGCGCGCCGCAGGCGGCGGATATGCACGTCCACGGTACGGTCCTCCACAAACACCTGGTTGCCCCACACCTGGTCCAGCAGCTGGCTGCGGGAGTGCACACGCTCGGTATGTGTCATGAGGAAATGCAATAGCCGGAACTCCGTCGGCCCCAGTTCGACCGCTTTGCCATCCGCAGTGACCCGATGGCTGGCGGGGTCCAGTCGCAATCCTCCGGTCTCCGCCGGATCATCCGTCATTTGTGGTGCACGGCGGCGCAGCACTGCCTTGATTCGTGCCATCAGTTCGCGTGGCGAAAAGGGTTTGGTGATGTAATCGTCGGCACCGGTATCGAAACCCACGATCTTGTCCTGCTCCTCACCCCGTGCGGTCAGCATGATAATGGGGATGGTTTTGGTATAGGCATCCGCCTTGAGGCGGCGCGCAAACTCAATCCCACTGACGCCGGGGAGCATCCAGTCGAGCAGGATCAGGTCGGGCAGTGTATTGCGCAACAGGCCAAAAGCCTGCTCTGCACTCGTTGCATTGAGAGTATGGTGGCCAGCCTGTTGAAGGTTGAAAGAAAGCAGTTCCTGAATGGCAGGTTCGTCTTCCACCACGAGTATATTTGCAGCCATGCCGATGTCCTTGAAGATTGAGCTGTCAGGATAATATGACGGAAATATTACAGCATGGTGACAAGGATGCGAATTGCGATCACATATTAGTGGCTTTTATATCCGGACGGCTTTGCCGCTCAGCAGGTCCCTGATGGTGGATGGGCGTTTACGCCGGCCGACAAGGCCTGGAAGCGTCATAACCTGCTTGCCGAAGAGGCGTGCGCATGTCTTGAAGCTGCGTGCCGGGTGCTGTCCGCTGCGGTTGGCGCTGGTCGAAACCAGAGCCATGCCGAGCGCATGACACAGGCGGGCGGCGAGGGGGTGCGCGGTGACGCGTACTGCAATGCTGCGATGTCTGCCGCGCAGCCAGACGGGAGTGGAGCGGGGGGCCGGAAGCAGCCAGGTCACCGGGCCGGGCCAGCTGGAAGAAACTTGTTGCCACTGCCCATGTGTAAGCGGGGTGACATAAGATTTAAACTGGCCGAAATCCGATCCGATCAGAATCAGGCCCTTGTGCTGAGGGCGTCTTTTCAGGCGCAGGATTTTCATGACGGCGCGCCGGTTGCGCGGGTCGCAGCCCAGTCCGTAGCAGGATTCGGTAGGGTAAGCGATCACGCCGCCCCGTTTGAGGTGGGCGCGCAGCCTGTGGATAAGAGCGGTGTTCAACTCCGCTGTGGTAGCGGAAAAGGGCACGGATGTACCCTGCACGATCAGCGCGCCTTCTTGTCCACAGCGCGATAACCGATATCGCGCCGCATCTGGCAGCCATCGAAATGAATCTGGTCGGCAACATGGTAAGCTCGGGTCTGGGCCATGCGCACGCTGTCGCCCAGGGCAGTGACGCATAGCACACGCCCGCCGCTGACAAGCACATCCTTGCCATTCATTGCCGTCCCGGCGTGGAACACATGCACATCCGCCTCTGCTGCCGGCAGGCCGCTGATGATATCTCCCTTGCGCGGGCTGTCGGGATAACCTGCGGCAGCCAGCACCACGCCCAGTGCCACGCGCCGGTCCCATTCGGCTTCCGCCTTGTCGAGCGTGCCATTGACGGCATGTTCGGCCAGCGTCACCAGATCGCTTTTCAGGCGCATCATGATCGGCTGGGTTTCCGGGTCGCCCATGCGGCAATTGAACTCCAGCGTCTTGACCTGCCCCTGGGGGTCGATCATCAGGCCGGCATAAAGAAAGCCGGTATAGGGAATCCCGTCCCTGGCCATGCCGCTGACGGTGGGCAGAATGACTTCGCGCATCACCCGGGCATGAATCTCCGGCGTTACGACCGGGGCCGGGGAATAAGCGCCCATGCCGCCGGTATTGGGGCCCTGATCGCCGTCCAGCAGGCGTTTGTGATCCTGGCTGGTCGCCAGCGCCAGTACGTGCTCGCCATCCACCATGACCATGAAGCTGGCTTCTTCGCCAGCAAGAAATTCTTCGATCACCACGCGCGAACCGGCCGAACCAAGCTTGTTGCCTTCCAGCATCATGTCCACTGCGGCGTGCGCCTCATCGAGACGCATCGCCACGACCACGCCCTTGCCTGCGGCCAGGCCGTCGGCCTTGATCACGATCGGCGCGCCCTGCTGGTCCAGATAGGCGTGCGCCTCAGCGGCATTGCTGAAGGTGGCATAGGCGGCAGTGGGAATGCCGTGGCGCGCCATAAAGGCCTTGGCATAATCTTTCGAGCTTTCGAGCTGGGCCGCCAGTTTGGTCGGGCCAAAAATCTTCAGCCCGGCGGCGCGGAAAGCATCCACCACACCTTCGGCCAGCGGTGCTTCCGGGCCCACCACGGTGAGTGCGATTTTCTCGCTCTGGGCAAAGGCGACCAGGGTCGGAATGGCCGTGACCGGCACATTGGTGAGGTCCGGCTCAAGCGCCGTGCCTGCATTTCCGGGCGCAACGAACACCTTGTGAATGCGCGGCGACTGCGCCAGCTTCCAGGCCAGCGCATGCTCGCGACCGCCGCCGCCAATAACCAGAACTTTCATGTATGACCTCAATACTTAATGCCTGAAATGCCGCATACCTGTGAATATCATCGCCATGCCGTGTTCGTTGGCCGCAGCGATCACTTCCTCGTCACGCATCGATCCGCCGGGCTGGATCACCGCGACGATACCGGACTGGGCGGCGGAGTCAATGCCATCGCGGAAGGGAAAGAAGGCATCCGAGGCCATCACCGAGCCGCGGACTTCCAGACCCGCATGCTCCGCCTTGATGGCTGCGATGCGTGCCGAGTTGATGCGGCTCATCTGGCCGGCGCCCACGCCTATGGTCATCTTGTCCTTGCCATACACGATGGCGTTGGATTTGACATACTTGGCCACCTGCCAGGCAAACAGCAGATCCGCCATTTCCTCCGCGCTGGGCTGGCGCTGGGTGACGACGCGAAGTTCGTTGTGCAGCAGGAGGTCCGCTTCCTGCACCAGGAGGCCGC
This sequence comes from Sulfuricella denitrificans, assembly GCA_002632355.1. Taxonomy (GTDB): domain Bacteria; phylum Pseudomonadota; class Gammaproteobacteria; order Burkholderiales; family Sulfuricellaceae; genus Sulfurimicrobium; species Sulfurimicrobium denitrificans_A. Next base: position 66,710 of record NSJJ01000008.1, read on the forward strand.
CGGTGACGCGCTTGTAATCCAGACGTTTTGCCGGTTGCGCCGCCCACTGTCCGCATTCGAGCAGACGTACGTTTTTCTTGGCGGCGACCACTTCGACTGCGGCCGCAGAAACGCTGGGCGCGATAATGACTTCGACGAACTGGCGCTCGACGATGACGCGGGCGGTCTCGGCATCGAGTTCGCCATTGAAGGCGATAATGCCGCCAAAAGCCGATTCCGGGTCAGTCTGGTAGGCCCGTTCATAGGCGTCCAGCAGGGATGTGCCATAGGCCACGCCGCAGGGATTGGCATGCTTCACGATCACGCAGGCCGGGGCTGCGCTGAACTGTTTGACGCATTCCAGTGCGGCATCGGCATCGGCGATGTTGTTGTAGGACAGCTCCTTGCCCTGCAACTGGCGTGCGCTGGCAATGGAGGCATTGCCGCTCTCGCTCTGGGCAATATAGAAAGCCCCCTGCTGGTGCGGATTTTCGCCATAGCGGCAATCCTGCGCCTTGCTGAATTGCAGATTGAATTTTTGCGGGAACGGCTGACGCTGGCCCTGAGCGTCAAGCGAAGTAAGATAGTTGCTGATCATGCCGTCGTATTCGGCGGTATGCGAAAAGGCCTTTTTGGCAAGATCGAAGCGGATGTCCTGACCAATCGCACCCTGGGTGGCAAGCATTTCCTTTGCTACCGTGGCGTAGTCCGCAGGATCGGTTACGATGGCGACATGCGCATAATTCTTGGCGGCTGAGCGCACCATGGTCGGGCCGCCGATATCGATATTCTCGATGGCGTCTTCCAGGGCGCAATCCGCCTTTGCAATGGTGGCTGCAAAGGGGTACAGGTTGACCACCACCAGGTCGATCGGCGGAATGTTGGCGCCTTCCATCGCAGCGACATGCGTGGGCAGATCGCGGCGGCCCAGAATGCCGCCGTGCACCTTGGGATGCAGCGTCTTGACCCGCCCGTCCAGCATTTCCGGGAAGCCGGTGTAATCGCCAACTTCAATCACCGGGATATTTTCCTGCTGCAACAGCTTGGCGGTTCCGCCGGTAGAAAGGATTTCCACACCGAATTGCTGCAAAGTGCGCGCGAATTCCACCACGCCGGTTTTGTCCGAAACACTCATAAGGGCACGTCTGATCGTTGTCATAACTACTACCTAAATTAAAGAAAGGGCTCCGCCCTGAATTTCAAATTGGCCGCATTACAGGGCATCCCGCCCCGTTGCAGATGGAGATGCGTTACTTATTTGATGCCATGCGCCTGCATTTTCTTGCGCAAGGTGTTGCGATTGATGCCGAGCATTTCGGCGGCCCGGGTCTGGTTTCCCTCGGCCTGGTGCAGGATCACTTCCAGCAGGGGTTTCTCGACACAACCCACTACCATCTCGTAGACCGCGCAGGGGGTTTCGCCGTCCAGATCGGCGAAGTATTGCGTCATGGCCTTGCGCACACAGATTGCAATTTCGTTTTCATTCATCATGCTGCGATTACCTTGTTCTTGCGAGAGACTCAGGCTGCGGCCAGTTCTTCGCTGTGGTAGGTCAGGCAGGTTGAATGTGTACCCAGTTCCAAAAAGAACTGCTCAACTGCTGCCAACTGTTCGGCCACGCTCGGCAGCTGGTTCATTGCGTGCCTGAAGCTTGCAGAACCCACCAGTCCTTTGGTGTACCAGGAAATATGCTTGCGCGCCATGCGCAAGCCGGTGTAGTCGCCGTAGAACTGATACAGGTCATGCAAATGGCCGATCAGCACGCGGTGGATTTCAGTCACTTCAGGCGGCGGCAGATGATTGCCGGTTTGCAGAAAATGTTCGATTTCGCGAAAAATCCATGGCCTGCCCATTGCTGCCCGGCCGATCATGACGGCATCGGCCCCGGTATGCTGCAGGACATGCCGGGCTTTTTCCGGCGTTGTGATGTCGCCATTGGCTATTACCGGAATCCGGATGTGCGTCTTGACGGCTGCGATGGTGTCGTATTCCGCTTCGCCGCTGTAGCCGCAGGCACGGGTGCGGCCATGAATCGCCAGCGCCTGGATGCCGCTATCTTCGGCGATACGGGCGATCTGGATGGCGTTGCGGTTGTCGTGATTCCAGCCGGTGCGGATTTTCAGGGTGACCGGGACTTCTACCGCTTTCACCACGGCGTCGAGTATGCGGGCCACCAGCGCTTCATCCTGCAGCAACGCGGAACCTGCCATGACGTTACAGATTTTCTTGGCCGGGCAGCCCATGTTGATATCGATGATCTGGGCGCCCTGATCGGTATTGTATTTTGCTGCTTTTGCCAGCATGGCAGGGTCCGCGCCGGCGATCTGCACGGAAACCGGTTCGACCTCGCCCTCATGATTCGCGCGGCGTTTGGTTTTTTCGCTGCCGTAAAGCAGGGAATTACTGGTTACCATCTCGGAAACCGCCATGCCCGCCCCCATCAGTTTGCACAACTGGCGGAAAGGACGATCCGTGACGCCCGCCATGGGAGCGACAATAAGATTGTTCCTGAGCTGGTGTGGCCCGATTTTCATAGCGGTAGGCTGTATTGGGGGAGCCGGCAATTTTATACCGTTTTGTCCTGCTTAAAAAGACAGCAAGGCGTCCTGGCAACAAAAAAGGCGGACAATAATCCGCCTTTTTTGCATTCCAATCCCTGATTGCAGGCTGGATATCGAACTTATTTGACGACGGCTTTCAGTTCGCCCTTGCTGTACATGGTTGCAACCCTATCCAGCATGATTGGCTTGATCTTGTCGGCATTGCCGGCAGAACCGAATGCTTCGAAACGTGCCTTGCAGATTTCCTTCATCGCCTTGGTTGCGACCGCGTAAAACTTGCGTGGATCGAAATCCTTGGTGTTTTCGGCCAGATACTTGCGGATCGCACCGGTAGATGCCATGCGCAGATCGGTATCGATGTTCACCTTGCGCACGCCGTGCTTGATGCCTTCAACGATTTCCTCAACCGGCACGCCGTAAGTCTGTGGCATGGTGCCGCCGAATTCGTTGATGATCTTGAGCCATTCCTGCGGAACGGAAGAAGAGCCGTGCATGACCAGGTGGGTGTTGGGGATGCGGGCATGAATTTCCTTGATACGGGAAATTGCGAGCACATCGCCAGTGGGCGGACGAGTAAACTTGTACGCGCCGTGGGAAGTGCCGATAGCGATTGCCAGTGCATCCACGCCGGTAGCCTTGACGAATTCTGCCGCCTCGTTAGGGTCGGTCAGCAGCTGATCCATGGTCAGTACGCCTTCTGCTCCGTGACCGTCTTCCTTCTCGCCGTGGCCGGATTCCAGTGAACCCAGGCAACCCAGTTCGCCTTCAACGGAAACGCCGACTGCGTGAGACATTTCCACGACCTTGCGCGTAACATCCACATTGTATTCGAAGCTGGAAGGCGTCTTGCCATCTTCCATCAGGGAACCGTCCATCATCACGCTGGAGAAGCCGGAACGAATCGCGTTGATACATACTGCCGGGGAAGCGCCATGATCCTGGTGCATTACGACTGGAATGTGCGGATAGGCTTCGATGGCGGCATCGATCAGGTGACGCAGGAAGGCTTCGCCAGCATATTTACGCGCACCGGCGGAACCCTGCATGATCACCGGGCTGTTGCATTCGTCGGCAGCCTGCATGATTGCCTGTACCTGCTCCAGGTTATTGACGTTGAATGCCGGCAGGCCGTAGCCATGTTCGGCCGCGTGGTCCAGCAGTTGACGCATTGATACTAAAGCCATGTTTTATCTCCTTGTTTAATAATGGTGATGAGAGATGGGTAATTGCTTATGTAAATTTCTTTACTGCTTACCCTTCCCCCGAATTCAAGCCTTGCGGTGTTCGCCTACCCGCACAATTTTCATGGTATTGGTGCCGCCGGTTTTACCGATGGGCTCACCGATGGTCAGCAAGATCGTATCGCCGTCTCGCACTGCGCCTCGGCGGCGAAGTTCGTCTTCCGCTTCGCGCAACAACAGTTCGGGGTCATGCGTGAACATCTTGAAATTGATCGGGTGGACACCGCGGAACAAAGTCACTTTTCTACGGGTTTCCACTTGCGGTGTCAAGGCGTAGATCGGAACGGCCGTGGCAATGCGCGACATCCACAGTGTGGTGGAGCCGGACTGCGTAAGAGCGGCAATGGCTTTGACCTGCAAATGATTTGCAGTGTAGATGGCGGCCATTGCTATCGATTCATCAATCGGGCCAACCGTTTCCCGCTTCAGACGCAAGCTGGATGGAGTAATCTCGATTTCCTTCTCCGCTTCCACGCATACCCGATCCATTGCCTGGACGGCTTCGACCGGGTACTGGCCGGCAGCGGTTTCGGCCGACAGCATGACTGCATCGGTGCCGTCGATCACCGCATTGGCCACGTCGGAAACTTCGGCACGTGTCGGAATCGGGCTGGTGATCATGGATTCCATCATCTGGGTTGCGGTAATCGCCAGCTTGTTCTTTTCCCGCGCCATGCGAATCATTTTTTTCTGCAGCGCAGGTACGGCGGCATCACCGACTTCAACGCCCAGGTCGCCACGTGCCACCATGATGGCGTCAGAGGCTTCGAGAATTTCTTCCAGTGCCGGAATGGCTTCGGCGCGCTCGATCTTCGCCACCAGCAGACTATGGCCACCGGCCGCGTGCAGCAATTCACGCGCAAGAACCATGTCAGCCGCATTGCGGGGGAAGGAGACTGCAACATAATCCGCCTTGAGCGCTGCTGCGGTCTTGATGTCTTCCTTGTCCTTGTTGGTCAGTGCTGCAGCAGAAAGGCCGCCGCCCTGGCGGTTGATACCCTTGTTGTTGGATAACACGCCGCCCTGTTTGACGGTACAGTGAATTTCATTGCCGCGGACTTCTTCCACCCACATCACGATGCGGCCATCGTCCAGCAGCAGGGTTGATCCGCGATTTACATCCTTGGGAAGCGCCTTGTAATCGAGACCGACGCGCTCCTGGTTGCCGAGCGGGCAGTCTGCATCGAGAATAAATGCATCGCCGTTGGCAAGCGAGATCTTGCCGCTTTCGAATTTTCCGATACGGATTTTCGGTCCCTGCAGGTCAACCAGCACGCCGACTGCACGACCACGTGCACGAGCCAGCGAACGCACCATTTCTGCACGTTCGATATGGTCTTCCGGAGTTCCATGGGAAAAATTCAGCCTGACGACATCCACACCCGCTTCAATCAGCCGGTCCAGCACTTTGGGGTCGTTTGACGAAGGGCCGAGGGTGGCTACAATTTTGGTTCTGCGTATCATTGATCGTTAGGAGTGAGAGGCTGAGAGGTGAGGAGTCGATCCTCGAACCTCCCCGTTTCTCGCTCCTGTCTCCTTACTTGTTGGCCGCGCGCTTTTCGAGAATATCGACAGCAGGCAGTTTTTTGCCCTCGAGGAATTCGAGGAAAGCGCCACCGGCGGTAGAAATATAGGAAACCTTGTCGTAAATGTCGTACTTCTGGATCGCGGCAATGGTGTCACCGCCGCCGGCCAGGGTGAAGGCCTTGGTATTGGCGATCGCCATGGCGATCGCCTTGGTTCCCGCGCCGAACTGGTCGAATTCGAATACGCCAACCGGGCCGTTCCACACCACGGTGCCCGCTTTCATGATGATGTCCACGAGTTCCTGAGCAGATTTCGGACCGATATCGAAAATCATTTCATCATCGGCCACTTCGCCTGCACCCTTCAAAATTGCGGGGGTGTTTTCGTTGCCAGCCACAAAAGGAGCTTCCTTGCCGACCACCACATCCACGGCAACCGGGATAGTGGCGCCGCGTGCGGTCATTTTCTTCATCAGAGCCTGCGCAGTAGGAATCAGGTCGGATTCGCACAGCGACTTGCCGACATTCTTGCCGGTAGCTGCCAGGAAGGTATTGGCGATACCGCCGCCAACCACCATCTGGTCGACTTTTTCGGACAGGGATTCGAGTACGGTCAGCTTGGTGGAAACCTTGGAGCCGCCAACGATGGCAACCATGGGACGCGCCGGGCTGAGCAGGGCCTTGGTCAGCGCTTCAAGTTCTTCGGTCAGCAGCATGCCGGCGCAAGCCACTGGTGCGAACTGAGCCACGCCATAGGTGGAAGCTTCTGCACGGTGGGCGGTGCCGAAAGCGTCCATCACGAATACGTCACACAGTGCGGCATATTTTTTCGCGGTCTCTTCGACGTTTTTCTTCTCGCCCTTGTTGATGCGGCAGTTTTCCAGCAGCACAACTTCGCCTTCAGCCACATCGAAGCCGCCTTCCACCCAGTCCCTGATCACACGTACTGGTTTGCCCAGTTTGGCTGACATCACATCGGCCACCGGCTTGAGGGAATTCTCTTCGCTCCATTCGCCTTCGGTCGGACGGCCCAGGTGGGACGTCACCATCACCTTGGCACCCGCCTTCATGGCGTGCTCGATAGTCGGCATGGAAGCGGTGATACGGGCATCGGAAGTCACTTTGCCTTCCTTGACTGGCACGTTGAGGTCAGCGCGGATGAAAACACGCTTGCCCTTGAGATCGAGATCGGTCATGCGAATTACGGACATGGTTCAGCTCCTGTAGAAAATAAGGTGTAAGGCATAGGTCAACCTATGCCTTACAGCTCAACTGCGGGTGAAGGGTGAAATGTGAAGAGTGAAACGGAAAAGCGGGCCGCCCCACTCTTCACATTTCACCCTTCACTTTTCACTTACTTGGCTACGTGCTCAACCAGACGCAGCATGTTGCAGGTGTAGCCGTACTCGTTGTCGTACCAGGCCACGACCTTGACGAAGGTTGGATCCAGAGCGATGCCTGCTTCGGCGTCGAAAGTCGAAGGAGCGCTGTTGCCAACGAAGTCGGTGGAAACCACTTTCTCGGTGGTGTAGCCCAGAACACCCTTCATCGCACCTTCAGAAGCCGCTTTCATGGCTTTGCAGATGTCGTCGTAGGAAGCTGCCTTGTTCAGTTCCACAGTCAGGTCGACCACGGACACGTCAGAGGTTGGCACGCGGAAGGCCATGCCGGTCAGCAAGCCTTTCAGTTCTGGCAGCACCACGCCCACGGCCTTGGCAGCACCGGTGGAAGACGGGATGATGTTTTCCAGAATGCCACGACCACCACGCCAGTCTTTCATGGAAGGACCGTCAACCGTTTTCTGGGTGGCAGTAGCCGCATGCACGGTGGTCATCAGACCACGCTTGATGCCGAAATTGTCGTTCAACACCTTGGCCACGGGAGCCAGGCAGTTGGTGGTGCAGGAAGCGGCGGAAACAATCGCTTCACCAGCGTATTTGGCGTGGTTCACGCCGTACACGAACATCGGGGTGGCGTCCTTGGCAGGAGCGGACTGAACCACTTTTTTCGCGCCAGCCTTGATATGGGCTTCGCAGGATTCGGTGGTCAGGAAGAAGCCGGTGCAGTCGATCACGATGTCCGCGCCCACTTCGTTCCACTTCAGGTTGGCAGGGTCGCGCTCGGCGGTCAGACGGATGGTCTTGCCGTTCACTACCATGTTGCCGCCGCTCACCGAGACGTCGCCATTGAAGCGGCCATGCACGGAATCATACTTCAGCATGTAAGCCAGGTAGTCAGGCTCGAGCAGGTCGTTGATCGCGACGATCTCGATGTCTTTGAAATCCTTCGCTACAGCGCGGAACACCATGCGGCCGATACGGCCAAACCCGTTGATACCAACTTTAATTGCCATGTTTTACTCTCCTTAATGAATAAGATTAACCACAAAAAACGCTTAAGGTACGCAAGGTAAATATGCCCCCTCGAATCCAAGCGCCGTTTGCGGCTCAAGCTTCTTTACAGAATACCTTTAACCGTATTGACCACATTCTCGACCGTGAAACCGAAGTGCTTGAACAGTTCCGGCGCCGGAGCAGATTCACCGAAAGTGGTCATGCCTACCACGGCACCGTCGCCGCCGACGTATTTGTACCAGCCATCGGTCACGCCGGCCTCAACCGCTACGCGCTTGATGCCCTTGGGCAGCACGCTGTCCTTGTAGGCCTGATCCTGACGATCGAAGACGTTGGTGGACGGCATGGAAACCACGCGCGTCGCCACGCCCTGCTCATCCAGTACTTTCTTGGCATCCATGGCCAGAGCAACTTCGGATCCGGTGGCGATCAGTACCACTTTCGGGTTCGCTGCATCGGCCAGCACGTAGCCGCCCTTGGCGATGTTGGCGATGGTGGCGTCGTCGCGCTTCTGGAAGTTGAGGTTCTGGCGGCTGAAAATCAGGCAGCTCGGACCGGTTTTCTTTTCCACGCCAGCTACCCAGGACACGGCAGACTCCACCGTATCGCACGGACGCCAAACGTCCATGTTGGGGATCATGCGCAGGGTCGCGGTCTGTTCCACCGGTTGGTGGGTCGGGCCGTCCTCGCCCAGACCGATGGAGTCGTGGGTGAACACATAAATCACGCGCTGCTTCATCAGGGCGGACATGCGCAGGGCGTTGCGGGCATATTCCGAGAACATCAGGAAGGTGCCGCCGAACGGCAGGATGCCGCCGTGCAGGGCCATGCCGTTCATGATGTGGGACATGCCGAATTCGCGCACGCCGTAGCTGATGTAGTTACCAGGCTTTTTGCCATGCACGTGGTGAGCGCCTGTCCAGTTTGTCAGGTTGGAACCGGTCAGGTCGGCGGAACCGCCGACGAATTCCGGCACGGCAGCTACCAGGCCGTTGATGCAGTTCTGCGAAGCCTTGCGGGTGGCAATGGTTTCGGCTTTTTCGTTGGTCGCCTTGATGAAGCTGGCAGCATGTTTTTTCCACTCGGCAGACAGGTCACCGGCCATGCGGCGTTTGAATTCAGCGGCTTCCTTGGGGAAAGCGGCAGCGTATTCAGCAAACTTGTTGTTCCACAGGGTTTCCAGACCGGCACCTTTGGTACGGCAATCCCAGCCTTCGTACACATCCTTGGGAATTTCGAAAGGCGGATGGTTCCAGCCCAGGTTGGCACGGGTGGCGGCGATTTCGGCATCGCCCAGCGCAGCGCCGTGCACGTCATGCGTGCCTTCCTTGTTGGGGGAGCCCTTGCCGATCACGGTCTTGCAGCAGATCAGGGAAGGCTTGTCGGTCACGGCCTTGGCGGCCTGCACTGCAGCCTCGATAGCAGCGGGATCGTGACCATCCACGCCCGGAACCACGTGCCAGCCGTAAGCTTCGAAGCGCTTGGCGGTGTCATCGGTGTACCAGCCCTCGATGTGGCCGTCGATGGAGATGCCGTTGTCGTCCCAGAACGCGGTCAGCTTGCCCAGGCCCCAGGTGCCGGCCAGCGCGCAGGCTTCGTGGGAGATGCCTTCCATCATGCAGCCGTCGCCGAGGAACACATAAGTGTTGTGGTTGACGATTTCATGGCCGGGCTTGTTGAACTCGTTCGCCAGCAGTTTTTCCGCCATCGCCATGCCGACAGCGTTGGTGATGCCCTGGCCGAGCGGACCCGTGGTGGTTTCCACGCCGGGGGTGTAGCCGTATTCAGGATGACCCGGGGTCTTGGAGTGCATCTTGCGGAATTTCTTGATCTCATCGATCGGCAGGTCGTAGCCGGTCAGATGCAGCAAGGAGTAGATCAGCATCGAGCCGTGGCCGTTGGAGAGCACGAAGCGATCGCGGTCGAACCATTTCGGGTTGGCAGGGTTGTGGCGCAGATTATGATTCCAAACCACTTCGGCGATTTCTGCCATGCCCATGGGCGCGCCGGGGTGGCCAGAGTTGGCCGCCTGTACCGCGTCCATGGAAAGAACGCGAATCGCGTTGGCGAGTTCTTTACGAGTTGCCATTTATTTGATCCTTCAAGAGTTTAAATTCTTACTTGGTTTTACCGGACATCGCGCGTCCGAAGCACAAAACCATCATGTCCACATGGTCTTGTCGCGAAAAAATTTGCGAAAGGTCTTGATTATTACTCACGCGCAATTTTTGGGCAAGCATGGTCAAGCGTCTCTCCATTTCGGTAATTCAAAGACAAAAACTGTATATAAACAGGAGCCCCCGCTTCATTTGGATAGAAGATAAAGCAGGAAATATCCTCAAATGGAAGCCGTTAAAATTATTTTATGTGAGTCGGATAAATGCTTATTTAGCGGCCATGATCCAGGCATGCCAGCGCTGAAACAAATCCATATTCCGGGCTGCCACCACGGAGCGCTGCCATACATCATCTGTCCAGAAATCGGTTTGATTCAACGTACTGACGATCCCGCCCGACTCTTCCAGAATCAGCGAACCTGCAGCATAGTCCCACAATTTCTGCCCGCCATGCAGATAGACGTCGAAGCGTCCGGCAGCGGTATAGCACCAGTCCAGCGTGCTGGCGCCATAATTTCGCTGCGAACTGTAGGGGGGCGTGCAGGCTAGCTGCTGCGCCAGTCTGGTGGAAATACGCTTGAAATCCACCCCGGCCATGCAGTGGCACAGGTCTGGAATATATTCCTTGATGGGCAGTTGCGTGCCGTTCAGGAAGGCGCCTTTGCCCTTCTCGGCATAGAAAATCTCGTCAGACACCGGATCGTAAACCACTCCCAGGACACTTCTGCCGTGCCGCATCAGCGCCACGGAAACGGCAAAATAGGGCAAGCCGTTGACGAAGTTCGATGTTCCATCGATGGGGTCAATACACCACAGGCCCTCTCCCCCAGCCTGCCACAATTCCTTTTGCAGTTCGAACGGCATTTCTTCGCCCAGCACCGGGTAGTTGGCAATCTTCACCAGGGCCGTCGTGAGGGCATTCTGCGAGGCGATATCGGCTTCTGTAAACATGCTGCCATCATTCTTGCGCTGACGCGCAACCTTGAGATAGCGAGGCATGATTTCATCCCGTGCAACGGTTTTGACAGCTTCAATAACGGCGTTGAGCATTTTTGGATAGCCGACTGCCGACAGCTACTCCCCTTTCCATTTGATCGAACAGCCCATGCTCGGGATTTGATCCGCAGGTCCCCGTCCGGTTTCAGATATTTGCAGCATGGCATCAAACAGGTCGCGCCGCGCATCCATGGGAGCGGCTTCTTTGCGCGAGGCGTCGAGACGGCCGCGGTACTGCAGTTCCAGTTTGGCATTAAAGCCGAAGAAATCCGGCGTGCAGACCGCGCCGTAGGCTTTTGCCACTTGCTGGGTTTCATCAAGCAGATATGGGAAGGGGAAGGAAAATTCGGCAGCCACGCGTTTCATATTGTCGAACGAATCCTCGTCGTATTCCGCCGGATCATTGGACATGATGGCCACACTGTTGATGCCGTGCAGCTTCAGTTCAGCGCAGTCGCGCACCAGACGGTCGCGCACCGCCTTGACGTAGGGGCAATGATTGCAGATGAACATCACCAGCAGACCGTTCAAGCCACTCGCGTCCGCCAGTAAATGGCGTTTTCCATCAACACCGGGCAGATCAAAATCCGGCGCTTTCCAGCCAAAATCACAAACTGGCGTCTGCAGGCTGACCATAATGAAGGGAGTTCCTGATATTTTTTCAAGTTACGGATAGACGGGGTTTAATTCCGTCCGGTTTTTTGGCTAATATAGCATGCCTTCACCAACGAGAAACGCCATGCCTGATTCCCGCTTCTACTGCCCACAACGTTTGGGCCCGGGCCAGATATTCGACCTGCCTCCCGAAGCGGCTCATCATGCAGTAAAAGTGCTGCGTATGGAAACAGGCCAAGAACTTAGATTGTTCAATGGCGAGGGCGGCGAATATACGGCCACCATCACACACATCGGCAAGCGTGGTGTCAGGGTCAAAACCAGTGCGTTTCATGAGCGCGAAGCCGAATCCCCCCTGAAAATCACCCTGGCCCAGGCGATCTCCAGCGGCGACAGGATGGACTATACCCTGCAAAAAGCGGTGGAACTGGGCATCACGCGCATTCAGCCGCTGGCCAGCGAGCGTTGCGTGGTGAAACTCACGGGAGAGCGTGCCGACAAACGGGTCCGGCACTGGCAACAAATAGTGATTTCGGCTTGCGAACAATGCGGCCGAAATTTTGTACCCGAGGTTGCGCCCATTCAGCCTTTCGTTCACTGGCTGGGTCATTTGCCACCCGATGCACAACACCTGATGCTGGCACCCGGTGCGCAGTACAGTCTGAGCAAGCTGAATGCACCGACCGTGCCTGTCACGCTCCTGACTGGTCCAGAAGGCGGCTTCTCCCCGAACGAAATCCGCGCAGCCGAAAGTTGCGGCTTTCTGCCAGTCAGTCTCGGCCCGCGAGTGTTGCGCACGGAAACGGCCGCGCTCACCGCACTGGCGGCAATGCAAACCTTGTGGGGGGATTTCTGACATCCCGAGGCGGCCTGTTGGCATGGTTATGCTTGCACCGGAAGGCAAAGCGCATAAAATCACATCATCAACCACTTTGATGACACATACAGATGCCCTCGAAAAACAGCAAACTCAAGGACGGATTCGTCAAACCTGAAGTTTTTGTGGATGTGTTCGTGCAGTGGTTCCGCACCGCCACACCCTATATCCACAAATTCCGTGGCAAGACTTTCGTCATTGCCTTTGGTGGCGAGGTCGTGAGCGAGGGTCAGTTTGTCGCGCTGGCACACGATCTTAACCTGCTCAACAGTCTGGGCGTGAGGCTGGTATTGGTCCACGGCGCGCGGCCTCAGATCGAGGAAGAACTGACCGAGCGTGGTGCAAAGATTCTTTACGTCAACGGCCTGCGCGTCACAGACGAAGCTGCCCTGAAGTGCGTCAAGGAAGCAGCCGGAACGGTGCGGGTCGAGGTCGAGGCGCTGCTCTCCATGGGACTGGCAAATTCACCCATGGCCGGCGCCGATATCCGCGTCGGCAGCGGCAATTTTGTCACCGCCAAGCCGATGGGAGTACGCAATGGCGTCGACCTGATGCATACCGGAGAAGTGCGCAAAATCGACGCTACCGGTATCCGCCGCCGCCTCGACCAGAACGACATCGTGCTGCTGTCTCCGCTGGGCTATTCACCCACGGGAGAGGTTTTCAATCTGTCGCTGGAGGATGTCGCCACTGCTACCGCGATCGCACTGGATGCCGACAAGCTGATTTTCCTCATGAACACCAGCGGGCTTACCGATGATGACGGAGCGTTATTGCGCAGCCTCACCACCCAGGAAGCGGAAACCGCCCTGGCACGGCCCAAGGGGTTGATGGATGACGCCGACTTCTACCTCCCCTGCGCGGTTCGCGCCTGTCGTAATGGCGTGTCCAGGGTGCACCTGATCAGCCGTCATGTGGACGGCGCCCTGCTGCAGGAATTGTTTACCCATGAAGGCATCGGCACCATGGTGGCGGAGGATATGCTGGAAACCCTGCGTCCCGCCACGATCGACGACGTGGGTGGACTGCTGGCGCTGATCGAGCCGCTGGAAAGCGAAGGCACGCTGGTCCGGCGCTCGCGGGAGCTGCTGGAAATGGAAATCGATCGTTTTTCTGTGCTGGAGTACGATGGTCTGATCATCGGCTGCGCAGCGCTTTATCCCTTCCCTGAGGAGCGTGCGGCCGAACTGGCCTGCATGGCGGTCAACAAGGATTACCGCGGGGCAGGGCGAGGCGAAGCGTTGCTCGAGTACATGCAAATCGAGGCTTTGCGCAAAGGGTTTGGAAAGATTTTTGTGCTCACCACGCGCACCGCCCACTGGTTCGTTGAACGGGGCTTCACCGAGGTTGGCGTGGAAACCCTGCCCAAAGCCAAGCAGGGGCTTTACAATTATCAGCGGCGCTCCAAGGTTTTTTTGAAAAACCTTTAAATAGCCATTTTCACGGGTTGGGCTGCCATCTGGCAGTTTACTGGCTGAAAAAATGCTTCTGCAGCAGATGGTTGAGTTCCATCTCGACTTCGAGGTCAGTAGCGCGACTGGTGGACAAGTGCAGGTCTCGCGCCAATCCTTCGAAATGCTTCATGATGGCGGGGTCGAAATGGCTGCCGCTATCACGGCGCAGGATGCTCATTGCTTCTTCGAAGCTATAGGGTTCCTTGTAGGGGCGCCGCGAAGTCAGGGCATCGAATACGTCCACGATGGCGAAAATACGGGCATTGAGGGGAATTTCCTCTCCCCTGAGTCCGCGCATATAGCCGCTGCCGTCGAATTTCTCGTGGTGGAATTCCACTACGTCGCGTGCACTTTCCAGCCAGTTCGACTTCGCGATAATTTCCACCCCGAACAGGACATGGTTGCGCATCACGGCAAACTCCTCCTCGGTCAGGCGACCTGGCTTGAGCAGGATGTTGTCGCTGACACCAATCTTGCCCACATCATGCAGGAAGGCGCCGGATATCAGTCCGCGTATCTCGGCGCTGCTGTGGCCCAGTGCTTCTGCGAGCCGAATGGCGTAAATGGTGACCCGGTAGTTGTGAATGTTGGTATCTGAATCGCGCTTGGCGATGGCGCTGCCAAGCACCTCCATCAGTTCGATATTGCCTTTGAGCAGGTCACCCGAGAGTTTGACCAGTCCCTGATTGAGCGAAATGATGATGGGATAGAGCATGACTGACGTGGCAAAAATGGTAACCACGACCAGCAGAAGGGTGCGGATGACATCGTGCCGGATATTGCTGAAAGTGGCATCGTCCACCTCGTACACACCTTCGAAATAGCCGGCCAGATGATCTCCGCCATCCTTGAGCGGCAGCAGAACCTGCATGTAAATATGCGAGTTGATATAGAACTTCTTGTATTGCACTGAATCCTCAAGCGGGAATTTATGCACATATCGCTTGAGTTCGTTTTCCAGTGCTTCCATGCCAGGATCGGTAACTTCGAGGAACTGTTGTTTGTTGCGGTTGTAAAGTTCGATCACGGTGAAATGATTTTTCAGGAACTCATCCGCCTTGGCCTTGATCTGTTGCAGAACTTCCGGGTGAGTTTCGTCGATGCGGTTGAAGTGCCCGAGGGTTTCGCTGGTAAACGTGCCCGCTTCCTGAGTGGCCAGCGCGAGCACATGATCGTCGACCTTTTCCATCTCCCAGAAGAACACCACGCTGCCCAGGAGCAGCGAAAATCCCACCCAGCCGAGAAACAGGCGGGTGAGAACTTTTTTATGTATATTGGAACTCATAGCGTGGCTTTAATACCACGAAGCCGGTCTGTCGCTCAAGCGCAATTTCCTTGCCTTGCCATGATTTCCGGCTAGAATGCAGTCCTGCGGGATAAACCATGAGGATGTTATGAAAAAGTTTTTTACCTTGCTTCTGGTGGCAATTATGAGTTTCGGCCTGGTGATCGGAGAAGCCAGCGCCAAGCGCTTCGGCGGTAGCAAAAGCTTTGGCAAACAGCGCGAAAGCGTCTCCCAGCAGGCTGCTCCAAAGGCGCCGGCTTCCGCGCCTGCAGCCGCCCCGACAGGCGGTAACAAGTGGCTCGGTCCTCTGGCTGGCCTGGCTGCCGGTGGTTTGCTGGCTTCGCTGTTCATGGGGCATGGTTTCGACGGCATCAAGATGATGGACATCCTGATGCTGCTGGGAATCGCAGCCGCCGTGTTTTTTTTCTTCCGTGCAATGCGGCGCAGCAGTTCGCCGCAGCCGGCTTCCGCAAGCGCCGGCGGCATGCAGTACAGTGGTTACGATGATCGCCCTGCGGTTCAGCCCCTGCCCGGCGGTAGCGGTGCGCCAGCAAACGTCAGCACCCGTCCTGCCTGGTTCGAGGACGAGCCTTTCCTGCGCCAGGCCAAGGCCAACTTCCTGCGCCTGCAGGACGCCAACGACAAGGGTGACATTAACGACATCCGCGAATTCACCACCCCTGAAATCTTCGCTGAAATCAGTCTGCAGATCCAGGAACGGGGCGGAAAACCACAGCATACCGAAGTCGTGACCCTCAATGCCGAAATGGCCGATGTCGTCACCGAAGGCGATTATGTTATCGCCAGTGTGCGCTTCTCCGGCCTGATCCGCGAGGAAGCAGGCGCCAATGCCGAAGCCTTCAACGAAATCTGGCATATCCAGAAATCCGCCAGCCAGCCGAACGGTAGCTGGTTCATTGCAGGAATTCAGCAGGTTAACTAGGGCGTGTTGACTGGCCCTGATGACCCATCCGGGGAGCGAGGCTGCCACTCCCCGGTTCCGGCTTGACCGTCCGCCCGCATGAAAATTGCCCTCATTCGCCAGCGTTACACTCCGTTTGGCGGTGCCGAGCGTTTTGTCGCCAACGCTGTGCAGGCGCTTCGTGCTGAAGGCGCAGCCCTCACCATAGTCACACGGCAATGGGAAACGGGCAGCAAGGGCAATGCCCTCATCTGCAACCCGCCCTATCTTGGCAGCCTGTGGCGTGACTGGAGCTTTGCGCGCTGTGTTTGCAATGTCCTGAATAAACACGCGTTCGATCTGGTGCAATCACATGAGCGCATCGCCTGCTGCGATATCTATCGCGCGGGAGACGGTGTCCACCGTGAATGGCTGCAGCAGCGGAGTCGTGTACTGGGCGTCCTCGGCAGGCTGGGCGTTGCCCTGAACCCATACCACCGCTACACCCTCGCGGCAGAGAAACGCTTATTCCTGAGCCCCTCCCTAAAGGCGGTAGTCTGCAACTCGCGCATGGTCAAGGAGGAAATCAGGCATTACTTCGGGCTGGCGGAAGAAAAAATTCATGTGATCTATAGCGGTGTGGATCTGGAAACGTTTCACCCCGGATTGAAAATGCAGCATCGGAGTGACATTCGCGCGCAATATGGCATTCCGGAAGATGACATGCTTTTTCTTTTCGTGGGTTCCGGCTTTGAACGCAAGGGGCTGCATACGCTGCTTCTGGCCCTGGCGCAGCTCCCTTCAGACAGTCACCTGATGGTCGTTGGCAAGGATAAACGCTTGGCGCGTTACCGGGATCTGGCAAGCCGTCTCGGCCTCGCCAGCCGGGTACACTTTGCACAGGGCCAGACCGATCCGAGGCCCTTTTACGGCGCGGCGGATGCCTTCGTCCTGCCCACTCTGTACGATCCCTTCCCCAATACCGCACTAGAGGCATTTGCCAGCGGCCTGCCGGTTATTACCAGCAACAAGAGTGGCGCAGCAGAACTAGTCAGAGAGGGAGAGAACGGCTTTGTCTGCGATGCGCTGGATCAGAATGGTCTCGCCTCTGCCATGAACAGACTGCTGGATCGAGCGACCTGCTTGCGGTTTGGTATCGCTGCGCGGGAATCCGTTGCCCATCTGGCACCGGAAAACATGGCACGCCAATTGCTGGAACTGTATCGCAGCCTGATTCGCCGGCAAATCAGCTGATTTTACTTAACAGCCTGTTAAAGCCGGCTTGGGCAGCATTCACGCTGATGTCCATCACCTCGCGGCTTTCCGGTTGCAGCAACATGTAGGGCACGCCCCACGGGCGCCAGCGCACGGCATCGGATTGACCGAAAAAACAGAGAATGGGCTTGCCCAGTCCGGCTGCCAGATGCATGGCCCCGCCGTCGCTGCACACCACCGCATCACACAAGGACAGCCCGGCGATCAGTTCCTCCAGCCGATGCGTGGGGTAAGCGACGATCGCTGCATCTTTGGTGGTTCGCATGATTTCTGCCGCTTTCTTGTCGTCGCCCGGATGCAGGGGGTTGTTTTCGTCCCCGGGTGACCAGAACAGCATGAAACGCGCATCATGCTGTTCACCCAGCATGTGAATCAGTGCCGAGAAGCGCTCTGCAGGCCAGCGCTGGCTTGGCTTGCGGGCGCTGATATGGATCCCGATGGTGAATCTGCTTTCTCCCGTTTGCGTCAGGCATGAACGCGCCCGCCCGGCTTCGGCAATGTCGGCATGAACGCTTGCTGCAGGGGGATTGCCGGAAATGCCCAGCGCCTGTAGCAGGCGAAAAACATCCTCCGCTTCATGAAGATGAGGAAGGGGAATGAAGGGAACGCCAATGTCCACATGACGTGAAGCCGGACTTTCCCCTTCGGTAAAACCCAGGATGTGGTGCGGGCGGACCATGCGGGCAAGCAGCAGGGAGCGTTTCTGGAATCCGGGCGTGGCCAGAATGGCATAATCGAAATGCATGGCTCGCAGCCTGGCCAGCATTTTTATACGCTCAAGGTAAACGCCCGGCACACTTTGCCCCTGCGGGCGGTGTTTTGCCTTGGTGTAGGAAAAGACTTCGTCGATGTCCGGGTTGCCCTGCAATACCGCTGCGTTGTAGCTGTTGACCAGCGCACAGATACGGGCCGAAGGAAAATGCTCGCGCAGGGAACGAAATATCGGGGTGGTACAGACCAGATCGCCGATATTGTCGCGGCGAATGACCAGAAAGCTGGGTTGGGCTCCGGCCACTATTTCTTGCCTGTTTGCTGGATATAACCGATCAGGATCCCGGCGGCTGTCCAGAAAAACAATGCATCGGTACGCCAGAAAAGATCGTCGGTCATGTTTTTCGAAATAAAGGCCACCAGCAGGGCCAGTCCGGCCAGCCCGGCCAGCCCAATTTTCTTGTCGTCGCTACGGTAGGCGCGCCAGAATAATCGCCCCATCGCGCCAAGCAGGAAAAGGAAAACCATGACACCGGGGATGCCCAGTTGCAGAGCGTAATTCAGAAACATGTTGTGGCCGTGGGCAAACCAGAAGGGTGGCCACTCCACCGGCTTGATATAAACCAGGTGGGGTAGATCGCGTCCGAAGCCCACCCCGCCAAGAGGCCGCTCCGCAACCCGGTCCAGCCAGTATTGCCAGATGATATAGCGTTCGCTATCCCCGAATGTGGTGGCAACGGTAGTTCCGCTCATGGCGGCTTCAGGCGCTTTCATCTGCATGACTGAAAAAAATGTAATGCCGGTCAGGATAATGCCTGCCACGCCAGCCATGAGAAGCTTTCTGCGCGCATTGGCGTCCGTCATCTTGTGCCAGGTGCCTGCCAGAAAAATCACGAATACCAGGCAGAAAGATACCCAGAACATGCGATTGGCGGTGAGATAGGCTACGCCGAGATAAATGGGTAGTAGCGCCCACGCGATGGTTCTCGCTTTATTGTCCAGGGCCCCCAGCAGGGAAAGAGACAGGAAGGGCATCGCAATGATCAGGTAAGTGCTGTAGCTCACATAGCCATGTTGCCAGTCCCAGTCATTGCCGGAAGGCGCATGTCCCAGCTGATATGCCTTTACCGCCACCAGCAGGAATGTGCCCGCAAGCCCGGCCAGCAGCGCACGCTGAAGGATTTTCCATGCGCCTGGATCGCGGGTGAGTACAAAGAACGAAAAAAAGGTCAGCATGCCATAACCGATTTCAACCTTGATTTCGGTGAGGGAAAACACGGGATCAACGGACCACGTCAGCGAAAGCAAGGCCATGCCCGCCCAGAGCGCCAGCGGGAGTTTCAGGGGTAATATTGGCGCGCCGTTTTTTATAAAAATTCTTAGTGCCACAATGGCCGTCAGGAACAGGGCGGTAAGACGCAAGGCCATGGTGTGGTTGAGCGGAAGCACGGCCAGAAACAATACAGCTGGGGCATACAGCCAATAAAATGCTTTGTTGTTATTTTCCACGTCGCTCTTTCCATTGCGCAATCGCAGTCAGCAAGCTTGCCGCACGCTGTTCGTAGGTGTGGTCACGCATCACGCGATGGTATGCCGCCTCGGCAATGGTGCGGGATTCATCCGGATGGGCCAGATAATGATGGATCCTGGCAATACAGTCCTCGAGATCGTGAAAATCCGCCCACTCCACCCCAGGTTCAAAATCGTCGCGGGCATGACGGCGTTCGTCGCTCAAGAGAAATCCGCCGCAAGCGGGGACGCCGTAACATCGCTCCGGCAGGCCCCACCCTTTTACCCCGCCATGATCCGCTGCCGCATAAGCGTTCAGGTTGATGCGGCTGCGCTGAATGAGATTGACCTGTTCACTGACAGGCAGATTTTCTGCATGCCGGAACATGCAGTTGATGCCTGAACCTGCCAGACGCCGTTCAAGCTCGGCAAAGAACTCGGCACGCGCACGATGTTCGCGATAACGCTGGCCATCAAGATTGCCGACAAAGGAAACATCGTGGCTGAAGAATTCCGGGCGGCGCATTTCTTCCAGCGCCACGCCATGCAGATGGTAAAGCCGTGTCGCGGCCGCATTTGCCAGGTAGAAGTTCTCGGGCGCAAAACTCAGTGTCGGTTGCAGGGTATGCGTTGCATAAATATCCAGCGGCCGCAGAAGGCTGAACACCCACAGACGGCGATGACGGACACCCAGATGCCAGGGGGCATCCCGGTCAATTCCAATCAGCGGAATCCCGTGTTTTCTCAGGCGGGATTTTAGTCGCCAGGTTCGGAACGGCTGCCGCACGCCTTCGTAAAAGTTGATAATGCAGGCATCGATATTTGCCAGTTGTGCGTCGCCGGGTTCCCACAGGTTGTCCAGTATCTCGCAGCCATTTGCTTCCAGACCTTCCCTGAGCGGAGCGAAGCCTTTCCTGAAATTGAAGATCAGGCGCATGCGGTCTCCTCGGCCAGAACTACCGCAGCATCCATGGCCCGGCCTGTGCGCTGGACAAATTGTGCAAAGGAAAATTTTTCGAGATGCTCCTGGGCCTTGCGCGGGTCCGGATGTTGGCCGTCAGTGGCACACAATTGCTCCAGCAGACGCCGGAAATCCCGCCCCTGATCATGACGCGGATCGGTAAAGAAATAACCGGTTTCGGCTTCCAGCACGGTTTCCGTAAAAGGCGGAGCATTGACAGCCAGCACCGGGGTGCCGCAGGCCTGGGCCTCGATCACGTTGAGGCCGAGCGCCTCCTTTTCCGGCAGTCCGGCAAGCAGGAAATCCATCTGCGGGTAGATCGATTTCACATCATGCTGGTGCCCCCACCAGCGAACCTGGCTGGCGATGGGGGCGAGACTGCGCTCAAGATCGCGCACCGAGGCGAAGCCGCCACTCCCGAAAATCTCCAGATTGACGCGCGGAAACTGCCGGATCACGGGTGCCAGAATCCGGAACATCAATGGAAACTGCTTGATCGGCGTCAGGCGGGAAACAATACCCAGCGTTAACCCATCCCGCCTTGCAAAAATCCGGGAAGGCTTCATGGCAGAATAGAGCGGATAAAGATGGCTCAGGAGGCGATCGCGGAATTTGCGCATATCCCAGTCGTAAACAGAATTTGCACGTAAAGCCGCAATCTTCTGAGCCTGTGGCCGCCCCAGGTCGGCCAGTCCATACATGGGCTCGGGATAATAGCGGGTTATCCCGGCCTCCTGCAGACTGGTAATGACATGTCTGGACACCGCAAAGATCAGATCGTAGTGGCGAATAATTTCAGGATTGCGTCCATATAAAGGCATGTGGGCAAAACAGGCAAGCAGATGCGTTTGACGTAAACGATCTGCCAATTCCGTTGCAACCATGGTCTGGAATATCAGCAGGCTCCTGGTTCGCGGCACATGTTTTTCGATATCCGCGGCGCTATCCACTGTCAAAATCGTTGCGCCTGCCTCGTCCAGTCCGTGCCACCAGGTAGCTTTGCCGGGGGCCAGGAGAAATACTTTCCATCCCAGCGCGAGCAATGCCCGGGTAAAGAAGCGGGTATAGACTTCACCGCCGCCGAAACCGGTTTGCAGGTTGATCTGGTAGCACGCTTTTTCCATCAGGTGCGCGCCTCGAGCAGTTGATCCACTGCTTCAATTGCCATCTCCACACTGATTGCTTCCATGCAATGTGCTGCGGCACATTCTACTGTAGTCCTTCCGCATCGGCGAACCCAGCCGATATGGCGACGGAACAATATGTTCTGGTCGCGACAGAAAATTTTTGCTGTGACTGCACGGTAGGGGCTGTCCTGCCAGAAATCCCCCTTGCCGCAGATGACCGCCGATCCGGGGCCGAACAGCGTGATCGTGGGCGTGTTCGTCAGGCGCCCCAGGTGAGCGACCCCCGTATCCGGGCAAATCAGAAGACGGGCATTTTTCAGAAGATGCCAGAGCTGGGGCAGATCCAGCCTGCCCGCAAAAGAGGCATATTTCCCTTCCTTGTCCATCGCTGAAACCAGCCTGTCCTCACCCCGACCCCCGCTCCATATGGGAAGGTAACCGCGACTCACCAACTGTTCGGCCAGGGCCAGCCATTTTTCGGGGCCCCACAATTTCAGGGTGCTGCTTGCGCCTACGTGAAGCACGCAATACGGTTGCTGCGGCGGGCTGAAAGGCGCAAAGGCGGGTGCCGGCCAATCCATTGCCTGATAGTGCTGCGGCGCCGGTCCTTCGGCTAAACCGGCGACCATGTCCCCCCAGGCAGCAGGGACCTCCGGATAGGGTGCCAATTCGTCAACCGGCCAGTTTTTCCATTCCGGAGTATCACCCGCAAATGCCACCACCCAGTTGGCATTTAATGCCCGTGCAACCCAGCTGAACCGGTTATCTCCGGGAACCAGCGCCAGGTCAAAACCGGAGTGTTCAAGCAAGGCGCGCAAGGTGCTGATGTCTCTGGGGTCGTAAGGCAGCGCTTCCACGTCATAGGGTCGCCCGGCGTACAAGGTTGCAACGGCACTGGGAACGGCCATCACGATTTCCGCGGCAGGGTGGTTTTGTCTAAGCTTTGCCAGCAGTGGCGTCAGCATCAGGGTGTCGCCCAGCAGCAGGTGATGGATGATCAGGATGCGCCGGGGATTTTCCGGGCGGCGCCTGCGAGCGCCGCTCGCCAGCATGTGGCGGACAGCCAGAACAAGGGTGAGCAAACGGGAAGAAAAGCGGCTAGCCACGACTGACGGTGTTGATGAAAACGGTTTCCATTTTGTCCAGCATGACATCCAGGCCAAAATATTTCCGGGCGCGTTCAGCACCAGCCGCCCCCATGCCGCGGCGAAGTTCCAGGTCTGCCAGCAGGCGTGAAAGAGCCGAAGTCAGGGCGGCACTATCTCGTGGCGCAACCAGAATGCCGGTGACGCCATCCGCCACCGCTTCGCCGATGGCGCCCACGGTAGTGGAAACCACGGGTATTCCACAGGCCATGGCCTGCATGATCGCCTGAGGCACGCCTTCCTCGCCATAAGAGGGCAGCGTGAACACATCCAGCGCCCTGAGCCAAAGTGGTACGTCGTCGCGTTGACCCGCAAGCATGACCTTGTCTTTCAGCGCCAGCGCGTTGATTTTGCGATCCAGGTTTTCCCGCTGCGGCCCATCACCCACGATCACCAGCCGGAGGTCCGGGTAATCCTCAACCAGAAGGGTCATTGCTTCCAGCAGATATGCGTGCCCTTTCCAGCTTCGCAGGGTGCTGACGATACCGAGATACAGGCCTTCCGGCGCCAATCCCAGGGTCTTGCGCGCTTCCGCCCTGTCGCCGGGGGAAAAGCGGGAAAGATCGATGCCGGTCGGTACGGAGGTCAGGTGGTTCAGGGGCAGTCCGTTATCACGATGCAATTGCATGCGCAGGGCTTCTCCCGTGGTCACCACATGTCGCGCAGCCTTTTCGTAAAGCCAGCGGGTCGGGCGATTGGCTGGAACCGTAGAGGAAACATGACGGGTGCGAACAACCGGTGGCGGGCGCCGTAGCGTAACGCAGGCCAGCGCTGCCAGCCAGCTGTCGGTGGAGCTGTGGGTGTTGATCAGGCTGATGCCGGAATGGGTGCCCAGCCATTCGCGCATGGCTTTGACGCCATGCCAGCCTTTTCGCGCAATAGGCAAGGCGTGTACCGGGATGCCCTGTTTTTCTGCGGCAGAAAAAATCGGCGCATCCGCAGGGCACAACAGGGTGACCTTGTGGCCCCGACCGATCATTCCCATGGCCTCGCTGAGAATCCGGATCTCCTGTCCTCCCCATCCACAAGAGCTTTCGGTGTGGACAATATGTAAAGGCTGATTCACGCGCTTTCATCCTGCTTGAATTGAACACGGTGCAGGCTGGCATATATGCCACGCTGCTCCAGCAATGTGCGATGGGTGCCGACTTCCACGATCTTCCCCTTCTGCATTACGACGATACGGTCCGCATGCTCGATGGTAGAAAGACGGTGCGCAATGATAAAGGTCGTGCGGCCCTGCATCAGATTTTCCAGTGCAGCCTGGACATGACGCTCCGATTCGGTATCCAGTGCGGAAGTCGCCTCGTCGAGGATCAGGATGGGCGCGTTTTTCAGGATGGCGCGTGCGATGGCCAGACGCTGACGTTGCCCACCGGATAAACGGACGCCGTTTTCGCCGACAAAGGTTTGCAGCCCATCCGGCATCTCGCGGATAAACTCCATGGCATGAGCGGCTTCGGCGGCGGCGATGATTTCAGCGTCGCTGGCGCCGGCCTGAAGTCCATAGGCAATGTTCCCCGCGACCGTGTCGTTGAACAGCACCACGTCCTGGCTGACCAGCGCGATGTTGGCGCGCAGGTCGGCCAGGTCGAGTTGTTCGATATCATGGCCATCCACCAGGATCTGGCCGCTGCCTGGATGATAGAAACGCGGCAGGAGATTCACCAGTGTCGTTTTGCCGCTGCCTGACTGTCCTACCAGCGCCACTGTCTCGCCCGGTTTGATGGCAAGGGAGACATGATCGAGAGCCGCCCTGTCGCTGGTGTAGGCGAAGCTGACATCACGAAACTCCACCTCTCCCTTTGAGCGTGCCAGTCGCTGACCGCCTGCGTCCGGTTCTGCTTCCTCGTCAATGAGGGCAAACACGCTTTCTGCCGCCGCCAGGCCGCGCTGCAAGCTTTCATTGACACCGGTAAGGCGCTTCAGCGGGGCAAGCAGCATCAGCATGGCGGTGAGAAACGACACGAACCCGCCCACCGTGGTCTGGTTTGCCGCCGACTGGGCTGATGCCATGTAGACGATCACCGCGACGGCGATGGCGGCAAAAATCTGCACGATCGGCACACTCGCGGAAGCGGCCACCGCCTGTTTGAGATTGAAGCGCCGCAAGGCATTGACGGCATCATGAAAACGTTTCGCTTCATACGCCTGCCCGCCAAAAATTTTCACCACCTTGTGGCACTCGATGGTTTCTTCCAGCACATGGGTGATATCCCCCATGGAGCGCTGCGATCCACGGCTCATGGCGCGCAGACGGCCACTGAAGGCCTTGACCACCAGTGCGATGGCAGGCGTGACGATGACCGCGACCAGAGTTAGTTTCCAGTTCAGATACAGCAGCCAGCCGAGAAGGCCCATGATGGTCAGCGAATCCCTGACCATGACGGTAATCGCGCTCGTCGCCGCATCGGTTACCTGGCTGACATCATACGAAACCTTCGAAACCAGGGCTCCCGAGGTATTGTTGGCAAAATATCGGGCTGGCAGGTTAACGATTCTGGCAAACATCAGTTCGCGCAAATCCATTACCACCTTGTTGGATACCCAGCTTATGGCATAGGAACTGATATACGTGGCAATTCCGCGAACCACAAATATCAGTACGATCAGAATCGGCATCCAGCGCATGGTTTCCGGATCCTTGGCGACAAAACTGCCGTCCAGCATGGGCTTCAGCAATGCGGGAAAGGCGGGTTCTGTCGCAGCCGTTACCGCCATGGCAAGGATGGAAACGAGAAAAATCCGCCAGTAAGGGAGAACGTAGCGCAGCAGGCGCAGATATAGGTCTTTGCTACTCATGTGCGGTGATTTAACGCTTTGGCGTCTGAAGAGGCGCAGGGCACGGATGAAACGGCGCTTTGGTCTGGCGTTTGGCGAACATAATGGATTCAGAGGTAAAAGTGCTGGTTATTATAGAGCCTGGATAGAAGCTTGGGTTTTGAAAGTTAACCATGGTGATCTATCCGCCGGCGCGCTTGACGGCCAAGCCCCGCTTTTTGAGCGCCTCGATCACCCGCTCGCAGTGATCTCCCTGAATTTCGATCACGCCCGCCTTAACCGTGCCACCGGAGCCGCAGGTCGTTTTGAGCTGCTTGCCAAGCTGGGCGAGTGCAAGCGCATCCAGCGCGAGTCCCCTGATCAGGGTGACGCCCTTTCCCTTGCGACCCTTGGTTTCCAGTGAGACGCGCACAATGCCGTCGGATACCGGGTTCGAGTTTTTCTTGCTGCAATGACACCGGGCAACAGGCTCTCTGCATGCCGGGCACATTCTGCCCTGCTCGGTGGAGTAGACCAGTCCGCCGCTGGCATTGGCGTTTTTCATTGTTCCGTGAAATCTTCATGGCGTCTGGCGGATGGCTTTTTTCCCGATTCCTGTTTTGTCGCTTGAGCAAGCTGGTGCTCGGCGAGCATGGTGATTCGGGACTCCGGCGTCTCTAGGCTGATGCGGCCCAGCGCACCGGTGCGGTAGTCCGTAAGCAGGGCGAGCGAGGCTTTTTCCAGATCGACCATGCCACCCTTGAGGCGGAAGCCGCGACGTTTGGCAACAGCCTCGATCACGCCGATGCCGTCCAGCCCCTCAATGGGGCAGCCATAACGGGCGGTGAGCAGTGCGGGGTAGCGTGCCAGCAGGATGTTGCCCAGAAACTCGGCGACTTCTTCGTCGATCACGGCATTGCGGCCTATTGCATGGCTGGCAGCCAGCATGTAGCCGTCGCTGTCGTGCTCGATCCGCGGCCACATCAGGCCCGGCGTGTCGGTGATCGACATCCGGTCGTTCAGGTCGAAACACTGCTGGTTCTTGGTGACGGCCGGTTCATCCCCGACAGCCGCCACGCGGCGTTTCAGCAGCGCATTCATCAGGGTGGATTTTCCCACATTGGGGATGCCCATGATCATCATGCGCAGGGGTTTGAGATTGGTGCCGCGATGCGGCGCGATGGCCTGGCACAGGCCGGGTACTTTGGCGACGTCGGCCGGTTTCTTGCAGGACAGGGCAACCGCCTTGACGTCTTTCTGCTGGTTGTAGAAGTTGATCCAGGCCTGGGTAGCGGCGGGATCGGCCAGATCGGCCTTGTTGAGGATTTTCAGGCAGGGGCGCTGGCGGAACAGGCGCAGCTCCCGAATCATCGGGTTGCAGCTTGCCTCCGGCAGGCGGGCATCCAGGACTTCGATGATGAGGTCGGTTGATTCCATGGTTTCTGCGGCTTTTTTGCGCGCTGAAACCATGTGGCCGGGGAACCAGTTGATGGACATTCTTAATCTACAATTTAATCAAAAGCTTATTTTACCCTTCCAGGCTTCCCGCGTCATGTTTGTCGTCAGACCAAAGGAATCACTGCCGACGCCACCCAGAGAAATCCCAGAATTACAGGTTGGTGAACGACATAAATCAGCAGGCTGTGCCGCCCGGCAGTTGCGAGCAGCCTGGCTGTGGCATGATCGCTATGCCAGTTTGACAGATGCTGGTTCCAGCGGCTTCTCAGGAACCGCTTTCCTGCGAACATGCCAAGTAATACAACGCCGAACCACGGCAATAGCGGTACGTAATCCTCGGTTATCGGCTTCTGTGTGACAAGACCTATCCATTGTAGCCAGGGGTGATCGAATAGCGGGTGCTGTAGCGTCAACCCGGCCAGGATCAGCAGAAACCCTGCGAACAGATTCGTCCAGTAGAGTCCAAGAAACGCAAGGCCAAGAATGCTGGCGACAAAAATGAAATGCAGAACGCCGAAAAAAATCCAGCTCTGTGGAAATAACAAACTGCTCGACAGACTTGCCAGCGCGGCACACAGGGCAAGCCATGCAAGCCGCTGAAAATAACGACGTGAATTGAAATGATGTGCCGTTGCAAGCACCAGGCTGATTCCGGCCAAACCGAGGAACAGGCTGAGTATCAAGGCGCGGAAATCGAGCCAGAACGGGTCGGCATTAAAATTGAAATGGGTGAATCTGTAGTAATTGAGGTCGAAGCAGAGATGGTAGGAAATCATTAAGCCAATGGCCACGCCACGCAAGACGTCGAACAACTGGATCCGTCGAATGGATGTCGAAGGCGGCTTACCCTGTCTGGTCGTGCGTGAAACAAGAGGCACTCCTACAGGTTTATTGCCTGTAGAAGGAAAGCGATGGTTTTTATTGGGCCGGCTCATGTTCCATGCGATTTTGCGTCTCGTCCGTTAACCCGGCTTCGGGGTAGTCGGAGCCGGTCTTGCCCAGCTTCGCCAGGTAGGCGTCCCGTCGGCCAGGAGCACCGAGCATATGGGCGCAGCGGGCGGCGATCAGGGCGTTGACTTCCTGCGCCTCACCCATTTCCAGCGCACGGGCAGCCTGTTTTTCGGCGATGGCGTAATGTCCTGCTGCGAAGTTTCGCATGGCCTCGATCATCGCCTTATGCGCCTTTTCTTGCTGTCTCTGCTGTTTGAAGGTGCGAACGTGGGCCGGCAGCCTGAGCGCGTGGCGACCGATACGCAACAGGCCATAAGCAATAAAAAAAGCTGCTGCCAGCAGGGCCAGCAGCAGGTTGAGTGTCAGTTCGATGCGATAAGGCGGATAGATCAGCAGCACATAACCGGTATTGTGTATCGTCGCCATGGTCAGTGCCACGGCAAGAAGCAGGATGACCAGTGTCCAGAATAGCGCTTTCATTTGCCGGATTTTTCCCGGGCAAGCTTGAAGGTGCGCGCCGCATCAAGGCTGGCGGTGATGTCCGGCAAATCGATGGAAAGACGGCTCTGGCCAAGCTGTTTCAGATGGCTGAGCGCGTTGCGGACCGTTTTGTCGCTGGTGTCGAAATAGTGCCTGAGCCAGTCCTCGGCGGCCTTGATGTCGGCCTTGTAACTGGCTTCGTTGCGTTGCAGCAGCGCAAGGCGCGCCGAAAGCAGGCGCAATTTCAGATTCTCACGCAGGAAGTAGGCCTGTTCCGGAGGCAGGAGAGGCAACTCGGGTTTTTCCAGATTCTGGATGCGTACCAGTTCTTTGAAATCCTGCCATGCCTCTTCCCGCAGGCGCAGCCAGAAATTCTCCGGCAGGGGTTGGCGCGGAGCCGGTTTTGCCGTAACTGTGATGCGGCCGGGTAGCAGAGGGAGCTGGTCCACATCGGCGGATAGATTGTCGAGCCGCAGATTCAGTCCCGCCAAATCGATCTGCGGCAGGGATTGCAATTTCTCGATATCCTTGTTGATGGCCTTGCGCAAGGTGAAAAATTGCGGCCGGTCCAGCCGCTGCAGGCGGCTTTCCGCAGTTTGCAGGGCAATCATCGCAGCCCGGACGTTGCCGGCCAGTTGCAGTTGCTGGCTGGCGATGAGCAACATTTGCTCAATTTCTGCCAGCACCCATTCGTCGCGGTTGCGCGACATTTCCTGGTACAGCTCTTCGACTGCCATCTGATGGCTCTGAGACTCGGCCATTTTCTGCTCCAGAAGGCTGAGCTTGGCCTGCGCTTCACGCACGGCTTCCTGGGTCTGACGGGCAAGGATTCCGCTTTCCTTGTTGTGGACCTCAAATTCAGCCAGGCGCCGGCCCAGGTTCAGTTCCATTTGCATGTCGCGCTGGCGCGAATCGAGCCAGTGCCAGCCGAGCAGAAGCAATGTAAGCAATGAAATCAGCAGGGGGAGGCTGATCCACCCCGATGCCTTGTTTGTGGCGGGTGTATCCTGTGCCGGAGGTGTCGTACCCGTGTTGTTCATGATTTCCGGTGTTTTGCCCATTCGCTCAGACCTGTTATCAAACCTTCATCTCCCGGTGGCGTTACGATAGCCTGAACCAGTCCCATCCCCCGCGCCGCCTCGGCAATTCGCTCGTGGGGTACGAAAAGTGGTGTTTTTCTCAGCCATTGTTGTCCAGATTGGCCCAAGAGTTCAAACAAGTTATGCAGGCTTTCGCTGCTAGTGACGGTGATGGCATGGATTTCGCCCCGTGCCCAGCGGTGCAGCAAGGGGGTGGCGTCGGTGTCTGGCATGGCGCGCCGATAGCACTCCGCATACTCGAGCGTTGCTCCGCGCGATACCAGGGCTTCACCCAGGAACTCACGTCCGCCCTCGCCGCGAAAAATCACCACTCGGCGGCCATGCATGTTCTGGAACTGGGGTAAGGCAAGCAGGCCTTCGCTGTCGAATTGCGCTTCCGGCACGATAACCTGTGTAATGCCGCAACGTTCCAGCGCATTCTTGCTGCCTTTGCCGATAGCGGCAATCACCATTTGCGGCGGTAATTGACGGCGAGCACGGATCAGCTGGATCGCCTTGCTCACGGCATTGGGGCTGATGAAAATGGCGACATCGAACTCATCCAGACGGGCGATCAGCTCATTGAGCTGAGACAGATTCGCTGCGTCGAGAATTTCCAGTACCGGAAACAGGATTGCCTCCCCGCCGGCGCTGCCAATCAGTTTTGCCAAGGGTTGCGCCTGGTGGGCAGGGCGCGTCACCACCACCCCCATGCCTTTGAGCGGCAAGTCCCGGATCATTCAGAGCGCGAGTTCGGCGAGAATCTTGTCTGCGCCGAGCGCGATCAGGCGCTGGCCCATCTGGATGCCCAGTTGCTCGGCTTCTTCGGGCTTGCCATGCACTTCGTCGCGTATCATGCGCTGGCCGTCGATGCTGGCAACAAAGCCGCGCAGACGCAGTTTGCCATTTTCGATCTGGGCAAAACCGCCCAGCGGCACCTGGCAACTGCCTTGCAGGGCACGGCTCATGGCGCGTTCCGCTGCGACACAGGCGGCGCTTTCAGCGTGGTGAAGCGGTGCCAGCAATTGCACCAGATCGTCGCGGCCCTCGCGGCACTCGATACCGAGCGCACCCTGGCCCACGGCGGGCAGGCTTTGTTCCGGCTCGATCAGCGCGGTAATGCGGTGCCCAAGCTCCAGCCGCTTGAGTCCGGCAGCGGCCAGGATGATGGCGGCGAACTGACCTTCGTCCAGCTTGCGCAGACGGGTTTGCACATTGCCGCGCAACGCTTCGATTTTCAGGTGGGGAAAGCGCGCCCGCAACTGGCATTCCCGGCGCAGGCTGGAGGTGCCGACCACGCTGCCTTCCGGCAGGGCTTCGAGATGGGAGAACTGGTTTGAAACAAAGGCGTCGCGCGGGTCCTCGCGCTCGCCTGTGGCGGCCAGCATAAAGCCGGGCGGCAGGGTCATCGGCACGTCTTTCATCGAATGCACTGCAATATCGGCACGACCTTCTTCCAGCGCCTGCTCCAGCTCCTTGACGAACAAGCCCTTGCCGCCGATCTTTGCCAGCGGGGAGTTGAGGATCTGGTCGCCGGTGGTGGTCATGCCCAGGATTTGCACATCCAATTGCGGATATAATGTTTGCAGACGGCTCTGGATATGACGAGCTTGCCACATTGCCAGGGCGCTTTCGCGCGAAGCGATGATAAGAGTGTTTTTCAAGACAGGTTCCTGCTCAAGATGATAATTAAGCGTTTATTTTCAAAGGCCGTGGCGCTTGGCCTGGGGCTGGCTAGTTTAGCATGCTTCAGCCTGGCCGGTGCGGCGGCTCTGGTGGACGAAGTTCCTGTAACAACGGACTTGACGCGTGAAGCGGCGCTTTCCCAATCCAGGCAATTGCCCGTCATGATTCTTTTCTCTGCGCCGAAATGCCCATACTGTGAACGCGTGAAGCAGGAGTTCCTGGTGCCGATGCTGCGCAATCCGGAGTATGAAGGCAAGGTGATCATACGCCAGATCGAATATCAGAGCCGGAGCAGGCTCGTGGATTTTTCCGGAAAAGCCACCACCCCGGCGCAGTTTTCCCTGCTGCAGAAAGTCCGTCTGACACCGACCATCAAGCTTTTTGACGCGGAAGGGCATGTCCTGACCGAGCCCCTTGTCGGCCTGACTACGCCGGATTATTACGGCGCTTATCTTGATCGGGCGATTGACGAAGCGCTGGCCAAGATTCGTGCGCCATCGAGATAGCGAAGGGCAACGTGAGCCGGATTGACCTTGCCCTTAATAATCGGTATGCTTCCGCCTGCTCAAAATGGAGAGATGGCCGAGTGGTCGAAGGTACTCCCCTGCTAAGGGAGCGTAGGGTTTATAGCCTTACCGAGGGTTCGAATCCCTCTCTCTCCGCCAGTATTCAAAACCCCTTGCCATCTCTGGACGGCAAGGGGTTTTGTTTTTGTGGCACGCTATTGGCATCGCCGCGAAATGATGCACACAATTTATGTGTCGTTATAACAGACGGAAACTGGCCTTAAAGAAACCCAGCCATGAATGCTCCCAGGAAATCGCTGCAAAAAAGTGTTGCCCATCAACGTAAAGCTTTGAAGGCCTTGCTGCAGGAGCCTTTGGGGCAACTGGCGGAGGCCTGCTGCCCGGTTTGGGGTGATCGCGAAAAGCTCAATGCCCTGCTGGCGCATGCGCTCAAGGCCTTGCCCTATTGCAAGCACCTGTATGTGCTCGACACGGGTTCTGTTCAGATCAGCGACAATGTCAGCCATAACGGCTTGCTGGAAGGTTTTGGACGGGACCGCTCAAAGCGGCCCTATATGAGCAAGGTCAAGCCCGGTTCGGGGCTGATTCTTTCCGATGCCTATATCAGCCTGCGCCAGCGCCGTCCTTCGCTGACCGCCATTCAGGTTGTGCGCGACAGAGAAGGGCGGGCGCTGGGGGTCATTGGCGCTTATTTCGGTTTGCGCGATTTGCCGCTGACCCGCGAACTCTACGAGGAACCCCGCTACTGGCGTCAGATCAAGGGCGACCCTTCGATCAGGGGCACGGTTTTTCACCAGACCCGTACCGAAAGCGAGATGGACCGGCATATCGATACCGTGCTTGGCGTGATGGCGGAGTTGATGCTCTACCATGGCGTTTTTCATGTAATCCTGCATTTCTCCAGCAGTCGCGCCATCATCTGGCTGGTTGAAGATCCTTACCGCTATCGTTTGCTGGATATCAACGAGTTGATTGATCCAGACACCTGTTTTGCCTATCCCCGCCGACCCTATCCTGCAGATGCACTGGTTCCTGCGGGGCAGATACGCGAGGTGCTGGATTCTTTTCGCGGCCTGCGCCTGATGGATGAAATGTTTTACATGCGCTCCGGCACATTGAACGTTTTCAATGGCATCGTCGGCCTGACGTTCTCTTGCGATGGTTCACATTACATTCCCTATGACGAGTTTCTGAAAATGGACGATGCCTTCTGGATAGGGGCTCAACAATGATTTCCCGAGGTGTATGCATGAAATCGAATGCAATTTTCCTGATGCTTTTGCTGTTGCCGGTTTTTAACGTCTTTGCCGGTGCCGAGGTGGAAGAACGGGTGTTGAGGCTGAATGCGGTCGAATCGGCACAGCAGAAGGCCGAGTTTGCAAAAAAACAGGCGAATGCCGCAGATCAGAAGGTACAGGCTGCGGAACGCGAACTGGCCGAGGCCGAACGCGCTGACCGGGAAGCGCGGCAGCGTGCCAGCCTTGCTGCCGGACGACTGGAAGAAGCAAGGAGCCGGTTAAAACAGGCTCAAACCGACCAGGGCGTTGCCGGTGTTTCTTCCGGGCGGGCGACGGAAGATGTGGCGAAAGAGTGGTCGCAACGCAGCCATAAGCCATAAACCAGCGGGGCTTGTGTCCAGTTGTGCGTCGTCCTGCCCGGGGTTGAATACGGTTCGCACTTCCTTCACCAATACGATGGTTTTTTCAGGGCGCTTCCTTGCGCGTGGCGATCAAACTGGCGACTACACTGGCGCCGATCAGAACAGCAACAATGACCAGAGATGCCGCCACCGGTACGTGATACCACGGCGCAATCAGCATTTTGGCGCCGATGAAGGCGAGCACCATGGCCAGGCCGTATTTCAACAGATGAAAGCGGTCAGCCACGTCGGCGAGCAGGAAATACAGTGCCCGCAGGCCCATGATCGCGAAAATGTTGGAGGTGAAGACGATGAAGGGGTCGGTGGTGATGGCGAAGATGGCTGGGATGGAGTCGACGGCGAAAACCACGTCGGAGGTTTCGATCAGGATCAGCACCAGAAACAGTGGCGTGAAGTAACGCACCTTGTTTATCACCACAGAAAACTTTTCACCGTGATGGCCATCGGCAATGCGCAGGTGGCGCCGTGCGATCTTCAGCACCGGGTTTTTCGTCAGATCGGGCGCTTTCTCCGCCATGACCAGCATGCGCAAGCCAGTAACGACCAGGAATAATCCAAAGACATAAAGTATCCAGGAGAATTCCTGCACAAGCCATGCGCCGCCCATAATCATGGCGGCACGCAGGACGATGGCGCCCAGTACGCCGTAGATGAGCACCCGGCGCTGATGTTCGGCAGCAACGTGGAAGGACGTGAAGATTAGCAGGAAGACGAATACGTTATCCACTGACAGCGATTTCTCGATGAGATAACCGGTGAGAAACTCCAGCGCCTTGCGGTCGGCGATTTCTTGCCCAAGCGAGCCGCTCATGTGCCACCATAATCCGGCATTGAACAGCAGCGCGAGGCTCACCCAGACCAATGACCATGCGGTCGCTTCCTTTATGCTGACCTTGTGCGCCTTCCTGCCTCCGAATACGTACAGGTCGAGCGCCAGCATGAGCAGCACGAAGAAGATGAAAGCACCCCACATCCAGGGTTCGCCGATGGATAGATCAGTATTCATTTGCCTGTCCGGTTAAAGTGATTCGCAGTGTCGAAGTGCTTGGTCAGTTTCATCGCCATTTTCGAAGGGCTGCCGAATGGCAACTTGCATGACACATTAAAAAATTTATCCTACAGGCATTTAATGGTAAAAAATATTCGAATTAACATGGCATGATATTCGAGAAAAACGAAGTTTGATGGTTGTTTATGGCGAACGGGGAGATATGGGAAGCGTCTTCGGCATAAGATAAAGATTGCACGCTTGGGACGGAGGAAGTGCGCGGTGATCTCGCGTGATCCACTGGCCATTTTAGCTTCAGCGGATGGGTAATCCGGGCATATTAACGCGCCCTGGCATCATGCCAGGGCGCATTTCTTCGAAAAAGCCTAAAAATGCCTGTTTCGCTTCTTCTGGTGTCATCGGCCGGATGATTTCATGGCAGGGCGCAATCCCTTCAAGATAAGACCAGGGTTCTGCGGAATAGGGCATCAAATCGCGTTTTTCGGTTGCCAGTGCAATCAGGTCGGCTTGCTTGACGATCGGGTTATGGCTCAGGTCAACGCCGAACCGGTCCCCGATGATGCGGGTTACGCTGTCTTCGATTTCTGAAAAAGCAGGCAGCATGACCTTGAGCGGTTTCACCATGTCACCGAGATAGGCTTCGGCCGCGTCGTGCAGCAAGGCTGCAAATTTCAGATCGTCAGGTACCAGTGAGGCCACGATCAGACTGTGTTGCGCGACGGAGTAGAAAGCACTGGTCTGGCCGTTGAAACGGCACTGATAG
The DNA here is from genome assembly GCA_002632355.1 of Sulfuricella denitrificans. Taxonomy (GTDB): domain Bacteria; phylum Pseudomonadota; class Gammaproteobacteria; order Burkholderiales; family Sulfuricellaceae; genus Sulfurimicrobium; species Sulfurimicrobium denitrificans_A. Next base: position 101,717 of record NSJJ01000008.1, read on the forward strand.
GCCAGTCCATGGGCAATGTCTTCAATTGCCACATCGACGATACGTGGCTCCAGCGGGTAAAAGCGGTTGCCCAGATATGTCGATACATACAGTGTGCTCATGGCGCCTCCTTGGCTATGATCTGTTCAATTCGACTTCAGTGTGGCACGCTGTGGGCTCATCATGCGAGCCATGATGAAAAATCACGAAAGAGGAAATATGGACCGCACCGAAAGATTTTACCGCATTGACCAGTTGATGGCCGAGTATAAGGTGGTGCCACTGGGCACTTTCCTGAGCGAGCTGGGTATCTCGAGAGCTACATTCAAGCGCGATCTGGAATATTTACGCGACCGGCTCAATGCGCCCATTGAATGGGATCGCGATGCGGGTGGGTATCGCTTCGGCAAGGCCGATATCCTGGCCCCGAAGTACGAATTGCCGGGCCTGTGGTTCAACGCCTCTGAGATTCACGCCTTGCTCACCATGCAGCAGCTCCTCGCCAATCTGCAGCCGGGGTTGCTCGGGCCGCATATCCAGCCCCTCCAGTCGCGCCTCAACCAGTTGCTGGATAGCGGTGATCATTCTGCCGAAGAGGTCCAGCAGCGCATCAAGATCCTGCATGCTGCGGCGCGAAGTGTGACTTCGGATAATTTTGAACTGGTGAGCCATGCGCTGCTCAAGCGCCAGCGCCTGCAAATTACCCACTACAGCCGCAGCAACGACCAGCAGACGGAGCGGGAGATTTCGCCGCAACGGCTGGTGTACTACCGCGACAACTGGTATCTCGATGCCTGGTGCCATCTCAGGAAAGGGCTCAGGAGTTTTTCCGTAGATACCATCAGAAAAGCGGTGATGCTTGAGCGCGCTGCCAAGGCGGTGTCGAACGGGCAGCTCGATGAAACCCTGGGTAGCGGATACGGTATTTTTTCCGGTAAGGCAATGTACCGGGCGGTGCTCAAATTCACTCCGGAGCGGGCACGCTGGGTGTCTCAGGAGCAGTGGCATCCGAAACAAAAGGGGCAGCTGGAAAAGGATGGTGCCTATGTGCTGGAAATTCCCTACAGCGACGACCGTGAACTGGTGATGGATATCCTCAAATATGGTCCTGATGTGGAAGTGCTCGCCCCGGATGTTCTGCGCGAGCGGGTCAGGAAACTGCTCAAGGCTGCCTGTTCACGGTATGGCAAGTAGTTATGACGGGCTCACTCTGCGAGCCCGTATACATGCAGACTTGCATCACGGCGACCCATCCGGGTCGGATTAAGGAGAACGTGATGAAACTGGGAAAAATCAGCAGCCATGCCCGCGTAAAAATGCGCCAGTGGGGAATCAGTGAAGCGGCTTTACAGAACCTGCTGGCAGGCGGGCGCGTGGAGCAGGACCATGTGGGCGGCAAGATTGTCTATTTCGATCAGCAGGTGCGAGCCCGGAGCGAATTCCCGGAGCGTTGCCGCGATTCCTATGCCGTGATGGATTGCCATGGTGAAATCATTACCGTCGGCAGCCGATTCAGCAGGATACGCAGACACTGAAGCGGTTCCGGGGGGATTGGAGCTGCGCGGCGGGATTTGCGCTGGCAGGTTATCATAGTGGGCCCTGTCACAGGAGTTTTAGCGTGATTTTTGTCTCTGCTTTCTTGAATGGCGTTTGTCTGGTGCAGTTCAGACCATGACCGATGCATTGCAGCAACCCCTGGTATTCGTCGATCTGGAAACGACCGGCGCCAATATCAGCGGGGACCGTATCACCGAGATTGGTATTGTCGAGGTATCGGATCACGGCATCAGCGAATGGTCTACCCTGGTGAATCCACAAGCCCCGATATCCCCGTTCATCCAGCGCCTGACCGGTATCAGCAATGAAATGGTGTCAGCCGCTCCGACTTTCGCCGAGATTGCCGGGATGTTGCTGGAAAGGCTTCGGGGGCGGCTTTTTATCGCGCACAATGTGCGCTTCGATTACGGTTTCCTGCGCAGCGAATTCAAGCGCGCAGGGATGGAATTCCGCGCCGATGTGTTATGCACGGTCAAGCTTTCGCGCAAACTCTTTCCTCAGCACCATAAACACAATCTGGATGCACTGGTCGAGCGCCATCAGTTGCCGGTGACTTCTCGTCACCGGGCACTGGCTGATGCCAGGGCCATTCATGCATTCTGGTGCAAGATACACACGGAATTGCCGCCTGAAGCCATTCATCACGCGCTGCATGAGCTGTTGAAGCCAATATGCCTGCCGCATGGGCTGGATATCTCGACAGTGGATGACCTGCCGGAGACGCATGGGGTGTACCTGTTTTACGGTGAAAATGATGCGCCGCTATACATTGGTAAAAGCAGCAATATTCGCCGCAGTGCGCTGGCGCATTTCGCCGTGGATCGAAAACATCATCGTGACACGCTGCTTGCCCAGGAAATTCGGCGTATCGAGTGGATTGAAACAGCAGGGGAGCTGGGGGCGCAGTTAAGCGAATCGCGCCTGATCAAGGCGCTTTGCCCTGCACACAACCCGCACAGGCGGTCAGAACAAGAGCTATGCACCTGGAAACTGGAGCCCGCCGGGAATGGCGGCATGACGGTACGTCTGGCGTATGCACACGAGCTGGACTTCGGCGCCGAGGCAGGCATTTACGGATTGTTCCCCACAAAGAAGAAAGCCGTGGAAGCGCTGCGCGAAATCGCAACCGCGCATCGGCTGTGCCTGATCCAGTTGGGCCTCGAAAGTTCAGTGCAGGGAAAACGCGCTCCCTGCACGGCCTATCCCCATTCGCATTGCAAAGGACTGTGTCTAGGCAAGGAAGCGCCCGGCCAGCACGACATTCGCCTCATGGGCGCGCTGGCCCGTATGCAGGTGCAGATCTGGCCTTTCCCTGGGCCGGTGGGGATAAGGGAGACAGCAAGCTGGGGCGGGCTAACGGAAATACATCTGATCGATCGCTGGGTCTATCTCGGCTCGTTCAAAACGGAACAGGAAATTCACCATGCGCCCGGGGCTTGTTTTGAGTTCGAGCTGGAAACCTACAAGATTTTGACCCACTATCTTAAACAGACCAAAGTTGACGTACTTCCAATAACATTCGGGAAAACGCCACATTCAGAGTGAATTAATTTCCCGATTTTGCATCGAATCTGTGTGATATGTTATTCATTCGTCCTGTGCCTCCGGTAATAGGCCACCCTGATTTTATTTGAGTAGGGGATGATCCGATGCGAAATGTTCCCAGTATGCCGCCTGTAACTCCTGCAATAGCAGATGAAGTGGTGGTCAGGCCCGTCAGCTACCTGCGTGCGGCAAAGGTCGTTGGCGAGCGGGACCTGACCCCGCTGGTGTTTTCGCTCAAACAGCCATCCAACAAGGCAGATATGGATGCATTTCCAGGCACCCCTTCTTCTGCGGAACATCGTCGTGAAACTGAAAGGCGCAGTCTTTGCCGGCGTATTGCCTCTAAAGGAATGGGTCCGTATGACACACGTGCTGCGGAGGAACGCCGGAGCGGAAATCGTCGCGCCAGTGATATCACTACCCAGATTGAAGAGAACATCTAGCCGCGTGGTCAACAGTTGCAAGCAAGTTCTGAAATCCGGATCAGGGTGATGTTGAGCGCGCCAGGCTCAAAGCGCCAAGGGAAGGGTCATATGCTGACTGTGTAGTTTTTTCATGCGATTGATTTGCGCATCCATCTTGCGCAGTGTTGCCGTGCGCATTTGAGTCTTTCCCTCCGCCGCCGCCTTGCTGCAGATACGGCGGATTGTCAGCATCAGCTCCAGTTGATTTTGCTTGTTCATCGCAACCCCTTATATGGCCAGATTGTTGTTTGCTTCACAATGATTGTGAAGCTGCCTGTGTTGCTTGCATTTTTCAGCATGTCAAGCTCATGGGGTGAGCCATGCAAAGTCAAATAGCAGGGAGGGCCGGGTTTTTTGATGCAACAGGATGAAACCTTATTTCCTTGCCGGTCAGCAGTTGCAGATCAGATGTGGCGTCGCAGACTTCCGGGCAAAAAAAGGGCGGCTTGCGCCGCCCGAATCCACTCCTGAGGGGGAGGGATGGAGAAATTCATGAACCCTGCGCTGCGGAAGCCGAATCCGGCCTCCGCAGATGCTGCTATCAGTCCACACGCTCGCCGTGCAGGCTGACGTCCAGACCTTCGCGCTCTTCCTCTTCGGAGACGCGCAGGCCGATCACCATATCGATCACCTTGAGGATGATGAAGGAAGCGACCGCGGTATAAGCCACTGTGGCACCGATACCGATCAGTTGGGTGACGACCTGGCCGCCATTGCCTTCGATCAGGCCGGAAGCGGTGTCGCCACCTACGGCCTTGACCGCGAACACGCCGGTAAGCAGGGCGCCGACGATACCGCCGATACCGTGCACGCCGAAAGCGTCGAGCGAGTCGTCATAGCCCATCATGCGTTTGAGGGAAGTTGCGCCCCAGAAGCAGATGACGCCGGATACCAGGCCGATGATCAGCGCGCCCATGGGGGCGACGAAACCGGCGGCTGGCGTGATGGCAACCAGGCCACCTACAGCGCCGGATGCAATACCCAGTACGGAAGGCTTGCCCTTACCCAGCCATTCGGCAAACATCCATGACAGGGCGGCAGCAGCAGCAGCAATCTGGGTCACAGCCATCGCCATCCCGGCACGGCCGTCAGCAGCCAGGGCGGAGCCGGCGTTGAAGCCGAACCAGCCAACCCACAGCATGGCTGCACCGATCAGGGTGAGCGTCAGGTTGTGCGGAGCCATCGGTTCCTTGCCGTAGCCGATACGCTTGCCCAGCATGATGGCGATGACCAGGCCAGCGACACCGGCATTGATGTGCACCACGGTGCCGCCGGCATAGTCCAGGATGCCCTTGGTGAACAGCCAGCCAGTGCCTTCCCATACCCAGTGAGTAATCGGTGCGTATACCACCAGCGACCAGATTCCCATGAACCACATCATGGCAGAGAACTTCATGCGGTCGGCAAAGGCACCGGTAATCAGCGCCGGAGTGATGATGGCGAAAGTCATCTGGAAGATCACAAACACGGTTTCAGGAATGTTCGCGCCGGCGTTGCCTGTCAGTGCATTAACATCAATCCCGTAGAGGAACATCTTGTCGAGCCCGCCAATAAAGCCGCTGCCGGGGGTAAAGGCCAGGCTGTAACCAGCCACCATCCAGATAATGGACATCAGCGCTGCAATCGCGAAGCTTTGCATCATGATGGCCAGCACGTTTTTCTTGCGCACCATGCCGCCATAGAACAGTGCCAGACCGGGAATGGTCATGAACAGCACCAGGGCGGTGGATGTCAGCATCCATGCGGTGTTGCCGCTATCGAGCTTGGGTTCTGGCGCCGGAGCGGCTACTGCTGCTTCGGGTGCCGGGGCTGGCGCCGATGCTTCAGGCGCAGCTGGAACCATTTCAGACGCGGGTGCGGTCACTGCGGGTTCGGTGGCCGGCGGTGCAGCGTCTTCCGCCATTGCCGGACCACCCAGCCCGAGGACGCCCAGCAGGGCGATCATGCTAAACAGTTTTTTCATGACTTGCTCCTTTTTACAAGGCTTCCGGACCGGTTTCGCCGGTGCGGATACGGACCACTTGTTCAAGATTGGAAACGAAGATCTTTCCGTCGCCAATCTTGCCGGTTGATGCGGACTTTTCGATGGCTTCGATCACCTGATCCAGCAGTTCAGCCCGGATGGCGGCTTCTACTTTGACCTTGGGCAGGAAATCCACAACATATTCCGCGCCGCGATAGAGTTCGGTGTGGCCTTTTTGGCGTCCAAAGCCTTTGACTTCGGTTACGGTGATTCCCTGTACCCCAACCTGGGACAGGGCTTCCCGCACCTCATCCAGCTTGAACGGCTTGATGATTGCAGTTACCAGTTTCATGTTGAGCTCCTATGCCTTGTATGTGCGTTAGAACGCTTTGGAAACGGACAGAACGAAGCGGCTGTCGGAAAGTTTGGTGTTGCTCGGGGCATAAACATAAGCACCCTCTTTTGCGTTGGTGTCGATGTATGCACCGGAAACACTGAGGCCGCCGCCGAAATCCTTGGTCAGACCAATTTTGTAGTCGGTGTAACTGTAATCAGAGTTGTTGCTGACCTTCTGGTGACCAGCGTGGAGCCCGAGGCCAAAGCCGTTACCCAGATCGAAATTCGCACTGGCGTCAATGTAGTTCGAGTTCTTGCTGTTGGCAAAACCGAACAGGTTGCTGAGGCTGTGGGAGTATTTCAGTGTGAACATTTTGTAGCTACCGGAAACATAGAGTTCGTCGGTATTGGGGCTGACGAATCCGGCTGGATAGCTGCCTGGATACTCGTAACGCAGGTAACCAACGTCGTAGCTGAAATCATCATTGATCTTGCCCTTGTAGCCGCCGTAAATATCCAGTTCCAGACTGCTGCTGGCGCCGGCATCTTGCAGCCAGTTGATGTTGGAACCCCAGGTGCCGACATAAAGGCCGCTGCTGTGCGCGTAGTCAAAACCGCCTTGCAGCGCCAGTTTTTCACGGGTCTGAGAAATGCCGCGATAAACATATTCGGAAGCCAGCATGACGTTTGCGCTGATTGGGGAGGCGGCGGCCGCTTCTTCGGCCATGGCTGAGGTGGAAACCATCAGGCTGGGGGCGCTGACGACACCGGCGATCAACAGCATTTGAGTTAATTTGCGCATTTTTTTCTCCTTGAAGTATTAAAAAGAAACAATCAAATCCATTACCACGCCCATTCCAAAGCATAGACTGTGCCAGATAAATAATTTATTTAAATCAAATGGTTGATATTTTGTCTGGAATGCGACAAAAGGAATTTGTTCAAGCTTGAGGCAATGCGCCAGCTTGGTGCACCAATGCTGTGCATGTTTTTCCCTGCTCGGGTGATGGGATATCAAAAGAGTGATTTCTGGTAGACTTCGCGCAACAGGAGGATGTCATGCTCAACCATAAAGTACTCGATGAAATCAACGCCAAAATCAGCCAGGTATTGGCTGCTTCGCCTGCGGGCGATGTGGAGAAGAATCTGCGCGCTTCATTACAGGGCATCTTTTCCAGACTTGATCTGGTGACGCGGGAAGAGTTCGAAGTGCAGCAGGCGGTACTGGTGCGTACGCGCGAAAAACTGGACCGGCTGGAAGCCCAGGTGGCGGCAATGGAAAAGCAATTCCAGGCAGAACCTGCCAGACAGCAGTAATTACTATGCTGCTTCAGTCAGAGTGCGGAAACTAGTCAAACACCCCTGTGGAACACTGTGAGCCCAGCCGGATTATGTCAATAGCAGCTTCCCGCAATGAATCCCGAAGTCCGGGATCTCCGCTTGTCAGTACCCGTTATGTGGTTTAAGCATCATTCTCGTAACTGGATGGCGTAACCCCCGCACGTGAAAGGTATTCACGCAGCATTTTGATCATTGTTCTGTCGCAGACATTGCTTTGGTGGGGGTGGTGAAGAAATTCATCGAAACCGTTCAGTGTGACGTGGAAGCGTGCGCCGTGAGCCGGGGTGATGTTGGCGCCCAGGTGGCGCAGCAGAGATTCGATCTCGCGCCAGTGGATGTTGCTGCTGACAGGGTCATGGAAGATGGCGCGTAGCAGGCTGCTATGCTTGTGGCTCATGGCGTGGCTCCTTGAAAGGTGCATCCTGACACCAAGTATTATCCCCTCTTGCTTCAAGGTAAAGCAAAGTTGAGTGAACTTTGCGCCATGTGGAATAATTTTTCTCCTCGTGCTTGCTTCCATGTGAGGCATTCCGAACCAACCGAGGTACCAAAGACCTGATGTCCCTGTCCGAACACGAACATTCCAGCACGATCCCCCAGTCCGGAAAATCCGACCTGCATTCGATCAGCCGCCTGTTCCCCTATCTGTGGGAGTTCCGGGGCCGCGTTCTGCTGGCACTGGCCTTGCTGGTCGGCGCAAAGCTGGCTGCGGTAATGGTGCCGCTGGCACTGAAAGAGATCATCGATGCGCTGGACAAATCGCGCGCCGATCTGGTCGTGCCGCTGGCGCTGATCATCTCTTATGGCCTGCTGCGCTTTGTCAGCACTACATTTGCCGACCTGCGCGACGTGGTGTTCGGCAAGGTCACGCAGCGTGCCATGCGCCGGGTGAGCATGGTGGTATTCGAACACTTGCATGCGCTGTCGCTACGTTTTCATCTGGAGCGTCAGACGGGCGGCATCACACGCGACATTGAGCGTGGCACCAAGGCCATTTCCAGTCTGGTAGGTTTTTTACTGTTCCGCATCACGCCCACCGTGCTGGAAATCCTGATGGTGGCGGTCATCCTGTTCGTCAAGCTGGACTGGGTGTTCGGGCTGATTACGCTGGTAACACTGGCGGCGTATATCGGGTTTACCGTGACCATAACTGACTGGCGCACGCAGTTCGTGCGCCGCGCCAATACGCTGGATTCCGATGCTTATGGCCGCGCCATCGACAGCCTGCTCAACTATGAAACGGTGAAGTATTTCGGCAACGAGCGCTATGAGGCCAGGCGCTACGATGCCAGCCTGACGGAATGGGAGCAGGTGGCCCTGCAATCCCAGCGCTCGCTCGGCCTCTTGAATGCGGCGCAGGCCGGCACCATCGCCATCGGCGTCACGCTGATGATCTTGCGCGCAGCCAGCGGCGTGGTGGAAGGCACGCTCACGCTGGGCGACCTGGTCATGGTCAATGCCTTTCTGTTGCAGATGTTCCAGCCTTTGAGCTTTCTCGGCGTGATGTACCGCCAGATCAAGCAGTCCCTGACCGATGTGGAGCGCATGTTCACCCTGCTGCAGCGCCCGAAGGAAGTGGAGGATGCGGCAAATGCCCGCCCGTTGGCTGTGGCTGGCGGCGAGGTCCGGTTCGAGCACGTCGGCTTCGCCTACAATGCCGACCGCCCGATTCTGCACGATCTCAGCTTCACCATTCCAGCCGGCAAAACCGTGGCCGCAGTAGGCGCAAGCGGGGCCGGGAAATCCACGTTGGCACGCCTGCTGTTCCGTTTTTACGACGTCAATGCAGGCCGCATCCGGGTCGACGGCCAGGACATCCGCCAGGTCACACAGGACAGCCTGCGCGCGGCCATTGGCGTGGTGCCGCAGGACACCGTGCTGTTCAATGACAGCATCTATTACAACATCGCCTATGGCCGCCCCGATGCCACGCGCAACGACGTGATTGAAGCCGCCCGCTCCGCGCACATTCTCGATTTCATCGAAAGCCTGCCGCAAGGCTGGGACAGCGTGGTCGGCGAGCGCGGCCTGAAACTTTCCGGCGGTGAAAAGCAGCGCGTCGCCATCGCCCGCACCTTGCTAAAGAACCCGGCGATCCTGATTCTGGACGAGGCCACTTCCGCGCTCGACACCAAAACCGAAAAAGCCATCCAGTCCGAACTGCTGGAAATCGCCCGGAGCCGCACCAGCCTGATCATCGCGCACCGCCTCTCTACCGTGGTCGAAGCCGATGAAATCCTGGTCATGGAAGGCGGGCGTATCGTCGAGCGCGGGCGTCATCCGGAACTGCTGGAAAAGAATGGCGTGTATGCCCATATGTGGGCACTGCAGCAGCAGGCAGAGGAAAGTATGGTGTGATCCGCTCCCGACAGGGACGGCTGGTCTGCGGTTTTACAACTTGCTGACCGGATAGGGATGCAACATGTTCATGGCCTCGCTGTGTCCGGCGGTCTGTACAAGCCGCACATGCTCACGGCGCAACTCGCGCGGGTGACGCAGGCCGCAGGCATGGGCAATCATTTCGAGTTCGTGGTTCATGTTCTCTGCGTAATGGGCGACGCGAAGATACTTTTCAGCTACCACCAGGCCATTCTGCAGGCGTTTGTTGTGTGTTGTGATGCCTGTCGGGCAGGTGTTGGTGTGGCAACGCATGGCCTGGATGCACCCCAGTGAGAACATGAAACCACGGGCCGTATTTATGAAGTCTGCACCCGTACAAAGCGCCCATGCTGCGCGGGCCGGTGTGGCCAGTTTTCCCGATGCCACCACGCGAATACGTTCTTTCAGACCGGCTTCCAGTAATGCGTCGATCACGCGGGGAAGCGCTTCCATGATAGGCAAACCCATGTGGTCGGCCAGAACTTGCGGTGCAGCACCACTGCCGCCTTCGCCCCCGTCGATCGTGATAAAGTCCGGAGCAAATTCCATACCCCGGTGCAATACGGCCTCACACAAATCATTGATGAACTCCCATCCGCCGATGGCAGTTTTTATCCCCACCGGGCGACCAGTCAGGTCGCGCAGGTCGGCAACCCAGTCCAGCAACTCGTCGATATTCGAGATATCTGGGTGGCGATTGGGGCTGAGCGAGGTTACACCTGCCGGTATCCCTCTGATGGCCGCAATTTCCCTTGAGATTTTGGCGGCGGGTAAAACACCACCCTTACCTGGCTTTGCGCCTTGCGACAGCTTGATTTCGAAAGCCTTTGCCATGTTCCCGAGTTCACGTCCCCGCTCGCGCGAGAACCTCCCCTCCAGATCGCGCACGCCATATTTCGCTGTGCCAATCTGCATGACGATGTCGGGATTGCCAGCCTGATGGAATGGCGACAGGCCACCTTCACCCGTGTTGATCCAGCATCCTGCAAGCGCCGCCCCTCGAGCCAGGGATTCGACGGCCGGTGCAGAGATTGCGCCATAACTCATGCCACTGATGTTGAACAGCGAGCGTGCCAAAAAGGGCTGGCGGCAATAGGTTTCGCCAATGATCATGGGTGGCGTGGGCAGTTCATCCTTTTCCAGCACCGGGAATGCGGCATTGACGAATATGATTGAGCCGGGCTCGCGCAAGTCATTGGTCGATCCGAACCCGATCGTGCCGCCGATGTTTTTGGCAGACCGGTATATCCAGTTGCGTGCCGAACGGTTGAAAGGCATTTCCTCGCGCTCGCCGGAAAACAGGTACTGGCGGAAAAAATCGCCCTGCTTTTCAAAAAAGAAACGCAAGTGGCCAATGACTGGATAATTACGCAACACGGCGTGTTTTTTCTGCACGATGTCGCGAATCAGCCAGATCAGAAAACTGGCAATCAGCACAAAACCGATCAGGGTGCCGAGACTATAGGAAACGATATTTAGCACGTCACAAATCTCCATCAGCCCGATGGATGCAATGGGCTTTTATTCTGTAAACAGGAAAATCAGAGCGTTGTCAGCCGGGCAAGCCAGTCCCCGAACAGTGAGGTCAGTACGGTCACGGCCGGCAGAACATAGAAAAATCCGCGCATCAGGTTGCGCAATGTGCGGTTGGCGGTTTTCAGCTCCATGAAATGATCGACCACCATCCTGCCCTTGAAAGCCATGGTCAGGGCGATGATGATGGTGACCGCCAGGCCCGGCTCGGCGGACTCCCCGATCCAGGCGCCGCCCAATGTCAGCGCAACCAGCAGGAGCCAGAGGCGGTCGATCAGTTTTTCATGTGACATCATCCTCTCCCTCAGTGCAGCACATACAAAAGTGGAAAAATCACCAGCCAGGCCAGGTCGGTGGCATGCCAATAGGAAGCAAAGGCCTCCAGACCGTCATGGTCCGCCGGAGAATAGGCGCCGCTTCCTGTGCGTACCATCACCCACAGCAAACCCATCATGCCCCATCCGACATGCACGATATGTGTGAAAGTGAGGTAGTAATAAACGGTAAAAAATAGATTCATGCCGCCGGTGATACCGTGACTGACATTCCACTGGAACTCGATTGCCTTGATCACCATGTAGCCGGATGCCGCCAGCAGCACCAGAAACAGCCAGCGCAGACTGACTTGCTGCCGGTTCTGCCGGATGGCATGCACGGACTTGGCCACGAAGTAGCTGCCGGAGATCATCATCACGGTGTTAAGCGTGCCGGCCAGCGTGCTCAGGCGGGCAGGGCCTTCCCGGAACGCCTCTGGATAATGGGCCCTGGCAATGAAATACACGCCGAACAGCAAAGCGAATTCGGTCATTTCGCTCAATATTCCGGCCCAAATCCCCTTGTTGCCCGGGATGCGGCCGGCAACGGGTTCTGGTAAGGGAGCAACTGCGGTTTGCAACACTTGAGTCAGCCTCTTGAAATCGGTATTTCTAAACCCTGCTCGATCACTGTAGCAGGGTTTGGGCGAGGCTGAAATGGTCGCAAAATTCATCCCGGAAGGCGTGATAAAATAGCCCCCCATTCAGGAGCAGTCTGCCGCATGCTTTCCAAACTCAATGCCCCGCAACGCGAGGCAGTCAAATATCTCGATGGCCCGCTGCTGGTCCTGGCAGGCGCCGGCAGCGGCAAGACCCGCGTCATCACGCACAAGATTGTCTATCTGATCGAAACCTGCGGCTTCAGCGCCGGCAATATTGCCGCCATCACCTTTACCAACAAGGCGGCGAAAGAAATGCAGGAGCGTGTGGGGAAACTGCTGCAAGGCAAGTCTGCACGCGGCCTGACCGTCACCACCTTTCACTCCCTCGGCCTGCACATCTTGCGTCAGGAAGCCGGGCACCTGGGCTACAAGCCGCGTTTCTCGGTGCTTGATTCATCGGACAGCGCGGGCATCCTCAACGATATTCTGAAAACCACCGACAAGAAAGAAATCCGCCGCGCCCAGTCGGTCATTTCCAACTGGAAGAATGCCCAGTTGCCGCCCTTCCTGGCCGCGCAGCATGCCAAGGATGAAGTCGAACGCCAGCTTGCCGTCATTTACCAGGCCTATCAGGATACTTTGCAAGCCTATCAGGCGATGGATTTCGACGACCTGATCCGCCTGCCGGTCGAACTGTTCGAAAAGCATCCGGAAGTGCTGGAAAAATGGCGCGACAAGCTGCGCTACCTGCTGATCGACGAATACCAGGACACCAATACCTGCCAGTATCAGCTGGTGAAGCAGCTTGCCGGCAGTCGCGGCGCCTTTACCGCAGTGGGTGACGACGACCAGGCCATCTATGCCTGGCGCGGTGCCAATGTGGAGAATCTCAAGGCCCTGCAGGACGATTACCCCAGGCTGCAGGTGATCAAGCTGGAACAGAATTACCGCTCCACCGTGCGCATCCTGCGCGCCGCCAACACGCTGATTGCCAACAACCCCAAGCTGTTCGAAAAGAAGCTGTGGAGCGAGCTGGGGCACGGAGATCCGATCCAGATCATGGCCGCGAAGGATGAAGAGCAGGAGGCGGAAAATGTCGTCATGCGCCTGCAAACCCACAAATTCCAGCACCGCACGCGCTTTGCCGATTATGCGATCCTCTATCGTGGCAACCATCAGGCACGCATTTTCGAGCAGCAGCTGCGCAACGAAAAAATCCCGTACCTTCTTTCCGGCGGCCAGTCGTTCTTCGACCGCACCGAAATCAAGGACATCATCGCCTACCTGCGCCTGCTGGCCAACAGCGACGACGATCCGGCCTTCATCCGCGCGGTGACCACGCCGAAGCGCGGTATCGGCACCAGCACGCTGGAAAAACTCGGCAACTATGCCGCCGGGCGCCACCTCAGCCTGTTCGCCGCCGCCTTCGAGGCCGGCATGGAGCATCAGCTCGGCGCCAAGCAATACCATCCGCTGATGGAGTTCTGCAATTTCATCAACGGCATCTCTCTGCGCGCCGAGCGCGAGCCCTGCGCCACCATCATGGCCGACCTGCTTGATGCCATCGGCTATGAATCCCACCTTTTCGACCAGGAAGAGGCTCGCGCGGCACAGAACAAGTGGAACAACGTGCAGGAATTCATTGGCTGGATCAATAAAAAGGGCGAGGAAGACGGCAAGACCGTGATCGAGCTGACCCAAACCATCGCCCTGATCAATATTCTGGACAGCCGTGAGGATCAGGAAGTGGACGCCGTGCGCCTGTCGACCCTGCATGCCGCGAAAGGACTGGAATACCCGCATGTTTTTCTGGTCGGTGTGGAGGAAGGGATCCTGCCCCACCGCGAGAGTGTCGACAATGGCCAGATCGAGGAAGAGCGGCGTCTGATGTATGTGGGCATTACCCGTGCCCAGAAGGGGCTGACCCTGTCACACTGCCATAAGCGCAAGCGTGCCGGGGAATGGCAGGGCTGCGAACCCAGCCGCTTTATTGGGGAGCTGCATCAGGAAGACTTGCGCGGCACAGGGTTCGGTCAGGCCGACCCGGAGGCGCAGAAGACCGAAGGCACGGCCCGGCTGGCGCAGATCAGGGCAATGCTGGCGGGTTACTCAAAATAAATAAAGGGCGCAGCATTTTCATGCTGCGCCCTTTCGCCGGCTTTATAAAACAAGAGATTTATGGTGCGGTGAACTTGGCGCCAGCGGAATTGCCCATGTAAGCCACGGCACGGGCCAGTTCAGCATCTGACAGATCAGATGCGCCGCCACGAGCCGGCATGGTGCGAATGCCTTCGACTGCATGTTTGACCAAGGTGTTATAACCCTGACCGATACGGCTTGCCCAGTCGCCCTTGTTGCCATATTTGGGTGCGCCCAGCGCTCCAGAGGTGTGGCATGCGGTACACACGGCATTGAAAACTTCTTCGCCATTCTTTTCTACTTTGACCGCATTGGCGTCCACCACCTTGACCTCGCCTACCGGCTTGATACGTTCAGCAACAACCTTGGACTGGGCGTCGGTATCCTGGTTCATATGGGAAGCCTGGATGCCAAGTACCAGTTGAATAATCAGGAAAATGGCGATCAACGGTGCAACCAGACCGCCGACGGTCGCAACAACAACCTGCATGGGAGTGGTTTTTGTCATCTCTTCGTGATGGGCGCTCATGAGTCAATCCTTAACCTGGAATTCAAAAGTTGCGAATTATAACGACAATCCGCATGGTTTGCATCACATGCATTGCCCAATAAATTACTTTTGTTTGCATCCAGATCATATCAGTTTAGAATGCTAAACCTTTTTTGTTTTGAATTCTGGTGTTGCGGCACAGTCGATCAGGCATCATAAGCCGCATTAAAAAGGCGATCTAATCTATTGATGATTAAACATTATGGCCATACAATAGCACGGGGATTATTATCGCTCGCAGTGGGCGCAAGATCATGATCAAACAACGTACTTTGAAAAACATTATCCGGGCGACCGGGATTGGCCTGCATACCGGCGAGAAGGTCTATCTGACCTTGCGCCCGGCCGCCCCGAACACCGGGATCGTATTTCGCCGCGTTGATCTCCCTCAGCCTGTCGAAATCCAGGCCAGGCCTGAAAGTGTGGGCGATACCCGGCTCTCCTCCTCGCTCGAACAGAATGGTGCGAAAGTTTCCACAGTGGAACACCTGATGGCTGCTTTGGCTGGGCTCGGTATTGATAATATCTATATTGATTTGTCCGCCGCTGAAGTGCCAATTATGGATGGATCGGCTTCACCCTTCGTGTTTTTGCTGCAATCGGCAGGTATCGAGGAGCAGAATGCCGCCAAAAAATACATTCGTATCAAGAAAACCGTCGAAGTCCATGACGGGGACAAGTGGGTTCGTTTCGAGCCTCACAATGGTTTCAGGGTGAATTTCACCATCGATTTCGATCATCCGGTGTTCGAAACATCAGGGCAGTCCATTACGCTGGATTTGGCGCAGGCATCATTCGTCAAGGAAATTTCCCGCGCCCGTACCTTCGGCTTCATGCAGGATGTTGAAACGCTACGTACTCACGGCCTGGCGCTGGGCGGAAGCATGGATAATGCAATCGTGATGGACGAATACCGCGTGCTCAACAGCGACGGGTTGCGCTATGAAGATGAATTCGTGAAGCACAAAGTGCTCGATGCCATCGGCGATCTCTATATTCTGGGGCACCCGCTGATCGGTTCTTTTACTGCCTTCAAGTCTGGACATGCACTCAATAATCGCCTGTTGCGCACTCTGCTGGCAGATGCCGAAGCGTGGGAGTTCGTGTCTTTCGACCGGGCTGAGCAGGCGCCGGACGCCTTGCTGAATTTCTTCAACCAGACCGCTTGATCGTTCTTCGCCTTGCCATCTACCTTGCCTTGATCGGGATCGTTTCATCCCTGATCATCGGAGTGTTGTTGCGGGACCGGCGTTACTTTCGGCTGGCTTGGCAAATCCTCAAGTTTTCCATCGTGCTGTTACTGGTTTTTTCCGCCCTGATTTTCATGGGTCGCGCTGTCCTCTACCGCATGCCGCTTTAACAGGGTTTCGATTGCCTGCTTCAGTGGTGAATCCTCCAGTTCGCCAGCCAGTCGGCGCAAACTGGCCGCTCCCCCGGAGCCCAGGTTCAGTGTCTTTGGCGGTTTTTCCCTGTGCGGGACGAAGCCAGCTTGCACTCGCACCAGAATTGAAGTAACCTCGAAGCCCTTTTTTTGAAATTTTTCCAGCAAAGTCGGTGCAAGTTGACGAGCCTTGGCGGCGATTGCGCCATTGCTTGCATACAGCACCAGCACGCTGTCCTGCAAACCGCTTATCTGGCACATCTGGGCCAAAGGCGGGGGCGCAAGTCCCTCCCATACCCGCTGCAGTTCGGATAGGTGTGCGACCCGAGCGGCCAGAGCCGCAAGGCCGGTCGCTGAAGTGAAGTAGGATTGCAGTTTGCGTACGCTCATGGAGGGTTTTGCCTCTTGAACATCATTTTCGTGTCGAATAGTCTGGCCAGGGGTAAAAGTATCACCCTCGGCCGCAACCAGGCCATCGCGCTTATTCTGGGCTGGGTATCCTTACCCGTTATCATCGCGCTTGGCGTTTATTATTCCATGCTTTACGGCAATCCTGCTCAGCCGGCAAACAAAACGGCTCACGTACAGGAAAATCTCAATACCATGGCTGCCCGCCTTGGCCAGTTGCAGGCGCAGGTACTGCGGCTGGATGCTGTGGGGGGGCGATTGGCCAAACATTTCGGGCTGCCTGAACAGGAGTTTGACTTCAGCAAACAGCCGGGCCAGGGGGGCGCGGAAACTGCTGCCCCGCAGTACCAGCTTGACGCACATCAGCTTGAACGCGAGCTGGCCATGTTCGCCCGCCAACTCGAAGAACGCTCCAGGAGTCTCGGTTTACTCGAGGCCATGACCTTGCGTGAGCAGGTCGTAAAAAGCACTTCCCCCACCCTGCAGCCCGTTTCTGCGGGTTGGTTTTCTTCCAATTACGGCTGGCGTATCGACCCCTTCAGCGGCAAGAAGGCTTTTCATGAAGGGGTGGACTTCATGGCGGAGGTCGGCACTCCCGTCAAGGCAGCTGCAGGTGGTGTGGTGGTTTACTCTGAATATCACCCCCAATATGGTAATATGGTGAGCATTGACCATGGCAATGGGACAGTGAGTCGCTACGCGCATGCATCCAGGCTCCTGGTCAAGGTGAACGACATTGTGCTGCAGGGTCAGAAAATTGCCGAGGTCGGCTCTACTGGCCGTTCTACCGGGCCACACCTGCATTTTGAAGTGCTAAGAAACGGCGCTCCACAGAATCCGGCACGTTACCTTCAAACCGCAGGGTAACGAACAACAGGAGGCTCAGAAACCCGGCATCCCTCTGGATGCTCAGGGTTGTCTGAGCCTCCCTAATTTTTGATAGAAGTTTCCATGATTACCAAGCTCGTCAGAAAACTTTTCGGCAGCCGCAACGACAGGCTGATCAAACAATACATGCAAACCGTGCGTGCCATCAACGCACTGGAGCCATCCATCTCGGGCCTCAGCGATGATCAGTTGCGCGCCAAGACGGATGAATTCAAGCAACGCTACGCCAAGGGAGAACGTCTCGACGACATGTTGCCGGAGGCTTTCGCGGTGGTGCGCGAGGCAAGCAAACGTATCCTTGAAATGCGCCACTTCGATGTGCAAATGGTTGGCGGTATGGCGCTGCACTACGGCAAAATCTCTGAAATGCGCACCGGCGAGGGTAAAACCCTGGTTGCCACCCTGCCGTCCTATCTCAACGCCCTGTCTGGAAAAGGCGTTCATGTGGTGACGGTCAACGACTACCTGGCACGCCGCGACGCAGAATGGATGGGGCGCTTGCATGGCTTTCTCGGGCTTTCAGTGGGCATCAACCTGCCCAACATGTCGCACGAGGAAAAGCAGCAGGCCTATGCCGCAGACATTACTTACGGCACCAACAACGAATATGGCTTCGACTACCTGCGCGACAACATGGTCTACCAGCCCACGGAACGCGTACAGCGCAGCCTCAATTATGCCATCGTGGACGAAGTGGACTCGATCCTGATCGACGAGGCGCGGACCCCGCTGATTATTTCCGGTCAGGCTGACGACAATATCGACCTTTATCACCTTGTCAATGAACTGGCGCCCAAACTGATCAAACAGGAGAAGGAAGATGGCGCCGGCGACTACAGCGTGGACGAGAAAGCGCATCAGGTGCTGCTCAGCGAGGAAGGTCACGAGCACGCCGAGCAGTTGCTGGCCGAAGCGGGTCTTCTGTTGCCGGGTTCAAGCCTTTACGATGCCTCCAACATCGCGCTGATGCATCACATGTATGCAGCGCTGCGCGCCCATGCTTTGTACCATCTCGACCAGCATTACGTGGTGCAGAATGGCGAAATCGTTATCGTGGACGAATTCACGGGACGCTTGATGTCTGGGCGCCGCTGGTCGGATGGCCTGCATCAGGCCGTGGAAGCCAAGGAAGGCGTGCAGATCCAGCGCGAGAACCAGACGCTGGCTTCCATCACCTTCCAGAACTATTTCCGCATGTATGGCAAGCTGTCGGGCATGACTGGCACTGCCGACACCGAAGCTTTCGAGTTCCAGCAGATTTACGGTCTGGAGACGGTTGTCATCCCGACGCATCGCGACATGATCCGCGACGACCGTATGGATCAGGTGTTCCGTACGGCTGGCGAAAAATACCAGGCGGTCATCAACGATATCAAGGATTGCCAGAAACACGGCCAGCCTGTGCTGGTCGGTACCACATCGATCGAAAGCTCCGAGCTGCTGTCGAAAATGCTGACGCAGGCCAAGCTTCCGCATGAAGTGCTTAACGCCAAGCAGCATGCACGCGAGGCGGAAATCGTCGCGCAGGCCGGGCGTCCCGGTGCCATTACCATTGCCACCAACATGGCGGGCCGCGGTACCGACATCGTTCTGGGCGGCAGCATCGAACGCGATATCCACGCCATCCGCAATGATGAAACTCTGGGCGAGGAAGAAAAAGCTGCCCGGATCGCAGCACGCAAAGCCGAGTGGCAACCTGTTCACGACCAGGTACTTGCCAATGGCGGTTTGCATATCATCGGTACTGAACGGCATGAATCCCGTCGCGTCGACAACCAGTTGCGTGGTCGTGCCGGGCGCCAGGGCGATCCCGGATCAAGCCGTTTCTTCCTCTCGCTGGAAGACCCGCTGCTGCGTATTTTTGCTTCGGATCGCGTAGCCTCCATCATGGAGAGGCTCAAGATGCCAGAGGGCGAGGCGATCGAACATCCATGGGTGACACGCGCCATCGAGAATGCCCAGCGCAAGGTGGAGGCCCGCAACTTCGATATCCGCAAGCAACTGCTGGAGTACGATGACGTTTCCAACGATCAGCGCAAGGTTATATATGCCCAGCGCAACGAACTGCTGGAAGCCGAAGATATTTCCGAAACGATCCACGCCATGCGCGAAGACGTCATCCGGCAGACCTTTGCTACATACATTCCGCACCAGAGCATGGAAGAGCAGTGGGATGTCCCGGGGCTTGAAAAATATCTGCAGGCCGAACTGCAAATGGGCTTGCCGCTTGCGCAGTGGCTGGAGGAGGATTCCAAACTTGGTGAGGAAGGCCTGCTCAATCGCGTTCTGGACGCGGTACATGCGCTCTATCAGGCAAAGCTTGAACAGGTAGGGGCTGAAGTGCTCCATCATTTTGAGCGCGCTGTCATGTTGCAAAGCATGGATACCCACTGGCGCGAACATCTCTCTGCGCTGGACCTGCTGCGCCAGGGCATTCACCTGCGCGGCTATGCCCAGAAGAATCCTAAGCAGGAGTACAAACGCGAGGCTTTCGAGTTGTTTTCCGCACTGCTGGAACGCATCAAGTCGGAGGTGACTCAGGTCACCATGACCGTTCAGGTGAAGAGCGAGGAAGATGTTGCTGCGGTGGAAGACCAGTTGCCCGTAACGGATAATATTCAGTACCAGCACGCCGATTATGATGAAACGCTAGGTCGGGAAGAAGGCGATGATGAGGGCGACGACGAAAGGCACGAACCTTTTGTTCGCAATGGCGACAAGGTTGGACGCAACGATCCATGTCCCTGCGGTTCTGGGAAAAAATACAAGCAGTGCCATGGAAAACTTAGCTAAGTTGTTCCAGTAATCCGAGTTTTCTTGAGGGCGTGTTAACAATCACTTCGCGCAGAAGCGAAGTCATTGTCAACACGCCCTTATTTATGTGTGCTCAATCTGGAGGCGAAGCGAGTAACGGAGAATTGCTACGAACAGCTTACAGCTTTTAGCTCCGTGCCTGGAAAATCCAGTTTCATCTTAATCAGATCGGTTTCGAGATTCCGGCCACTGGCCTTGATGGTTATAACGGTATGCCCATCATCAAGGATGCGGGGGCCTGAATGGGCGCTTTTCACGTTTTTTGCCCGGATTTGCGAGAGATATTTGTCCGCGGCGGCCTGAGTAGAGAATACGCCAAGGGAAATGGCGTACCGCCATTTGTTGTTGTCCTGCATGATCAGACTGTCTTCGATACCCAGACCTTTCAATTCCTCCTGTTTTTTCTGAGACTCAGTTTTTGATTTGAGGGGCGGAATATAGACCCAGTATTTGCTGGTTTTTTCAGGCGCATTACTTAAAGTAATTGCATCCTCACCCAGTTGAAGCGTCTTGAGCATATCCTGAACGTGAGCCAGTTCCGTTTTTGAAAAAATACCCCATTCCAGACAAATCCGGGGAGGGGGCGCGGGTTGTTCAGACTGTTGTGCTTGCGTTAAGTCAGCTTCCGGCAGCAAGTGGATCTGCTCTGCCCGGTAAGGCGTATGGTTTGCCATCGAGTCGCTGTCCGGATTGTGCTGTGGCAGTTGCATCACGGCGAAGAATGCGACGTTGGAAATAACCAGCAGGGCGAATATCCAGCGCATGAATGCCATCATGGTTAGTCAGCTTGCCATACCAGGTCCAGTTCCCGCGCAGCCTTGACGTCATCCAGGCGACGCACCGGCATGGAGTAGGGCGCGCCCTTGACAAGCCCGGGCTGGCTATAGGCCTCGTCACGAATTTCCTTGAGGGCTGAGATGAAGGCATCCAGGGTCTGCCGGGATTCGGTCTCGGTCGGCTCGATCAGCAGGCATTCCTGAACCAGCATCGGAAAATAAGTGGTGGGGGCGTGGAATCCCTTGTCCAGCAGGCGTTTTGCCACGTCCATGGCGCTGACGCCGGTTTCATCCTTGAGTTTTTTTAGCGTTACGATGAATTCGTGGCTGGCGCGACGTGTGGCGAAAGCCACGTCGAACCCGGCCTGAGCCAGTTCCACCATCAGGTAATTGGCGTTGAGAGTGGCAAACTCTGCCACCCGGTGCATGCCTTGTGCGCCCAGCATGCGCGCGTAGACGTAGGCGCGAAGCAGGATGCCGGCATTGCCCATGAAGGCGGAAAGGCGACCAATACTTTGAGGCCGGTCCTTTTCAGTCAGCCAGCGATATTGGCCCGCTTCATGGGCAACAAAAGGGATGGGGAGAAAAGGTTCGAGACGCGGACTGACGCCCACCGGGCCGGCACCAGGTCCGCCGCCGCCATGGGGGGTGGAAAAGGTTTTGTGCAGGTTGAGATGGATGACGTCGAAGCCCATGTCACCCGGCTTGACCTTGCCCAGAATGGCGTTGAGGTTGGCTCCATCGTAATACAGCAAGCCACCGGCATCGTGAACGATGCGTTGGATATCCTGAATACTCTTCTCGAATACCCCCAGGGTGGACGGGTTCGTCAGCATCAGCCCCGCGGTTTGCGGCCCGACCGCCAGCTTCAATGCGGACAGATCGACGTTACCGTCGCCGTCAGTGGGGATTTCACGCACTGTGTAGCCGCACATCACCGCCGTGGCGGGGTTGGTGCCGTGGGCGCCATCCGGCACAAGAATTTCGCTGCGTGCGGTGTCGCTGCGCGCATCGTGGTAGGCGCGTATCATCGCCACGCCGGCAAACTCACCTTGCGCCCCGGCCATCGGTGTAAGCGAGACGGCAGACATGCCAGTCACTTCCCTGAGTATTTCCTGCAGGTCGAACAGGCAAGCCAGGAAACCCTGGCCGGTGTTTTCCGAACTCATGGGGTGGCGTGCCAGCAGTTGCGGCAGCATGGCGAGCTGGTTGCAGGCGCGCGGGTTGTATTTCATGGTGCAGGAGCCGAGCGGGTAGAAGTGGGTGTCGATGGAGAAGTTCTTCTGCGACAGCCGGGTGTAATGGCGTACTGCGTCCATTTCTGAGACTTCCGGCAGCAGCGGGGGGTGCTTGCGGCGCAAATGGGCGGGGAGGTCGTTGCAGGCGGCCAGTGAGTCAGGCGCCTGGGCGGCGTTGCGGCGATTTTTCTGGGAACGTTCGAAGATCAGCATGTTTGTTTTCTATAAAAAAGGCATTTAACCACGAGGCACACGGGGAGCACGGAGAAAAGCAGATGCCGGTCCCCGTGTGCCCCCTGCCCCTCGTGGTTCATAAGGTTTTTACCGGCTCAGGATCGCGATGGCTGCATCGTAATCCGGTTCCTGAGTAATTTCCGGCACCAGCTCGGCATGTATCACCTTGTCCTTTTCATCGAGAACGATCACGGCACGGGCCATCAGGCCGGACAGCGGCGGGTCGGTGATCATCACGCCATAATCCTTGTAGAAATCCCGTCCGCGCATGGTTGAAAGCATGATGACATTGTCCAGGCCTTCTGCGCCGCAGAAACGGCTCTGGGCAAACGGCAGGTCGGCAGAAATCACCAGTACCACGGTGTTGCTCAATTCACTGGCGCGCTGGTTAAAAACGCGGGTGGAGGTGGCACATACCGGCGTATCGACACTGGGAACGATGGACAGCACCTTGCGTTTTCCGGAAAATTCGCTCAGGGAAACATCCTTCAGGTCCTTGTCCACCAGCATGAAGCTATGTGCGGTTTCTCCTGTCTGCGGAAAATGTCCACCAACATTGAGTGGTTCGCCTTCGAGCGTTACGGTAGTCATATTGATCTCCTCGTTTTTACCACTTGCTGGTGGCGGTGGGGACAAGCTTGGTGCAGGTAGGGCCGGAAGTGCGCCGGGATACGATGCGTTCCACTTGTTCTGTGTATTTTTCCAGATCGGCAGGTGTCCGGGTCTCGGTGACGCAGACAAGTAGCGTCTGTCCCAGTTCCGGGTAATAAGGCGTCAGGTCGAAACCGCCGACGATGCCTTGAACCTCCAGCGCGCGCAACACATCTGTCACGGGAACCGGCAGTTTCAATACGATTTCGTGGAAAATGGTTTGTGCGAACACGCGTTTGACTCCGGATATCGCACATAGTTTATCCGCCAGCGCCACGGTGTTGGCATGGCAGGCAGCGGCAACACGTTCCAGTCCGTCCGGGCCAAGCAGTGTCATGTGGATGGTGGCGGCGGTGGCCATCAAACCCTGGTTGGAGCAAATGTTCGAGGTCGCCTTGGCGCGGCGGATATGCTGCTCGCGCGCCTGCAGGGTGAGCGCAAAGCCGGGTTTGCCATCGAGATCGACGGTGCGGCCGATGATGCGGCCTGGCATCTGGCGCACCAATGCCTGCTTGCAGCACATGAAGCCGAAATAGGGGCCGCCGCTGGAAAGTGGCGCACCCAGCGGCTGGCCTTCGCCAACCGCGATATCCGCGCCTTTGGCGCCCCACTGGCCGGGCGGCGTGAGCAAAGCCAGCGCCAGCGGATTGACCAACCCGATGACCAGGCCGCCCTGGCTGTGCGCCCAGTCGGTCAAAGTGTCCACTTCTTCCAGGCAGCCGAAGAAATTGGGTTGCGGGATGACCAGCGCGGCAAAGTCCTGCTCCTCTGGGAGCAGGGTGATGCCCTGTGCAGGATCGTAATCCAGCTCGACGAGCTCGATCTTCTGGTGCCTGACGATGCTGTTCACGACCTGGCGGTAGAGCGGATGCACGGTCTTCGGCATCAGGATGCGGCGCGAAGCCTTGTGTGCGCGTACCGCCATCAGCACCGCTTCGGCCAGGCCGGAGGCCCCGTCGTAAAGGCTGGCATTGGATACGTCCATGCCGGTCAGGGAGGCCATCATGGTCTGGAATTCGTATAGCAGTTGCAGCGTACCCTGGCTGGCTTCGGCCTGATAAGGCGTGTAGGCGGAATAAAACTCGCCGCGCGTGGCAATTTGCCATACCGCAGCCGGGATATGGTGCTCGTAGGCGCCGGCGCCGACAAAATTGAGAAAACGCCCATCCGCCTCGGCGCGCTCGGTCATGAGCCTGGAAATATCCATTTCTCCCATGCCGGGCTCGACCCCGGTCAACTGGCCGCTACGCAGCGCTGCAGGGATTTCATCGAACAGGTCGTCAATGGCAGGAACGCCAATGCGCGCCAGCATGGACTGGATATCATCTTCGGTGTGAGGAATGAACGGCATGCGTGAAACCCTTATTGTTTAGTGTGCTTCGCTGTCCACCAGGGTCTGGTAGGCCGTCGCATCGAGCAGCGTGCCGAGGTCGGCTGCATTATCGGGTTTGATTTTGAACAGCCAGGCCGTGTAAGCATCCTGATTGATGCTTTCAGGTGCGTTTTCAACGTCACCGTTAGCTGCAGTCACTTCGCCAGCAATGGGGGCGTAGACGTCTGATGCGGCTTTGACCGACTCGACAACGGCGCATTCTTCGCCCTGGGTCAGCTTGCGGCCCGCCACCGGATTTTCCACGAAAACCATATCGCCCAGCAGTTCCTGTGCGTGGTGAGTGATGCCGACGGTCACGCTACCATCAGCTTCAAGCCGGGCCCATTCGTGGGATTTGGTGTATTTCAGGTCAGCCGGGGTCGTCATTTTCTTGTCCTTGGGGTTCAATATTATTGTGTCGAATTATGCCACTAAACGCTTGCCGTTGCGCACGAAGGGGTAGTGCACGACCTGTGCATTAAGCAGTTTTCCGCGGATGTCCACCTGCACGGTTTCTCCCTCTGCGAGGGTCGCGGGCAGGCGGGCCATGGCGATGGACTGGTTGAGGGTAGGGGCGAAACCGCCGCTGGTGATTTCTCCTTCACCCTGTGCGGTGGCCACTTTCTGGTGGCTGCGCAGCACACCTTTGTCGAGCAGCAGCAGACCTGTCAACTGGCGCGTCACGGGCTGGCTGGTCAGCGCCTGCTTGCCGATGAAGTCGCGCGGGCTGGCGAGATCGACGGTCCAGTTCAGGCCCGATTCGAGCGGGGAAACGCTTTCGTCCATATCCTGGCCGTAAAGATTCATACCGGCTTCAAGACGCAGGGTGTCGCGTGCGCCGAGGCCGATGGGCGCAACACCCTGCTCCTGCAAGGCTTGCCACAGGAAGGGTGCGGCCTTGGCCGGCACCATGATTTCGAAACCGTCTTCGCCGGTATAGCCGGTGCGGGCGATGAACATGGTGCCCATTTCCACCGCCTGGAAGGGTTTGAGGTGTTCGCTGATTTCCTGTGAGCCCGGCATGGCGGCCCAGAATTTGGTCCGCGCGTTGGGGCCCTGCACAGCAATCATGGCCAGATCGCGGCGTGGGGAGAGGGTAAGTTGAGGCGCCAGTTTTTCGCGTTGAACTTCCATCCAGGCCAGATCTTTTTCCGCCGTACCTGCGTTGACCACAATGCGAAACCAGTCTTCGCGCATGAAGTAGATGATCAGGTCATCGATCACCCCGCCCTGTTCGTTGAGCATGCAGGAATACAGCGCCTTGCCCGGCAGGGTGAGTTTGTCCACGTTGTTGGCCATCATCTGGCGCAGGAAAGCACGTGAAGCGTCTCCTTTCAGGTCCACGACCTGCATGTGGGAAACGTCGAACATGCCGGCGTCACTGCGCACCTTGTGATGTTCCACGAGTTGTGACCCATAATGGAGCGGCATGTCCCAGCCACCGAAATCCACCATCTTGGCGCCAGCAGCACGGTGCGCGGCGTTGAGGGGGGTCTGTTTAAGCATTGTGTTCTCCATGATTACAGCTGGGGTGGATAAAACAGGTAAAGCCGGTATCCCTCGGCCTTGAGTCCGCCCAGATCCATCAGCAGCTTCACGGCGATTTCTCCACCGGCAGGAATGCCCTGGGTAATGGCAGCAGGATTTCGCAGGTACTCCCTGGGGGTAAACAGCATGCGCGCTACCATTTCATCCCTGGCGTTGGTCAGGGTCAGTTCCAGCGTGGGGTAGGCCTGGATGTGAGTTGCGCGGTTGCGCAGCATGCTGGTGAGTACCACGATACTGGCCCGGGCCGGGTCGGCATTGAGCTCTGAAGATTCAATACTGATCAGGTCCGGATTGCGCGGCAGGTTGATGTGACACTGCAAATGAACACAGGCCTGCTCCAGCAGGGGGCGGGTCGGCGGATAGTGTGCAGCAATGGCGTCACGGAAAAAGTAAATTCCCTGGGCTGTCAGTCCCGCCAGCAACAGCAGGTTTGCCAAGGCCCATGGCCAGGCACGCTTTGGCCTCGGCGGCGGCGCGTATTTCGGGCTTGCGGGCGAGACCTTGGGCTGAATGACAACAGCGGGAGGCTGTATGCGTACCACGCGGGATTCGGGTTTACTTTCTGGCTCTGGCTCTGGCTCTGGCTCTGGCTCTGGCTCTGGCTCTGGCTCTGGCTCTGGCTCTGGCTCTGGCTCTGGCAGATGTTCCTCTGTGTTTTCTTCGCTGCTTGCGGTTTCGTCATCGGAATAAGCCTCAAAAAACTGCTCTGGCGGCACGTCGGATGAGTCTTTCAGTATTTCCGGTTCAGGATGTGAGATTTCGAAATCAAATACAGGTTCAATGGCCTCGTTTATTTCCAAACGGGTGTCTGGTTGCGGCGCTTCAATTTGCTGGATTGCCTGATCGGGGATAATGGCGGGTGTTTCCAGTGCAGGCGTGGGTTCCTGACCGGATTGCGCTTCAACAGAGTAAGGAGTGGTTTCGATCAGGGTTTCATACGCATTGAAAATATGCGTACAACGACCGCATCGTACGCTGCCCTTGCGCATCTGCAACTGTTCTTCTGTTACCCGGAAGCGGGTATGGCACTTGGGGCAGGCGGTGATGCGGCTCATTATTTTCTGATGCCGGCCAGGCACGCCCAGCCCTCCGACTCATCGGCTATTTCGATGTCGAACCAGTTGCGGTAAACCGCCAGCACGTCGCCGGCCTGATGGGAAAGGATGCCCGAAAGCACGATCCGCCCGCCCCGGCGGGCCGCATTGGCCAGCATGGGGGCGAGCATTTTCAGCGGATTGGTGAGGATGTTGGCGACCACGATATCAACATTGACCTGTGGTGCGTCATTGGGCAGATAGAAGTCTGCCTTGACCTGGTTCTGTTCCGCGTTGAACTGGCTGGCCTGGATTGCCTGAGGGTCGATATCCACCCCGACGACTTGTCCGGCGCCGAGTTTCAGCGCGGCGATGGCGAGAATGCCGGAGCCGCAGCCATAGTCGAGTACCGTTTCGCCGCCGCGAATGTTGCGGTCCAGCCATTGCAGGCACAGGCGGGTGGTGGGGTGGCTGCCGGTGCCGAACGCCAGCCCGGGATCAAGAATCAGGTTGATGGCGGCTGAATCCGGCGATTCATGCCAGGTCGGCACGATCCACAGGCGCGGGGAAATCGGGATTGGTGCGAATTGTGCCTGGGTCTGACGTACCCAGTCTTGCTCTGCCACGGTTTCAATGTCGAACGCTGGCGCTTCAGCAAGCTTTGCGGCAGCGGCGGCTTCGGCAACGATGACGGGCAGATCGGCATTCGCCTCGAACAGGGCGTTGATCAGCGCGTCCTGCCATACTCCCGCCGGCGGTTCGCCCGGCTCGCCAAAAATTTCCTGCTCTTCAGGCGTGCCGGCGTGCGCGTCTTCGATGGAAACCGAGAGCGCGCCCAGTTCCATCAGCGCATCGCCGAGGATTTCGGCGGTCTGGGCGTTTGTCGCGATTTTCAGCGCCTGCCATGCCATGATGCCCTCCCGCTTTCCGTCCGTGGCACTTTAATTTGATTTCTTGCTTGCGAGCATCTGTTCCAGGTAGTGGATGCTGGCTCCGCCCTGCAGGAACGCCGCATCATGCATCAGGTCGCGGTGTAGCGGAATATTGGTTTTGACGCCTTCCACCACCATTTCCGAAAGCGCCGTGCGCAGTCGTGCAATCGCCTGCTCGCGGTTGTCGCCGTAAGCGATCAGCTTGCCGATCATGGAGTCGTAGTAAGGGGGAACGAAGTAGTTGTGATAGATGTGGGAGTCCACGCGAATACCGGGCCCGCCGGGCACGTGGTACTGGGTGATGCGGCCGGGCGAAGGGACGAAGGTGTAAGGGTCCTCGGCGTTGACTCGGCACTCGATGGCGTGGCCCTTGAAGTGGATTTCCTTCTGCTTGTAGCGCAGTTTCTCGCCGGAAGCGATGCGCAGCTGTTCCTGCACGATATCCACGCCAGTAATCATTTCGGTGACCGGATGTTCTACCTGTACGCGGGTATTCATTTCGATGAAGAAGAACTCGCCGTCTTCATACAGGAATTCGAACGTCCCTGCGCCGCGATAGCCGATCTTGCGGCAGGCCTCGGCGCAACGTTCACCGATTTTGTCGCGCAGCTTGGGGTCCAGGCCGGGTGCCGGAGCCTCTTCCAGTACTTTCTGGTGGCGGCGCTGCATGGAACAGTCGCGTTCGCCGAGGTGGATGGCATTGCCGTGTTCGTCTGCAAGTACCTGGATTTCGATGTGGCGCGGATGCTGGAGAAATTTCTCCATGTAAATCATCGGGTTGCCGAAGAAGCTCTGGGCTTCTGACTTGGTCAGACTGACGGCGCTGAGCAACGCAGCCTCGGTATGCACCACGCGCATACCGCGTCCGCCGCCCCCTCCGGCCGCCTTGAGGATGACCGGGTAGCCTGTGTGCTTTGCAATCCGCATGATTTCATCGTCATCGTCCGGCAGGGCGCCATCGGAGCCGGGCACGCAGGGTACGCCGGAGGCCTTCATGGCGTCCTTGGCGCAGACCTTGTCGCCCATCAGGCGAATGGTTTCGGGGCGCGGCCCGATGAAGATAAAGCCGCTGTTCTGCACCCGTTCGGCGAAGTCGGCATTTTCTGAAAGAAAGCCATAACCGGGGTGAATGGCCGTTGCATCGGTGACTTCGGCTGCGCTGATCACGGCCGGTATATTGAGGTAGCTCAGGGTGGAGGAGGCCGGACCGATGCATACCGATTCGTCGGCAAGCCGGACATATTTGGCTTCGGAATCGGCTTCGGAATGAACCGCCACCGTTTTGACACCCAGTTCACGACAGGCGCGCTGGATGCGCAGGGCAATTTCGCCGCGATTGGCGATGAGGACTTTTTCTATCATTTGTGCCCCTTAACCGATAATGAACAGGGGTTCGCCATATTCTACGGGTTGCCCGTTTTCAATCAGAATGGCCTTGATAATGCCGCTCTGGTCGGCTTCGATTTCGTTGAGCAATTTCATCGCTTCGATAATGCACAGGGTATCGCCGGCAGCCACATTCTGGCCCACTTCAACAAAAGACTTGGCCTCGGGGGAAGATGCGCGGTAGAAGGTGCCCACCATGGGTGACTTCACGATATGCCCTTCCGGCTGGGCGGGTTCGGCCGCAGCAGCAGGAGCAGAAGGAATTGTGACTTGCTGCGTCGGCGCGGACATCATTTGCGGTTGTGGCGCATATTGCATCATTTGTGGCGCCTGGCCGTAACGGCTGATGCGGACTTTTTCTTCGCCTTCGGTGATTTCGAGTTCGGCGATGCCGGAGTCTTCGACCAGGTCGATCAGTTTTTTCAGTTTGCGCAAATCCATGATGAGCCCTTTTTAAGATTGTGCCAGTGCAAATTCCAGCGCCAGCTCATAACCCTTTGCCCCAAGGCCGCTGATGATGCCCACGGCGAGGTCAGAGAAATAGGAGTGGTGACGGAAGGTTTCACGGGCGAAAACGTTGGATAGATGTATTTCCACGAAAGGAATGTTCACGCCAGCCAGGGCGTCGCGCAAAGCGACGCTGGTATGGGTGAATGCGGCGGGGTTGATGAGGATGAAGTCCACCCCGTCGCGCCCCGCCTGATGAATCCGGCCGATCAGATCGGCTTCGCTGTTGCTTTGAAAAGTGTCCAGTTCGGCACCGGATTGCCGTGCCTGCTGCACGAGGCGCTGATCGATGTCTGCCAGCGTGTCGCGTCCATAATGTTGTGGTTCACGGCTGCCCAGAAGATTGAGATTGGGGCCGTGCAGTACCAGAATTTTGCTGTTCTTAGCGGGCATCCGGCCACCTGTCGGTGAGTTTCGATAGACGGCAAGTTTGCCGCAAATTGGGGTGATTTGTCCAGTTTTTGCGGTTAATTAACAGCAAAAACGCTTTGCGGGACAGGGCGAAACCGGGGAAAAATGTGCTAGATCAAGCCCTTTAACGTCGCTTCCAGTTGCTCGCGCTTCAATTCGCCGGATACGGTGTACACGATAGCGCCTTTTCTGGAGAAAATCGCGGTAAATGGCAGGCCGCCAAGGCGGTTCCCAGCCAGTTTTCCCAGTTCGGCGGCATCGTTTTCTCCCAGCAGGATGGGATAGTTGATGCCCATTTCATCGCTGAAGGCCTGCACCTTGTCCTTCTGGTCCAGCGCCAGGCCGACGAAGATCACGCCCTGGGCGCGGTATTGTTCCTGCAAACGGATGAAATCGGGGATTTCGGCACGGCACGGCGGGCACCACGGGGCCCAGAAATTGAGCACCAGAACTTTTCCCTGCCACTGTTTCAGGGGTTGGGGCTTGCCTTCCAGGTCGGGGAAGGCAGCAGCAAATATTTTTGCCGTATCCGTCTGAACCACTGCCACGGCCGGTTTGTCGGTCGGGCCGGAGCATGCTACAAGGCCCGGGATCAGGATGGCGCCCAACACAACGGATGTCCGCATCAATCGCTTCATTTGAGGATCTGCTCCATACTGGCGAGAAATTTGTCCGGGTTTTCATAGCCGACGACACGCCCCTTCTCTTTGCCCGCAGGGTCGAAAAAGATGATTCCCGGCGGGCCGAACAGGCCGAATTTCTTGAGCAGTGCTTTTTCATCCTCGCTGTTTGCCGTCACATCGGCCTGCAGCAGGAGCATCTCCCCAAGTCGCGCCTGCACCCGTGGATCGTTGAAGGTGAAGCGCTCCAGCTCCTTGCAGGACACGCACCAGTCGGCATAAAAATCCAGCATCACGGGCTTGCCGTTGGCTTGCTGCAGGCGTTGTTCCAGCGCCGCCGCATTCCCGATCTTTTCGAAGACAACATGGCGACTTTCAGCGGCAGCAGCTGTTCCGCCGCCGCGCAGACCTGACAGGGGCTGGAGGATGTCGCGCCCGCCGGACAGCGCGCCGATGAGCAGCGCAACGCCTGCAATCAGCGCCACTACGCCCACGCCTTTCCAGAATTTTGCCCACCCTTTCGTCGGGTGCGGCAGCGGGTCCAGGGCGCGCAGGTAAATTGCCGACACGATCAGCAGGGCGGCCCACAACAACATGTGTGCAATTGCCGGAATGACGGGCGAGATCAGCCAGATGGCCACGCCCAGCAGCAGCACGCCGAAGAATGCCTTGACGGCTTCCATCCAGCCCCCGGCGCGCGGCAGCAGCGCCCCGGCAGAAAGGCCGATGGCCAGCAGCGGCGCCCCCATGCCCAGCGCCATGGCGAACAGCGCCCATCCGCCCAGCCATACATCGCGGGTGAGACCGATATAGGCCAGGGCGCCGGCCAGCGGTGCTGCGACGCAAGGGCCGACAATCACTGCGGAAAGCGCGCCCATGGCGAATACCCCGGTCAATTTGCCGCCTTTCATCTTGTTGCTGGCATCGTTGAAGCGACTCTGGATGAAATTCGGCATCTGCAGCTCATAGAAGCCGAACATGGAAAAAGCCAGCGCCACGAAAACCAGGGCGAACGTTCCCAATACCCAGGGGTTCTGCAATGCATTGGTCAGCAGCGTGCCCGACAATCCCGCTGCAACGCCTGCGGCGGCGTAAGTGATGGCCATGCCCAGTACGTACGCCAGTGAAAGCGCGAAGGCGCGGGGCCGGGTGAGGTGCTGGCCCTGGCCGACGATGATGCCGGAAAGAATGGGAATCATGGGGAAGACGCAGGGGGTGAGCGCCAGTAGCAGGCCGAAACCGAAAAAGCTGGCAACGATCAGCCAGAAGTTGCCGCCTTTGAGCAGGGCCGCAACCTGAGAGGACTCCGACCCGTCTTTTGCCCCGTCGGTGCCAGTAAAGGCGGATTCTGCTGCGGCCTGCTCGGTTTTTGAAACGTTCGATGGTGCTGTGGCGGGTAGATTCAGCGTGAAAGTTTTGGTCTGCGGCGGATAGCACACGCCTTTTTCGCTGCATCCCTGATAAGTGGCCTGCAGGGTAAGCTTCCCGGCGGCGTCCTGAAGCCGGATGAGGGCCTGGAAGGGATGGTGATACACCTCGGTGGCGCCGAAATTCGGGTCAGTCTTGGTTTCACCTTTGGGAAATTCCAGCTTTGCAATACTGGCGCCTGCGGCATCCTTCAGGATGAATTTAATTTTGTCGCGGTACAGGTAATAGCCTTCGGCAGGCGAAAAGTCTGCGGCCAGGGTTTGCGCATCTCGGGCCGTGACTGCCAGTTTGAAAGCCTGGTCGGGGTCGAGAAACTCATCCTTCTGAGCGTTGCCCTTGACCAGCGCGGTCAGTGCTGCCAGGCCGCCGGACGACTTGGTGGCGGCTTCCGGCGCGGCAGCCGGTAGCGTGAGCTGCGTTGTCTGGGTGAGTGGCGGATAGCACACGCCGGCATCGGCGCAGCCCTGAGAAACGACCTTCAGCTTGAAAGTTTGCGCCGCAGTGCTGGTGTGCGTGAGTGGAAGCTTGATAAGGATGTTATGGCGATAGGTTTCGACCTTGCCGAAATACTCATCCTGCTTGATTTTCCCTGCTGGAAACTGAGCGGTTCCCAGGGTCACGTCGAGCGGTTCGGCGCTGAACTTGAATTTTTCGCGATAGAGGTAATATCCATTGGCAATCTGGTAACGCACTTCGATGTTGTTTGCGTCCAGGACCCTGGCGGAAAACCTGAATGCCTGTTCGGGTTCCAGCAGATCGTCTTCAACGGCATGGGCGCCCATGATGTGCAGCATCAGCAACATGCCGGTAATAAAACGCATCATTTAGTGTTGCTCCTCGTTGTGATTGGTTTCAGCCTGTAGCCAGGCGAGATATTCGGGTAAACCGGCGCTCACTGGGACTGCAATGATTTCAGGAAGTTCGTAGGGGTGTTGCTGCCGGATGGCTGCTTCCACCTTGCTGTAATGAACCGCCAGTGTTTTAATCAGAAGCGGGATTTCCTGCGCGGTTTCGACCTGACCCTGCCAGCGGTAAACCGAGGTACAGGGCGCCAGGATATTGACGCAAGCAGCCAGACGCAGGGAAATCAGCGTTTCCGCCATGCGCCGCGCGCTGTCCTGATCCGGCAGGTTGGTTATAACAAGTAAAGGTTCCATTACTCCATGCAATTGCTGATCGTTTTTATCATTTTACTCGGTTTCCCGGCGCTCGAGATTGTTGTTCTGTTCCGGCTCGCCGATTCGATCGGCTGGTGGCTGCTGCCCTGGCTGATTCTGAGCGCGGTCGCAGGCTGGGCTCTGATCCAGGAAGAACGGCTGGCCATGTTCGCCCGCCTTTTTTCTTCACTTCAGTCCGGCCAGCCGCTGGGCTTTGCCATGCTAGACAGTTTGCGTACTTTGTTTGCCGGCGTGTTGCTGATATTTCCCGGCGTGATCAGCGATGTCCTGGCTGTCATCCTGTTGCTGTTGCCGCGCACCAAAGTGCCTCACTCGCCTGTTCGGGAGAACAGTGAGGAGATCATTATCGAGGGGGAATGGCAGCGAGAAGATGATCCGCGCCTGAAATAAGACTAGCGGCGGCTCAGCATCAGGCCGATTTCGTCCAGATCGTTGATGCCCGCATTCAGTTCGGCAAAATTCCTGTTTACCGTGGCCTGTATCCTGTCATCGATCAGATAGACCGGCCATTCTTCGCCGCGCTTGCGCAGAAACGCCAGCAGACCTTGAATGTCCTGCACGCCAGGCGGAAGTTTCAGTTCTTCGGCGGTTTTGCCAAGGCGCTCGGCGAGCGTGGAAAAATACAATATCCTGGCCATTCGTGAGACTCCTTATCGTCTTACCATTTCACTACATGCACATTAGAGAGCGTGCGCCCGAGAAAGCGTTCGCCGATCGTCTGGAAACGCAGCGGTACATCCGTCACATAAAATTGATAATCTGGCTGGTTGCGCTGCGGGTTGGATAACTTGAGTTCGGCCAGCAGCGCAGCGGTTTCTTCCGCCATGGCCTCGGCCGAATCCACCAGTTTCACGCCACTGCCCGCCACATCCTGCAGCAGGGGCTTGAGCAGGGGGTAGTGAGTGCAGCCTAGCACCAGGGTGTCGACATCCTGCGCCAGCACCGGCTTGAGGTATTCCTGTGCAGTGAGGCGGGTGACGGGATGGTCGAGCCAGCCTTCCTCCACCAGCGGCACGAACAGTGGGCAAGCCTGGGAAAAAATGCGCACGTCCGGCTCATACTGGTGGATGGCGCGAGCGTAGGCATTGCTGTTGATCGTGGTTGGCGTGCCGATGATGCCGACCTGTTTGCGATGGGTGGCGGCAATGGCGCCCAGCGCGCCGGCGTCGATCACGTCCAGCACTGGCATCGGGGAGAGGTCTTTCACCACCTGCGAGGCTACGGCAGCCATGGTGTTGCAGGCGATGATCAGCATCTTGACCTGCTTCTGCAACAGGAATTCGGCGATTTCCCGGGTGTAGTGGGAAATGGTTTCCACCGATTTCACGCCGTAAGGCACCCTTGCGGTATCGCCGAAGTAGACAATATTCTCGAACGGCAAGCGCTCCATCAGGGCGCGCACCACCGTCAGGCCGCCGACGCCGGAGTCGAAAACGCCGATGGCGTTGCCGGGATTAGCCTGCATGTGTCATTCCTTTCAATCCTTGTGGGACGCCGGGGTATTCCAGCCTGACTTTCAGTTCCAGTTTGATGCGGCGATTCAGTATACGGCGCGATTCCGCCATGTATGACAGCATGCCGGGCGAAATTTCCTGCTGCGCCTCTTCCCTGGAGATCCGGCGTGGGCGCTCGATCCGGTAATGGTCCGCAACGAGGTCGAAATAATCGGCCATTTTCATGGGCGCGTCATCGCTGGCATTGTAAACCCTGTTGGGCCGTCCGCGGACCAGAGCTGCAGCGGCGATGCGCGCCAGATCGTCGCCGTGAATGTGGTTGGTGTAGCCGTCATCTTCCTCGCGCAGGGCCGGAACCCGGTTTTGCAGCCGCTCCAGCGGCAGGCGTCCGGCGGCATAAATGCCAGGGACGCGCAGGATGCTTACCTTGACGCCGAGGCGCTTTCCCCAGCGCCGCAAGGCCGCTTCCGCATCGGCGCGCCGCACCGCGCGGGCCGTGGCGGGCTGGGTGCGGCGCATTTCGTCCACTTCTTCGCCATGGCAATCGCCATAGACGCCTGTCGTACTAATATAGACCAGTCGCTGTGGTAAAATTTTACCCCGCGCCAGTGCGGCAAGCAGGTTGCGGGTACGTTGATCATGCCGGCCCTGGCGCCGTGGCGGGGCAAAATGGAGCACGGCATCAGCCAGTCCCCCCAGCCGCCCCAGGGAGGCGGGCAGGTCAAGATCGCCGGGAATCGGGATTGTTCCCTGCCTTCGCATCCTTTCTGCGTTCGCAGCGCTGCGCGTCAGCCCGAAAATACGATAGCGGTGAGACAGCAGTGCTGCAGTCCGGGTTCCGATGTCGCCATAACCTGCAATCAATAAATTTTGCATTTAATCAGGGTGTGCCCATGTCATTTCAAGTCACCATCAAACCCAGCAACCACCAGTATTCTGCCCCGGAGCATGAAACCATTCTGGAGTCGGCCCTGCGCGAGGGTTTTGCTGTGCCTTACGGCTGCCGTAACGGCGCCTGCGGCAGCTGCAAGGGAAAAATTCTGCAGGGGCAGGTGGATTATGGCAAATACCAGGACAATGCCCTCAGAGAAACAGAAAAAAAGGCCGGCATGGCCCTGTTCTGCACCGCCAGGCCGCTCACCGATTTGGTGATTGAATGCAGGGAGGTCGGCGCAGCGCGAGATATTCCAGTCAAAACCATGCCCTGCCGGGTGCAGAAAATGGAAAAAATCTCGCATGACGTGATGATACTGCACCTCAAGTTGCCGGCCAATGAACGTCTGCAATTCCTTGCCGGGCAGTATATCGATATCCTGCTCAAGGATGGCAAGCGCCGCAGTTTTTCCCTGGCCAATGCGCCCCATGACGACGAATTTCTGCAGCTGCATATTCGCCACATTCCGGGTGGACTGTTCACCGATCAGGTGTTCAACGCCATGCAGGAAAAAGCCATCCTGCGCTTCGAAGGCCCTCATGGCAGTTTCTTCCTGCGCGAGGACAGCAGCAAACCCATCATTTTCATGGCTGGCGGAACCGGATTCGCCCCCATCAAGGCAATGCTGGAACATACATTCCAGGCGCATAGCAAACGCGAAATGGTGCTTTACTGGGGGGCGCACAGCCTGCGCGATCTCTATATGCCGCAACTGGCTGGGCAGTGGCAGCGGGATCATGCTAATTTCACCTTTATACCCGTCCTCTCCGAGCCGCTTGCCGAGGATCAATGGCAGGGGCGAACCGGTCTGGTGCACCAGGCTATCCTGGATGACTTCGCCGATCTTTCCGCTTATCAGGTGTATGCTTGCGGCGCACCGCAGATGGTGGCGGCAGGCGAGCAGGCTTTCGGGGCGCAGGGATTGCCACAGGATGCGTTTTTTGCTGATCCTTTTGTGTTTTCGCTGGAAGCCTGATTCCGGGGTGCCCCCCGTTTTTTACAAAATATTCTGCTGCTGTTTTCTGGGATGGTGAAAATTTGATGCCGGTTCTTTCAGCCAGTAATCTGCGTAAACGCTATGGTTCCAGTGAGGTGGTCGCAGGCCTGGATCTGGCGCTGGCGCCGGGTGAATGTTTCGGACTTCTGGGGCCCAATGGCGCTGGCAAGACCACAACTTTGCGCTTGCTGCTGGGGCTGACCCGGCCGGATGGCGGCACGATTTCGCTGCTGGGGTTTCCCGTGCCCGGGAATGCGCGAGAAGCGCGACTCAAGGTCGGCGTGGTGCCGCAAGTGGACAGCCTCGATCCGGACTTTACGGTAACGGAAAACCTGCTGGTCTACGGCCGCTATTTCGGCCTGTCTGACCATGAGGTTCGTGCGCGCATACCGGCCTTGCTGGAATTCGCCGAGCTGGAGAGCAAGGCCGATGCAGGCATCGAATCGCTCTCCGGCGGCATGAAGCGGCGCCTGACTCTGGCGCGTGCGCTGGTCAATGACCCTGACGTGATCTTTCTCGACGAGCCCACGACCGGTCTCGATCCACAGGCGCGCCATATGATGTGGCAGCGGTTGCGGCGTCTGCTGGGCGAGGGGAAAACCATCCTGCTCACCACCCATTTCATGGAAGAGGCCGAGCGGTTGTGCGATCGCCTGCTGATCATGGACAAGGGACGGGCGATTACTACCGGCGCACCGCGCGACCTGATCGCCGAACATATCGAGCCCCATGTGGTGGAAATCTATAGCGGCGAAGGGCGGCCGGACTGCGCCGGTTTATGTCAGCGCCAGGAGCAGGTGGGTGAAACCCTGTTCTGCTATGCCGCCGATCCTCACGCCTTGCTGGCGCAATTGCAGCAACAGTGCGAATTGCGCTATCTGCACCGCCCGTCGAACCTGGAGGACGTATTTCTGAAACTGACTGGCAGGGAGTTGCGGGAATGACACGCTTGACAGATTACAGGCTACCCAGCTTGAGCTGGCGCTTTATCCCGGTATGGCGTCGTAACTTCCTGGTATGGCGCAAGCTTGCCATCCCGTCGATCCTGGGCAATCTCGCCGACCCGGCGTTTTACATGCTGGGTCTCGGTTATGGCCTGGGCAGCCTGCTGCCGCATGTGGCGGGCGTTCCCTACATGACCTTTCTCGCCGCTGGAACGTTGTGCTACAGCACCATGAATAGCGCTACCTTTGAGAGCCTGTATTCCGCTTTCTCCAGGATGCATGTGCAGAAAACCTGGGATGCGATGCTCAATGCGCCGCTGGAACTGGATGACGTGATGCTGGGAGAACTGGCATGGGCGACGAGCAAGAGCGTACTCTCCGGCCTGGCGATTCTGGTGATTATCCTGGCGCTGGGGCTGGCGAATTCCTGGCTGCTGCTGTGGACTTTGCCGCTACTGGTGCTGATCGGCTTCTGCTTTACCAGCCTGGCGCTGGTGATGAACGCGCTTTCGCCCAATTACGATTTCTTCATGTACTACTTTACCCTGGCGATCACGCCCATGGTGCTGCTGTGCGGCGTGTTCTACCCGGTCGAGCAGTTACCGGCCTTTCTGCAGGCCGTCGCGAACTGGCTGCCGCTGACCCATGCCATTTCATTGGTGAGGCCGCTGGTACAGGGCGAGTGGCCCCGGCATGTGCTGTCTCACGTCGCTGTACTGCTCGCATATGGGGGTGCGGGATTTTATCTGGCGTTGGTATTAGTACGGCGCAGGCTGTTAAAATGACAGGTTGAGTTCACTGGGCGAATAAAATCATGATTTTGGTCACTGGCGGTGCCGGCTTCATCGGATCTAACTACATTCTTGACTGGATAGCGGACGAGAAGACGCCTGTCGTCAACCTCGACAAGCTGACCTATGCCGGCAATCTGAACAATCTTGCTGCGCTGGAAAGTGACGCCAGTCATATTTTCGTCCAGGGCGATATCTGTGATGGCGCACTGGTGGGAAGCCTGTTGCGCGAGCACAAACCGCGCGCCATCGTGCACTTTGCCGCTGAAAGCCATGTCGACCGCTCCATCCACGGCCCGGCGGAATTCATCCAGACCAATATCAACGGCACTTTCAGCCTGCTGGAAGAAGCCCGCGCCTACTGGCAGGCTTTGCAGGGCGATGAAAAGGAAGCCTTCCGCTTCCTGCATGTTTCCACCGACGAAGTGTATGGCTCGCTGGGGCCGGATGATGCCCCATTCAGCGAAACCACAGCCTACGCGCCCAATAGTCCCTACTCGGCTTCGAAGGCAGCATCGGACCATCTGGTGCGCGCCTATCACCATACCTATGGCCTGCCGACGCTGACGACCAACTGCTCCAATAACTACGGTGCTTACCAGTTCCCGGAAAAGCTGATTCCACTCATTATCCTCAATGCCCTCAATGGCAAGCCCCTGCCGATTTACGGCGACGGGCAGAACATTCGCGACTGGCTGTATGTTGGCGACCATTGCACGGCAATCCGGGAAGTCCTGAAAAAAGGCCGTCTGGGTGAAACCTACAACATCGGCGGCTGGAACGAAAAAACCAATCTCGATGTGGTGCATACGGTGTGCGGCATCCTGGATGAGCTCAAGCCGGCAGCAAACGGCAATCCCTATTCATCCCTGATTACCTACGTCAAGGACCGCCCCGGCCACGATCGTCGCTACGCCATCGACGCGCGCAAGATCGAGCGCGAACTGGGTTGGAAACCGGCTGAGACCTTTGAAACAGGCATCAAGAAGACAGTGCGTTGGTATCTTGACAATGCCGGGTGGATTCAGAATGTGACCAGTGGCGAATATCGCACCTGGATTGGACAGCATTATGGGGAGCGATCATGAGTAAAGGCATCATCCTCGCCGGCGGTTCCGGCACCCGCCTGCACCCGGTGACGCTGGCGGTTTCCAAGCAGTTGTTGCCGGTATACGACAAGCCGATGATTTATTATCCCCTGTCCACCCTGATGCTGGCGGGGATACGCGATATTCTGATCATTTCCACTCCGCAGGATACCCCGCGCTTCGAGCAGTTGCTGGGAGATGGCGCACGCTGGGGCTTGAACATAGCATATGCGGTTCAGCCCGAGCCTGAAGGTATTGCCCAGGCCTTCATTATCGGCGCTGATTTCATCGGCGATGATTCCTGTGCCCTGGTGCTGGGCGACAATATTTTTTATGGCCACGAACTTTCCCACGACTTGCAGGTTGCAGCGAAGAAGGGCGATGGCGCCAGCGTGTTCGCCTACCCGGTGCATGATCCCGAGCGCTACGGCGTGGTGGAATTCGACGCGCGGCGCAACGCCATCAGCATCGAGGAAAAACCCGCCCAGCCAAAATCCCGCTACGCAGTCACCGGCCTGTATTTTTACGACAACCGGGTGGTCGAGATCGCGCGCAACATGAAACCCTCGCCCCGTGGCGAACTCGAAATCACCGATGTGAACAAGGAATATCTTGCCCAGGGCAAGCTCGACGTGGTGGTAATGAGCCGCGGCATGGCCTGGCTTGATACCGGCACGCACGAGTCCCTGCTGGAGGCATCGATGTTCATCGAAACCATCGAAAAGCGCCAGGGGCTTAAAATTGCCTGCCCGGAAGAAATCGCCTACCGCATGAACTATATTTCTGCGCAACAGCTCGAAGCACTGGCGGCGCCCCTGGCCAAGAACGGTTATGGGAAATATCTGCTGAACGTGCTGCAGGAAGAGGTGTATTGATGAAAGTGATTCCCACCGCCATTCCCGATGTTTTGCTTCTCGAACCGAAAGTCTTCGGCGACGAGCGCGGCTTTTTCTTTGAAAGCTTCAATGCCCGGGTATTTGAAGAACTCACCGGTGTAACGCTGGGGTTTGTCCAGGACAATCATTCCCGTTCGGCAAAAAACGTACTGCGCGGTTTGCATTACCAGATCAGGCAGCCTCAGGGAAAGCTGGTGCGGGTGGTGGCTGGAGAGGTGTTCGATGTGGCGGTGGATGTGCGTAAGTATTCCCCCACTTTCGGCAAATGGGCCGGTTTTACGCTGTCGGCGGAAAACAAGCGCATGGCCTGGATCCCGCCGGGATTCGCGCATGGCTTCGTGGTGCTCTCCGACTATGCCGAATTTCTGTACAAGACGACCGACTACTGGTCGCCGGAGCACGAGCGCAGCATTATCTGGAACGACCCCGCGCTTGCCATCGACTGGCCGATGCAGGAAGCGCCGCAGCTTTCCGCCAAGGACCAGGAAGGCCGCTTGCTGGCAGATGCCGAGGTTTTCGAATGAGTATCAGGTTGCTGGTGTCGGCAATGGCGATGTGCATGCTCCCCTTTTCGGCAAAGGCGGACATCTACCACTATACCGACGCCAAAGGGATCGTCCATTTCAGCAATGTCCCGGATAACAGGCAATACCGGCTGATCATCGCCACGCAAAGTGGAGAAAGCAGGCAAACGGTTGCCGCATCTGCTTCCCGCGCTCCGGCTCAGGTCAGTCGTGCAGGCAAGGCGCGTTTCTCGTCTCTCGTGGAAGACGCCGCCCGCACGCATCAGGTCGATCCGGCTTTGCTGCATGCGGTGATCACGGCAGAGTCTGGCTATAATCCTGCCGCTGTTTCGCGCAAGGGCGCAATCGGCCTGATGCAGCTCATGCCGGAAACCGCGCAGCGCTATGGTGTCGAGAACAGTTACGATCCAGCGCAGAATATCAATGGTGGCACGAGATATCTCAGCGATCTGCTGCAAATGTTCAACAACAATATCGAACTGGCCGTGGCTGCTTACAATGCCGGAGAAAACGCGGTCATCCGTCATGGCTACAGTATTCCTCCGTATCGCGAAACGCTGGCTTATGTTCCCAGGGTGCTGAATCTTCAAAAGCGGTACCGCTCCGTTCTGTAAGGCCATACCATGAAAATTCTACTTACCGGCATCAATGGCCAGGTCGGCTGGGAACTGCAGCGCACCCTGGCACCACTGGGTGAAGTCGTTGCGGCCGACCGGAAGATGCTGGACCTGACCAGCCCAGATGCCATCCGGGCGCTGATCCGCGAGCTCAAGCCCGATTTGATCGTCAACCCGGCGGCCCATACCGCCGTGGACAAGGCAGAGAGCGAGCCGGAAATTGCCATGGCGGTGAACGGCATCGCCCCCGGCGTCATGGCGGAAGAAGCGAAAAAACTCGGCGCGGCAATGATCCACTTTTCCACCGATTACGTTTTCGATGGCAGCAAAGCCACACCCTATACCGAAGATGACACGCCCTGCCCGATCAACGTCTATGGGCGCACCAAGCTGGCGGGCGAACAGGCGGTCCAGGCGGCCGGCATCCCTCACCTCATCCTGCGCACCAGCTGGGTTTACGGCCGCAGGGGAAAAAATTTCCTGCTCACCATCCTGCGCCTGGCGGGGGAGCGGGATGAATTGAAGATTGTGGCTGACCAGATCGGCGCACCAACTTCCTGTCGCATGATCGCGGAAATGACGGGACAGATTCTGGCGCAGTGCTATTCGCCTGTCTCCAGTGCCCCGTCACTCATTACCACGCAAAGCGGCATTTATCATTTGACAGCCGCTGGCCAGACTTCATGGCATGGCTTTACTGCAGAGATACTGGAAAACAGAACCCGGCTGACAGGCGCCGCCAGCCCGCGGCTGATCCCGATCCCGACCAGTGATTACCCCCTCCCTGCCCCGCGTCCGCTATATTCAGTCATGTCGAACGACAAGCTGCTGAATGCTTTTGGAGTAGCTATCCCGGCCTGGCAAAACGGGCTGGGATTGTGCATGACGGAAATGTAACCGGGCCTCGGTGTGAGTAAATTTGGTTGTGCTACAATTCGTGGCTTTATTGACTTAAACGGGTATTAAGCCATTGACAAAGCGCCTGGGAGAAATCCTGATCGAACGCGGCAAACTTGATGCTGCGGGTCTGGAGCGTGCGTTGCGTCTTCAGCAATCGGACGATGGCGAACGCATAGGCGCCATTCTGGTCAAGGCTGGCATCGTGGCTGAGCGTGACGTGATGGATTCGCTCTCGTTCCAGTTGGGTTTTTCGCTGGTGGCCGCTACCGAATACCCCGAGCTCCCTGTGCTGGAAGAAAGTGTTGCGGTGAGATTTCTCAAGGAATCAAAATCACTGCCTGTGCATGAAGATGCCGAGCAACTGGTGCTTGCCATGGCAGACCCGCTCGACGAATATGTCATTAACGCCTTTCGCCTGGTGACGCACCGCAAAATCGTTCCCCGTCTGGCCGTGCCTTCAGAACTCGATGTCGCCTTCGAGCGCCTTTACGGTAGCGGCAAATCCTCCATGGACCAGATCGTGGGTGAAGTGGAGACGCGCGAGGAGGAGGGTGGCGGCGAAGATTTGCAGCAGCTCAAGGATCTCGCCTCCGAAGCGCCCATTATCCGGCTGGTCAGCCTGATTATCAGCCACGCGCTTGAAGCGCGCGCTTCCGATATTCACATCGAGCCATTCGAGAATCGACTGATCGTGCGCTACCGCGTGGACGGCGTGATTCATGAGGTAGAGTCCCCGCCTCGCCGTTTTTCCGCAGCGGTCATTTCGCGCATCAAGATCATGGCCAGCCTGGACATTGCCGAGCGCCGCCTGCCTCAGGACGGTCGCATCAAGCTGCGTATCCAGGGCAAGGAAATCGATCTGCGTGTCTCCACCGTTCCCACCATGCATGGCGAGAGCGTGGTCATGCGGATTCTCGACAAGAGTAGTACGGCACTGGATTTCGCTACGCTCGGCTTCGACCCGGATGTGCTGAAAATTTTCATGGACGTGCTGATGCAGCCGCACGGCATCCTGCTGGTGACCGGCCCCACCGGATCGGGTAAGACCACCACGCTGTATACCGCGCTGGACAAGCTCAATAATCCCGACCTCAAGATTTTGACCGTGGAAGATCCGGTGGAATACCAGATGGAGGGCATCAACCAGATTCAGGTCAAACCCCAGATCGGGCTGACTTTTGCCAACGCCTTGCGCTCCATTGTGCGTCAGGATCCGGATGTCATCATGATCGGGGAAATCCGCGATCTGGAGACTGCCCAGATCGCAGTTCAATCTGCGCTGACGGGCCACATGGTGCTGTCCACCCTGCACACCAACGATGCGGCAAGCACGATCAACCGCCTGCTGGATATGGGCATGGACGACTACCTGCTGACTTCCACCGTCAATGGCATTCTGGCGCAACGTCTGGTGCGTACGCTGTGCAGTCATTGCCGCCGTGCCTATCCCGCACTGCCTGAGGTGGTTGAAGAAATGCAGCTCAAGCGCTATGCCCTGTCCGGCCCGGTGATGCTGTACCACCCCGTCGGCTGCGAGCATTGTGGCGGTACCGGATACATGGGGCGTCTCAGCATCGTGGAGTTTCTGGTCATGTCGGACAATATCCGCAGCCTGGTG
Organism: Sulfuricella denitrificans; assembly: GCA_002632355.1. GTDB lineage: Bacteria > Pseudomonadota > Gammaproteobacteria > Burkholderiales > Sulfuricellaceae > Sulfurimicrobium > Sulfurimicrobium denitrificans_A. Next base: position 145,988 of record NSJJ01000008.1, read on the forward strand.
ATGCGTCATGTCACGGCAGGCGAGATTCGTCAGCAGGCAATTTCGGAGGGGATGCAGACCATGTACGAGAATGGGCTGCGCAAGGCGGTGGCGGGCGTGACAACCATTGAGGAAATCCTGCGCGTCACGCGGGAAGAATAACTTGCCCCTGTACCGTTACAAGGCAATTACGCCGACCGGAGAAACCCACGAAGGGGAGATGGAAGGCCTCGGCCAGTCCCTTGTGGTGGAGCGGCTGCAGGAAATGGGGTTGATTCCGGTACGTGTCGAGGAAGTCACCGCCCGATCCCGCCCTGATGCCGAGGTTTCCGGGCTGTTCAGGAAAAACAGGATATCTCAGGCCGATATCGCAGTCATTACCCAGGAAATTGCCACGCTATTGCGCGCAGGTTTGCCACTTGACCGTTCGCTGGGCATCCTGATTGGCATGTCTGCCAACCCGCAGGTATTGCAGATGTTGACTCAGGTTCAGGAGGACGTACGTGGCGGCGCGGCACTTTCGGCGGCATTGGAAGCCCAGACTGGCGTGTTTTCGCGTTTTTACCTGAACATGATTCGTGCTGGTGAAGCGGGGGGGTCTCTGGATGTGGTGTTGCAGCGACTCAGCGAATTCATGGAGCGTTCGAAAGAACTCAGGGAAACCGTCAAGTCTGCCCTGATTTATCCAGCGATTCTGGTCGGTGTGGCGGTGCTTTCGGTTGCGGTTCTGCTGGTATGGGTAGTGCCGCAGTTTACCCAGATGTTTGAGGAATCCGGCAAGGCATTGCCGTTGCCTACACAGATTGTCATTGCTGCCGGCGATATGGTACAGCACTATTGGTGGGCCATGATTCTGGGCGCAATCGGGCTCTATTCCTGGTTTTCACGACAACTGAGGCAGGCTGAAACCCGTTACAAATGGGATAAGCGCATGCTTGCGCTACCTCTGGTGGGGGATCTGGTGGCAAAACTGGAGGTTGCGCGTTTTGCGCGCACCCTCGGTACACTCATCAGTAATGGCGTGACCCTGCTGACTGCGCTTTCGATCGTCAAGGAAACTTTGAGCAATACCGTGATGTCGGAGGGCCTGTCTTCTGTAGCGACTCAGCTCAAGGAAGGGCGGGGACTGGGCAAGCCGCTCATGGAAACAGGCCTGTTTCCCAAACTGGCCGTGCATATGGTGATGGTAGGAGAAGAAACCGGCAAATTGCAGGAAATGCTTATCCGCATCGCCGATGTTTATGATCGTGAGGTGCAGAATGCTGTCAAACGCTTGCTCGCGCTCATGGAGCCGCTGCTGATCCTGGGTCTGGGCCTGGTGATTGGCGGCATTATTATGTCGGTACTGGTGGCCATATTGAGTGTAAACGACCTGGCAATGTAAGCCGGGTTTCATTAGGTTCTGGAGAAATGCATGGAAATGAAAAAAACAGCCCGGTGGCATAGGGGCTTCACCCTGATAGAACTGTTGGTCGTTCTGGTTATTCTAGGATTGTTGGCCAGTCTGGCGGGCCCCAAGGTGATCAACTACCTTGGTGGGGCAAAGTCGGATTCTGCCAAGTTGCAGATTGAGGAGTTCGGCGCTTCACTGGATCTCTTCAAGCTTGAAACCGGCCGCTATCCTTCCAGTCAGGAAGGGCTGCAGGCGTTGGTGCAGCCACCGTCAGGGCTGGCTGGGTGGAACGGCCCTTACCTCAAGAAAAAGGTGGTGCCCAAGGACCCATGGGGCAACGAGTACCGTTATGTTTCCCCCGGCCAGCATGGCGCCTATGACCTGTCATCACTTGGTGCGGATAACAGGGAAGGTGGCGAAAGTGAAAACAAGGATGTCTCCAGCTGGTGATGCTACCTCGTAACAGGGGTTTTACCCTGATTGAGTTACTGGTGGTGATGGTGATAATCGGGTTGGCTTATTCACTGGTGCCCCCGCTTTTTTCGTCGGGTGCAACCGGAACTGAATTAAAGGCCGCAACCCGGCAACTGGCAGCAGGATTGCGCAAGGCACGAAGCGAGGCGATTCTCAGGAAGAGAGAAGTGGCCCTTGCGATGGATGTCGAGAAGCGCCAGTTCAATATTTCTGGTGAGGGCCGGGTTTACAGCCTGTCGAGCAAGGTGGCAGTCAACCTCCACACAGCTCAGAGTGAATTGTTCAGTGGACAGGGGGGCAACATCCGTTTTTTCCCTGATGGCAGTTCCACTGGCGGGCGCATTACCCTGGCAGCGAGAGATGTAGAGTATCGGATTGACGTGGACTGGATGACTGGACGGGTGGCGATCAGCGAATGAAGCTGCCAGGAGCCAGCAGGGGTTTCTCACTGATCGAGATACTGGTCGCGTTCGTGATTTTATCTCTGACACTAGGCGTGATCATGCAGATATTTTCGGGTGGCCTGCGTAATGTTCGGCGCTCGGATGATTATAGCCGGGCGCTTTTTCTTGCCGAATCCAGACTTGCCGCACTGGGCGTGGAACAACCCTTGCATGAGGGAGGGATGTCGGGTGAACTCGACAGGCGTTATCACTGGCAGATTCTGGTACAGCCTTATCGCGAAGCTGTCACGACGGACGAAACCCAGCTCAAGGTGGGGCTTTATCGGGTTATGGTGGTCGTGAATTGGGATGACGGGAGGCAGGCGCGCCATCTTGAGTTAACGTCTTTGCGGCTGGTGCCCAGACCGTGAAATCCTGTCGCGAGGAATCAGGCTTCACCTTGCTCGAGTTGCTGATCGGCCTGGCCCTGCTGGGATTGATTCTGGCGCTCATGTTCGGGGGCTTGAGGCTGGGAATCAGAAGTTGGGACGCGGGAGCGCTCGCATCTGAGGATATGGCACGGGTTCGCGTTTTCGAGGGATTTGTGCGGCGTCAGTTGAATGAGGTTTACCCATACATGTGGAAGCCTGCTGGCAGCCAGGCACTGGCTTTCCGCGGTGACCCGGATGCAATTCGGTATGTGGGTTTTTTGCCCGCCGGTGGGGGCGGACGCAACGGACTTTACCTGCTCAATCTTGAGATCGAGCGGAAAGATCGGATTCAGCGTCTTGTTCTGAAATCCATGCCGATGACTTATGAAACACAGGATTTCACCGGGATGCGGGGCGTGGATCAAACCGTTCTGGCTTCCGGTGTTATTGCAGAGGGGGTGGAGGAGCTGGTATTTGGCTATTTTGGCGCAGAAACGGAGCAAAGTGAACCAAGGTGGCTGACGCACTGGCGGGATCCAGGGCGCTTGCCGATGCTGGTACGTTTGCGGGTCAAGCTGTCCTCTGGCCAGGAGTGGCCGGAACTGGTTGTGGCTCTAAAGGTGACAGGGGATGAAAGGTAATAAACCAATTGGCCGTCAGCAGGGTTTGGCGCTGATTATTGTCCTGTGGATGGTGACCCTGCTTTCAGTCATCGCATCAAGCTTCGCCTACAGCATGCGCAGCGATTTGATGGTGGCGCGCAACCTGTTGTCATCTTCCCAGGCGCAGGCTCTGGCCGATGCAGGGGTGGAACGGGCGTTGTACGAACTGGCTAAACCGGAAACGGATTTGCGGCGTTGGAAATCGGACGGATTACGTCATTCTTTCGAGCTGGGAGGTGCCAAGATATCCGTTACCCTGGCGGATGAGTCTGGTAAAATCGATCTCAATTCAGCGCCGGATACTTTGCTGAAAGCAGTGCTCAGTTCGGCAGGGCTTCCTGATGCGCAGGCGTCATCCGTGCAGGATGCAATTCTGGACTGGCGCGATGGGGATTCCCTGAAGCGGCCCAGGGGCGCGGAAGCAGATGATTATCGCGCAGCAGGCAAGAAATTTCTGCCTTCAAATGGACCATTTGAAACGCCGGAGGAGATTCGGCACGTGATGGGGGTGAGCCCCGAGTTGTACAAAAAAATTGCAGGAATAGTGACTGTCTATTCAAAACAGCCTGGTATCAATCCAGCATTTGCGCCGCGCGAGGTGTTGCAGGCTATTCCTGATCTGGATGCGGCACAACTGGATTCATATTTGAGTCAGCGGCAACAGAGTCTGGAACGTAATCAGCCGCCGCCGCCCTTTCCGGTGGCTGCGAATTACCTTATACAATCAAATTCGCAGACAGTAGGCGTGCGTTCCGAGGCGCGTCTTGGAGATGGGACGCTTTTTATCAGAGAAGCCGTAGTCAAATCGGCACCCGGGAGAAAACAGCCTTACCTGTTTCTCAAGTGGGCTGAAGGTGGTTTGAGCGGCCAGGACATGCTCCAGAATAACTGAGGTTAGATGCAAATCAAATTCGACGCTTACCGCCAGCCGCTAATTCACCTGGCCAAAAATCCGATGGTGGCCGGATTCCTGCGCTGGTGGCTGACAGAACTAAGAATGCTATTGCCGGCGCAGTGGCGTTCGTCCAGTCTCGACCTTACCGATACGGCCGGGGTTCGGCTGGCTATGCCTGGCGTGATCGTCAGCAGGATAGAAAAAGGCCGCCTGGTCAGTGTTGGTGAGGTAAGTCCTGTCCCGTCCGGAGCTGCCGAGCAGAAGTCTGAATTAAGGACTCTTCTGGACAAGGCGCGTGGCAAGTCGGGCAAGACGGTCGTTATTCTCCCGACCAGTTCTGTGCTGCTAAAGAAAATGCGCTTGCCCCTGGCCGCTGAAGAAGGCCTGGAGAATATATTGGCATTCGAGATGGACCGGCACACACCGTTCAAGGCTGACGAAGTGTTTTTTGACTATCGTATAGTGCATCGGGATATGCAAAAAAACCGCCTGGACCTGGAAATTGCCGTTGTCCCGCGCGAGGTGGTGGAGCGTCCTGTAGCCCAGCTGGGCGGATGGGGGATAACGCCCGTCGCAGTGATGATTGCGGAGCAGGATGTACTGAATGAATACTTCAACCTTCTCCCGCGTGCTCGCAGGCCTCAACCTGCCCCTTTGCTGGGAAGATATAACCGTGCTTTGCTGGCTCTGGTTCTTATGCTGGCCGTGGGGGCAATGCTTCTACCCATCATTATAAAAAGGGAAGCTGTTCTGCACTTGACTCCTATTGTCGAGCGGGCAAAGCTTGCCGCCGAGGCTACTGACGACTTGCATCGGAAACTGGATGCACTCGCGGGCCAGTACAACTTTTTATTGGAGAAGAAACAGGCTTCTCCGGTGCTTGTGGTCGTCTTTGACGAATTGACGCGCATACTGCCGGACGATACCTGGGTGCAGCAATTAGACTTGAAAGGCAAGGAATTGCAGTTCATGGGTGAAACCGGGTCTTCTTCAAAATTGATCGGTCTCATGGAACAATCGAAAATCCTGCATGACACCAATTTCCGTTCTCCCCTGACCAAGGGGCAAAATCCCAGCAGCGAACATTTTCATCTCGGGGCAGAAATCAAGCCGTCCGAAATGAACGTGATTTCCGCTGGCTCTCAGAAAGCCGCGGCACCAGGAAGCGAATCAGGTCCGCCTGCATCTCCTGGCGCAGGGAAAGCGCAACAACCGCAGGACGAGGGCAAAACCCGGCAGAACGTTGAACCTCCGGCATCTCATTCCAGTCAGGAAAATGGCTGATGCGTGACCTTACACCCAAACAAAGCCGCATGCTTGCGATTGCTTTGCTACTGTCCATCGCGAGCCTGATTGTCCTGATGGTGGCTGCACCCGTCATGCTCTTGCATCGGCATTATGATCAGGCGCTGGAAAGCCTGGTGGATCACTTGGCTCGTTATGGTCGCGTTGTGTCCATGCGACCCGAGATTGAATCCCAGCTCAGGATTACACAGGCAAAACAAGTGCCCAGATTTTATCTGAAAAACAGTGGACCTTCGCTGGCTGCGGCTGAAATACAGGATATTGCAAAAGTTGTAATCGAGCAGCATGGGGCAAAGTTGACCAGCATGCAGGTGTTGCCGCACAAGGATGAAAATGCTTATCGTCAGGTCACGGTGAACGTGCAACTGACCGGAAATTTCCAGTCTCTGCATGAAGTCATTTATGAACTTGAGAATACGCAGCCCTACCTTTTCTTTGACAATGCCAGCATTCGCTCACCACTGAGTTATACCTCTCGCAACGCAGCTGATACGGACCTTTATGCGCAGTTTGATCTGGTCGGTTTTGCCATGATAAAAGGCGAACAATGACCCCGACGCATGGCAGCGAAAAAACAATTACTGCTGTAGCCGTGGTGCTGAGCCTGGCGCTTGTTGGTGCGATGGCTTACGAATGGCAATGGGGCGAACGCTTTACCCGGGAAATCAGCAAGAGCCATACATCGAACGCCAAACCGGCACTTGTCTCACTGCTTCCGGAGTTTGGCCTGCCGCCGAGAGAGACGGCATATCTGGAAACGCTATCGCGCCCCATCTTTATCCCCAGTCGACATGGAAGCCCCGCAGGCAAGGGCGGTCATCAGCAAATGAAAAAGGGGCAATTTGTCCTGACCGGAGTCATTATCGTCCCGGGGCAAAGACTTGCCTTGTTGCGTGATGTGACGACCGGCAAATCAGAGCGGGTGGAACAGGGAAATGAAATCAGAGGGATGCTGGCTGAGCGCGTGGACCCGGCAGAGATAGTACTGAAGCAGGGCGATGAAGTGGAAGAACTGGTACTTTTGGTGCAAAAAACGCCTGTACCACCGCCAACCGGAGAGCCGGGAAGACCGGTTCCATCCATTCCGGCAAAGCCGTCCGGCGCAGTGTCGGTGACCATAAGCGAGCCGGCAAGACCGCTTGATACGGATGATCAGCGTATTGCCGAACAGAATCGTGAACGTCAGAAACAGCTGGAAAATTACCAGGAAAACAATCGCCTTCGAAAAGAAAGAGGAATGCCTCTTCTTACAATCCCTCCGAGTTTGCTGGAACCGATCAGGAAAAAATGAAGGGATGGCGTAATTACGCCTTAACTAAGGAATACAAGATGAAGCAGAACGAAATTGCGGTTGCCATTGGCCTGATTTTTGCAGCCCTTGTGTCTGGTTGTGCGACAACCCAGCAGGCAGAAAAGCCAGCGGAGAACAGTGTCGCTTCATCCATTGCAGCGGAGGGCAGGGGCAGCGTGGATGAAGGTGTTGTTTCAGTGCCTGAGAAAAAGACCCAGGCCGGACAAGCGCCCGTTGCAAACGAAAAGCAGGGCGCGGAGCCTGGCACTGATGAGAAATCCCCGCGTTACAAGATTCAGAACGGCAGTGGTGTTTTCGTCAAGCCGGCCCCTGCCGCTATTCCATCTTCGGCTGTGGCCGGACCCGATCAGGAAGTAACGCTCAATTTCGAGGGCGCCGAGATTCGAGAAGTGGTCAAGGTGGTTCTTGGCGATGTGCTGAAAGAAAGCTATATCATTGATCCCAGAGTGCAGGGTTCCATTACTGTGCGATCAAGCAAGCCGATGACCCGCAGCGCATTGCTGCCGACCATGGAAATGCTGCTGCGCATGAACGGGGCCGCGATGGTGCGCGAGTCTAACGGCATTCTCAAAGTTGTGCCCTCGGGCGTTGCAATAAAGGGCTCCTCCAGCCCGCGCCTGGGTGGGGGAGGAAGGCCGCTGGCTGACGGACATGGTATCCAGGTTGTGCCCCTGCAATATGTCAGCGCACGCGAAATGGCCAAGATTCTCGAGCCGCTTGCACCTGAAGGGGGCGGCGGCGTGGTGAGAGTGGACGAGACGCGTAATCTGCTGATTCTGTCAGGTGCCGAGCCCGAACTGCGCCATGCCCTGGAAACTATCGATATGTTTGACGTTGACTGGATGTCCGGCATGTCCATCGGGTTTTTTCCACTCAAACATGCAGATGTAAAGGTTGTCAGTGCAGAACTGGATAAGCTGTTTGGCGAAAAAAGCGCCAGCCCGGTAGCGGGGCTGCTGCGAATCGTTCCGGTAGAGCGGATGAACTCGCTTCTGATCGTGACGCAGCAGCCAAAATACCTCGAGCAGGCCAAAGTCTGGGTTGAGCGACTGGACCAGGGCGGATCATCGGATGGAAGCAATCTGTATGTCTATCAAGTGCAGAATGGCAAGGCAGAAAGTATCGCCGGCCTGCTCAGCGACATATTCGGCTGGCGTAAAACACAGCAGCCTGCCGCACCTCAACTGGCCCCGGGGCTGACGCCTGTTGAAATTACTTCTACTGGCATGGCATCTTCGACCATGAGCGCGCCGCTGGACAAGAAACCCAATGATTTGAGCCAAACCCCGATTTTTGCTTCGGCAGCCAAACCGGCTGCGGCCTCGAACGAAAGCTCCGGGTCGACTGTCGCTCAGTCCGCTTCTTCTGGTGTACGGGTCATCGCCGACAAGGACAACAACGCCCTGTTGATATATGCACCCGCGAATGAGTATGAAAAAATTCAGGCTGCCGTCAAAAAGCTGGATGTGGTTCCGCGCCAGGTTCTGATCGAAATGACGATCGCCGAAGTCACGCTGACGGATGAGTACAAGTATGGCCTGGAATGGTATTTCAGCAATCGTGCCCATCAGGGCGGACAGCTCGATACCGGAATTGCCGGGATAGCACAGTTGATACCGGGATTTTCCTATACCTGGAAGGATAGTGCGGGAGCCATCAAGGCGGTGCTGAATGCCATGGCAACCAACTCGAAGCTAAATATCATTTCTTCCCCGCATGTGATGGTCTCGGATAACCAGGTTGCCAAAATTCAGGTCGGCGACCGGGTTCCCACCGTCAGCCAGACGCAGTCACTGGCAACCACGGCAACGACCACCGGCGTTATCAGTTCGGTGCAGTATATCGATACCGGCGTGATGCTTGCCGTGAAGCCGCATATCAACGCCGGCGGGCAGGTGACCATGGAAGTGAGCCAGGAAGTCAGCAACGCCTCGAAAACCACCACTTCCGGCATTGATTCGCCCACGATCAGCAAGCGCACGGCACAAAGCACGGTCACCATACAGTCCGGAGAAACCATGGTGCTGGGTGGGCTGATCAAGGAAGAAAAAAACAACGGTACCGAAGGGGTGCCACTATTGTCGGAAATTCCTGTCCTGGGCGGCCTGTTCGGTACTCAGAGCAAAAAGAACAACCGGACGGAGCTGGTGATTCTCATCACGCCGCGCGTAGCGAATAACAGTCAGCAGTCCAGGGAAATCACCGACGAGATCAGAAGACGGATTTCAGGTATGCCCGGGATGGCAAGCGCGAAGCAGAATTCAACGCAAGAAGCCTCTTCGGCATTGCAGTAACGGCAACACAGTTGAAACCTCAGAACTGAAAGCGACTTAGCTGGATATCGCGTCCATCCGGAAGCGTCAGGATGGCGCTGGTGGTTGATGTGAACACCAGACTGATCGTGCCAAGGTTCGAATTCACGATGGCAGGCGCCTTGTAGCTGCCATACAGGGTCTGTCCGTTGGCCCATTGCACCCAGTTCCCGATGTATCTGCCAGCCGAACTCATGGCCCCTGCACTTGAATACCAGATTGGATTGCCCTGGGCGTCATACATGTAACCCGCCATGAACAGTGATCCGCTCTGAATTTCAAGGGAGAAGCCGCGCCCACTCTCCGCTGCATTCCACCACCAGCCGGATTCAGGCTGGAAAGCTGCCGGGGGCGCATTGACACCATTCGATACGATATTGAAGCGCTCGATCGGGATCGTGCCTCCCGGCCAGGACAGCGTTCCTCGGGTAGGGCTGCTGAACTGCAGCGCAATGGAACCGGCCGAACCTGTGCTGAATGGAGGAGAATAGGGGCCGGTAAGGGTTTGTCCACCAGCGTAACCTGTCAGGTAGCCTTGATAGGATGAAGTGCTGACAGTTCCACCAGATGCATACCAGCTCGCCCTGCCGTCAGTTGCAAATAAATAACTGGCCATGAAGAGGTTGCCGCCCCGTTTCTCGATCATGAATCCCCGTCCGCTCTGGGCCGGATTCCACCACCAGCCGGTCTGAGGTGATATCTGCCCGCTTGCAGCCATCACTGCGGCACCGGCGTTGATGATGCCGCTGCCGCAGTTTCCCGTGTGATTGGCGCACCAGGAACCCATGGCAAAAGGGCTGGATGTTGACTGGATCAGCGACAAAACCTGAGAAGGGTTCAGATCCGGCTTTGCGGCCAGCATCAATGCGGCAACGGCCGACACGAGCGGTGCCGCCATGCTGGTGCCGCTCAGCGACTGATAGGTGTATGCCGCGGCCACCGTGGCGCCAGCATTATAGGTGGAAAAAATGGCGTTTCCCCCGCCTTCAGGACCTTCCCCGCCAGGTGCGGAAATCTTGATCAGTGAGCCAAAATTGGTATAGCCGGTGGCGTCGCCAGAGCGCCCATTTGCAGCGACGGCAATAACGCCATTGCAATTGGCCGGCCAGGATGAAGCAACATTCAAATTTTCATTGCCTGATGAAGCAACTATCACTGCGCCGCTGGCAAGTGCGTCATTGATGGCGGACTGAATACTGCTGAAACAGGTGCCTATGCCGCCAAGACTGAGATTAAGGACTTTTGCCGGGTTTGCGTTCGCCGGAGTGCCGGGTACAGGCAATCCGGCTGCCCAGCGAATGCTGTCGATGACATCGCTGGAAAGGCTTCCGCACTTTCCTCCGGATCGAACCGGCAAAATCCTGGTGTTCCATCCAGCGCCGGCAATTCCCATTCCATTATTTGTTGCAGCACCCACAATGCCCGCTACATGAGTGCCATGCCAAAGGCTGGGTGAAGCCGGTTCGCCGGGACCGCATTCATTTGTGGCAACCCAGTCACCGGGATCTACGGGGTCGCTATCTCTGCCGTCCCCGTCGTTTGAATATGTAATATCCGAGACCATGTCGTATCCGGCAAGAAGTTTCCCCGCCAGGTCGGGATGAGGAAGAATTCCGCTATCAATTACCGCGACTACAATGTTCGAAGCGCCGGTGCTGATGTCCCAGGCGGCAGGAAAAAACGCACCGCCAGGAAATTCGAATAAATTCCATTGTGAAGAGAACAGGGTATCGCTGGGGGTGATTTTTGTTCTGGCGGAAACGACAGGGTCGGCAAAAAGTACAGCAGGGTGTTGCTCCAGTCGTCTTGCCAAAGCGGTCAGTTCGCTGACAGTGACTCCGCGCCGTACCCCGATTAAATGGGTATCACCTGAAGATGCACGCAGGTAGACAAGTTCGGATCCGGCTGCCCGACTCAGCTCGGGCAGAATGGCTTGCGGCAGAGCGTCGGCGTTCCTGAGTTTGAGCAAAAGCTGGTTTTTGCTTGGCAACTGCTGGGCGTCAAGGGACCTGCCTCGCATGCTGCCTGCAACTGAACTTGCCGGGACCAGTTCGGCCCACAGCACCTCCGGCAGAAGGCGCAAACGATCGAGAATCCGCTGAGCCTCGGTTACATCGACAGCATGGGGGAGTTGTAACACACGAGAATTGGTACGGGTAATCTGCGTCGGCTTCAGATCGATCCAGGCAGCCGCCGACAGGCGGTCTTGCATCAGCTGCTGCCCCGGTTTGAACTGCAGTTCGATAGCGGAAATGCTCTCGCCCGGCGTGGCCGTTTTTTTCAAGTCACTTAATGGGGCTGCCAGGAGATGGGCGTTGTGCGGAAAGCATAGCGACAATAGCAGCAACAGGAAATGAAAGAACTTCATGACATCGATGCGTGGATAAGAATATGTACCAGCATATCAGGTTTTTAAGACCGAAAATCTGATACGCAAAGTTTGCCTGTAATGATAATCCTTGCCGAGACCGGCAATATTTGCCTTGATCAGATCATATCCCTTGGCCTGTCAGGCGAAATCGGTTGATTTTATGTTTTCTGATACTGGCATGTAATGTGCTTGAGATATCGGACGCCTTCATGAAGGCTTGAAACAAAAGGAGAGAACAATGGCATTGATCAATGGAGTTTTGGCGGGGAGCGCCTCAGTCGCCACGGCATCGGCCCAGTCAAGCGGAAGTACGGCAAGTTCAAAATCCATGGTTTCTTTTGCTGACCTGCTTCAATCGGCAACGGCAACGAATCCGGCAGCTTCGGCCACTTCGCAAACAATGAACGATGCCGATATCAGAGCGTTGATGTCCTCCGGGCAGCCGATGGCCGCAGTTGCGCAGCAGTTGCAGCAGGCAGGGATCACACTAAGCCAGATAGCCACTGCCGCCGGAACGAGTACAAAGGCAATCCAGGCCCTTGCGGAACAGGGCGGGATTACATTCGGTGCCGGCGGCGTGATTCAGATCAACTCGCCGACTGATGTGGCGGATATGTCCACAACGGCCCGTGGCGCCCTGCAAAAAATGCAGGCGTTTGATCCCGGCTTCAGAATCGGCCAGGATGCAAACGGCAACTACCAGTTACAGTATGCCTCGCCTATCCGGGCGGCAGAAAACATGGGCCAGATCCGTATGAGTGATGGTTCTGTCGTGGGGCTTGCCGGGCGTTCGGCCTACACATTGTTCAACCCCGCCATTGGCTTGTCTGAAGCTGAAAAGCAGGCTTTGGCGCTATTCATGCCTGATTTGAACAACACTCAGATTGCCTATTCGACCGGGGGCAATCAGACAGCCTGGAGCCAGGCAGAGTATGCTGCTGCCAGATCTTCCATACGGGTTGTCGCCGGATAGTGCCTTTTGATACCCGGAGGGGGTGGACTCCGGGCCGCAGCTTTAAAGGCAGGAAGAGTTCTTGTTGCCTATCCACGGCTTTCTGAGGACGATCGTGCCCACGTCCCAGGCTTCCCATGTGGAAGGGTCATCCAGATCAATCTTGGACCTGTCCGCCACAATTCCCACCATCTGCCAGGTGCCGATGGGCACCCCTTCAAGCGCCAGTGAAGAGGCAATCAGTGTTTCGGTAATGGCGCCCCCCACATTCTTTTCCCATGGCAGGTAGATATCCGTTGCCGGGTCAAAGTCGGCAAGATTCCAGCGACGCACAAAACTGACACCCGTGGTGGAGCTGGAGTAGCGCGTGGCAACCTGGTAGGTTGGCAGGGTCGTGTTGGTGCCGTTGGGCGTGTAAAGAATGATATACACGTCCTTCAGGTCAGCGATCGTGGCGCCGGCATTGTAGGCCAGGGTAAACGTGACTGCATCGATCACGCCGATATTGTCGCATGGAGAGAATTTGGTATTGGCGGGCTGAGTGGAGGCGGGTTTTTCCCCGGCACTGCCCTTGGGCATGCTGACCGTGATTTTCATGGAATAGGTAGCAGACCATAATGCGCCGGAATGAAATATCAGGCTGGCTGCAAGAGCTAAGAACAGGGCCATGCGTTTCATGAAACTCTCCTGATGACTGAAGTAAGGTTTATCTTACCTGAGCCTGCGGATGAAAGAAGCGAAAAAAAGGGAAAGCGGATTGCTTTTCTCGTCGCCGGGTTCAAAACCCTTGCGGTAACGAATCAGGCGGGCAGGGTTGCCCGCTACGATCGCATAGGGAGGAACCGAACGGGTCACTATCGCGCCCGCGCCTACAACCGCGCCCTCGCCGATGGTGAGGCCCTGCAGGATAGTGGCGCCAGCCGCAATCCAGGCGCCGCTGCCAATTGTGATCTTTCCATAATTGATCGGGTTGCGCCAGATACTTGCGTCAGCACCGTCGATGACATGTCCGGCAGAAAGGATATGGACATGAGAGCCAATCAGAACCTCGTCGCCGATATCCAGGCCGCCTTCGCCGGATAGGTAGCTGCCCACGTTCACGATCACATCGTTACCGAATGAAATGCCTGTATCCGGGTGCTGGGCGGGGTCGCCAATGACAAGGCGCACCTGCTCGTAAAGACTGACTCGGTTACCCAGTCTGATCCCGATGCGAGGCTCAGGGCAGGGGTGCCTCATGATCGTCACGGTTTGGGAAATGCGGCATTCTTCCCCGATCTGGTCGATGCCCGGATAAGAAGAAAAGAAATCCGGGATGCCGTGAAGGTGGGTTGTCATATCCAGAACCGGCAATTCCCCATTTAAAATATCATTTGGCTTCAAATGGCGTGTCGAGGTTATCAAGCAGAATCTTGACCGGCCAGCGTGCTTTCAGGGTGTCAAACATGGCTTCCACCCGCTGCCTGTAACAATCAGACTGCTGTTTCTCTGCCGCCTGCACCCTTACGCTTTCATAAGATTCGGGCACGGGTTCGCGACGCCCGGAAACCTGATACAGGTAAAGCATCTCGCCCTGTTCCAGCGGGCCGATAACCTGACCTGTTTTCGCCTTTGCAAGTTCAGCCATGATTGGGTTCGATGCGTCTTCCTGAGCCACGAACCCCAGGTCGCCACCGCGAAATCTGTCGAACTCGTCGTCGCTGTCTGCGGCAATCGCCGCAAACGTGACTTCACCCCCGGAAAGTCGCGCGGCCATGGCTTGCAGGCGTGCATTAACCGCATTGCGATTATCCGGCGTATAGCGAAGGCCGAAACGGTTCAGACGCAGGAAAAGCGGTGACGAGAACTGATCTGGATGCGCATCGTAGAATGCGCGGACTGCGGATTCTGCAGGAGGCGCACAACGGGGTGCCAGGCGCAGGCGTACGGCAATGGCGTAAGCCGTATCGCCGCCGTTTTCGGCACCTGAACGAGGCATGCCGAGGCGCTCCCCTTCCATGATCAGCAGGCGCGTTCTGATCATGTCTTCGAGAATGCGTTTGGGCCCGCCGGGGATGGTCAGATAGGGATACAGATTTGGCAGCGGACGAGCGTAATTGATCACGTCGAACTTGGTGATGGTCAGATCGCTGCCAATCGTGGCAAGGGCCGGATTGTCCTGCTTCGATTCTGCCCTCAGAGGCCCAGCCATCAGGCCGACAAGAAGCAGGGGCAGCAGAAAGAAATGTTTAATCATGGAATCGGCTTTGCATTTTCCCATAACGGCCCAAAAATCAACTGCACCGTGGTATCGGCCGAATTGGCCACAAGCAGGTCGAGATGGCCGTCACGGTCCAGATCAATAAACTGCATGTCGAGCGGCAGCGCGCCGGTAGAAAGACCGCGTCGCTCCCAGGCCTCGTGCGGTTTCCCGTCTTTGGGGCGCGCCAGAACGACCCTGCCATTTTCGCTCAATGCCAGCAGAGGCTGTCCGTGCTCGTGTCCAATAGCAACTGCGCTATAACCATAAAGCGGCGCAGGAATTTCCAGCGTGTCGCGCACGCCGCCCTTGCCGTCATTAAACAGAATACGGGCGGCCTTGCCGGTTTCCAGCGCCACTACAAGGTCCGGGTGGCCATCGTTGTCCAGGTCGCCTGCAGCCAGTTGGCGCGTCTTGCCGGGGCCGGCTTTCTGCAGCAATGAAAGCTCAAATTTGCGTTGTCCCAGATTGCGTGCAAATCTGATCGAACCCGCATCGTATTCGCTCCAAATCAGGTCGGGTTTGCCGTCGCCATCCCAGTCGACAATGCGCGCATATTGGGGCACTTTGTCGCCGGCAAGGTATTGGGTTTTGAATTGCCCATCTGCCTGACCCCAGAAAATAGTCAGTGTATCGCCTATATACGGACCGGAAATGACGTCGAGTTGCCCGTCCTGATCCAGGTCGCCCAGTGTCAGGGCAATCGGTGGATGATCTGCAGAAATGATCTGGGCCAGGCCTAGTTTTTTGTCGTTGAAGCTCCAGCGCTGAACCTTGCTGGTGCCTTCTGCCGCCACATAAAGTTCAGTCGGACTCGCCCAGCGCACCGAATCCGGATGGTAGTTGGTCGCCTCGTTCTGGGCGAGGCGGACAAGTTTGCGGTCGGGCGTGAGTTGCCAGATTTCGAGATAATTGTCGCGGTGGCTGATTGCCGCGATCAGGGTTTCGCCTGCAGGCGTCACGATGGCGGACGCCGACCATGGGGCATCAATCTGAATTTCACGTGTCGCCGGACCTTCCGGTTCCGCAAGTTTGGCCGGTACAGTGGCCTGGAGGCAGCCTGCCAGCAGAGGCAGCAGCGCAAGAAGAGCGGAATAGCGAGTCAGTCGGGTTGTCATGGGATCGTCACGGATATTTAAACGGGATTATTCTAACAAAAAAAGGAACCCGAAGGTTCCTTTTCCGATTGCTGGCGGGGTGCCAAGGCACCTGCCAGCAATATGACACTACCTGCTGACTTAGCGGGATGCGTTCATCAGAGTCTGGGTCGCGCCGAAAGCAGGGTCGGAAACCACGCTGTAGGACAGGATGCCAGATTGCAGAGCAGCGCTCAGGCTGAAGTTCACGAAACCGTCCACGAAGGTCGCTGGGCGGCCAACTTGAGCTTCTGGGTTGTAAATGTTCAGTTCCTGATTTGCCAGGGCCAGGGTTACGGACTGACGGTTCTGTGCATCGTCGTACATGTTGACGGTGTAGTTGCCGATTGCATTGTTGGCAGTCCAGATTACAACTGCAGTATCACGGCCACCAGTGGCGCCGTCGATCCAGTAGCGCAGATCGATGTGTGTAGCAGCCATTGCAGAGGTAAGCAGAGGAGAGCCGGTATTTACAAAGCCATTGCCCATTTTCAGGCTGTCAATCGAAGTCGCGCCCAAAGTGGTCAGGTTAGCGGCGGCACCAGCTGTGTAGTCAGACTGGGTCAGCGCAACAGCAGGAATGTAAGCTGCGTCGCCAGTGGTGACGTAGAAAGCGTTACATGCGATGGACTCAGAAGTGCTCAGAACGCCACCACCAGCAGAGCTGTGGGAGAAGGTCAGGTAGCCTTGGGTGCCTGCGGTCAATGCGCCAGCCAGTGCGGACATGCTGTAAGAATACATGTCGTTGGCGGTAACTGCGAACTGACCGTCGGAAACGTGATTGGAGTTCACGTCGAAGAATGTCCAGTACACGGTACCAGCGTGACGAGCAGTAATACCAACAACGGTGTTGCTGGTTGCGGAGTGGATTGCTGATGGAACCAGGCAACCCTGATCGTATTCACCCAAGACAACAGCGCTCGCGCCGGTTGCGGCAAAAGCACCTGCGACAGCAAGAGCGATAGAAAGCTTTTTCATAAGTAATACTCCTTAGTTTGCATTGACTACGGGTTAAGTAAACAACTTTTTTAAATGAAACTTTTTTATTAAATCTCCCCCTGTCCAGGAGATTCATCTTCGTGGCGCTTGATCCAAATATTCTCTCGCACCTACGATTTCAGGTACAGGCGAGGCCACTTTACGACAGCATGTTTTAAAAAGCAACATATGCATTAGGAAAAAAGCGTCACATGTTGCAAAAATGACACACCGCTAATGTTGTTAATCTCTGGAGTCGCCATTTGTCCGGATCATTTCCCTATTTCGCAGGTTCGCCGCCAGGGATTGCTCGTGCCAACTCATGATACCACTGGTTGTCGATCCACTTCCAGGGGTCAGTCAGGGTTTGCTGTAAAGGTTTTTTGCCCCTTAACCCCGGCACGAAGTATTCCGTATCCATGGTGACAATTCCTTTTCCGTTAGAATCGATGCGCACATCAGTAATCACGATTTTGGTAAACATCATGCCGCCGCTCTTTGCATATTGTGCCAGTGTCAACTGGCCGCGCACCCGGGTTTCCTCGAAATTCCAGGTCGTCACCAGATCGCCTGACAGTTTTGCATTCCAGTAGGCCTGTGCGCGTTCGCGCAGCGATTCGGTATCGGGCGTGGCCGAGATATGGGCGCAGCCGCCAAGCAGAACGATAAAGAGCATCAGGAATAAACGATGTAGAGATTTCTTGATCAGCATGGTTTCGGTTCTTCGGATATTAAAAGGTTTATAAGGTTTGCCATCTGGATGCCGGTATTGCGGAACATCGAAATAACCCTTGAACCCAGGAAGACCTTCAGTGGTTGACGGAGTTCCCGTTGTTTTCGTCGGTTGCTGGATTTTATCACAAGCAATCCCCCTCATGCCCTTTAGTCGGTTGCGTTTCCGGGGGCATAATTCCATATTACTTGTTCTGCAGTGTAAAATGCCTGCTTTTCCCTCAAGTTGACTGCTTCATGACTGTTAGCCGCAATGCGCCGTGCCCCTGCGGGAGCGGCAGGAAGTACAAACAGTGCTGTGGCAAAAACAATCCGTCTGCTGACGGGCTTGCCTTCGACGCGGCTGGCATGCTGCGCCAGGGGGTTCAGCTTCAAAGGAATGGCCGTCTGCGCGAGGCGGAAATGGCGTACCGTCGTGTGCTGGAAGCCAAACCGGATAACCCGGATGCCCTGCATCAGCTCGGCCTGCTTGCCCAGGGTGCAGGGAGGCTGGATCTTGCGCACGACCTTATCGGCAAGGCGGTTCAACTCAGGCCGGGAGATGTCGTGTTCCGGCACAACCTGGCCATCCTGCTGCATGCAATGGGGCGGGTGGCTGAAGCCGTGGAGCAGGCAGAGAAGGCGTTGAAAAAGAACCCGGATTTCATCGAGACCCGGTTTCTGCTGGCCAACCTTCTCAAGGAGCAGGGAAAAGCCGGGGAAGCGATCGGACAGTATCAGCGGGTCCTTGCGCTGAACCCGCAGCATGCCAGCGCGCTGAATAATCTTGGCGCAACATTCAAGGAAGCGGACAGGCTGCACGATGCACGGGCCTGTTACGAGAAACTGCTGCGCCTGCAGCCTGGTCTTGCAGAAGGCTGGAACAACCTGGGGGGCATCTTCAAGGCTGAAGGCAATTACAAAGAGGCCGTGTCTTTTTTTGAGCGTGCGCTCAATATTCGCCCAAATTACGACGATGCGGTCTGCAACCTGGCGGGTGCGCTGTATATGGAAGGCGAGTGGGCGAGCGCCATTCCTTATTACCGGCAGTTGCTGAAATTAAGACCGAATGGCGCGCAGGAACATCTGGATTTCGCCATCTGCCTGTTAGCGAGCGGCGATCTGGCGCAGGGCTGGCCCTTGTATCCAGCGCGGCTCGAACTGAAAAGAGTGGACGGGGGCAGCAAAAAACGTCCCTTCCCCCATCCTTTCTGGCAGGGCGAGCCACTCACAGGCAAGACATTACTGGTCTGGGGCGAACAGGGCGTGGGCGACGAAATCCTGTTTGCCAGCGTCCTGCCGGACGTGATCCGAGCGGCGAAGCGGG